>NZ_KB892380.1 GCF_000373785.1 Erysipelothrix tonsillarum DSM 14972 | reverse complement strand
GTATTACTCACCCGTTCGCCACTAAGTTCCAAGGAGCAAGCTCCTCTTCACTTCGTTCGACTTGCATGTATTAGGCACGCCGCCAGCGTTCATCCTGAGCCAGGATCAAACTCTCCATTTGATTCTTTCTCTTTTTAACTCTGACGAGTTTTGTTTATTTATTTATCCGTATTTCTTTTTGAAATTGACGTTTCCTGTTTAGTTTTCAAAGACCATTTCTTGCACTCGGTTTCCCTTAGCGCTTGTATATAATACCACCCTCTCTACCCACCGTCAACACTATTTTCACTTTATTTTGTTTTATTTTGCGTTTCTTCACAAAACATCTTGTTATGTGATTTTAAGGGTTTAAATCATAGGATTCATACCGGTTTATAAAGTAAAAAAGGGCACAGAGCCCTTATTTTACTAAGCTTTTTCCATTTTAATTTCTCTTAACAGTCTTAAACTATTAAGAATAACAAGAATGGTACTTCCTTCATGTCCCACTACACCAATTGGAAGACTGATCATATCAAAGAAGTTTGATATGACAAGAAGTAGAATAACACCGATTGAAAAAACAACATTTTGAATCACAATTTTACGTAGTCGCAGCGAAAGTTCAATTGCATAGCGTATCCCACTAATGTCATCCTTAACTAAAATGATATCAGCTGCCTCCATTGCAATATCTGTTCCGCTTCCCATCGCAACCCCAATGGTCGCATTTGCAAGCGCTGGCGCATCATTAATACCATCTCCAATCATTACCACTGTTCCCATTTCTCGTTCAAGATCTCGAATGATTGTCGCTTTTTCATCAGGGAGACATTCTGCTACAATTTTAGAAACACCAATTTTTGAACCGATGTGCTCTGCAGTTTGTTGGTTGTCTCCAGTGATCATTACCGTTTTTATATCATTGTTATTTAACCATTGCACTAGTGCGATGGCTTCTTCACGAATCACATCAATTAATCCCAAGACTCCAATAACATCTTCATCTTGTTGAATATACACAAGACTTTTCCCTGCTTGAGATAACTCTAATCCTTTATCAATGACAAATTGATCGTCCGTTGTCATGTGTTCAAGTTTACCAATCCGATATTCTTTTCCACCATAAACACCTTTAATTCCATATCCAGCAACTTCTTCAACATTATTTGCGGATGGATAATCTTCAATTTTTAACTGATTATAAAGGCCGGAGACCACAGCATTTGCGAGAGGATGCGTAGAATACTGTTCAATCGCAATAACAGCTTCTCCAACTTCGCGAGCATCTACACCATCTAAATAGAAGACATCCGTGAGTGATGGAACACCTTCAGTCAGTGTGCCCGTTTTATCAAAAGCAATTGCCTTTGCATCCATCATGTTTTCGAAATGAATACCGCCTTTAACTAAAATACCACGTTTGGCTCCATTCGAAATCGCAGATAGAGTAGCAGGCGTTACCGATGCAATCAACGCACATGGCGATGCAACAACTAAGAGAATCATCCCTCTATAAAATGAAGCTTCAAAGGACTGACCCATAAAAAGAATTGGTATAAGAATTACTAGCGCTACGACAACCAATACGATTCGTGCATAATAATCTTCGATGCGTTCAATAAATCGAGCTGTTTTCGAAGGGAATTGTTGTGCCTCTTCGACCATTCTTACAATTTTTTGAATTAAGGTATCGTTAACAGAAGTATTAACCTCTATCGTAAGCGGGTGAGAAATATTCAATGTTCCCCCAAATACTGTATCGCCCACCTTCTTTTCCTTAGGCATTGATTCACCCGTAATTGCAGCTTCTTCAATACTACTTTGACCATTATAGATCATTGCATCAATTGGAATTGTTTCTCCCACGGCCACAATCACCTTATCTCCGACCTCTAATTCCTCAACACTAACAACTTCTGTACTTCCGTTTTTATTTAATCGCGTTGCTTCTGTTGGTTGTAATTCCATAAGTGATCGAATTTCGCGTTGACTTTGGTCCAGTGTCAACTCTTCAAGTGCTCCAGATAATGAGAAAATAAAGATTAAAACTGCACCCTCCATATAATAGCCAATTAAACAGGCCCCGATTGCAGAAAGAATCATAAGCAATTCTACATTTAAATGTTTATTCTGAACGGTATCGGTAATCCCTTCTTTCGTTTGTTCATAACCACCGATCGCAATCGCTAAGATCAGTAATATATTATTATTAAATAATGCTCCCAGCAATAAAAGAATTCCACATAGGATCGTTTCTTTTAGACTTAAAATTGTTTCTTTCCACATAAGTAACCCTCCGTTTAATAATGATAATGATTATCAATATATATTACTATTATAACACGTTCATATGATAAATCTATACATCATCTTTAAGATTATTCATTCTATAAATAAAAACATTCACAAGGTTGAACGGTTTTATTTATAAAAATAGAGCGTATCTGCGCTCTATTCAATATCGTATTTATTTGGATTCGTACCAAGTCGTAAATCTTCATTGAGTCCGTTCACAATTTCGAGTTCATTATTTGTTAATTCGAAATCAAAAATATCAAAGTTTTCATGCAATCGTTGCTCTGATTGTGTTTTCGGGAAAACGATCCAATCAGTTTGCGTTTGCCATCGCAAGGTAATTTGTGCAGGTGTCTTACCATATTTATGCGCCAGTTTTACAATAGTTTCACTCTCCGAAACTTTGTTACGAGCAATCGGCATCCACCCCTCGCACGCAATTTGATAACGATCACATAACCGCTTCAGTTCGGTTTGGACAAGATACGGATGACGTTCAACTTGATTTATCATCGGTATAATTTCCGCAGATTGCAATAACGTCGCAAGTTGTTCTTCATTAAAATTGGAAACTCCAATCGCTCTTGCTCGGTTTTCCTTATATATTTTTTCAAAAGCACGCCACGTATCGCGAGACTTTGGTTGTGGCCAATGAATCAAATAAAGGTCTACATAATCCAACCCTAGTTTTTGTAATGATGTATCAAATGCTTTAAGTGTTGTCTCAAAACCTTGATCATCATTCCAACATTTCGTCGTTATAAAGAGTTCTTCACGAGGAATGCCCGAATCTTTAAGTGCACGTCCTACCGCTTCTTCATTTTCGTAAATCATTGCAGTATCAATATGACGATATCCAAGTTTCAGGGCATTTCGAACAACTGTATAGGCATCTTCCCCAAGCAAGCGGTACGTCCCAAGACCAAGCATCGGTATTTCTACTTTATTATTCAATGTTTTGTAGAGCATTATAAATCCTCCAGTTCCTCTTTAATACGCTCCCAAAAAGTTTTCTTCTTTACAAGCGCTTTAATATCATCTTTATGTTTTTCAAGTACCAAATTGGCACGATCCATGGTGAAGCGACCCTTACCCAATTCGAAAACCCATACATCATCTAACGGGACATTGATATGTACGTCCGCTTTCTTCACAATATGGTAGTCATCTTCTATTCGCATTAAATCCATACAACGCGTTGCAATTGCCATGAGCGAATTATACTCATGAAATGGCTCATTGGAGTGCATTGTAACGGCTATGGTTTTATCGACACCATATGCTTCAACAAGTTCAAGCGGCAAGTTCATTCGAACACCCCCGTCAACAAGTACATACCCTTGATATTCCATTGCAGCGATAACAAACGGGAACGAACACGATGCTCGAACCGCTTTTGCCAACGGTATATCTGTAATGATTTCCCAATCATTGTCCGTGATGGTAAACATTTCCGGGTGCGAAACGAAGCAAACAACCTTACCTGTAGTTAAGTCAACAGCAGGAATCGCAAGAGGAATTACGACATCGCAAATGTTGTGAATTCCAATAACATCAAGAACCTTTTGAAGTTCATCTTCAAGTTCTTGTCCATCCACATACCCCCCTGTTAATTTTTCCTTAGAAAATGGTAGAAGTTTGGCACTTGGTTTTGTAAATATATGCTTCTCTTTAATACTCTGTTCCAATTTCAGTACGACATCGGTTAATGTTTCCGAGTCAAGCCCGCACGCAACAAGCGCTGCAATTACCGAACCCATCGATGTTCCGGCAACCACATCAATTTTAATATTTTGTTCCTTCAATGCACGAATGACAGGAAGTTGTGAGATTGATTTAACACCACCACCTGATAAAGCTAATCCAATTCTATTCATATTGCCACCTCTATCCTTATTATACTATAAATCTTTTTCTGTATAGGATAAACACATGAAAGTGATACTCTGTGTTACCATTGTCGTATAATATAACTAAATAAAGGAGTTTTTATGACACAATACACACCCATCTTATTAATGCTGATAATCATACTTTTGGCTATCCTTATATATATGCAATTTAAAACACAGCGTAATACAATCAAAACAGATGCGCTGAAACAACAATTTGATGTACTTTTTGAAGAATACAATCAATTAGAACAAATATTGTTGAACCAAACACATACAACGTTGTCACGGATGGCAGAATTGGATTTCGAAAGCCGCGAAAAAGTTTCGGATAAGTTCAATCAGTTTACGGATCGAATTGATGTCCGTTTTAATGACCTTACGCAACGAAACATTGTTTTTGAGAAAGAAGTTAATCGCGCGCTCATTTTATTCCACGACAAAATGAATCTACAACTTGATCAACAGTTTACAAAACTCACTGAAAGTGTAGAACGACGTCTGATGTTAATGGATGATAAAGTCAGTCAATCACTTGAACAAGGTTTCAAAAAAACTAATGATACGTTCACCAATATTGTCGAGCGTTTGAGTAAGATTGATGAAGCCCAGAAAAAAATTGATGCACTCTCTGTTGAAATCGTTTCCTTACAAGATGTTTTAACGGATAAAAAAACACGAGGAACTTTTGGCGAAGTTCAACTTCATCACATCTTATCCTCAATCTTCGGTGATAAAAATGATCGAATCTACCAAATGCAATATAACCTAGCTAACGGAGTACGTCCGGATGCAGTCCTTTTTGCACCAGAACCTTTAGGTACATTGGTCATTGACTCTAAATTTCCTCTTGAGAATTACCGTCGCATGATTGATAAAGAATTGGACAGCAATCAACGAAACGTTGCCGAGAAGCAATTTGTTGTTGACTGTAAAAAGCACATCGATGCTATCGCATCGAAATATATTATTCCAGGAATCACCTCCGATCAAGCGTTGATGTTTGTACCGGCTGAAGCAGTCTTTGCAACAATCAATGCATACCACCCTGACATCCTCGAATATGCACAACGAAAACGCGTGTGGCTTGTTTCTCCAACTACCCTTATGAGTACCTTAACAACAATTCAAACGATTCTTGTAAACCTCGAACGCGAAAAATATGCAAGTGTAATACATGATGAATTGAATCGCTTAAATCTTGAATTTGACCGTTACCGTTTACGCTGGGATAATTTAAGCAAACATATCGAAAATGTGAGCCAAGATGTTAAAGATCTCCACATTACCTCACGAAAGATTTCAAACCGATTCGAGTCCATATCGGGTGTCGACCGTGATTTACTTACAAACGAACACGAAAAAGAGGATTAGTTTATGATTTCAACAATTCAAAAAATTGAAGGTTTTAGTAAAGCAATCTTAGTTGAACATATCTTATCGGGATGGTCTTTAGAAGATAAATACCACATTAGAGTCGATGGAGATGATTATCTAATTCGCTTCCAAAAGAGAGACTACCTCGAACGATTTGAGACTATGTACGAGCGTATGCATCAATTCGATAGTGATTATGCCATCCTATCTAAAGCGTTACATGTTGGCACAATTGATACTTTCTCATATATTATTACTAGTTTCATCCCCGGAATTCCCCTTGCTTCTCATCTAGAAACCTTAACCAATGAACAGCAGTATCAACTCGGAATCAACACAGGGTACGTTTTAAGTGAATTACAAAGTGTGGATTTCATCCCTTCTCAAGCCGATACCATGATTGAAAAAATCAACCTTACATTAAACCGATATCGCAATCATAGACTTCGTATTACAAATGACACAAATATATTAGATTTTATTAGCGAAAACCTTTCAGTACTAAAACAACATGATTTTGTTTTAACCCATAATGATTACCATCATGGTAACCTCGTTTGGACCCCTACTCATCATTTGGGCGTAATCGATTTTAATCGTTGCAAATATGAACATCCTTACCAATTTATAGAAAAAGTACAAATGTTTGATGCTGAGATTGCTCCTTTTTACGCCTCAGGGATTATTGATGGATTTTTTGATTTTGATATTCCAAACGATTTTTGGAATACTGCTAAAGTAATCATTGCATTCTCATCAATCAATTCGATTCTTTGGGCCGAATCATTCGGAAGTAATGAAGTTAAAACAATGCAATATCACGCGATGCGCTCAACCGCCGATTTTAATAATTATACTTCTGAGACACCACGATGGTATAAAGGAATTATGGACACTTGCCAATCCAATAATATTTAGTTGATAAAAATCAATGATATATGGCCGAGTTATAACATTTCTCTAACTGCAAAAGTATCGGGAATTCCTTCAGTGCTGAGAATGATTTTTCAATGCTATGACAGTTATTTTTAAATCAAATATTTTCAAGCATATAATCTTACCGAATGAGTTGTCTTCACGCTTATTTTATAATCTATCAATTTGAACGAGAATAATCTATAATTAATCGTATTGGGAGGGTTTTATGAAAACATTTGTATTTGATATGGATGATACGATTTATGATCAGCTCATCCCTTTTAAAAAAGCCTTAGAGGAATCTGGGTTCTCGACTATCAATGATATCCCCGCTCTCTATAAAGAAAGTCGCCTCTATAGTGATTCTGTTTTTGAGTCTACACAAAATGGTTCTATGACGAATGAATTAATGAGACGATTACGCATCCAGAAGCCACTGGAAAATCGCGGAATTTTAATGAATGATCGAGAAGCGGATTTCTTTCAAGCACGTTACGCATACCACCTTGATCATTTAGAATTACATCCCGATATCCAGGTTGCTTTCAATGCCCTAAATCAGAATGGTATCCCGTTTTTCATACTTACCAATGGCCCTTCTGATCACCAATGGAAGAAGGTTAAAGCCTTAGACTTAGAGACCCATTTACCCACCTCACGCATTATCGTTTCTGGAGATATCGGTCACTATAAACCTTCTAAAGAGATTTTTAAATTCATCGAAAATCAGTATCCAGGTGAATTTATTATGATTGGCGACTCGCTGCCTAATGATATCATGGGCGCCCGTAATGTTGGATGGGATGCAATTTGGTTTAACCACCGTCGGCGTGATGGGAATTACGAGGGTCTTACCTTGTTTTCTTTCAGTCAAATTAAAGCCTATGTTTTAAACACAATCTAAAAAAGAGGATTTCTAGCATCAGCTAAAACCCTCTTTTTTATTTGCGTTTTTCAATATGTACAATGGCATCACCTTCACGATAAACGCGGGTAATGCGATTACTTAATGTAGAAAGCTGGATATACTTTGAAATCCCAGTTTTACTTTCAATAAACTCACACGTCCGATGTGGACCAATGATTTCAACATCATCACCTAATTTAACAGTTTCATCAATGTGAATCATCGTTTGGTCCATACAAATTTTGCCAACAATTGGATATGCTTTTCCATTTATAAAAACAGGGACAGTTGCATTTCTTACGTCGAAACAATCCGCATACCCTATGGGCATAGTACCAAATCGCTCCTTTGACTTAACAGAATAGGTATAATCATAGCCAATTGTTTCACCTGGTTCTACACTATCAATGTGTAGCACCTTAGAATTAAGTGATAAAACAGGCTTTAAGGTTGGAATATCAACGCGATACCCATAAATCGCTAAACCCATACGAAAACCATTAATTATTGTGCTTTCTTTTATTAAGGATACCGGAGCATTCCCTACATGAACCCAATCAAAGGTGTGTTGTGAACGTTTGACAATCTCCTCGAAATGTTTGAGTTGAATGCGTCCTTTTTCCAGGTTTTCTGGACTTGGAAAATGTGTATAGATCCCTTCAATTTTGTAATCACTTGATAAAATCGCTTGAATTTCTCGCTCATCTTTAACCCCGATACGGTTCATCCCGGCATTGATTTCGAGATGTAATCGAACTTTTAAATCATAAGTTTGCATTTGTTGGAACCACGCAAGCGATGGAATAGTGTAAATATATTGATCACAATCTATTTGTGCAATAACCGCAGGATCGACGTAACTAAAGATAAGAATATCGTGTTTGATGCCATTACGTGTTAAGTGCTGTGCTTCATCAATGGAAGAAACACATATAAACGGAAGCTTTTCACGAATCATGATGCGACTGCATTCAACATCACCATGACCGTATGCATTTGCCTTAACAACACCAAAAAGCGACTTTCCGGTCACTGTTTGGATTTCTTTTATATTGTGCGAAAGATTATCGAGATTTATGGTTGCAATCGTCTCTCTACCATCCATTAAATAATCCTCGAATAATTGTAACTAATATAAAGTGCAAGAAGTCTATATGCAATCCACAATACGGAATGAATTTCATTTTGTGCTGCATATTTAAAAATAATTTGATAACTGCTTAAGTCAAAGAGACCCGCTACCCCCATCACTGTAACAACATCACTCATAACAATTGCAACAAATGTAAATATTGCGGCTGCAATCGAAAATTTCACTTGCACACCGCGTCCGAATTTCCGAATTGCAAACGCAATAAGATATCCAACCCCTACTATTATGAGTGAAAAATTAGCTACCTTATTTCGAAATATTCCAGATACAATTCCGAGTACTACAGCGGATATCAGCCCCACTAGAAGCGCTACATTGAATCGTTGTTTTTGTGTTAATGATCGTGTATTAAAGATTTCCATTTTAATTTTGTTCTCCTTTACATCATCTTGTGCTTAACATAATTAATAAAGTTATCATAAGCAATCCCGTTTGTAAATTCTTCTCCGAGAACCGCTTCAATTTCAATTAATAAATTTTGTGTTTTCGATGCATCTTCCAGATGTTTTATCTTCGTTTCAATACCATCAAAGTCTGATCCTAATCCCAACCGACTACCACAACCAATTTGGTTCAAATATTCGATATGACGAATCAGATCTCCAATCACTGTTTCTTCATCATCATCCTTAACAAATGCATCATAATAGACCACATGAATCGGTGCGTCCCGTTCAATCATGCGTCGAATTTGATTATCGCTGAGATTACGACGGTGTTTCGCAATCGCCTTAGCATTCGAATGACTTGCGATAACATGTTTCGCATTGTTAAGAACATCATCAAAGCCTTTTAGGCTAATGTGCGATACATCAACAAATAAGTTCCGAGCATTCATCTCTTCCACAACGTTGAATCCAAATGCGGTAAGTCCTGCTCCACGGGGTTCACCAATCCCATCGCAAGCAAGGTTTGCATCATTCCATGTCATTCCAATCGACAACACACCTTCATCAAGAAGGTGTTTCACTTTATTCATATCGTTTCCCACACAATCAAGTCCTTCTAAAGTTAAGAAGGTACCAATTTCGTCATCTTTTAATAACTCAATTTCATGAAACGCCTTAATCTGAGTTATTCCTGGTGTTGTTAACACACGTGTTTTATATGCTTCAATCTGTTCCAAAGCAATTTCATACTTATGGTCTACATTTAAATCTGGATCAATAAAAATTGCCATTGCTTGAACTTTAGTATTGCTGGCTTTAAGTTTTTCATAGTTTACGTCAAGTTTACTTGAATTTTGAAAATTGAGATTTGGATCCTGTTGAAGTTTGAATAAAACATCACAGTGCCAATCAATTATTTTATATTTTTTTGTCATACGCGAGTCGTTCGCCCCCATCTTTTAAAGTTATTTTACCACAAAGTTGGTATCCTGTTTTCAACAACAGTGAATTCATAGCAAGATTGTCTTTGTGTGTATCCATTCTAATTACCGAATAACCAATTATTCCGCAAAGTGTTTCTACTTCCTTTAGCGCTTGAAATGCAATCTTTTGGCCATGATATCGACAATCTACTGCAATACGGTGTACCACAGCATAAGGCCCTTCTTCATGCCAATCACCACCATCTATCGTATCATAATTTTCATCATTGCCCAGTTGAAGCATAAACGTTCCAACAACGGTTTCATTTTTTATAATACAATAACTGGTTCCGTTCTGAATATCATCTTGAATCGTTTCCCGGTTTGGATAACCGTTCTGCCATTGATCAATACCCTTTGCCAAAAACATTTCTTGAGCTTGAATGATAATCGTCATAATTGTATCCAAATCATGCGATGTTGCTTTTCGAATTTTAAAACTCATAAGAACCCCTCATATTTCTGATTTTTGTACTTTTTACCGCGAATTCTTTCATAAAGAAACAATACTCTTCATCAAGAGATTTTGTTATAATTGAATTATGAAAAAAACAAAAAATTATTTACTCTGTATTACCGGCGCAATTATGTTTGCCCTCTCTGTAAATTTGTTTATTATCCCTGCCCAAATTTATAATGGTGGAATGGTCGGAATCGCACAACTCTTGCGTGATGCCATTCAATACTTATTTAAATTTGAGTTCGCATTTGATATTGCTGGGATTGTAAACTTATTCTTAAATATTCCTTTGCTTATATTCGCATGGTTCAAGTTTTCACATTCATTTGTGCGCTATACACTTGTAACTATTGTAACACAAGCAATCTGTTTTACATTAATTCCTGTGCTCAATCAACCGATTGTAGACGACGTTTTTATTTCAATAATTATCGCTGCCGTTCTCGGCGCCTTCGGTGCTTCTTTGTCCTATCGCGCTAAAGGTTCTTCCGGTGGCCTTGATGTCATTGGATTCTATTTATCCCAAAAGAAGAAAGGAAGTTTGGGATCTTTATACCTCATGGTTAACTGCTCAATTTATTTAATCTGTTTAATTGTCTATAATGCTCAAACCGCATTATATTCCCTTGTTTACTCATTCATTTTCTCGTTCTGCCTTGATAAATTTCATGAACACAATATTGAAGTAAGTGTTATGGTCTATACAAAAAACAAGCAGATCAAACGAGAAATTATCGATGTAATTCATCGTGGTGTAACTTATTGGGACGGATACGGCGCATATACCGGCAGCCAAATGGATGTATTTGTCACCATTGTTGCTCAAAGCGAGGTAGTTGAACTAAAGCAACTAATTCGAAAACATGACCCCGATGCATTTATCATCGTCACAAAGAATTTAAAAGTAGATGGCGGTTTTGAAAAACGCCTCATATAGGAGGAAATTATGTTTGTTCCAGAATATAACGGAAATTTAAGATCTCACATTATTCGTGTACCGGAATCCATTCAAGAGGCCAGCGGAATAAAACTATTTGGTCGTACGGTAAAATCTTTTTTATTCACAACCGATGTCGCGATTATTCGTAATTGCAATGCAGATGCAGTAATCGCTATTTATCCCTTTACACCGCAGCCCATTATTACTCACGCCATTAAAAACGTTGCGGATGTTCCTGTTTTTTCAGGTATCGGTGGGGGAACTACGCGAGGACTAAGAGTTGTAGGACTTGCAGTAGATGCTGAACAGCAAGGTGCTACTGGCGTTGTGCTCAATGCCCCTACTACAAATAAATTAATTCGGCTCGTAAAGCAAGCAATTGAAATTCCAATTATTATTACTATATTAAATGAGGATGAAGATATTCAAGCACGTCTTGACGCGGGCGCAGCAATTCTCAATGTCTCTGCAGCTGCACGCACCCCTGAAGTGGTTGCGGCAATTCGTAAAAAATTTCCTGAAGTCCCGATTATTGCTACTGGAGGGCCGACCGAAGAATCATGTCGGATGACAATTCAAGCAGGTGCAAATGCCGTATCATTTACACCCCCAAGTACTGCAGAGATGTTTAAAGACTTGATGGCAACCTATCGCGAGTAGGCATATTCTACAATTATCCCCCCAGAGTGTGATAACATTATTAAAAGAGGTGACATCATGAAATTAGAAGTATCAAAAGAAGCAGCAGAATGGTATATTCGCGAACTTAATCTTAAAGAAAACGACAGCGTTAAATTTTTTGGAAAGGTCTATGGACCACACGGGGGATTTTCCTTTGCACTTGCAATTATGGAACCAAGCCGACCTTTAAAAATGATTAAAGTTGAAGGTATTAACTTTTACGTTGAAAAATCAGATGATTGGTTTTTTGCCGATAAAGACCTCAGCATCACATTCGATCAAGAACGTGATGAACCAAAATACGACGTCACAATTATAGAGGGGTAACCCTCTTTTTTTTCACTTTCTTTTAGATATCATAGACTTTTAATATTTTATGCTAAAATATATTATGAGGTGAGCTTATGTCACGAAATGAAGTTATTATTAACAATCAAAAATTTAAAGTGCCTACTGATTTTGTCAATCAAACCAAAAACTTTATTGCACTTATGCTTTTATATGATTGCGCCGTACGCGAAATCACGACAAAGTTAGAAATCTTGGATAAGGAATTGGGAACCCTCACACCCCGAAATCCCATTACTACCATCAAGTCACGTGTCAAAAAACCGCAAAGTATTGTGGAAAAACTGCTGCGTCTTCAAGTTCCTTTGAATGTAGAATCGATTCCTCTATATCTTAACGATGTCGCTGGCGTCCGCGTTATTTGTTCCTATATTGATGATATCTATATTGTTGCAGATATGATTTCGAAACAAGACGATATTCGTGTTATCGAAATCAAAGATTATATCCGTTTCCCTAAAGACAATGGTTATCGCAGTCTTCATATGATTGTAGAAGTTCCTGTATTTTTGTCCGATGGTAAACACGGTGCCAAAGTTGAAATTCAAATTCGAACCATTGCAATGGACTTTTGGGCTTCGTTAGAACATGAAATCCGTTATAAAAAAGATCATCGCCATATTGAGTCCGTTTCAGAAGCACTCTTTGACTGTGCTGAGACGATTGCGAAAACAGATCAAAAAATGCTCGATATTCGAAATCTAATTGACGATGAGCCTTCCCAGTAAAATTTTTTAGAACGCGTAAGCGTTCTTTTATTGTTTTATGGGTGTTCTTTTATTCATATAATGCTTTTTATTTAAGAATATTTAAGTTATATTTATGAAAAAGGAAGTGATTTATGCGTAATCAAACAAACCGGCTTTTCTTATATTTAAGTATTTTACTTATTGGCTCTGCTTTTGTTATTGATACCCCGCACGCAATTTTTTCAGGGATGATTCAAATCATTGTTCAGTCAGATATTTTAATTACCGATTATTTCGCAATAGGTGGCGTTGGAGCAGCTCTTTTTAATGCAGGCCTCATTACACTTGTTTCCGTAATAATCATTATGTATTCTGAGACCGAATTTTCGGGTTCGGTTATTGCCTCCATTATGCTTATGTTAAGTTTCGGATTGTTTGGTAAAAACATTGTCAACATTATTCCGATTCTCGTAGGGACATATCTTTATGCCTTGGTTACAAAAGAACCCTACAAAGATATTGTCCATATGTCGCTTTTGGCGACCAGCTTTTCTCCGATTGTAAGCGAATTGATGTTTGTGGTAAACCTCCCCCTCTCACTTCGCTTATTCCTTAGTATTTCTGTAGGTTTATCCATTGGCTTTACCATTAAACCTGTAGCACGTTCGCTCTATAAAGTTCATGATGGCTACAGTCTCGCTAATATTGGTTTTGCTATAGGTATTATGAGTACGCTTTATGTTTCTGTTATGAAGTCCTATGGTTATGTTCCTTATAAACGACTTATCGTAACAACTCAGTACACAATTCCCTGCGCAATTGTGCTCTCAATCCTATTCCTTCTTCTCTTCTATATTGGATGGCTGAGTGATCACAATGCTTTTTCTAAATATCATCAATTATTGCGCGAGACCGGTCATGGCGATAATGACTTTTATAAAAAATATGGTTTAGGTGCTGTTTTAATCAATATGTCTGTTAATGGGTTTCTTGCCTTATTCTTCGTTCTTGTCATTGCAAAGGGTGCGCTAAATGGTCCGACAGTAGGTGGTATTTTGACGATTGTTGGTTTTTCAGGTGCTGGAAAGCACTGGCGTAATATTACACCGATTTTTATCGGTATTTATATTGGTGGCCTCACCAAAAGTTGGTCTTTAGATGAACCAGCAGTCTTATTAGGGGCTTTATTCAGTACAGCACTCGCCCCAATTGCCGGCGATTTCGGTTTTATATGGGGAGTCCTCGCAGGATTTATTAATTCATCGGTAGTCTTGAATTCCGGTTCGCTGCACGCTGGTATGAATCTATATAACACTGGATTCGCAGTCGGTATCGTAGCTGCCGTTATGGTACCAGTTTTACGTCTGTTTATTCCTTTAAAAGAACAAAAATCTAAACGGGTTTCTTAAAACAACCCTATTTATTTGCACAAAAAAGAAGTTGGATACACCAACTTCTTTTTTTACGCTTAATCCGTTCTCATAAGCACGATTGTGATATAATTCTAAAAAGGAGTGAAACATATGAAAAAATTAGAATTAAAAGATTTTTTAGAATTTACTTATTTGGCCTCACTTACTACAAGTCCTGCTAAGAAACACATGGCTTTTATTAAGTCCCGCGCACGCTATGACGAAAACGATTATGTTCATGATTTATATCTTTCTGATGGATCAACACATAAACGCATTTTTGATTTAGGTAATGATTCACGTTATTTTTGGGAAACAGATGATTCCATTCTACTCCCACTTGCACGCTCAGAGTCTGAAAAAAATTCTGTAAAAGCCAAGAAATCCGTCTTTTATCGTTATCATTTAGAATCAGGAGAACTTACACATGCTTATACATTTAAATTCCCAGTAGGTTCGCTCAAATGTATTGATGATAATCATTTATTAATTTCGGGTAATTTAAATGTTGGTGATCATGTCTATCTTGATGGCGATGACGAAGCCCGTTCAAGCTACAATACCCAATTAGAAGCCGATACCTATTTTGAAACCTTTGAAGAAATTCCTTTCTATTCAAACGGTGGTGGTTTTAATCAAGCTAAACGCAGTCAATTATTCATTTACACTATTGATAAAGACGCGTACCACCCACTTTGCGGCAAAGATGAAGACATCTCCCTTTACCATTTTGATAAAGAAGGACAACGCTTAATTTATGCCCGCGAAGTTGCGTCAGGAAAACCAGATTTTTACCAAGATTTGTATCTTTACGATCTTACAAAAGGTGAAGAAACGTTACTTTATAGTAAACACGACTATTCTTTCAGCAAAGCATTTATCCTTAACGATACCGTCTATGCAATGGGAAGTACACTCAAAGAACACGGTATCAATCAAAACAGCGATCTCTATCAAGTTACACATGACGCACTGATTAAAGTCCAAGACTTTGGTCTCAGCGGTTGGGGTTCAGTAGGGAGCGATGTTCGCTATGCCGGTTCTGTAACAGATCGTGTTGTTGACGAAGTATATTACTTTGTGGGAACGTATCGTGATCGCACCGTCCTCTATGCTTTTGATGGTTCTTCCATCGAACGCGCCTTTGATGCACCCGGTAGTCTTGATGGTTGGGTTAAGTATGATGATGCATTTTATGGTATTGGTCTTTACAACAACACCCTTCAAGAACTTTACCGTCTCGATTTAGAACATAATACAGTAACACCAGTTTCCACTTTCAACCAAGCAGCACTCGAAGGAAAATACATCGCAAAACCTGAACATTTCGAATATACAAATGATGGTCAACTTCTTGATGGTTGGGTCTTGTTACCTCAGAATTATGATGCTTCCAAATCCTACCCAGCTATTTTAGATATTCATGGTGGTCCTAAAACAATTTATTCTGATGTCTTTTACCATGAGATGCAAGCTTGGGCAAATCGCGGTTATATCGTTTTCTTCACCAACCCTCGTGGTGGTGATTGCTACGGTCATGAATTTATGGATATCTTTGGTCAATATGGTGGTGTCGATTACGATGATTTAATGACATTCACCGATATTGTCCTCGATCGTTACGCGATTGATCGAAATCGTGTTGGTGTTACCGGTGGTTCTTATGGTGGCTTTATGACAAACTGGATTGTTGGTCATACCGATCGTTTCAAGTGTGCCGCAACCCAACGTTCGATTTCTAACTGGATTTCGTTCTATGGTACGTCAGATATTGGTTTCTACTTTGCAGATGACCAAACGGCTGCTGATCCTCTTAATGATACTGAAAAAATGTGGCAACAATCGCCGCTTAAATATGCTCGCAACGTGAAAACACCGTTACTCTTCATTCACTCTGATGAAGACTATCGCTGTCCGATTGAACAAGCTATGCAGTTCTTCACCTATATTAAAGAAAATGGGGTTGATACACGCTTTGTTTGGTTACGTGGGGAAAACCACGATCTTTCACGTACTGGTAAACCAAAGGCTCGTGTTAAACGTCTTGAGGAAATTACCAACTGGATGGATAAATACTTAAACTAGTGAGGTCTCTGGATGTTTGGAAGTCTAACTCTAAAGAATTTTAGATGTTATAAAGATTTGCGAATTGAATTTAAAAACAAGCGCGGTTCTGTAAAACCGCGCATCTATTTCTACGGTGATAATGCCTCAGGGAAATCATCACTTCTTCTTTCCTTCGCGTTTTTAAGAAAAATGAATAATGGTCTCTATTTAAATTACTTACTTGAAACACGCGATAAACCGAAATACGAGCATCCTGATATAACTGCTTTTGATTTGCGCCAAGAAGTAAAACGTCATTATCGAATTTTTGCACAAGAAAATATGGTTCTTGCTTATGAAATCGTGCTCGATGGCCAGATATTTGTTTATGAAATTGTTTTTGACTCGTACCAAGAAATTGTGAGTGAAAGTTTATTTAAACGTATTAATAATCGTGCAATCATTATTTTTACTGCATCACCAACTGATTTCTCATTTGGAAAAGGGATGATTCTTACCAAAGATATACCAATCATTCAAAATTTATATGATACGTATTATGGTGATCACACTATGTTATCAATTTTGAATTTTATCATTGAACGACAAGCGGTTTACAATATCGCCATTAAATATACGCTACTTGATGTGTGTATGTTTATACGACGCATGCATATCGCTGTTGAACCGTATTATGATCATCAAAAGCACTTTAATTTTTTTTCAGATAGTAATTTGACTCCATTCACAGGAACCCATGAACCGCTTGGTAAGTTGGCCTTTGAAAAAGCAGAACCCATACTTAGCCAAATGCTTACGACGCTTTTCCCCAACGTGGTCGAAGCACGATACAGTTTTAAACATGTTGCCCGAGAATTGTGGGATTATGAACTCAAAGTAGTGAAACGCGGCATTGAGGGTAATTATATTATTCCCTATAGTGATTTCCCATCAGGTCCCTATGATTTTATTAATAAGACCTTTGCTTTGTTTGATGCATTAATGGGAAGTACGTTAATCGGCGATGATTTTGATTTATCACTGCATACGTTTTTGGTTCAACATATTTTGCGCTACTATATGCCTCAACTCGAAGGTCAAACCTTTTTAACACTTGATAAGTTATCAACCATGAATATTGTTGATCCGGCCAGCATTTATATTTGTACCGCTGATGCTGACTTAACATACCGTGTCAATTGTATCGAGGATATCGCGCCTACACAGGCAAACCATAATGTCCGCAACCGTTATGAGCAGGGTGTTTACGGTGAAATCTATCGTCCTCAATTATTAAAGAACGATGCCTACTTTACCGAATTTAAAAAATGGGTTTTAGAATTACAACGCATTATGTACAAAGAAAATCTTTTCTAACAAATACGAGGTGAAATCATGAAAATAGGTTTTATTGGTGTTGGCAATATGGCCAGCGCAATTATTAACGGAATCGAAGACAAAGATTCCATCTACATCAGCGGTCGTACGTATTCATCGACCTGTGAAAAAGCAGACCTTCTCGGAGTTCATGCCTGTACTTCGAATAGTGACTGTGCTCAGGCTGTCGATATTCTCTTTCTTTCCGTAAAACCGGAGATGTTTGAGACCGTTCTCACCGAAATTAAACCAGTACTCGACCAACAGACGCTTGTATCGATTGCCGCAAAGAAAACGATTGCGGATATTGAAGTACTCTCAGGACGGATGCCAATTATTCGAGTTATGCCTAATTTGAATGTCGCAATTCAACGCGGTATTTCCGCGATGTGTCAAAACGATCTAGTTACCGTTCCTGTATTGCGCACAGTTGAGTCTATTTTTGAGAAACTTGGAGGGTTTGTTGCTCTTGAAGAATCGCAATTTAGCGGGTTTATCGGCATTGCAGGAAGTTCCCCTGCCTTTGTTTTTAAATTTATTGATGACCTCGCCAAATCCGTTTTAGATGAAGGTTTTGACTATGATACAGCACTTAAAATTACTTGTGCTGCAGTATCCGGTAGTGCTGATTATTTAAGGGCAAGCGGTGTTCCTGCCGATGTCTTAGTAGATCGTGTCTGCTCTCCGGGAGGAACAACCATCGAAGGTGTTCGTGCTCTGGATGCTCATGGATTTAGTGAAGCAATCCATGCCGCTGCACATGCTACCATTCTAAAAGATAAGCAAGGATAAGAGCCAAACGGCTCTTTTTTTGTTCAATCTTACAATTCAACTTGTAAGCACTTGCCGCATATTGTATCCTTGATTTAGAAAGATTCGAGGTATTCATATGATCATTCAAATTTTAACTTATCTTTTAGTTGCTTTTCTCTTTGGTGGATTAAGCAAAGTGCTTATGAATCAAGAGCACAAACAACAGCACCTTTGGGTGAATATAATAGGATATGGTATTATTGTCAATATTCTTACAGTTCTATTCATTCGCTTTGGCTTAGAAAAACCGCAAGTACTCCTTAGCCATGCCTATACTTGGAAATTTGCCTTAAAATACATCTTAGTAGCCCTGCCTTTTGGTCTATTCTTTATGTTTCTACACGCTTTAATTAACAATACAATTATTTTTATTCCTGGTGATTATGTTCGCACCCCAAAACACCGGATCGGCAATGTTTTAGTTGTGCTTGCAGTGATTATTGGTGCTGCATTTTTCTTTTTTTCTACTTGGTTTACAGCATTCTTCGGTGAATTAACGCCTGAACAATTCATCTTTAATCTAATTTCACCCGTAAAAGGAACCGGTGGAAATGTAATGCAAGAACTGCTAAAACCAATTTTCAAGACAATCTTAGTCGGTATTGTCTTTATCATCGCTTTACTTAACAAACGTGATATCCATATTTTTAAAAAACATCGACGTGATATCGTAACTGCACGACAGTTTCGATATACAGTTGTGATCCTCGGCGTCGTCTTTGCGTTAGGAGGAACCGTCTTTGGTATTCGTCGCTTAAAGCTCAACGAGGTTGCTACGTCTGTGGCGAGCAAATCGCCTTATATCGAGTCTAATTATGTCGAACCAACTGATGATATTCTTCATTTCCCTGAAAAGAAACGCAATCTCATTCATATTTATGTTGAATCCGTAGAAAACTCATACCTTCCTAAAGAACTGGGTGGCTATATGGATACAAACTTAATGCCTGAACTGACAGAACTTGCGAAGGAAGGAATCAGCTTTTCACATAACGATTTATTTGGCGGTCCTTATCAAACATATGGCTCCGGTTGGTCTGTAGCGGCAATGGTTAATATGGGAATGGGTATTCCCTTGAAAGTCCCAGCAGAAGGACAAGATTACGGTAAATCAGGATATTTCTTACCTGGCGCTCGCGCAATTGGCGATATCTTGCATGACCAAGGGTACGAGCAAACAATTATGTTTGGGGCCGATGCAGATTTTGGCGGTCTCACTACCTATTTCTCCTCACATGGTGATTTTAAAATCTTTGATGTGAATTACGCACGTCAAGAAGGGTTAATCCCTCAAGATTATGAAGTATGGTGGGGTTATGAGGATGAGAAGCTCTATGCATTTGCTCAGGAAGAACTTACACGTCTTTCAAAAACAGGTAAACCTTTCAATTTCACGATGGAAACAGCAGACACACACTTCCCTGATGGCTACCTACAAGAAGGGGCTCCAACACCACACGAATCACAATATGCAAATGTGATTCAATTCTCTCAAGCTGAAACCGTTAAGTTTGTACGTTGGATCCAAGCACAACCTTTCTATAAAGATACAACAATTCTTATAACTGGCGACCACTTGAGTATGGATACAAAGTTTTTTGAAAACTTTGATTCAAGTTACCAACGTACAGTCTTTAATTTAATCCTTAATGCTCCTAAAAAAGCTCTTAAAACACAAAATCGTTCGTATGCTCCCGTTGATTTCTTCCCTACTACGCTTTCCGCAATGGGTGTAGAAATTGAAGGTAATCGTCTTGGATTAGGTACAAATCTCTTTTCCGATACCGAAACCTTAATTGAACGAGATGGGCTTAAAGTCTTTAATGATGAACTCTCACGTCGTAGTACATTCTATGATCGTTCATTAATGACCACACTCGATAAATAATACATAAAAGGGTCAGACACGTGTCTGACCCTTTCCCTTTACAATATATTTATATGATGTAAGCTGTTTTAAGCCCATAGGGCCTCTTGCATGAAGTTTTTGAGTACTAATACCAATCTCAGCACCAAAACCAAATTGAGAGCCGTCTGTAAAGCGTGTTGAAGCATTCACATAAACGGTAGATGCATCAATCTCGTGGGTAAAGCGATTGGCTGTTTCGGAATTCATAGTAATAATAGCCTCCGAATGCTTGGTGTTATAGTGATTGATGTGTTGAATAGCTTCATCGATACTCTCAACCACTTTCACAGACATCGCTAAATCTAAATATTCTTTCCCAAAATCTGCTTCGGTTGCGGGAACCATTACATCGACCATCGTACAGGCACTCTCGTCCCCATGATAGACAACTTGAGGCAATCTATCGCATAGAAGTGGTAAGAATTCTGCCGCTATAGCCTCGTGAACAACCAATGATTCCATCGTATTGCACACCCCAAGACGTTGACACTTAGCGTTCTCAATTATCTCCAACGCCATTTCAAAATCCGCATCCTTATCAACATAAATATGACAATTCCCTGCACCGGTTTCAATTACAGGAATCGTGCTGTGTTCAACCACAGTTCGAATAAGTCCTGCACTGCCACGAGGTATCAACACATCAATGTATTCGTGCATTTTCATCAACGCATGAGTTGTTTCGCGTCGAGTATCTTGGATCACTTGAATCACGTTGGGATCAATATTCAAATGTTTTAAACTCATACGAATAATACGTTCTAATTCAATGTTTGAATGGATGGCTTCCTTTCCACCCTTTAAAACAACTGCATTACCGCTTTTAAAACAAAGCCCAAAAGCATCTACGGTTACATTCGGTCTTGACTCATAAATAATACCAATCACCCCTAAAGGAACCGTTATTTTTTCAATGATCAACCCATTCTCTGGGGTAATGACTTCTAAGACTGTTCCAATTGGATCTTCTAAAGTAATTAAGTCATGAAGTCCACTAACCATTGCTTCAATGCGCGGTAAATTTAAAACCAATCGATCTCGAAGTGCACCTGTGATTCCTTGTGCATCTGCTTTTTCCAAGTCTTTTTGATTTGCTTGTAAAATGTGTTCCGCATCGTTCAACAAGTTTTCTCCAATCAATTGTAACGCTTTGTTTTTTGTTTTCGTATCCAGCAAGGCAAGTGAACGCGCTGCCGTTTTTGCATTAATTCCTATTGTTTTCATACATCCTCCTAAAGATAAGCTTCTAAGTCAAACGTCTCCGATTTATTTGCTTTAAAATAAGTACCTACCTTCTCACCATCAAGAATTTGATGTAAAACATTCACATCATTCCCGTTGGCCAAGACCATATCAGCACCAGAACTTGTTACGATTCGACCCGCATCGATTTTGGCACTCATACCACCCGTACCTACAGCTGAAGAACTTGTTTCTTTCCCCATCCGTAAGTGTCGTTCATCAATTTTCTCAACATAATCAATCAATGTTGCAGCTTCATTACGGGAAGGATCGTCCGTATAAAACCCATCAATATCTGAAAGAATAATAAGTAAATCCGCATCAATCATCGCTAGTACAAATGCACTCAGATGATCATTATCCCCAAATTCAATTTCATGTGTTGCGACGGTATCGTTTTCATTAACGATGGGAATAACCCCCATTTCTAATAACTCATGAAATGTATTTTTAGCGTTATCCCGACTCTCTTCTTTAAACATAGTGTGTTTTGTAAGCAGCACTTGGGCAACTACTTGGTTGTACTCTGCAAACAGTCGTTGATAAGTCATCATTAGTTTCGCTTGACCAATTGCCGCAAGGGCTTGTTTTTGTGCCATTTTATCAGGTATTTGAGAAAGGTTTAAAGCTTTTCGACCTACAGCTTGTGCCCCCGAAGATACAAGCACAATTTCTTTCCCTTGGCTTCGTAAGTCTGCAAGAACACGAACAAGTTGTTCCAGCTTACGATAATTTAAATCTCCTGATTCTTTATGGGTCAGCGATGATGACCCCACTTTCACAACAATCCGTTTTTTATCTCTCAAAATTTCTCTATTCATGATATCTGTCCCTCTATTTCTGTATCTATAATACACTATCCTCGAGGTTTTAAAAAGAGATAGCATGACGTCTAATGATTGTAGTTTTTAAGAAATATTGTTATAATGATGGTCCTGGGGATGTCATGGTTTCGACAGGATTTTGTTTGATTCGAATTGCAGTGGAGTTGCTACCTAATAGCTAAAAAAAATTAACTGGAAACAACAGTTTACAATTCGCTGCTTAATTAGCGTTTAACGCTGCAGCCTGATATCGTGCGTTTGGTCTTTGGGCAAGCGATATCAACTCACTCACAAAGAATAAGGGCCATCATTGCTCGGTGTATGCCACGAAAATTTTAGAGCACATCAAAGGAAGGTTTGTCTGGAGCTTGAACTTTGATTATTTAGAAACAGACTAAACTGTAGACATTCGAATGTGGAACACTTCTTGGACGCGAGTTCGACTCTCGCCATCTCCACCAATATAACTTAATCAATCATATGCAGCGTTGCTAGCATGTGATTTTTTTATTTCCGTGCCTCAAATAACATTTCTATTATCCGCAATATTTTGCTAAACAAATCCGTTATAATTGAGATAGAGGTGGGAATATGAAAAAAAAATCGAGACTCATTGTCTTTATTGTCTGTATTGGTGTCTTAATGATGATGGGGTTGCCTAATTATTTTTCACAAGGAAAACTCCAAGCAATTGATGAATCTGAAGTTGGTTCAATCACATATATCAATGATACGATGGAGACAACAACCGAAGATGAAACACATATTTTGGATAGTATCACAGCCCTTAAATCAATCGAAATTAAGGGTAATGCACGCCAAACGAGTCAACCCGAGTTTACTTATCGTATGAATATTCATTTTAATGATCAGTCTGAAATGAAGATTTGGGTTTTAGACGACAAATTAGTTGTTGATCGCAAGGTCTATCGAATTTCATCAGACCAGGCACAACAATTAATTGAACATATTAAGTTGCAATCAAACTAATAGAGAAGGAATCTAATCGATTTCGGATATAACCGATTCATTTTATTACTCATCACATTTAGTTCATTGCTTGCAATTACTTTACAGTTCTAAGTTTTGTTCTTGTTGATTTTTCAGATAAAGAGCATCCTTATGACCCCGGTATCGACCAACTCCTTCACAAATCTTTATTTCGAAATGACGAGACGAATACTCGCAAAAAAAACTGTATTTCCAGATGTTGGAAATACAGTTTTTTTGCTTAATAACCGAATAATTGTACAGCGTATGCATAACCACCTTCAATATATACCGCTGTCGCCGTATAATTGAAGTCGTTCATGATATTACTATAATGACCCGGTGAATTCATCCATAGATTCACTAAATAATCCATATCAATCGGTCCGAATACAATGTTCTCACCATTGATATCACTCGCCATTGACAACACTGATTGTCCGTTAGGACGTGTGTGTTCGAATAATACTGCAATTTCTTTTGCTCTTATTTGTGCCGAACTATAAAGACTGTTTGACCATGCAAGATTCCCAAGACCTTTTGCACGACGATTTGAATTGATTCGATCATATACATCAGTTGCATAACCATCACTGATTGTCCCCTTACTTTCGTAAGTACCGTTCACGATAATCTTGTTAACAGGGTTTTTAATAACTGATGAACTTTTCACGGTCCATTCCGAATCAATCCCATCCACAACTTTCACGCTGTATACAATCTCTTTTTGTCCGTAAACACCCTCTTGTTGAACATAGCTTTCACCTTTGTTCATTGAATTATCTTCGCGATATTCTTCAGAATAAGCAATTGATTCATAATCCTTTGCTTCCCGATATGTTACAGTAGGTGCTTTCGCAGTTGTTGGTTCTTCTTTTTTTACTTCTGTTGCTTTTTTAGGTTCTTCTTTTGCATCTTTGGGAGACGCTTCTTTAGCTTCATTTTTCTTAGAAGTATCCTTTTTGGGTTCTTCTTTTGCTTTGTGGTCCTTTAGAGTTTGCGTCAATTTCTTGTCTGCATCTTTGTCATCAAGTACGGTGAATGGTACTTTAATTTCCTTTTGATCCACGGTAAAGATCATATTCCCATCTTTATCGACTTTAATTTCTTTTGTATCAGAAACTTCAAGTCCGTGTTTTTTTAGAAGTTCTACATCTTTTTCGGTGAGGGTTTTCGATTCAAGAACATCTTGCGTATCTTCTTTTGTTGCACATCCCGCTAATAAAACGAGACAAAGTATTGCGGTTAATAGTTTTTTCATACATATATACTCCATTCCCATCCTATTATACGTTACAAATTTATTGAAATCATCCCACTCCTTTCTCATATATTTCATACTGTTACGCATTTGATGAGCAAAAATCACTGTTTGAATTCGACTTCCTTTATTTTGATATGAGAACACACAGTATTTGTTTCTTAACTTGTTGTATAATAGTATTAAAAGTGAGGTAGTATATGAACTATGATGCAATTATCTACGATCTTGATGGTACGGTCGTAAACACATTTGATATGAATATTTACCCATTAATTAGAATTGTTGAGGAGGAATTGGGCGTGTCTATGACTTTTGACGAACTCGTCCCTCTAACAGCTTATGATGGTTTGGGTGTTTTAAAACAGTTAGGTATTTCTGAGGAAGTCTATCCACGGTGGGTTCAATATGTAAATGAATACCCTGAACCTGCTTCTTTTTTTGAAGGAATAGATACTGTCATTAAGCAACTCGATGGTTGCGTTAAACAAGGAATCGCTTCTTCAAAGAAAAAGAATCAGTATGAGATTGATGTCGTATCAACTGGTATTGATGCATATTTTGAAGGAGTTGTACTATCCGGAGATACCAAACATCATAAACCCCACCCGGAACCACTACTCGTATGTGCGGAAAAACTCAATGTCCTGCCCAATCGTGTTTTGTATATTGGAGATACCCTCTTTGATTACCAAGCTGCTAAGGCAGCAGGGATGGCTTTCGGACTTGCAAGTTGGGGAAATATTTCTACAGACGGTATGGATGATATTGACCATATTCTAAAAAAACCTTCAGATATTGTGTCGGTACTCAACCATGGATGAGTGTTTTAACGCTGCGCAAAAAATTGTAGCGGATGGTCTCGTAAGTGGATTAACCATTGCAATTTACGAAAATGAAAATTGGACACGTGCAACCTTCGGTAAAGTAAGCTACGGTGGCCCTGACCTTATGGAATCACATCGTTTTGATATTGCTTCCCTTACCAAACTCTTTACCACTACACGAATCCTACAACTATGTGAAGAGGGTAAAATAACCCTTGATACTCCGATTCAGGCCATCCTCCCGCATTTCCGCAATGCGAACATGACCATCCGGCATTGTCTCTTACATCGTTCAGGACTTGCACCTAGTGTCACTGGTCGCTATGATATGAATCAAAATGAGATTTATCAGTCAGTTATTACCTGTTTTGATCTTGTACGAAATCCTAACGACTCAATGGTGTATTCTTGTATTAATTTTTTAATCTTAGGTTATGTTATTGAAGCTATTGATCAATCGCTTGATCTAAGCTTTGAACAAGCAATCTTCAAACCCCTTCAAATGAAACATACCAGTTTTAATCCTGAAAATCGTCATATTTGTGTCCCTTCCGAATTCACTGAAAAACACGGACTCATCCAGGGGATAGTTCACGATGAAACAGCACGTAACTGTGGCGGTATCGCAGGCAATGCGGGGCTTTTCGCCACCCGTTCAGACATAGAAAAATTTGCGGAAGCCATGGTAACCCATAATCCTTCCCTCTTACGAACCGAAACCTACCAGCAAATCCAACAAACAGATATCGACTCCCGTTCTTTGGGATGGAATCGTTACGTTTATAAGGATACAAATGCCTGCTTTCATACTGGTTTTACCGGTCCGCTTCTCGTCCTTGATCAAAAGCGCGCACTCATTCTCTTAGCACATCGCGTCCATCCCAGTCGAACCGATACGGGTTATCTTTCTCGACGTGAAGCATTGATGCAAACCTTTTTTGAATAAAAAAAAGAAATAGCACTTATTGTGCTATTTCTTTTCGTATCCCAATTTTAATGAGAATGGTATCCATGATTTTAAAGATTGTCTTTTGGTATTTTGTAACTTCATAAGCAATGAAGATACCGAGTAAAGTTCCTACCAAAACATCTGTAGGGTAATGTACATAGACATAGAGTCTTGAAAATGCCATGATAACCGCTAGCGTAACGTATGCCGGTTTATATTTAATCTTATTAAAATAAAGCGTCATAACAACCGCAAATGAACTCGCTGCATGGCCCGAAGGAAATGATGATCCTCGCGGTGCAGGTACGACTAAATCTACAGGATTTACAAAAAACGGTCTTGGACGCATCACAATCGGCTTAATTACACCACTGACGAGAATTAATTCTACAACAAGTGCAATCAATCCTAATATTGCGACTTTACGCGTTTTTTTCATTACAAATAAAATCAAAAGAATAATGAGCCACAACTCACCATGATCCCCTAAGGTTGTAAAGACGGCAAAAAAGCGATCTAATCCCGGCGTCCTTAACGATTGTATCCAATTTAATATTGATAGTTCCATATTTATCACCTCATTTATCATATCAAATCCTTCTTCATATGTCTTATATGTGACAACAATGTACGAAAAAAACCGCTATTTCTAGCGGTCAAAAATATTTTCGGCATGGTTGATGCTTACTTCACGACCGAGATTGGTTAATTTAATAATCTCTTTATCAATCGTAATATATTTTTTAATTTCTAAATTCTGAATAATTTTCTGTATCTTTGTTTGTGACCAATTGAGGTGTTCATAAATACTCCAGACCCCGGCTTCTTCTGCTTCTGCATCACTTTCTTCGTGATTATAGAGATGGAAGAGAACCGTTAACTCTGCAAATTCACTCTTTTGTTGGTGACGACGAATTTTATTAGAGATAAGCCCTTCTCTTGGTGAGAATAAAAATACCACACCAAAGGAAATTCCTGTCATTAAGGCCATACTTCCGGCTATCGAAACATCAAAGTAATTTGCGAATTGGTAGCCGGTAATTGCATTGAAAATTGCAAATCCTGAACTGATCAAAATTAATTTGACCAAATCATGGGTTAATAGAAACGCCGTGATAGGAGGTCCAATCATAAATGCGATTACTAAAACCGAACCCACTGCATTAAATGCACCCACCGCAGTAACTGAAATTAGTGTCATCAGTGCATAGTGTAACAGAACGGGAGCAAACCCGAGTGTTGCCGCAAGTAGAGGATCAAAACTTGTAAGTTTTAATTCTTTAAAGAAAATAACAACAAAGAGTAGGTCAACAATTAAAATGATTGACATCGTAACCAAACTCTTCGGTAACTGCATACCAAATAACATCATTGTATCAAATGGTGCAAAGGCTATTTCACCGAGTAGTACTGCATCGGTATCCAAATGAACAGAACCCGCATAACGCGTAATTAAAATAATCGCGATACTAAATAATAGTGGGAATACTACACCAATAGACGACTCTTCAGAGAGCAGCCGTGTTCGTTGAAGCATTTCAATAAGATAGACCGTAAGCACCCCCGTTAAAGAGGCTCCCAAAATTAATAAGGGCGAGTTAAAATCATGGGTAATAAAGAACCCAATGACAATTCCTAATAGAATCGTGTGCGTAATTGCGTCGCTCATCATAGCCATTTTTTTAAGAACTAAAAATACCCCAAGTAGGGAACAGGACAATGCAACCACTACAGCAATTAACATAATTTGTGTTGGAATGGATAATGTCATACGTGATCACCTCGATTTTGTTCATATTCTAATTTTGCGACTTTGGTTAACTTAAAGTACATCGAATCATCAACCCGTTCAACCATATGACGTTTTTTTAAATTATTAAAGAGACGTTCAAATGATTTCCCTTCACGATGGTGATCAATAATGCATGCATCCTGCAATTGTTCTTTTGTAAAGTGAGCATCAATGTCGAGCAGTTGGTGTGTTAATAGATTAATAATTGCCATATCCGCCTCAAACGCTTGTTTTGCTCGATGTTGTCGCAGGCCTTTATTAAGAATCCCTCGACCCGGTGCGAATAATAAGCTTAATATAACAATTATGCTTGCGATTACAACGATTGCAGGACCTGTAGGAAATTTATTTATGAGAGAACTTACGATTGTTCCTCCAAGTCCTGAAATTGCGCCAAAAACCGCAGCAAGAATCGTCATACCGGTCAATGAATTGGTCCACTGACGTGCTGCCACTGCAGGGGCAATAATCAATGCAGACATTAAGACCACACCAACCATTTGAATTCCCATAATAATTGCGGCAACAATAAATCCAGATAGCACAATATTTAGAAATTTTGTGGATAATCCAATTGAATGTGCATAAACCGGATCAAACGTGAATACTTTAATCTCTTTCCACAATAAGAGCATTATGATCACAACGATCAAAGTGACACCGATAACAAAATAAACATCACGTTGTAATATCGTTGCAGCTTGACCGAATAGAAAACGTTCTAACCCGGCCTGTTGGGAATCCGGTAATTTTTGAATATGGGTTAATAGTATAAACCCGACTCCAAAGAAGACCGACATAACCAAAGCCATTGCACTCTCAAAATTAATTCGAGTGTTATTCGAGATTGAGTTAATAATAAATGTTGCGAGTAATCCGGCAATCAAAGCTCCTAGGAGGAGAATTTCAGTATTCTTTGTACCTGTCATAATAAATGCCATGGTAATTCCGGCTAAAGCCGAATGAGCAATACTATCTCCTAATAAACTTTGCTTTCGAAGTACTGCAAACGTTCCAGTTACTCCAGTGAGAATCCCTAACGCAATCGATCCGAGTGCAACGATTTGAAATGTATAATTACTGAACAAATCTATAATTGCATTCATCATGATT
Organism: Erysipelothrix tonsillarum DSM 14972; assembly: GCF_000373785.1. Classification (GTDB taxonomy): domain Bacteria; phylum Bacillota_I; class Bacilli_A; order Erysipelotrichales; family Erysipelotrichaceae; genus Erysipelothrix; species Erysipelothrix tonsillarum. The sequence goes on along the minus strand of NZ_KB892380.1, from coordinate 317,201 downwards.
TAACGATACCTCCTACATCTGTGTGATAGGTAAGTTTAAGATTTTCTTGAGTAAAGGTATCTTGAACAGGACCCCATGCGACAAGTTTAACATTCACAAGCGCAATATTATCAAAGTACCCTTCAATGCTCGTAAGGTCGTGGTGAACAACAATAACTGTTTTTCCCATTGCAGCAAGTTCTTTGAGAAGTGTCATTAGTATTTCTTCCGTCTTCACGTCGACACCCTTAAGTGGCTCATCTAAAATGTATATTTCAGCTTGCTGTGTTAAAGCGCGAGCAAGGAACACACGTTGTTGTTGTCCTCCCGATAATTGACTAATTTGCCGATTACGGTAAGCACTCATCCCAACGCGTTCCAGCATCTCATTTGCGATTTCACGGTCTTCTTTACGTGGTCGTTTTATCCAACCAATATGGCCATAACGCCCCATGAGAACAATATCTTCTACGGTTGCTGGAAAATCCCAGTCAACACTTCCGCTTTGCGGGACATAGGCAATATTTTTGTAGTCCTCATTTTTATTATTTCCATTTATTGTAATTTTGCCTGAAATTGGTTTTAGAAGCCCCATAATGGCTTTAATCATGGTTGATTTTCCGGCACCATTAGGCCCTACGATTGCTGTCAACTTTCCTTTTTCAAACTTGACATCACAATCCCAAAGAACAGGTTTAACGTCATAAGTAACCGTCAAATCTTCAACTTCAATTGCATATTCCTTCTCTGCCATATTCACACTCCCTTTTCTTAATTATTTTAAGTTGTCTACAATTGTATCAACGTTTATTTTATATGTTTCGATATAACTTGTATCTTCTTTTAAGGAGTCCGAATAAATTTCGCCCCCAATCGAAACATCAAAGCCACGATCTTTAACGGCAGCTTGTAATGATTCAATCGTTTTCTTAGGAACACTTGATTCCGTATAAATTGCTTTAATCTTGCGACTTACAATTAAATCTGACACATCATTAATATCTGCAATCCCAGCTTCAGATTGCGTTGAGATCCCCTGGATCGCTTCCACATGCACCCCAAAGTAACGACCGAAGTAGGCAAATGCATCATGAGCTGTTACCAAGACACGTTGTTCTTCAGGTATTTCTGCGATTCTATTTTTAATGTACCCTTCCATGTCGTTCAACTCAGTAATATAGTTGGCTGCATTGGTTTGGTAAAAATCTTTATTTTCAGAATCAAAGTCAGAAAGCTTATTCGCTACATGTTGTGCACTCTTTTTCCATAGATTCACATCGAACCATATATGAGGATCATGTCCTCCTTGTTCTTCATCATTGATGATATCACTTGGTTCAAGCGCATCTTCGAGTTTAATAATATTTTTTCCGGAACCTTCAAGTCCTGATAGAACATCATCAAGCTTCGCTTCTAAGTGTACACCATTAAAGGCTACAATATCTGCTTCTTGAATTGCCTTAACATCACTTGGTTTCGCTTTGTATAAATGGGGATCAACACCCGCCACCATCATTCCATTAACGGCAACTTTGTCGCCCCCAACGATTTCTACTAAATCCTTGATCATTGTTGTTGTCGCAACAACATTAATTTTTCCATCATGATCTGCCGATGGATTATCATTTGGTGTTGATTTACACCCTGTTAGTACCAAGAGTGTAACAAGTAAAACTGCTAATATTTTTTTCATTTTATTCCTCGCTATCTAATATTACGTAGATTTCTTGTGATGCTTTATGACTTACCGGCACATGACGATTGTCAATCAATATATGGTGGGGTCCTTCATACGGATCAACATCCACAACTTCAAACGAAGCACCTAAATTCAATTTCACATGTTCTAAGTATTTTAAGAGTTCTTCGTGGTCACGAACTTTCGCAAGTACGCCTCGTTGTCCTTTTTTTAGCGTGCTTAAGGCAACAGACTGATTTATATCTGCTGTTGTATTGCCATAGATGCGACTGCCATGAGGACAATGTTCAGGATACCCCAAAAATTCATTCAATCGGTCTGCTAGCAATTCCGATGTGCCATGTTCGAGTACCTCCGCATCTTCATGCACTTCTGTCCATGAATAACCGAGATGCTCTACTAAAAACACTTCCCAAAGGCGATGCTTGCGAACAAGCGTTTTTGCTTCAAGTGTTCCTTCTGTGGTCAACGATAGTCCTAATTGTTTATCTTTAATTACGTGATTGGATTCTATCAATTTTCGGACCATCTCGCTTGTTGAAGCAGGTGATACGCCTAGTCGTTCAGCAAGTTCCTTATTGGTTAGCTTTTCTTTTTTCTCATTACATGAGTAAATTGTTTTTATATAATCTTCACGATTCGGTGTCATTGCATACCTCTTTCTAATAATTAGGCTAACCTAATTCATTAGTAGTATACACCTAACTGTTGGGTTATGCAAGCCGTTATCTATGATTTTCGCTTTCACATCCCTTACACCCACTATCGTGATACACTAGAATAAAGGAGGTCTATTTATGGACTATATATGGCACGGTCATTCATGTTTTGAACTGATTTTTGAAAATGGGTATCGTATCATCATCGACCCTTTTATTACAGGGAATCCCTTATGTCCTACGGATGTACAAGCGATACAAGTCGATGCCATTCTACTCACCCATGCACACGATGACCATATTGGCGATACCGAAATCATCGCCACCCAAAATCAAGCGCAAATTATCGCTATAGTCGAAGTCGCAGATTTTTTTACAGATCGCGGATATGACTGTATTGGCATGAATCTCGGTGGTACTCATAACTTTTCCTTTGGGTCTGTTAAAATGATTCCAGCACTTCATTCATCATCCTATGAAGGAAAAACAATGGGAGTTGCCGCAGGCTATCTTATTGATGATGGCATCACACGGTTTTATCATGCAGGGGATACTGTGCTATTTAGCGATATGGCCCTTGTTGGGAGTGTTGATATTGCCTGTCTTCCTATTGGTGATCATTTTACGATGGGAATTCAAGACGCCACTCTGGCAACAACCATCATCACATCTCAATGTTTTATTCCGATGCACTACAATACGTTTCCACTTATCAAACAAGATCCGGAATTATTTAAAAAAGAATGTTATCCACAATCAGTATTTATTCCTAAGATGGGTCAACAATATCAAGTTAAAGCCACTTAAACTGACATTTGACCTTTGTTTTATTGTATAACGAATGTTTTCGTAATTTCAGTGTTGTTTAGTAAACATAGTGGCGTATAATATAATTAAAGGAGTGATAATTATGTTACAGGAAAGAATTAACCGCGTTATCAATAATCATCAAATGAGCTGCGAACACCGCAGTCATTGTCTCTATATACTTAAAGGATTTAATGTTGTTCTCGATCGTTTTACGGTTCCGGTGGATAATCTCGATATAAATCGGATTGAAGAACAGAAAAATTTTTACTTGAAATATGAAGAAGCCATGACTTTGGGTGATGGCATCATTCAACGTTTAAAAGATAATGATTATGATATTTGGATTGTTGATTTTAATTTGTTTAAAGATGGTTACTTATCGAAACGAGTGCTGACAGATTACACCGATTCCAAGCCTCTCAATGATTTATTTCTCGTAAATTATCCTGAACTCACATGGGTTAAAGCACATAAAGTCATTGCGATATTTAATACCGATAATCCGCTGCAAGGCATCTCAGATCATGATATTGATAATGAAGAACGGCTTAACCTTTTTAAATCTATGAAATAAAAAAAACTTAGTATCGAGAGCAAACTCATGGAGTTGTTCTTATACTAAGTTTTTTTATTGGGAAACAAACTTCTGTTACCCACTCATTGGGGTCTTCAGTCTCATTAGGTCCAACCAGATAGATATTAAACATGGGACCATCGAAGGTATAATGATTATTCTGTACCCACTGTAGGATTGCCTCATTAACCGCTCCTACTTGTTCATAACTTCCTTTTAGGATTGTTGATGCAACCACTTGTGCTTGCGTTGTTTTAAATCTTATCCAATCGGTGTTCTGACCCATTTTATTTACACTCATTTGCACTTCTACATCAACGTCTTGATCACAGTATTCTTCATCATGAAAGATTGCACGGGCATTGCAAGGATTCGCATAATCCAAGGTTTGATCACCCAGTTCTACCATCATTTGTGACCATAACATGCTTTCATCTTCATACGTCGGAATTGTATTTCTTAAACTCACAACTGTTTGTGAAGGATACTCTTTTCGAATAATTTGATAAACGAGCGGATGATCTCTGTTTAACTGTTTGATCATTGTATCGATAAGTTGCTGTTGTTCACGTGCTTTTTCTAATTTCTCGGTAATGACACAATCCTGAACGTTTAGGTACTCGAGTAAGAGACTGGTATCTTCATCATGGTCCAAAATAGTTTTTATTGTATCCAAATTTAAATCAATCTGTTTCAATGCAACGATTCGATTTGCACGCTCCAATTGCCATTCTTCATAAAACCGATAACCATTTTGTTCATCAATCATCACCGGCTTCAAAAGACCGATTTCATCATAATGACGTAAGACACGAATACTTAATCGTGATAACTTTGAAAAATCGCCAATTTTAATCATGTTTTCACCTCTTTAAAGACTCTTATGTTCATTATAACGGATGAGAGGGTAGACATGCTCCCCTTTTATTTAAATGATGCAGGAACTTGAGACCAATCTTGTAATAATGTTAAGTTTGCCTCCGTGATCGCATCCATTTCTCGCGCAACCCGTATTAATGTTGAATAGTTCGATAACGTATGGAGTGGTATATTTATTTCTTCAAAAGCCTTTTTTGCTTGCTTGAGTTCATACGTGAATACTGCATAAACACTTAGGACTTCAATTTCAGCTTTTTTTAGTACCTCACATACTTGAAGACAACTCCCTCCCGTTGAAATTAAATCTTCAATCACAATCACACGGGACCCTTTAGGGATCATGCCCTCAATTTGGTTTCCTTTACCGTGGTCTTTGGGCTTGGGGCGTACATATGCCATCGGTTTGTCCAGGAGATCAGCGACCCAGCATGCTTGGGGAATTCCAGCTGTCGCCGTTCCTACAATATAATCAACCTCTGGATATTTTTGCGAAATTGCTTGCGCAAACGATTCAGCAATATGTTTACGGACGTGTGGATAACTCATTGTAATACGATTATCACAATATATAGGGCTTCGAAGTCCACTGGCCCAAGTATAGAGATTATCCGGGCTTAAGGTGACTGCTTTAACCTCCAAGAGGTCTCGTGCAATACGTTCTGCTGTTATCATTATGCTTCCTCCCATTCTTTGACGATTTCTTTATATGCTGCTACAGGATCTTTTGCTTGTGTAATCGGTCTTCCCACGACGATGTAGCTTGAACCATTTTTCTTTGCTTGCGCCGGAGTTGTAACACGTTTTTGATCCCCATTGTCTGATTTATTTGGACGAATTCCAGGGGTTACCGTTAAAAACGCTTTTCCACATGTCTTTTGTATCGTTTGAACTTCTAAGGGAGAACAAACAACACCATCTAGCCCTGCATTTTGGGTTAATTCAGCATAGTGTAGAACCGAATCATTCAACGTTGCATGAACCAATTGCTCGTGTTGCATTTGTGCTTCAGAAGTTGATGTAAGTTGGGTAACGGCAATCAAAATTCCTGTATCGCCAAATCCTTTACGTGCAGCTTCCATCATTTCCATGCCTCCGGCCGCATGAACATTTGTCATATCAACACCCATCGTTTTTAAACGACGCATGGTACGTTCGACAGTATTCGGTATATCATGAAGTTTTAAATCCAAAAATATTTTATGACCACGTTTCTTAATTTCACTAATAATTGTAGGTCCACTTTGGTAATAGAGTTCCATACCCACCTTCACAAATAATGATGTATCTTCATATAAATCAAGAAATGCCAAAGCCTCTTGAGGACTTTCAAAGTCTAAAGCAATAATTACATTTTCCATGATAATCTCCTTCTCGTTATGATTTTGTTTCTAGTAAAACGCAATCGTTTCCATCCGTTTCAATCGTTTGTACGGATATTCGTTCCTTACGTGAACTGGGAATATTTTTACCTATAAAATCTGCACTAATCGGCAGCTCGCGATGGCCTCGGTCAATGAGGATGGCGAGAGAAATTGTAGCAGGACGACCTAAATCGATAATAGCATCCATTGCTGATCGAACACTTCGACCCGTATATAAAACATCATCAACAAGTACTATGTTTTTGTTTTCTAGAATATCCGAATGAGTAACTTTCTTTTTCGATATAACATCATCTCGATATTGATGGATATTTAAACTGATACAAGGTATTGGACCTTCGATTGCTTCCAACTTTGACGCAATGCGTTGCGCAAGATCAATCCCTCGTGTTTCAATTCCCACGATGACAAGATTTTCTACACCTTGATACCGTTCAAGAATTTCATATGCAATCCGATTTATTGCACGTTGTATCTCTAACCCATTCATAACGATTTTCACCATAATTTCCCTCCATTCATAGAAAAGAGCCCCTTCTCGCGCACGAAAAGAGGCTCATCATATGATAAGTGTTTAATACTCTCTCCTTGCTTGCCTCTCTGGACAATTTTAAAGGTTCTTATTTCATTCTTATCATATGCGTTTCTGTTTTATCTGTCAACCACTTAACAAAACATCCTTTGGACCACTGTAGTTGTGATAGAATTAATTTAAGGAGGTGTTATCATGCTTGGAACACTTTTAAAAAATGAACGCCAACACCAGTATATGAGTCAAACTGCTCTAGCGGAAGGAATTTGTTCCGTTTCTTATCTTTCTAAAATTGAATCAAATCAAGTATCACCTAGCGATGAAATTTTAATATTACTTTTTGATTGTCTTGGAATTGATTTAATCCATGATCCTATTCTTTTGGAACGGTTCAATACGCTATCTCTAGATTTTTGGAATCGTATAATTAATTTTGAATCCCCTGTCGCTAATGATGAATTACAAGCACTCGCGCAATCTTGTTTCTACTCCAAAGCTACGATTAATGCTCATTTAGTCTTGTATTATATCAATCGTGAAAATCACTATATTGATGATCTTCAAGCTTTCATTGATATCATGACAACAGACCAACGCTTAGCATACGTCTTAGCCCGGGTGGAAACATTTACGACCCTTGAACAGATTGAATTTCTAAACCAATATAAACGGATTGATCACTACGGCTTGATTCACCATCAACTTGGGGTTGCCTATTATCGCTATGGCTCCTACTATAGTGCAATTGATAATCTTAATTCTGCCTATCAAATATACGCGGATACTGGGAATGTTAAGGGGATGTATCAAAGTTCTATGATGCTTGGTTCTTCCTACGCAAATTTAACCTACACCAGTCCTGATCAAATGAAGATGATGCTTCGATACTACAACCGTGCCTTACGTCTTACCCGATATTTGGATGATTCTACCGCCGTCATCTCAGTCAATTATAATATCGGTGCTACCTACCTTCTTGTCGGTATGTATGAAGCAGCACAAAGTTACCTTGTGCAGGCATATAATGATTCAAAAGATCTCTCCATACCAGAAAAAGAAATTCACAATCTCATCCTTCAAAAACTAGCAATGCTTTATATTTTTCAAAACAATCTTGAAGCAGCATCTAGGATTCATAACGAAATGGAAAGAAATTCAGATTGTTTGTCTGAAGCAGTATATCAATTGATTACCTTTATGATTGAAGAACCTAACTATCTGCATCATCATCAATATGGTTTCCACTTGGAAACTTGTAAGACAATCGCGGAAAAGGATGCCCATCATGGATACGTATTGATGTATGTGAAATTCCTTATTCAATACTATAGCGCTAATCGACTCTATAAAAAGGCGCTTATTCTAACCGAAAAATACAATATTTCCTAATAAATGCTCTTAATGGCTGTAATTACCCCTTATTAGTGCATATTTTCCCAATACAGACCTCTTACATCACCTTAAGAAAAGGCGTTTAATAGATGTAGGAGGTTTTATTATGAACAAAAAATTATGGAATCAAAATTTTATTCGTGTTTTCTTCGGAACTATTTTTTCTGAAATGGGAGGTATTGGGCTAAACCTTGCATTAAGTCTTGTTATTTTCGATCAAACACAATCCACCATGTTGGCAGGTGTTTTTACGGCTTTATCCATGATCCCAAACTTAATTCTCCCCTTGGGTATTGGACCTTTTATTGATCGTAAAAACCCTTTAAAAGTTCTAATTACTAATGAAGTAATCCTAATGCTTTTCTTCTTATTAGCAGGGTTTTATGTGAAATATTTTAGCTTTAACTATTATTCTTATTTATTCATTATTCTAATAATTACATCACTTGGAAATATTTCTTCTATCAGCTCTCAAACCATTATTCCTCAAGTCATTGATGCGCATTATTTTACACAAGGCAATGCGATTATTAACACGATAAATCCACTTTGCAGTGTTATTATGACACCGATTGCTATGATCTTTTATCGGTTGTACGGCCTTGATTCTATCTTTTTTGCTTATGCCGCTTTAACATTGATCGATGTTCTTATCGAACGTAAAATTGATGCTCCTTTTGACTATATTCAGTCCCAGAAAACGACTTTAATCGATGTTAAACAAGATTTAAAAGACGGCTATATCTATCTCAAATCTGATCGCGCGCTGCGCTCTGTCTTTCTCTTTTTCGCGATAGTTATGTTTTCAAGTGCTTCGTCAAATTTAATTTATCCGTTTTTTAAACAGCATGCCACCCTAACGGAAACGCATTATGCAACGTTACAATCTTTCTCTAGCTTTGGTTATTTGATAGGAGGACTTATTCATAGTCTGATTATATTCAAAGACCATCATCGATATACAATTGCGGTAGCAGTATATGCACTTTTTATTGGACTTGAAAGCATTTTCTTTTTTGTTCCCTTCCCACTTATGGTGGTTATTCGAATTATTCTTGGAATTATTGGTATGAATAGCGCAAACATTCGGATTAGTGCAGTCCAAAAACGTGTTCCATCACAATATCGTGCAAAAGTTAATTCCTTCTTTATGATTTTGATATCGGGAGCCATGATGTTGGGTCAATTTACATTTGGAGCACTCGCAGAATCATTTCCAATTCCTTATGTACATCTTTTTGCGCAATGTTTTTACTTACTGGCACTCGTCGTATTTATTCTGCCACCTCATAATCAAGTCCGTAGTTTTTATAACTACAACACACAATAACTTACAAATTTGTAACCAAGATGTAAGTAGAATCAATGGTGCTATCGGCTGCTTTTATCTATGATATAGGTAGAAGGAGTTGATTACATGAAAACTACAATTATTGGCATTATGGCCTTAGCCTTAATTATATTTGATACTGTAGCACCACTGTTTAATGTCACCTTGTTTAACGATCCCTATATACTGCTTAGTCCAATTATGGCAATCCTTTCGGTTCATCTGTTTAATAGTTATAAAAATAAGCGAAAACTTTTGTGTCATCTATTTATTGCCGCTATCGCAATGTTTATCGGCAACGCATTCATCAATGCTTTTGTTGTTTCACCAGTGTTTCAAACACATAGTAATTTATTTTTAACGCTATTATTAACGTGTCAGCTCTTGTATCTGTATGAATTCTTTATTACAGAAAAATATCCTACATTTAAACTTATTGGATGGATACTTTTTCCAATCTTTCTCTATCTTGGTCTTCGGTATACCGATCATGGTTCCATTATTATTCCATTAGCATTACTTACTTATATATTTAGAGATTCCTTACCTTTACAATTTATAAGTTGGGTCGCTTTGGTACTACTCTTAACTTTTTTATCAACACCAAGTATGTTAATCATACTCGCGTTTTTCCCACTAACACTACTAAAAGACTCTGCTTCGGAAACATTAAACCGTTCTGTCCGTTCTGTCCTTCCATCCCTTTATCCTTTAATTCTTTGGAGCATCAGTGTGAGCGCAACTTACCTATAAAAAAACGTCTTAAACAGAACGAAAGCCGTTCCACTAAGACGTTTTTTCTATATAAGTTGATCTGTATCCATGGTAATTTCAAGTTCATACGAAATGCCTTCGGAACGTAGGTATGCTATGATTTCATCTTTAATTTGCTCCGGCTTATGTTTTAAAGATTCAGATAGAACCACGTCAAAGATTAACACATCATTAATGATGCGCAAATCATGAAATTTACATCCTTCACAGAATTCTACTAGGTATTGCTTTATCACTCTTTGAATTCGTAAAATTTCGGGACTATCCATATCCAACGGATCTAAATGAATCACAATATCAATACGTGTTGCTTCTTTAATTTCGCGTTCAATCGCGTCAATAATATCATGTGCTTCAATTAGGCTTAGTTTTGCATCCACTTCAACATGAACAACACCATAAACATGAAACTTGCCATAATTATAAATCATTAAATCATGATAGCCTTCAATTTCGGTATTTTGACAAAGAATGGCTTTAATAATCGCTAACGTTTCTTTATCAGGTCTATTTCCCAACAATTCATTCATAAATTCTCGCACCATCATTATTGATGAATAGATGATAAAGATGGCTATCATAATACCTAAGTATGTATCCACTCGGAAGTTGAAGAAATATTGAATAAAGACACCAATCAGAATAGTTCCTGTAATCAAGACATCGTTGCGACTATCCTGGGCATTGGCAACCAACACTTCGGAATCTGCTTCTTTAGCTTTTTTGCGATAATATACGGACATTCCTGCTTTTACTATAATTGAGAACAATAATACAGCAATCATTGCCTTACTAATTTGCATCGGTTGGGGATCTAAAATATCTTTAACGGATGACTTAATAATGTCTACCCCTAAATAGAGCATAATGATCGAAATCACAAAACCACTAATGTATTCAAACCGCTCATGCCCATATGGGTGCTCCTTATCTGCAGGCTTTGCAGCAATTTTAAATCCAATAATCGTGATAATGGATGACAAACTATCTGATAAGTTATTAATTGCATCCGCGAGAATCGCAAAACTGTGCGAAAGCGTACCAATAACTAATTTTGATGTAAAAAGAATCAAGTTACAAACAATCCCAACGATGCCTGCCTTGATTCCAATCACATTGCGTTTCTCTAATTTTTTCATAGTACCATTATATCACATTAGTTTTTTTCAAATATAATCTTTATGTGAAATGGATCTTCAATGGTAAAATGTTTTTCATCGATATCAACGGTTTCAATTCCTCGATTCATTAGTTCACGACGATACCCATCTAAATCATCCAATGCTATTGTAAAAGATTCCATTCCGGTGAATTGAGCTGGAAGATGTTCCAAGTGTGGACCGGCCCATGCGTTGATTCCAATGTGATGGTGGTACCCATCTTTTGAAATAAATAAGGCTTGAGACATTTCCGTTTTCAGTTCAAACCCCAATGAGTCGATATAAAATTTTCGAGCTTGCTGGATGTTTGGTACTTGTAAATGAACATGCCCCATAGTTGTTCCTAGCGGCATTACCTTCCACGCAGTCGTATATGCAGTACTCATGAGCTTTTCAATATCAACTGCCTTAGTTCCACCTTCAATCATCCCTTTGTCATCAATTGTCCACATTGAACGCGGACGATCCGCGTACACTTCAATGCCATTTCCTTCTGGATCATTAAAATAAATGGCTTGGGAATACAAATGATCTCCCAACCCCGTTATCGATTGATTTAAGTTGATCAAGTGCCTTAAGAACTGTCCCAAGTAGGCTTCATTGGGCAATAGTAGTGCTAAGTGATAAAGACCTATCGCATTGTGTTGAGGCATTTCATATGGTTCTATTGCGCTCAACGTTATCAATACGTTCCCATCCACTCCTAACAAAACGGTTTCTTTCTCTTTTCTGATAACCTCAAGTCCCATGATCATTTCATAAAAATGTTGCATGGTAGACAGGTTATGAACACGTAGTACGATATTCTTTAGTTTGATATTATTTAGATTTTTCATTCCATCACCTCTATTAACATATTACTACACTATGTTATAAATAAAAGGCTTATGCTCATAAAAAAAGTGCCTAAGCACTTTTTTGGCATTCTGGACAAACTCCGTAAAGTTCTAATTGGTGACGGTCAATGACATAGCCACTATCCTTCGCTACTTTTCGTTCATATCCCCCGAGCGGACATCCCTCAATAATTGTAATGGTTCCGCATTCGGTACAAATAAGATGGTGTTTGTGAACATGGCGCTTATAATCATAGACACTTTGCGACGGTTCCAAAGGCACCGTTTTGGTAATAAGATCTTTTTGTTCAAAAACATCAAGAACGCGATAAATTGTGGATAAATCCATATACTCACCAACCGCATCCAAAGATTCACGGATTTGATTAATTGTTATGGGCGTTACACTCTCTTTAAGAATGCTTAAAATCGCTTCACGTTGTCGTGTCGATTTAATTCCGTGATGATTTAACTCTGACTTGATATCCATAATCATGACCTCCTAAATAAACTCTATTGATTCTTTAATTATTTTTTTGCTGACTGTTCCACGAGTAACATCATCCAAGGGATCAAGTAACTCTGGATTTGTGACTTGGACTTGGTAGCGAGCTAATGAATCGTAATTACGATCAATTACACTCCCAACGCTTGTTATATGAACTTCTACATCATTAATGAATTCATAGGGAAACGATAAATCAATGGTAAATACTTTTTGGGGTGTTTTGAGAACGGAAGCTTCAATTGCAAGTGTTACAGTAGACCCGTAAGCACGAATTAAACCTCCAACCCCTAATAAAATACCTCCGTAGTAACGAACAACTACAGCAATAACGCCATCAAGTTTATGTCCCCGCAAAACTTGAAGCATGGGTAACCCTGCCGACGATGCAGGTTCTCCATCATCATTAGAACGTTCAATCTCTTGAATCCGATAGGCACTACAGTGATGCGTTGCTTTGGGATGCATTTTCTTAATTGATTTTAAATAAGCCTTCGCCTCTTCTTCAGAACGAATCGGCGCTAAAAAACCAATAAATTTAGATTTATTGATTTCTTGTTCCACCATCACTTCAGCTTCGATTGTTTTGTAGTCTAATTGTTCCATGTATCTATTATAAAGCATTTCCCATCTTTCATAAAGGACTATAATAGTTTGACATTCAAAGTATTATCATCTATAATGCTTCCATCGGAGGATTTGTATGAAAAAAATAGCAATCGTATGTGATTCATCAATATGTTTCACCCCAGAAGAAATAAAACAGTATGATGTTTTTATTGCACCCGTAACACTCATTCACAATAATGTTGAGTATTTAGATCAAGAAACTATTTCTAAGGAAACGGTTCACGCTCTTTTAGAAAAAAAAGAAAAAATTCTGACTTCGCAACCTAATTTAGGCTCACTAATTGATCTCTTTGAAAAGATTAAGGCGAAAGGTTACCAAACCATTATTGCAATTACCTTATCTTCGAATCTATCTGGAACTTTTAGTGCTTTCAATCAGGCCGCCTCACATATCGAATCATGCGATATACATGTTATTGATTCGTTTTCGCTTGGGGGGCCTGTACAACAAACTGTCAAACTCCTAAGACAAATGGAATTGGATAACATGCCGTTGGATGAGATGCTTAAAAGGGTCGATAAGTTTTTATTACGTACTGAATCCTTTGTTTACCCTCAAAATTTAGATCAATTACGCGTAAGTGGTCGTATTTCAAAGCATGCCGCAATGCTTGCATCACTCTTGAAAGTTAAACCTTTACTTTACCTTGAAAATCATGGATTAACTATCGAAAAATTTGGAACTGCACGAACTGAAACCAAAATATTTGAAATGCTTATCACTCATATGAAGGATCAAGGAATTAATGCGCAAGAATATGATTTTTATTACTTGCATAGTGACGGATTTGAGATTATCGTGCGGCTCCGCAATGCTATAAATGACGCTTTTGGCACCCACAATAGCTTTATCATGGATCTTCCTGCCGCTGTAGCGACACATGCAGGCTTAGGAACAATCGCAATTCAATGGATACCTAAAGTTGATAAATATTTGAAGTGATGTCGTATGACTTAAATTATTAGTGTATAATGATAGTACTTGGAGGTTGTATTATGAAAACTGCAGTTATTGTCGATAGTAGTAGTAATTACTATAATGAACATATCGAAATGGATGGTCTTTTCGCGATACCCTTACAGATCATCAACGGGGATGATGCTTCACTTGAGAGTGTTGAAATTTCAATCGATCAAGTAAACGATTTTATGCGGCAAAATATTATGCTTCAGACATCATTACCAGCACTTGGAATGATTGAAGATTTATTCCGGGACATTAAAGCACAAGGATACGAGCGTATTCTCGCAATACCTATTACTACAGGTATTTCAGGAACAATCGGAGCAATGAATACGGCAGCTCAATTCGTAGATATTGAGTTTGTGTACATCGATTGCTTTACAGCGGCTTCGATTGAATTTGATTGTGGTGTTGCTGCGCGAAAATTATTGGATCAGGGATATGATATTCCTGAAATCACTGAACGCATTGATGTTGCCTTGAATAATTGTAATACTTTTATTATTCCTAATGATTTAGCTCACCTTTCTCGTGGTGGGCGCTTATCACCGCTTGCGGCAAAACTTGGTGGTTTTTTAAAGATTAAACCGATACTACATCTTAATAAAGAAACAAAGGGAATTATTGAACCCTTCGATAAAGTTCGTACAATGTCAAAAGCTATTGATCGAGTCATCGAAGCCATGAAAGAAGCGGGCGTAGATGAAACATATAAAATTACAGTTGTCGATGTGGATGCTAAAGAAGAATTAGCTAAAACTGCAGACAAATTACGTGATGCTTTTCCAAATACTGAACTTTATGTCACTGAATTAATTTCGACTGTAAGTGTTCATGTTGGAATCGGTTCCCTTGCATTTCAATATATGAAAAAAATTGAAGTCTAATTAAGACTTCTTTTTTTATATTAAAAAGACATCCAAGTGATGGATGTCTTTGGGTCGATTTAAAATCATTTATTCACTTCTAAGTGCAATTACAGGATCTTTTTTCGCTGCCATTCGTGATGGTATAACACCTGAAATGGAAGTAAGAATAATACTGATAACAATTAAAATAACTGCATGAAGTGGATTTAACACTGCAATATTTTCTGTTTTCGTCAAACTATAGATAATCGAATTGATTGGGAATGTAAGCAAGTAAGTTACTATAATACCCAAGGTACCCGACACAAATCCAATAAGGAATGTTTCTGCGTTAAATACTCGAGATATATCTTTTTTTCGAGCTCCTAAACTTCGCAACACACCGATTTCTTTGGTTCGCTCAATCACGGATACATAGGTAATAATTCCTATCATCAGTGATGAAACAATTAATGAAATGGATGAAAAACCAATTAATACGTATGAAACTGTACTTACGACAGTCTCCATGACGCCCGTAATCATTTCAGACATATCACTGTAGGTAATTTTATCTTCATCTTTTCTATCTGAATTATATGCATCTAAATGTTCACGAATTTCTTTCTTAGATTCAAAATCTGCGGGAATGATTGAAATATTACGAGGAAGTGTTGACGAACCAAGTTCTTCTAATTGATCTTGATATAACGCGTCTGCATCCTTGAATGGATTTCCCTCAAAAGGCATTCCAGATACCACACTGTATTCTTTTCCATTTTCCTTTTGCGCTTTAACAACATCCGAATCTGTTGAGTCCTTGATGAATGACTTAACCAAGTCTGAACGATAGTAGAGGCCCGGTGAATACATTTGGAACGATGAGTCTTCTTTTTGGCGCATCACACCTACCACAGATAGTGTCTTAGCATTTGAATTGTTATGAATCGATTCATAATTTTGAGCTGTAGCTTCACGATATAATCCAAATTCATCTTTAACATAGTAATCATTATTCTGTATTAACTTGTATTCTTGACCAATTAAATCTTTGAATTCAAATGAATCAGGGAGATCGCCAAGTCCAAGTTCTTTTAATGCTTCTTTTGCGATTCTGTTATAGTTATCCACAACCAACACTAACTCACGATCGCCCTGAGGCATGCGTCCCTCAAGAATATCGTATTGATTGTTATTGAATGCTTCATTATCTAATAACTCACCCATATGTGAGGAATTTGATTCAACATGAATATATTTATCCCCTGATTTACGAATCATATTCATATTGGCATTATGAATATATTGAATTGAAATATATTTTTCAGAATCTAACTTTTCAACATGATCAATATATTCTTGTGTAATATTATTTTTTATCACTTTTGTTTCAACTTTAGGTTCATAAGCCTGCCCTTTTGAATCAGAAGGAAATTCTTCTAGATTTTGGGTATCTTCTGAAATTACTGGACCGCTAAAATCAAAATCTGATGTACCAATTGTAATCGGAGATGTGGCTAACGTATCTGATTGCATTTTATTAATCGAATTCGATAGACCTGATGATAAAGCAAGAATCAACGCAATACCAATAATTCCGATACTCCCTGCAAAACTTGTTAAGATAGTTCTTCCCTTTTTAGCCCAGAGGTTTTTTCCACTCAAGCCAAGCGCTGTTGTGTAAGGCATTGATGTGCGTTTTGGTTTCGTCAATTTTGCACTATCCACATCTGATTCAAAAGGATTACTATCACTAATAATTTGGCCATCAAGTAACTCAACAATCCGATTGCTATATTCGTGTGCAAGTTCAGCATTATGAGTAACCATAATTACAAGACGATCTTGTGCTATTTCTTTCAATAAATCCATAATAATAACACTTGTCTTGCTATCCAATGCTCCCGTTGGCTCATCAGCTAGAATAATTTCTGGATCATTCACGATTGCACGAGCAATTGCTACACGTTGCATTTGTCCACCTGATAACTGATTAGGTTTCTTATGTAAATGGTCTGTTAATCCAACTTTTTCAAGTGCAGTACGTGCTCGTTGTTCACCTTCTTTTTTTGAAATACCGGATAGCTTCAATGCTAATTCAACATTCTGTAGAATGGTAAGGTGCGGTATCAAGTTATAGGATTGGAAAACAAACCCAACTGAACTGTTTCGGTAAGAATCCCAGTCTCGATCTTTATAGTTCTTTGTGGATACCCCTGAAATATTAAGATCCCCGCTCGTATAACGATCAAGACCTCCGATAATATTCAACATTGTCGTTTTACCACAACCTGAAGGTCCGAGTATGGACACAAATTCATTTTTTCTAAATGTTAATGAAACGCCTTTTAGCGCTTCTACATCACCATATTTTTTTGTTATTTTGTCTAATTTCAACATGTTAATTCACCTCTAATGTATTAATACAGTAATACATTAGAGGTGTTTAGTCAATCTTTTTTGTATCATTATCAAAAATATACATCTCACTGTAGTATTTAGAGAATTCAAATACAATCATAAATAATCCGATTGCGGTCCCAAATGCGACACCAATCTCTAAAACATCAACATTGTATACTAAAACTCGAAGTGGTAAGAATAACATACTAAATAGTGGCGTTAGGGATAAATACACTCCCCACCCTTCAGTCATTTGATAACGCGTATTTAAAAATATTGAGAGATAGTAGATACATAACATGACAAAATACAATGGACCATGCACGCTCCCTGCCTCTTCAATCGATCGAATGCGAACGGATAAAATTAGAAGGATAACTTGAACGGTTGCTATTCCAATCATAAGTATTAAAAATGCACATCCAATATTCACGTAATCCGTAGATGATAAATTGAAATTTTTTAAAATATCATAAAATGTTTTCCCTTCAAAATCTAAAATACTTAGAGTCTGAAGGACCTCAACGAGACCTTGCCCTTGATCGTAGACTTGTCTGATAAGAATCCAAAAACCAAAAATTAGAACAATACTTATCAGCTGAATCAACATCATCACAAGTCCCAATATGACTTTAGTAACAAAATAAGTCTCTACAGTAATAACTGAACAAAGCATTTCGAGTACATTGGAAGTTTTTTCCATAATTACTTCACTTACTGCTGATGAACTTAGTGATGTAATTAAAAAATACAAGGTTGTTAATATTGAAAAAACAATTTCTAAATTTAGATTATGTGTCGACTCATTCTTAAATACAACAATCGGTTTTATTTTGGAGCCATTTTCATAACTATCGATGATAAGATTTAACGTACTTTTCTCTGTAGGGCTCAGTGAGGTCGGTGTTTTGATAGTATAAATTCCCGCTTCTTTGTCAATCTTGATGGAAGCATCTTCATCATATTTAATAACCTTCTCAAATCCTAATGAAAATCTTTCCCATTCAATATTCATAGTATACACAGGTGTGGGCTCTGAAATATTAGGAAGTAGTAATGACAGAATTTTGTCACCAAAAAGCACACACCCCGAAACAATAAATACAATGAGATAAAAGAGTAATGTTGCGCGATTTAATATCCTTCGTTTTATTGAAAATTTAATTAACGTCTTCATATGTCTTCTCTACCATTTCTTTGAGGGAAATCGCATCAACAACGATTTTTTCAACACTGCGTGACTCGATGAGAATTGGAAGTATTTTGCTTAAAATTGATTTTTCACGAATCATGATATAAATCTTATCTTCCACAATTTTATAATCCAAATCAAGATGTTTAATATCATAATATTGTTCTTTCTCAATAATCAAATATGTCAGTGAAGCATCCTGCTTCAACACACTAAGCATGCCATACATCCTTACATTCCCGTCTTTTAAAATTAATACCTGATCAGATATTTCCTCTACTTCTTCATATTGATGACTTGAAATCAAGATTGATTTTCCTTTTCGGGATAACTCGCGAAGAAGTCCTTTAATAAGACGCATATTATGAATATCTAACCCACTTAATGGTTCATCCATAATTATTGTTTCAGGATCATGAATTAATCCACAAAGTATCTGTACTTTTTGTTGATTCCCTTTTGAAAGTGTTAATATTTTTGAATCAAGATAGATTTCGAGTTCAAGGAATTTTATCCAGTACATTAGATGTTCTTCAATGACATCTATATTCATCCGATGAAGTGCTGCATACAATTCCAAATGTTCTTTGACCGTAATATCCTTGAAAAGCGAACGATTTTCAGGTACATAACCCATCGTACCTATTTCAATCACTCCTGAGTCTTTACGTATCAGTCCTGTAATTGTTTTAAACAGGGTTGATTTACCACTTCCGTTGATCCCAAGAACGGCTAGAATTTCCCCTGGATTTAATATAAAAGATACATTATTTATACCTCTATTATTTTTGTACTGTTTCGTCAAATGTTCTACCTTCATAGTTCACCCTCTACTAGATGCGATGACTGCATTTAATTTCCTACAAAAAAAAGTGGTTTTTACCACTCTTTTAAATCTTCGAGCACACGATTCAAAGGTTCTTCATTGAAAACATCAATCCATGTGCTTTCAGTCTGATGTTTGAACCATGTGATTTGTCGCTTCGCAAAGCGTCGTGTATTCTGTTGAATTTGGGTCTTTACTTCATCGATTGTACTATTACCCAGGAAATAGGGTTTAAACTCTCGATAACCAATTGCTTGCATGCTTTGATAATCAAAAAGATTTTTATCGTTGGAGTACAACTGCGATACTTCTTCAAGTAATCCATGATTCAACATCACCTCAACACGCATGTTTATTCGCTCATAAAGCAATGCTCGTTCCCCTTGCAAGAAATATATTTTCGCATCATAGAGCCGTTCTTTTCCTTTGTTACTGTTTAAATCCGCTTTCGGTTTTTTCGTGCATTTAACCATTTGAAGTGAACGAATTAACCTTTTACGGTTATTTATGTGTATTGTCGAAGCGGTTACGGGATCAATTTGGATAAGTTCATTCATCATTGCTTCATTAGTCAGACTCTCATCAATTTCAGGAAGTTCTAACTCCTCTGTAAAACGGTAATCATTTAATAAAGCATTGATATAAAGACCGGTTCCACCAACGATAATCGGTATCTTTCCCTTACTAATAATCAAATCAATGGCTTCGCGCGCTTCAAGTTGAAATCGTGCTACATGATAAGATTCTGTATAGGAAACAATATTAATAAGATGATGCGGTATCCCATCCTGTTCAATAAGGGTCGGTTTCGCACTTCCAATATTAAGTTCATTATAAACTGCAACAGAATCCGCACTAATAATTTCACCATTAATTTTGTGAGCTAGCGCTACTGCAAGTTTCGACTTACCCGAAGCAGTAACCCCTGCGATTACTATTACTTTTTTCATCGCTTAAACTCCTTAATGAGTTGTTTATGTTCTACAGTAATGAATGTTGGACGACCATGAGGACAATTAAAAGGCTGTTCACATGCCCTCAATTGACGCACCAACTCGATCATCTCATCCATTGACATAAATTCATTAAACCGAACTGAAGAATGACAAGCAAGCGTGGCAAGAACATTTCGGCGAAGATCTTCTTCCCTTATTATGCGTTCTGCTTCAAACATATCAAGAACCTCATTGATAAATTCAGCTACAACATTTTCTTCAATCCATAATGGCGTTGAACGAAGTACAAAAGCATCATCCCCAAAAACCTCTAATTCTAACTGAAACTCTTGAAGTATTTTATTAATTTCATCGACACGGCCAATTATTGTTTTTCTGCCTTCTATAATTAAAGGGATTAGAAAATCTTGAGTCGGATTATTTTGATTCAACATTTTCTTTTGATAGTACTCATAGCGAACGCGTTCCATTGCTGCATGTTGATCAATAATATAGAGTCCTTGATCTCCTTGTGCAAGAATATAACAGCCACTTAACTGTGAAAGTACCGTCAAAGGTTCTATTTTTTCGTCGATATCATCAGTCGATTCACGTGGATCAGAAACTCTGGGTTTATAATCGGATAACGGCAATTCATCATAATTAAAATCCGCTTGATATATTTTTTTAGGCTCCTCAATTAACGGTTCGAATTTCGGAACAATATCGTCTAGTAATGCTTCTTTTAAATCCGTTTGAACTGGAATTGGCTTAGGTTCTGGGAAAGAAATCCGTTGTGGACGCATATTTGTTCCTAAAATATTTTCAAAACAATCCTGAATTAATTCGATTAAGACATTATCTTTTGAGAGGCGTATTTCCCATTTACTAGGGTGTACATTGACATCAACCAGTTGCGGATCAACATGAATGTTCATGACCACAATTGGATAACGATCTTGTGGCATATGTCTTCGATACGCATCTACAATTGCCTTTTGAATTTTCGGAAAACGAATCATACGATTGTTAATGTACAGCCAAATTGAGTAACGATTCGCCCGATTATGTTGTGGTAGTGCCATAATCCCATCAATTTTAAAATCATAATTTTCTGCTTTAAAACATTCTGTATCTTGTGTAACATGAGCACCATAAACACGATGAAATACATCCGCTATATCATTGCGACCATAACTTCTAAAACTTACTTTATCCTCATTATACAAGGTAAACGCAATATGCGGATTTCCCATAGCAAATTTTTGAATGGTATCAAGTATTATTGATGTTTCATAATGGATATTTTTAATATGTTTGAGGCGCGCTGGTGTTTTTAAGAAGAGATTTGAAACGGAAATTGTCGTCCCTTTATTTCTAGCTGCTCGTTCATTGATTTTTTTCACTCCATTATCAATGATTATTCGATTACCTTCTTCACCATCATGTGTGATTGCTTCAACGTGACTCACTGAAGCAATTGATGGCAATGCCTCTCCGCGAAAACCAAATGACGAAATCGCATTGAGGTCAAGAACACTCTTTATTTTTGAAGTTGAATGACGTTCAAAAGCCCGCGATAAATCTGATCCGCTCATACCATCCCCATTATCACTCACTTCGATTAATCCCATACCACCTTCAACAATACGCACTTCAACACTTGTAGCATTCGCATCAATTGAATTTTCTACAAGTTCTTTAATAATCCCAGCTGGGCGTTCTACAACTTCTCCCGCTGCAATCATATTTGTTAAATGTGTATCGAGTACTTTGATTTTATTCATTATCATCATCCTCAATTATCGCTTTTAGTTCAGATAGGACCATCAATGCTTCAATTGGAGTTAATTGATTAACATCAATGGATTGTATTTTATTCTTTACAGTACTATAACCTTGCGGTTCAATTTCTACAGTTAAGACTTTTGCGTCAATATCAAGACGATTCTTAGAGAGTTCTAAGATTTCTAAATTTTGCTTTGCTCGCTCGATAATACTTTGTGGTAAATGCGCAAGGCGCGCAACATTAATTCCGTATGATTTATCTGCACGACCATCAATGACTTTATATAAGAATGTGACATCATCATTCTCTTCATGCACTTCAACATGAATATTTTTAATACCATCATACATAGTTTCTAAAGTAACTAATTCATGATAATGTGTTGAAAATACGGTGCGACACTTAATCGAATTATTTATATATTCGATAATGGCTTGTGCGAGCGCCATCCCATCATAAGTCGAAGTTCCTCGACCAATCTCATCAAAGAGTACTAATGAATTCTTGGTTGCTCTTGATAATGCCGCTTGAGCTTCCATCATTTCAACCATGAATGTTGATTGCCCCATTAAAATATCATCACTCGCACCCATACGGGTGAAAATTTGATCAACAAGACTTAACTGCATCGACTCACACGGAACATAACAACCTGTCTGAGCTAAGATTACATTTAAAGCAACCATACGCATGTATGTACTTTTCCCGCCCATGTTAGGACCTGTTAGTATGAGTGTGTTTCGCTCCTGATTCATTAGAACATCGCTTGCAATATATTGATGGTCTTTTAACGTTGATTCAAGAACAGGATGTTTCCCATTTCGAATATCCAAAACATTTCCTGATACGAATTGCGGACAATGGTAGCCAGGTAATGAAGAAATTTCAGATAATGCCATAAGTGTATCCATCAACGCTATTGCTGACCCGATGTTATGAATTTCTGATGCATAACGAGCAACAAATTCAGATACTTGGTCAAATAGAATGTGTTCTATCTCTAGAATACGCTCACTTGCTTGACTTGTTTTTACTTCATAATCTTGTAAAGCTTCACTAATATAGCGTTCTGCATTGGTTAGTGTTTGCTTACGAATATAACCGAATTCTTCCCGGACATTCTCAATCTGCCCTTTTGATACTTCAATATAGTAGCCAAATGCCCGTGTATAACCAACTTTTAAGTTTTTAATACCCGTCTTTTCTCGTTGTTCTGCCTCAAAATTCACAAGCCATTTCTTGCCGTTTTTGGATATCTCTAATAATTCATCAAGTTCTTCATGAACCCCATGCTTGAACGTACGTCCCTCTTTAAGTGCGACCGGCGCATCGTCTAAGATATGACAATCCAATAAATTATAGACCGATTCCAGTGCATCAACTTCCATAAAATCAAAACAAGAAATTCCTGATACATCTTCTTGCATCATTTTAAAAATCCCTAATGTTTTCTTTAAACGAACAAGATCTTGAGCATTATGTTTTCCCGTTGATAAACGTGCAATAACACGATGAATATCATATGTTTCCTTTATCTTTTTTGAAAGTCCATCAGCTAAAAGATAATCTTCCATCAAAGTTTCAATTTGAAAATGACGATGCTGAATCGCTTCCAAGTTAACCATCGGTTGCATAAGCGTTTCTTTAAGGTAACGGGCACCCATGTTGGTTTGTGTTCGATTAATAAAATAGAAAAGTGAAAGTTCCTTTCCCTTTTGATGATCTATGAGTTCCAAGTTTGTCATGGTTGCATAATCCATACGTAGATATGCTTCATCGTTCAACACAACGACTTCACTTAAATGATTTAAGTTACGCTTATGCGTATAAACTAAATATTGAGTCAATCGCGCTAAAGTCTTCTTTATCGTTGGATCTTTATGGTCAACGGACGTCGATAGTTCATCTTGGTATGATATATAAATTTCAGTTTTATTTTTTATTTCGTTTAAGATTTTCGCATCGAAATGTTCCGATATAACAATTTCCTTTACTTGAAATTGTTGGAGAACTTTAATAATTTCCACAAAATCATTCATTACCCGAATTGCACGAAGATTTCCAGATACAATATCACAGCTCACAATTGTTGCATAAACTAAATCTAAGGATATTGAAGCGATTTCCCTTGTTTCATTATCATCCATTTCAAAATAGGTGCCAGGTGTTACTATTTCGACAACTTCTCGTTGAACTATACCTTTTGCTTCTTTTGGATCTTCAACTTGTTCGACAATCGCCACTTTATAGCCCGCACTTACTAATTTTTGGATATATCCTTGCGCAGCATGGTGCGGAACACCACACATCGGAGCTTTTTGGTCTTTACCTGCAGAGCGAGCCGTTAGTACGAGATCTAAAACCTTTGATGCTGTAATTGCATCTTCAAAAAACAACTCATAGAAGTCTCCCAAGCGATAAAACACCAACGCATCATTGGTGTTTTTCTTTATGTCCATATATTGTTGTAACATTGGTGTTAATGTTGTTTTTGTCATGCTACCTCTTCTTCCGTATCTTCTTTTGGAAGTGCATCAAGAAGACGGTTAACAGCACGTTGTAGCATAAAGGATGATGAACCTACGGATAATGTAAACCCTTGTCGTGTTTCTATAATTCGTGTTACACCTTGACGGTGTAAGCCTGAAACATTCAGATCATCACGATCACGAAGTGCTACATGAATATGTGTTGGTGTACTTGAAATTGCTTCAATATTTTCAAGTCCGCCTAAACGTTCGATAAAGTCACTAACGCGTTCTTTCTTACTTCCAATATTTAAAACATCAATCGCCATTCTGCTATAGTAGAATCGCGTCATTGCAAAATAGATAATAAATGTGATAATTCCTACAAGTAGAACAATCATAATTTTATTAAACATTACTGTATTTCGCATAAGTCCGATAAAATCAATTAAGTTTCCTGGTGTGGCACTGGTTACGGTTCCCAAATATGAGAAACCTACTGTTGCACCGAATCCCACTAAAATTGCATAAATGAATGCAGTCATGAATAAGTGGAAGAAATATAAAATTGGACTGGTTAGAAGCATCAATACTTCAACTGGGAATATAATGCCACCTAACATTGAGGTTAAAATTGCAATTACAAATAAATACAAGTTTTTCTTAAGAACTTTCTTATTTGAAATTGTGGAGAATACTGCGACTAAATATCCTGGAATCGCAAATAGATTTAATACGTAATAAGCGCTCGTATAACGACCGGCACCACTAATCATATTTAAACCTTCTTTTAGCTGTGCAGTCCAAATATTGGCATCACCCACAAAGGTTTCTCCCCCAATATTCATCCAAGATCCCCCTAAAGAACCAAGCCAAATTTCCTGATGCATCATTGTTTGAATATTTCCAAGTGTTAAAAGACGCTCTAACCCACCATAAGCAAATAAACTCATTGGGTTATGAGAGTCCGAAGAAATAAATTTTAATGCATTATAGATTCCATCTACAAACATAGGCCATACATATGCGAAAATCGCACCTACAATTGCGGAACCGATAATTGAATTCACAAGTTTCACGGTATCTTTATCTAAATAAGAGAGTTGTGAGAACCCTGCGGTTTCCTTGTGGCTACGATGACAGTATCGTACCACCATTAATACGGCTAAGAAGCCAAAAATCCCTGTTTTAAACAAACCATATGATTCGTTTCCAATTGTAATGTTTATAATGTCTGAATACGCTGCTTTTGGTGATGTCGTTGGCGACAATAAAGTCATCACGACTAAGAACACTAAATATGAAATGAATCCGGTAACCACAACATTGGTTTCATCATTTCGATGCGTTAACAATTTAATAAAAACATACAGTGGAAAATATGATAAAATGATACCACCAGCATACAACAACAATTTCGATGCTGTAACGAATAGTGGACTGTTAAATTTAAATATCATGACGATATATGGGTTTGCTATAATAGAACCGATTGTAATCAAGAAACAACCCAAGAATAATGATTTCAATGGGAGTTGTAACTGTTCATAATATGTCTGAAGACGATTCATTTTGAGCACCTCTAACTTTTCCATTCTATTATACACTATTACATTCATTCGCAAAAGGAGGCACGATGAACAAATTTATAAATGAAAGCAAACGACACTTCACGCTTGATGTGACACTTATTGTCTTGCTCTTTGCGTTATTTGGCGTTAGCCTAGTTGCAATTCATCTTGCAGCACCACTTATGAATCAAGATGGCGGGATAAATCTCGTCATTAAACAAGTAAGTTGGATTCTTGTAGGGCTAGCAGTTGTCGCCTTTCTACTAAAAATCGGCGTTGATAGGATCTTTACAGCCGTCGACATTGCCTATTGGATTCTTATGGTTTGTCTGCTCGGCCTCGTCGTAGCACGGATTCTTACTTCCCGCTTTGGAATTAACCTACGCTTCGCTCCCGAAATTAACGGAACCCATGCGTGGTATTCTATTCCCGGAATTGGATCATTCCAACCAAGTGAATTTATGAAAATTGTCTTGGTAATAAAAACTGCGAATACGATTCACGAACATAATTCATTAAAAACAGAGTATTCATTTAGAAGTGATTTCGAGCTTATTTTTAAAATGTTGAAGTATGTACTTCCACCCTTTATTCTTATCTTTCTACAACCTGATACAGGTGTTCCAATCGTTATTTTGGTTAGTCTCGCAACGATGTTTTTCTTATCTGGGGTTCGTAGAGAATGGTTCTTCGTAATTGTTGGGTTAGCCTTGGGACTTCTTCTTGGTATTGTCTGGCTCTACTACAATAACCAAGAACTCTTGAATACAATTCTTGGTGGGGGCGCAACACATTACCGACTGACACGCTTCTATGGTTGGCTTGACTACGAGAAATACCCACAAACATATGGATACCAATTATTTCAAGCACTTTTATCACTTGGTACTGCTGGATTAACAGGTCATCCTTTAGGGTCAGTTATTGCACAATTTCCAGAGCCTCAAACAGACTTTATTTTTGCGGTCATCTCCCAAAACTTTGGTTTTATCGGAGCATCGCTCGTAGTTATTCTTTCATTTACGTTTGATATTAAATTAATTATCAACACTCTTCGGAGCAATCTTCCGAAGGAACGTTATATGATGATGGGCATCATTGGAATGATTGTCTTTCAAGATTTACAGAATATTGGAATGATTCTTGGAATCCTTCCAATTACAGGAATTACCTTACCTTTTATATCGTATGGAGGTTCTTCTCTGGTGTCCTACATGATACCCATTGCCGTTGCTCTTCATATGTATAGCGAAACAGTGAATTTACATAAACATTGAAAAAACTAAATTTATATCGCAACCACAACTCTGGTGTGGATAATATTAAATAAAAGAAAAAGTATGACAACTCGTCATACTTTTTTTAAAACAACGCATTCAGGCGTTGAATATGTGGGATATCATTGAATCGTGCAAAGCGCATTACTTTAGGATAACTAGAGATTCTTATCTCATGGATACCATCTAAATGTTTGTGTAAGTGATCATAACATAAAAGTGCGTGGTCAAAAGAATCACTTTTCAAAATAATTTTGGAATCTGGTTTCATAATTAATGGCGAATCCAAACTTCGAGCATAACGATGATGAATCCCTGAAATCTCTGTTAACTGTAATAAATCCAATCCTGGAAAAATAACAGCACCACCGATAGAGCGGTTATAGGCCGTCGATCCATATTGACCTGAAATACAGACCCCATTCCCTCTAAATGTTTCGAAAAAACAATCATCAATGTATATGTCTAACGGTTGAGTTTTAACAATATTTTCGACTCGAATTTCATTCAAAGCACAAACATGCATTTCCCGTGTATCATTGATACAAAGGGCTTCAAGTATCCGCTTTTCTTCAATAACTGGTTCGTTATGAATGACATCTTTTATAAATTGGTCGACACAGTCTTTTGTATAATCCGTTGAGAAACCTAGGGTGCCTGAATGAATCCCTACAAAAGCGACATCATCGATAATATGTAACCAATCATGAAATGCTTTTAAAAGCGTTCCATCACCACCAACACAAATAACGAGCTCTGGATTTTCTATATCATATGTAAAGTTGTTTTCTACAAGAGCATCTCGTATTTTCGTACAAATGTCTTGTGACGCGGCATCACCACGTTGAACAAGTGTGAAACGTTTCATAACCCACTTCCTTTTCATCTAAACTTATTGTACCATATATGTATGAAACAACATCTCGAAATTGAATATAAAACAAAACTTACTCAGGATGAATTTAATCGAATTTTAGATTCACTCCCTTTTGAAGAGCCTAAGTATCAAGAGAATACCTATTATGATACACCTCAACGGTCGCTTTTCAACCAACAATCCATGTGTCGTATTCGCACTATTGGAAAAAACTATGAATTCACATTAAAGGTTCCACAAGAAGAAGGTGTATTGGAATACGAGGTTACCTTAAATGACAAGTCACTCAATGATGATCGAATTATTCATTTTCTCAATGAACGAAATATTGATATGAAAACAATGGAAATTATTGCCTTTAGTAATACTGTTCGATATGAATATTCTGACCTTTATGGCGTCTGGTGTTTAGATTATACCAAGTTTTTGAACTCCTTTGATTTTGAACTTGAGTATGAATTACATGCCGCCAATGAAAAAGCGTACCCACATTATTTGGACACGCTTAACTCTCTGAATATTGAATACAAAGCATCACAGCCTAAATATCTAAGAGCTCTAAATTCATACGATGAATAAGTGCCTTATACGGTTCTGGTGACGTTTGATTTTTAGTACAAATTACGAATGAGAACTTGATATCTTCAAGTTCTTTTTTTATTACCCAGGAAATACCCAACAATTCATAAATTTGATTTCTTAACGAAGAGCAAGGTAGATAGATTGAAGCTTGTTTAGCCCCATGATATGTATAACCGATTGACCCTACTTTATAAATTAACTCATTTGTTTGAATCATTGTTTCCTGTATATTGGTCCATTCACATCGAATTTTTGAAAGGACATCACGGATGCGCTGATGATGAATATCTTCTTCGATATCTTTTTCGCTTAACGCATGGTCATGAATAATTGTAAACCACTCATCAATCCCAATTCGCTTCCCTTTTTCTAGTAATTTTAGTGACACATCCGAATGATCCTCTTCAAGATAAGTAAATGATTCAAGTCGCTTTGTCAGTTTAAAATCGACTTCATTAAGATAAATCGGTGCTGCAAAAAACTTAACCTGTTCGAGTTCAATACTTTGAATTTGTCTTGGTAGACTGTTGTCTTTCGTAAGATTCAGTATTGCCTCTTCAAACGTTTCATAGGAAGTATAGCCATTCATTTGGTCGTATTGTTCCCAAGTTCTTTTTACACTCATGGTCCGAATATTTTTTGCTCTTCCATAACCGATGATCCCTTTTTCTTTCGTTTTAGGATGTATTAACCGTTTATCTAAAAAGAAAAGTAAATCACCGACATCAAAGCGTTCAAAACCCTTAACACTCAGTCTCCAGAAGTTAATTGTTTGATTTCCATTGATACGGTGGTATTCAATCATTTTTTCATCAGATATATATGCAATTGAGCTCATATGGACCTCCTATTTGACTTTACTACGACCTTCAAAAGCCTTCATTAATGTCATATCATCAGCATAGTCTAAATGACCGCCAATAGGTAAACCAAATGCTAAACGTGAAACTTCTACTTTATCTTCCAATTTTTTAGCGAGATAAAGCGAAGTCATTTCTCCCTCAACTGTTGCATTTAAAGCTAAAATTACTTCTTTTACATTTTCATCGATTCTGTCAATTAACGATGCGATATTAAGATTTTCTGGCAGAACGCCCTTATGTGTGGATATTAACCCTCCGAGGACGTGGTATACACCGTGATACTCATTCATTTTTTCAATCGAAAATGCTTCTTTTGCTGTTGCAACAACACAAATTATCGACCGATCACGAGATGGATCTAAACAAACTTGACACACTTCCTCATCAGATAAATTATGACACACCTTACAGGGTTTGATTTCTTTACGTGCGACGCTAAGATCTTCGGAAAACTTTTCAATGTCTTCTACATGATGTTCTAAAATATTTAGCGCATAACGTTCCGCCGTTTTCTGACCAACACCCGGTAGCATCATAAAGGATTCAATTAATTGTTCGAGTTTTTTAGGATACATTTAAAACCACCTCACGATTCAACAATTTCAACAATCTCTCCAAAAAGTTCTTTTACTTTTTCTAAACTCTCATCTTTTGTTTCTTCTTCTTTTGTTTCTGTCCCAAACGTATAAACTTTTGGTTCTAAAGGTTCTGGCAAATTACCATCTTTAGTCATTTGGAGAAATTTAGAAACGGCTTCTGTATACATATTTTGTGTGATTGCTAATATTTGTTTTTGTTCTCCAAACAGTACTTCTGAGAACTGATAAAGTTCTCCTTGATTGCGTAGTTCCGCAACTTCTCTTACAGCTGCCTCATTTGAAAGTGCAAATACCGCAAAGAAACTACTACTTAGAACAAGTTTACCACCACTTATTAGACGACTGGGTCTTGCCCACGTAAGATCAATCTTATAACGATCTATATTTTGATAGGCTGCTTCATCTTTAATTCGCATAGCTTTATCCGCAGAAACCATATATTGGACTACATCCTCAACTGCTAATAAGGCATCCGGTGCTTGTGTATTATTTGCTTCTAAAACTGTTTTTTCTATTGTGATTTCCATTTCATCGATTTCAGTATCTTCAAGAACATCGTCAGTTACTTCTTGTTTTATTTTTTCATCGTTTGTTTCAACCGGTTTATTTTTTTTCATAGGTTCGGTTTTATCGAATAGTGCTGAATTGTTAGCATTCTCTTTCATATTGTTCTCAGCTCGATATATTGCTTCTGCTGACACCGTATTCTCTTTAGGTTGATTTAAAATCACTTTCGGTTGATGTACAGTATTACTAAAAGAATTGTAGACATCAACCATCGCAACTTCAAAATACGTTGCTTGGTTTTGAGAAAACTTCATTTTATCCGCATATCCAAGTAATGTTTCAATTATAACAAGTCGTTCATTTACATGGATTGAGTTATCTAAGTATTTTATAAATTCGATTTCATTTTCGTTTACTAGGTTGCTTAACTTCGTATGGGTATAAATAATGGAATCTTTTAGACCACTCACTAAATCCATCATAAGTCGATCAATATTTACACTCTTTTCATTCATACGAGTAATTTGATCTACCAAAACTTCCATATCTTGATTTAAAATACTATTAAATAAATTTATTTTATCTTCAACGGTTATAATTCCATTTGTATCATAAATCTGCGAAATTGTAATCTGATCATCTGCAAGTACAATGGCTTGTTCAAGGATGGTTAGCGCATTTCTTAACCCACCACCCGATAACGTTGCGATAAGATTGGAAACTCCCGCTTCCGCTTCTACATGTTCACTTTCAAGAACGTAATCAAGTCGATTCGCAATATCTTTTTCGCCAATACGATTGAAATCATAACGTTGACAACGGGAAATAATTGTTGGTAGCACTTTATGAATTTCTGTGGTTGCCAGTATGAATACGACATGACTTGGTGGTTCCTCAAGCGTCTTTAAAAGCGCATTAAATGCACCTTGTGACAACATATGAACCTCATCAATAATATAAACTTTATACTTCCCTAAAATTGGTGTGTATTTTACTTTTTCAATTAAACCACGGATTTCATCAACCCCATTATTGCTTGCGGCATCAATCTCAATGAGATCAGGATGTGTTCCATCAGCGACAGCCTTGCAGTTATCGCAGACCCCACAAATTACTTGATCTGGGTTTTCACAATTCACCGCACGGGCAAACAACTTCGCAATTGATGTTTTACCGGTTCCACGTGGACCACAAAAAAGATATGCGTGTGATATCTTGTTTTTAGTAACAGAATTTTTAAGTACGTTCACTACATGTTCTTGCCCGACAACTTCATCAAGATGTGCAGGTCTATATTTTCGATATAACGATTGATACGACATATTATCACCTTTATATCATTATATCATGGAGGGCATTATATTGATATTCTGTTTTACAATCTATATAATGTAGTTAAGGTGGATGATTATGGAAAACAATACTAAGAAAAAGAAAAAATTTAATTTATTTGGTTTTTTAGGTATTTTAATGATTATTGCTGGACTTGGGATTATCGTGTACGATGTCGGTTCTTCATATCTTGAACGTGAAGCACTCAAACGTGAATTACAAGATTTTCTCAATGCGCCACTTCCTCAAGATGACTCAGATGGCCCCTCAAAGCAAGAAACTGCTAAATGGGGTTCGATTGAAATCGAAAAACTCGATATTAATCACTTAATTGTAAAGTCTGATGATTGGAGTTATTTAAATCGATACGTAGTTGCTTGGAACCGTTCTATTGACCCACCTGGGGAAGGTAATTTCTCTATTGCCGGTCATAATGGTCGATGTGCGAGTTGTGTCTTCCGTGATTTCGAAAAAATCGAAAAAGGAGATACGATCAAACTTCATCGTAAAGAAGATAACACAACCTATATCTATAAAGTATATGATAATTTCGAAGTTCCCTATACCGATACATCCGTTCTCAACGATGATGAATCTAAAGGTGCTACACTCACCCTCGTAACGTGTACCGAAGCGAATGATTACAGTGTAAATCGAACAATTATTAAAGCTGAACTTGAGAGTTCGGAACCAACTAATTAAACAAATAAAAAAGCCGATACAACTAAAGTATTGGCTTTTTTATTTGTTTAATCATTTTGTAATGTTGAATTCCCGCTTCCTCAAAAGGACTCCCAACAATCTCAAATCCATGTTTAAGATATAATGCTATTGCTTGATGTTGTGCATTCAATTCAATACTATTATAGCCATTGTTTTCAGCTTGAATGACCGCATAGCGAATTAAACGTGATGCGATTTTTTGATTTCGGTGTGAAACTAAGACCGCAAGTCGCCCTAGCTTCATTTTCTTATCATAGCAATATAAACGCATTGTTCCAACGACGGAGCCATATTGTATCGCTGCAATATGATGCACAGTAGGATTGTCCAACACATCATAAACGTCGTATTCTTCTTGAGGATCAATCCCTTGTTCATCGACGAATACCTTTTTGCGCACTTCAAGATAATCTTCAAAAAGCGTTTCATCTATTTTTTTTATTTTTATTTTATTATTTCGCTGTTGTTTAAAAAAATCGAGCATTAGTTTTCTTGTTTTTTCTTCCTCAACACCACGAATCACATTTGGATAGTGTTGATAACCATTAATTTGAGTGAAATCAATAATCGAGCCAAAACATCCGCTTTTCGGTTCGCTTGAACCATAAACAATTGTACTTACTCTCGATTGCATGATAGCTCCACCACACATCGCACACGGTTCGAGCGTGACATATAAGGTACAACCCTCCAAATTCCAGGTTCCAAGATATTTACCCGCTTGGTCCATCGCAACGATTTCTGCATGACCAGATGGTTGATGTTGCGTTTCACGAACATTATGTCCCCTACCAATTATTTTGCCATCCATTACAACAAC
Source organism: Erysipelothrix tonsillarum DSM 14972 (assembly GCF_000373785.1). Classification (GTDB taxonomy): domain Bacteria; phylum Bacillota_I; class Bacilli_A; order Erysipelotrichales; family Erysipelotrichaceae; genus Erysipelothrix; species Erysipelothrix tonsillarum. The sequence goes on along the minus strand of NZ_KB892380.1, from coordinate 283,484 downwards.
GGCACCAACAGGGACTTCATTAAGTTTGTATGCAACGAGCGCTTCTTGATACGCTTCTTCCATAAATTGATGATGTTCTATTGCAAACACCCCCTTATATACAAAAAGAGCCACAACACACATAAGAGCTAATGTAAGGCTGCTGCATTCCTGCCCTGACCTGGTTAATTAGATTATGTTGTTGTAGCATAGTTATTATATCAAAACTGTCCTAAATTGCAACCACTTAAACGACTATTTTAAATGTTCCACGTGAAACATTATGGTATAATTTCAGTGGAGGTTTATTATGATTAAATTAGTGGCAACAGACATGGATCACACTTTATTAGATGATGATTCTAAACTCCCTCATAACTTTGACGAAGTTCTAAGGGATCTTAAACGCAATGATATTCATATGGTTCTCGCAAGTGGAAGAACCTTGTTTAGCATTAAACAAAAGGCTAAAGATTACTTAGATAACCTTTCCTTTGTTTCTGATAATGGCGCAATTGTTGAACATAATGGAACAATTCTTTATCACTCCGTTTTTTCAGAAGAAGATATCGCTACAGTTACCCACACTTTTAGAAAGTGTAAAGAAACATCGATCATTGCTTCAGGTATTGATTGTGCATATGTTGAACTCGGTGATCCAATTCATGAAGGATATCTCGAGGAGTATTATCCTGGTTTTTCTATTGTCGATGACCTGACTGCTTTGGATGTTGATATTGTTAAAATAACTGCATGCAGTCTACAACACACCGTAGATAACTATAATCACTATGTAAAAGGCCCTTTAAAAGAGAAGTATAATGCAGTTACCGCAGGCGCTGTATGGATTGATGTAATGCATCGTGGTGTCAATAAAGGTAACGGGCTCAAACACCTCTTAGAAGCGCTTCATATCGCCCCTGAGGACATTGTAACCTTTGGTGACTACCACAATGATATTCAAATGCTTGAACTTGCTGGACGATCATATGCGGTATCAAATGCTCATGATGATGTTAAACAAATTGCTGACGAAGTAATTGGGTCTAATAATGAAAATAGTGTTATGAACCAAATTCAAAAATTAATAAAAAAATAGAGCCTATTTATTAGGCTCTATTTTCTTTTTGAATCCCATGTAAGGTTGAAGTGCTTCTGGTATTAGAACACTTCCATCTTCTTGAAGATTATTTTCTAAGAATGCGATAAGCATACGTGGTGGTGCTACGACTGTATTATTTAACGTATGTGCATAGACACGTCCTTCGGGTGTATCAATTCTTATTTTAAGTCTTCTTGCTTGTGCATCAGTAAGGTTTGAACAACTTCCTACTTCGAAGTATTTCTTTTGACGTGGACTCCACGCCTCGACATCAACACTTTTGTTTTTAAGATCTGCAAGATCCCCAGAGCAGCATTCTAAGACACGAACTGGAATATCTAGAGTTCTGAAGTAGTCTACTGAATTATGATATAGTTCTTCAAACAATGCCGCGCTGTCGTCAGGATGACAAACAACTACCATTTCTTGCTTTTCGAATTGATGAATACGATATACACCACGCTCTTCAATCCCATGTGCTCCAACTTCTTTACGGAAACATGGAGAGTAACTTGTAAGTTTGTGAGGAAGTGTGTTTCCATCGATGATTGTATCGATATATTTACCAATCATGGAGTGTTCACTTGTACCAATCAAGTATAAGTCTTCTCCTTCGATTTTATACATCATATTTTCCATTTCTTCAAAGCTCATTACCCCACTTACAACATCACGATGAATCATAAATGGAGGAATAACATAATCATAACCACGATCAATCATAAAATCTCGTGCGTAGGTTGTAACTGCAGAATGCAAGCGTGCAATGTCTTTTTGTAAGTAATAAAAACCTGCACCAGCTACTTTACGTGCTGCATCCAAGTCAATTCCGCCGAATGATTCCATAATATCAGTGTGGTAAGGGATGTCAAATCCTTTTTCAGTAACCGCTCCAACAGTATAACGTTCTACATTTTCGCTATCATCTTTACCTATCGGAACATCGTCTGCAATAATATTAGGGATATTCATCATTAAGGATTTAATTTTATCAAACAATGGTTCTTCGCGTTCTTCGATATCTTTGAGTTCTATCGCAAACGCTTGTACTTGTTCTTTAATTGCGTTTGCTTCATCGATTTTCTTTTGACCCATGAGTTGGCCGATTTGCTTACTTAGTGCGTTTCTTTGCCCTCTAAGTTCGTCTGCACGCGTTTTAATCGCACGATACTCAATATCTAACGCTATAATTTCATCAACCATCTCCATTTTATCTTCTTGGAATTTCTTCTTAAGGTTTTCCTTGATGAGTTCAGGATTGGTTCTAAATAGATTAATATCTAACATGCTTTTCTCCTTTTGAAAATAAAAAAAACACCTCTTAAGGGACGTATGAACGTGGTGCCACCCTTCTTCATATGTTCCACGTGGAACATACCTTTAACAGATAACGGTTGTCTTCCGAAATTAATCTCTCCAGGGTGGAACTATAATGTTTTATAATGATTTACACCTACCATCATCTCTCTTAAATAAAACTATTATATTAATCCCTCTCAACGAGTTAAGTAAATTATAGCGATAAAGGTATTTTAAGTCAAATATAATCGCTAAAAAAAGAGCAAGGATTTGATCCCTGCTCTTTTATATTATTTTATTCTGTTATTTCAACTTCTTTTTCATTAATTGTTTCTTTATTAGTTTCTGTGTCGTTCTCAATGTCTTCGGGTTCTTCTTCAACAGGTGGTTGAAGAATTGCAACTTGAGATACAGAATCGGATTCACCAACATTGATTAGACGAACACCTATTGTTGAACGTCCATAGATACCGATATTACTGATTTCTGTACGGATAACCGTTCCTTCATTTGAAATGATTAATGCTTCTTCATCGCCATTTACCGCGCGAAGTGCAACTAAATTACCGTTTTTCTCTGTTATATTAACGGTTTTAACACCTTTAGCACCACGTTTTGTACGACGATATTCTTCAATATCAGTACGTTTACCGTATCCTTTTTCAGTTACAGCTAGGATATATTGACCTTCTCTGTCAGTAGCGATACCAACTACTTCACCTTCATCCACATTAAATCCAATTACTCCTGATGCTGTACGTCCCATGGCACGAACTTCATTTTCATCAAAGCGAACAGCTTTACCGTTACTTCCTCCGATAATAATTTCGTTATCACCATTGGTCATTCGTACACCAACAAGTTCATCATCTTCACGTAAAGTGATTGCGATTTTACCGTTCTGACGGATTGATTCGAATTCTTGCACTTCTACTCGTTTAACAATACCTTGTTTTGTTACAAAGAACGCAAATTTTGATTCATCATCCTTAGCAACTTTAACGAGTGTTTTAACTGTTTCATCTTCTGCAAGGTTCAATAAGTTAACTACAGGAATCCCTTTTGATGTTCGACTCGAAGATGGAACATTAAATCCACGGATTCGATATACTTTCCCTAGATTTGTAAAGAGTAACAAGTAATCATGTGTCGACATAGCGATAAATTGATCAACAGTGTCTTCATCATAAGTGCTGATGCCTCGAACACCTTTACCTCCACGGTTTTGTGTATTAAAGGAATCAACCGTTGTACGTTTAATATATCCGTTCATAGTCATTGTTACAACAATATCTTCAACAGGAATTAAATCCTCATCAAGCATATCGATGTCTGCTTCAACGATTTCTGAACGACGATCATCGCCGAACTTCTCTCTAATTTCAATTAACTCATCTTTAATAATGGTTAAGAGACGTTCATGGTTTGCAAGAATATCTTTTAAATCGACGATTAGAAGTGTTAATTCATTAAATTCACTTTCAACTTTGTCTCGTTGTAAGCCTGTTAGACGACGCAATTGCATGTCTAATACAGCTTTAGCTTGAATATCAGATAATTCGAATGCTTCGTTTAATCGAGAAATTGCTTCAGGATCATCTTTTGAAGAACGAATAATCGAAATCACTTCATCAATATGATCAAGTGCAATCATTAAGCCTTGTAAGATATGAGCGCGATCTTCTGCTTTTTTAAGTTCAAATTGAGTTCTTCGTGTTACGATTTCAATTTGGTGATCGCGATAATGACTTAAAACTTGTAATAGATTTAATAATTCTGGGCGTCCATTTACAAGCGCCAACATATTAACACCAAATGAAGATTGCAATGCTGTTAGTCGATACAATTGATTAAGAACAACTTCTGCTTGGACTTCACGACGTAATTCGATAACAATACGAATTCCTTCACGATTTGATTCGTCCCGCAAGTCGGTAATACCATCAATTTCTTTATCACGAACTAATGTTGCGATTTTCTCTACAAGAGTAGCTTTATTTACTTGATATGGAATTTCTGTGACAACTAAACGTGTCTTCCCATTTTTCATTTCTTCAATTGCGACTTTTGCTCGCATCACTACGGATCCACGACCCGTTTCAAAGGCAGATTTAATGCCGCTGCGACCTAATAAGAGTGCACCCGTTGGAAAGTCTGGTCCATAGATGTATTCTTCCATAAGCTCTTTTATTGTGATATCCGGATTATTAATAAGCGCAATCGTCGCATCAATCACTTCACCAAGGTTATGTGGTGGAATGTTTGTTGCCATCCCTACCGCAATACCGGTTCCCCCATTTACAAGAACATTAGGGAAACGCGAAGGTAATACTGTTGGTTCACGTTCTTCACCATCATAGTTATCAATGAAATCCACTGTGTTTTTATTGATATCACGGATGAGTTCCATTGAAATTTTAGACATTCTGGCTTCCGTATAACGCATCGCAGCAGCACCGTCACCATCGATTGACCCGAAGTTTCCGTGACCATCAATCAACATGTAACGGTATGAAAATTCTTGAGCCATACGTACCATAGAATCATAAACGGCAGTATCACCATGAGGGTGATACTTACCAATTACTTCACCAACGATACGCGCTGATTTTTTATAGGGCTTGTCACTAGTCATACCCAAATCATTCATAGCATATAAAATACGTCTATGTACAGGTTTTAAACCATCTCGAACATCTGGTAATGCACGTGAAACAATAACTGACATGGCATAGGATACGAACGATTTTTTCATTTCTTCAGAAATATTACGTTGTTTAATTTTATCAAAACTTTGTGTATTATCTTCCATATTGTCCTCCTATATATCCAAGTCAGCATATTCCGCATTCGCTTGAATAAATTCACGACGCGGTGCGACTTCATCACCCATTAAGGTTTCAAAAATAACATCAGCTTCCATTGCATCATCAATAGTAACTTGAATTAAAGTCCGTGTTTCCGGATCCATTGTTGTATCCCACAATTGTTCGGGGTTCATTTCCCCAAGACCTTTGTATCGTTGAACGTTGTAACGATCACCAAATTCGACTTTTAATTCATCTAATTCCTCTTCCTCATAAGCATAGGCAATTTTATTACCTCGTGAAATTTTGTAAAGAGGTGGTTGAGCAATATAAATAAAACCATTTTCAATTAATGGACGTAAGAAACGATAGAAGAATGTGAGTAGTAAGGTTCTAATGTGCGCACCATCGACATCGGCATCGGTCATAATAATGATTTTGTGATAGCGTAATTTTTCGATATCCATCTCATCTGAAACACCCGTACCAAACGCCGTAATCATCATTCGAATTTCATTATTATCAAAAATCTTATGAAGACGAGCTTTTTCAACGTTAATTACCTTACCACGAAGTGGTAAAATTGCTTGAAATTTACTATCGCGACCTTGCTTAGCACTACCACCCGCAGAATCCCCCTCGACGATGTAGATTTCACATTCGGAAGGATTGCGATTTGAACAGTCAGCAAGTTTACCTGGAAGTGATGAAACTTCCAATGCCCCTTTACGTCGTGTTAACTCACGGGCTTTACGAGCAGCCACACGGGCTTTAGAAGCGATTGCTGCCTTATCTATGATTATTTTAGCATCTTCCGGATGTTCGAGAAGGTAACGATCTAATTGTTCTCCAAAGACACTAGAAACAATCTTACGAACCTCACTATTTCCTAATTTAGTTTTGGTTTGTCCTTCGTATTGTGGATCAGGGTGCTTTACCGAAATAATTGCAGTTAACCCCTCACGAACATCATCCCCTAAGAATCCATCATCATCCTTTTTCAAAAGATTATGATCCTTAGCATAATTATTGATAACACGTGTTAATGCAAGTTTGAATCCATCTTCATGAGTTCCACCTTCATGAGTGTTGATATTATTACAAAAGGAATAAATATTAGGTGTAAAACCATCATTATACTGCATTGAAACTTCGACAAGAATACCATCTTCCTCACCTTCACAGTAAACAATTTCCTCATGGATTGGTGATTTATTCGCATTCATGTATTGAACATATTCACGAAGTCCATCTTCATATTTAAATTCAAGGCGTCTTGTTTCCTCAGGTTCACGTTCATCCTCAAATACAATTTTAATACCTTTGTTTAAAAAGGCGATTTGACGTAAACGATCACGTAAAACATCATGTGAGTACTCGGTTGTTTCAGTAAAAATTGTAGGATCTGCTTTAAAACGTACTGTTGTACCTTTTTTGTCAGTATCTCCTACTTTTTCAAGTGGTACAGCTACTTTTCCACCCTCTTCAAAGCGAAGGTAATATTCCGTACCATCAAGATAAATTTTAACTTCTAACCATTCAGACAGCGCATTTACAACTGAAGCACCAACACCGTGGAGCCCCCCCGAAACTTTATAAGCTCCACCACCGAATTTACCTCCGGCGTGAAGAACTGTAAAAATAGTTTCAGCAGTTGAAACACCTGTTTTCGCATGAATCCCAATTGGAATCCCACGACCATTATCCGAAACTGAAATGATATTATCTTTATCCACATTCACAATAATTTCTGTTGCAAATCCCGCTAAAGCTTCATCAATTCCGTTATCAACAATTTCCCAAACCAAATGATGTAAACCACGTGATGCTGTTGTACCAATATACATCCCAGGTCGTTTACGTACTGCTTCCAATCCTTCAAGAACTTGAATATCGGAAGAAGTATATGAATGATCTACCTTTGTATTCGACATTAAATAACCTCCTCTACATTACCACTTGAGACTTTAAAGACTGCCTTATCACGATTTGTTTTAACGTAGTCTAAATCAGTAGTAGTAATAAATACTTGCATTTCATCGTGTAACACGTTTAGAACACGTTCACGTCTTACATTATCCAATTCTGAGAATAGATCATCTAAACAAAGAATTGGATACGTTTTACGACTTTGATATATCAATTCAACAATCGCAAGTTTAAAAGCGATTATAAGCATACGCTTCTGCCCTTGTGATGATATATTCACGACTGGAATATCGTTCACCATAAAAACAAAATCATCTCGGTGAATACCGATTTGCGTTGCTTTAAAATCGCAATCTCGTTGAATTGAATCATGCATTTTTGTGAATAATTGATCTCTGACATTTCCATCAAGGGAAACCGGTGCTTTATAGTGCAAACCAATTTCATCTGTTGAATCACTCAATATGTGGTAATAATGGTTAATTATTGGATTGAGCGCATGAATAAACTTTGCTCTCATTTCAATAATTAAGATTGATTCATCCACAAGTTTTTCTGTTAAGATATCAAGATAATCCTGATCAACATTCTTATTTTTCAAATATGCATTACGTTCTGATAGTAACTTATTCGACAAACTTAATTGATTGAGATAACGCTTTGACATTTTCCCCAATTCAAAGTCAATCTCACGTCGTCTTTTTCTCGGACTATTAGAATAAAAGTTAATATCTTCGGGGTTAAACAAGACCACATTACAACGACCGATAAACTCGGTCATTTTTTTTAAAGGTTGTTGGTTAACTTGGAGATACTTCCCCGCATTACTAAGCACTACCTTAAGATTTTGAATATTATTTTGATCTTCAACATCTGCAACAATACTTAAGAAGTCACTGCCATATTGAATCAAATAATCGTCCGAATTAACACGAAAGGATCGCCCTGAAGAAAGATAGACAAGTGATTCGATAATATTTGTTTTTCCCTGACCATTATCGCCTATAAAAACATTGATATTTTTATTGAAAGATAGATTGAGATTTTGGATATTACGAAACTGTCGTAATTCAAGATTTTTAACCTTCATGCTCTGTTGTGATTTCGTGTTTATTACCGTCAATTACAACAACATCTCCAGGATATAATTTTCTTCCGCGACGGTGTTCTTCTTCGCCGTTTACTTGAATTGAAAACGTGTGGATAAGATGTTTCGCTTCGCCACCGGAATTAACATAATCAGCCACTTTTAGAAATTGTCCTAAAGTGATATATTGAGTCTCTTTTTTCATAGCACCCATCCTTTTTAATACCCTCTTATTATACTATAAAATCGGATAAAAATCATCATTTTCGGCTGCATATAACGCACAAAAAACCACATTATTTAAACGAAATGTGGTTTCGTGATGTTTAAGGTGAAAATCGTCTAATTACGCTTTAAAATACCCATTAAAAGCCCACTGACAATTGCCCCAATAATGATAAATAAAATATATAACAAAGGCTGACTGACTAACACGATTACAAAGAGTCCACCATGCGGTGCATTTACTGTAATATTAAAGGCTAATGACAGTGCCCCCGTTAAAGCTGATCCAACAACAAAACTTGGAATAACTCGAAGTGGATCACTGGAAGCAAATGGAATAGCCCCTTCAGTAATAAACGATGCACCGAGAATCAGATTGGTCATACCCGCTTGGCGTTCTTCGGGGTTGAATTTATGTTTAAATAACAGTGTTGCCACAAAGACTGCTAGTGGGGGAACCATTCCAGCGGCCATAACAGCCGCCATGACTGCACTTCCTTGTCCTGCAGCAGTTGCAGCTAAGGTCCCAGTCCCAAAGACATAGGCAGCCTTATTGATAGGCCCTCCGAGGTCTATCGCCATCATCCCGCCAAGTAAAGCGCCAAGAAGGACTGCATTTGTGCCCGACAACCCATTTAAGAAGGCATTCATCGATTCATTCACAGTTTTCATAGGTATATTAATCAAAACCATTAATAATCCCGTCACAAGCACCCCTAGGACTGGATACAAGAGAATTGTTTTAATCCCGGCCAAACTTTGTGGTAAATTTACCAGAAGTTTCTTTATCACATTCATGGCGTAACCTGCTAAGAATCCACCAATTAATGCGCCTAAGAATCCCGCGCCCCCTGCTGATGCAATACCACCAGCAACAAAACCAACTACAAGACCCGGTCGGTCTGCAATACTATAAGCAATATATCCTGCTAGAACTGGTAACATAAAGCCAAACGCTTGCCCACCAATGTCTTTCAAAATAGCAGGAAATGCATTATATGAACCTAATTGGGCTAATTCAGCAGTTGGAACTCCCAACAATTGATCGAACATAAATGCAATCGCAATAAGTATTCCGCCACCAACAACAAATGGAAGCATATGCGATACACCATTCAATAAATGTTTATAAAGATTATTTCCTTCATTTTCAACATGCGAGGATTCGGTTGATTCAGATGTATAGATTTCTGATGTACTTAACGCTCTTTGAATTAACACTTCGGGTTGACTTATAGCTGAAGCAACAGGTACCTTAATTAATTTCTTACCCTTAAATCGTTCCATCTCAACGTTTATATCTGCTGCTACAATTACCGCTTCTGCTCGTTCAATATCTGCTGGTGTTAAACGATTACCAACTCCAGACGATCCATTCGTTTCTACTTTGATTGCAATTTGATGATCTTTTGCAGTTTCTTGTAATTTTTCAGCTGCCATGTATGTATGAGCAATGCCTGTAGCACATGCAGTGACTGCAACAATATATGGTTCATCCTCACCAATTACATTCTCACGAGCCTCTTGAAGATCAAATGCTTCCAGTAAAGCTTCATAAGTTGAGGCTTTTTTCAGTCCTTTTTGTACATCTGAATTCATGAGAAGACCTGATAATTTGGATAAAATCGCGAGATGATCGTCACCAGAATTTTCAGGTGTCGCAATCATAAAGAATAAATATGCAGGATTGCCATCCATCGCATCAAAATCAATTCCCTTTTCACTACGACCAAAAACAACAACAGATTCCGACACAACAGCACTGCGACCATGAGGAATGGCAATACCATCACCAACACCAGTTGTACTAATGGCTTCTCGATCTTTCAAAGTGTTAATAAACGAGGAAACATCGCTTACGATGCCTTCTTCACCTAGTTTAGTTGCCATTTCAGACAGTACATCTTCTTTATTGGAAGATTTTAAATCAAATATCACAAGATTACGTTTTAAAACCTGATTTAGATTTTTCATATTATAAATTGATCCTTTCGATAATTATATTTTCTTTTAATTTTAAAATATCTTTTTTTATTGCAAGATGATCCGAAAATGCAGTAGCACTTCCAGATGCACACGCAAACTTATAACAATCCAACAGTGATAAATTATTTACATAACCGTAGATAAATGCGGCTACCATTGAGTCTCCTGCACCGACAGAATCAACTAAGGTTCCTTCCGGTGGATATGCCCTGTAACATGCATCTTTCGAAATAAAAACAGAACCTTCTGACCCCAAAGAAACAATAATATTGTTGGCTCCCCTATTCATTAACTTTCGGGATTCAGACACAAGCCGTTCAAGTGACAAATTATGCGAATCCAATCCAAGGATGGCACATATTTCATCCTTATTTGGTTTAATTAACAAAGGCTTGAATGGAATCATATCCATTAGTTTATCAGTGCTCACATCAACAACAAATGGAATATTCTGTTGATCTAGTGCTTCACACACTGTGACATACCAATCGTATGACATACCAGCTGCAACACTCCCCGTTAAAACAACAAAATCTTGATCCGTTAAGTGTGAGATAAAGCTTGAAAGTTTTCCAATTGATTCATCATCAATTGGATGTCCACTTCCATTGATTTCAGTCTCACCTTTGTAATCGAGTTTGATGTTAATGCGGGTTGGAAAATCAGTATTTAGAAATCCATCGTGAATCAGAGGATACTGCTTCAACTCTTCTCGAACGTGATTTCCGGTGAACCCACCTAGAAAACCAATACACGTAGATGCTTGTCCTAGATTATTTAAAACAATTCCTACATTAATACCTTTACCACCAATTCGTATTTGCTCCGACTCAGATCGGTTTGTGACCCCGAGAGTCAGTGAACGTGGTGTCATGTGATAATCAATTGAAGGATTAAGCGTAACGACATAAATCATAAAATATTCCTCCTAAATCTAGAATAACATAATATGTAAGTGGTTTCAATCAATATTTATCATAAAATATCATTCTTACTCATAACTGTAAAAAAAAAGATGAACTTAATGTTCACCTTTAACTTTTATTTCATAATTTTCGTATCCTGCACCCGGATCTTGATTTGTTATCAAAACACCATCTTCCGAAGAAGCAAAACGGACACCTGATCGTTGATTAAACTTAGAACTATCACCGATAAAATATACCTGTGAAGCTTGTTCTATAATCGTCGATTTTGTGACAGCCTCCATTTCATCGGGTGTAGAAAATCCAAAAGTAGCCTCAAGACCATTAAAACCAATAAATGCCTGATCAAAATTCATTTGTTTTAAATATTGTGTACTTAAACCACCGACCGCAGCTCGCGTTGTTGGCTTAACAAAACCACCGATTACATAACATTCAATTCCATACTGAACTAAAGCATCAACATGATGTAATCCATGAGTATAAACTGTGATATGTTTATCTCTTAAGTACGGAATCATGCGAGAAACAGACGTTCCTGCATCAAGATAAATAACAGCATTATTTTTAACAAGATGTGCTGCCTCTTGTGCTAATTGTTCCTTAATATCAGCATTAACATCGTTTCGTGTATTCAGCTCAATATCAATAGAATAGTCGCGTATTGTAATGGAGGTAGCGCCTCCATGTACCTTATGAATCAGTCCCTTTTCATCCAATTCATTAATATCGCGTCGAACGGTTATTTCGGAAACATCCACTAACTGCGCAAGCTCTTCAACTTTTGCAAATTGATGCATATCAATGTAGTGGATAAGTTGTAAATGTCTTTGATTCTTCAACATAATTAATCGAATGTTCTAACGGGAAGCACAAGTTGAACAATTGAATCATCTTCAGGATTCTTTAGAATAAATGCCTGCATTTCGCCAACAAATAAGATTTTAACAGTATCTGTTTTAAACGATTTAAGTGCTTCAATCATATAACGTCCACTGAATGAAATTTTTAAATTTCCACCAATATAGTCAATTGGTTTTAATTCTTCTTCCGAACTCCCAATTTCTTGTGATTTTGAACTGATAAGGACACCTTCATTGGATGCTTCAAGTTTAACAGTCCAATATCCATCGCTCTTTAAAAAAGAAGAACGATCAATTGCATTAATCATATCGTGACTGTTAACGGTTAATTCAAAACCATATTCGGCGGGAATTAAACGGTTAACATCAGGGAATAAACCATCTATTAAACGTGATTGAATTAATGTTGCATCAACATAAAATTGAACGAGTTTATCTGAAACAGCGATATGAACGTCTTTATTATCACTTATTGTTTTTGAAACTTCATATAAATTAACTGCAGGAATACAAATATTGAAATCCATTGGTGTTGGTAACTCGATAGTTTTCTTTGCAAGACGATAACTGTCTGTTGCGACGCAATTCATAAGATTTCCATCTGTCTTAAAATTTACGCCGGTAAAAATTGGGCGATCCTCACTTGTTGAACAAACAAAGGCTGTTTGTTGGATAATTTCGGATAATTTAAAACCTGGCATTTTAAATTCTTTTGTAGGTTTCGTAAAATCAATCGTTGGGTAGAGTTCTGCTTTACTACCATTGATATTATATTCTGCTTTATTCCCACTTATACGGGTTAATGCACCATCAATGATTTCAAAATCAATAAACTCACTATCAAGTTTACGTACAGCCTCCAAGATGTAGCGAGATTCTAAAACAACCTCACCTTCTTCGTATACGTTCAATTTGTTTTCGTCATTAGCATACAAAACTTCTTTAATTGAAATATTTGAATCACTCGCAATTAAAGTTAAAGCATCATCTCTTAACTCAAACTTAATTCCTGACAGAATTGGCAATGGTGAATGTGTAGATGCTGCACGTCCTACAGAGGACAATGCTTTATAAAATGATTGTTTCTTTATATTGAACTTCATATAACCCTCCAAATGATTAACACTATTGTATTAATTATATCATATTATGAACTTTATATTGAATTCTTTTTTCGTAAAAATAAACCCAATGCTTCGAGTATTTTTAAATAAAAAGTCCTCAAGGCCTATAGGTTTATTAGTATAAAAGAATTAATTAGTATTACTAGGGCATGTGGATAAGTGTATAACTTACCTTAAACCCACTAACGAAAGGCTAAATCGTATGTAAAAGACTGTTATGAGTTTGGGGATAACTGTTGATAACTATTTAATTTTAGCTTCAAGTTCATAAACAGCTCTTGCTAACATCTGATCTGTTTTTAGTTTCTTTTCAATTTTATCACAGGCACTGATGATTGTAGAATGATCTCGTTTACCAAAATCTTCGCCAATTTTGTTGTAAGGAAGATCAAGATGTTTACGACACAGGTAAATTGCTATATGTCGTGCATTTGCGATAGCTTTGGTTCTGGCTTTTGAAACAAGTTGAGCTTGAGTGAGGCCATAATAATCGGCCACGATGCGCTTAATTGTTTTCGTATCAAGTTCATTTGTTTTTATGGGCTCACCATTTGTTTTAAATGCATTCATCGCAATATTGATATCAATGTGGTCATTTTGCGAGAACTCAATGGAAAAGAAGAGTAAACGATTTAATGCACCTTCTAACATTCGAACATCTTTCGAAAAGTTGGAAGCGATATAACTGAGAACATCTTCATCAAAAAGACCTGGGTCAACACTTTTATGTTTAATTTTTAATTCTAGAATCGCTAACGAAGTCTCAAATTCAGGTGAATCAACACCTACAGATAAACCGGATGAAAACCTACTGATTAAGCGATCTTCAAGTCCTTTTATTTCAGTAGGAAGACGATCACTTGTGATTACAATTTGCTTTTTATTGTATATAAGTTCGTTAAAAATGTGGAAAAAGATTTCGTGTGATTTTTCTTTTCCAGCTAAGAATTGAATATCATCAATCAAGAGTACATCGAGATTATACATTTGTTCTTTAAAGTCTTCGATTGTGCGATTTTGTATTGAAGTTGCTACTTGTCTTACAAAATCTGAACTGGAAGTATAGAGCACTCGAGCATCTGGATTTAGTTTTTTGATATAGTTTCCAATGGCATTTAAAAGATGGGTTTTACCAAGTCCTGAATTACCATAGATAAAAAGTGGTGTGTAGAATTGGCCAGGTCGATAGGCACAACCAAGTGCTGCGGAATGGCTCTCTTTATTGCTTGGTCCGACAACAAAGTTATCAAATGTTTGATTTGGGGCAATACCATCACTACGAATAACGACAGGAATTTGGGGTTGAACGGGAACTTGTACAGCGATATTCTTTTTAAATTCATTTTCTAATAAAACTTCACACACCATGGTGGTCTTATCCAAAATTCGGTTAATAACTTCATTAAGGAATGGTATTTCCTCAGAAAGAATCACTTTTTGTAGATAAGTTGGTACCACAATTACTGCAGTGGTATCGTTTAATGCTGCGAGGTTGGTATCCTCAATATAAGTATTATATATAGGCTCATCAAAATGGTTACTTTCTTTGATCGCCTGCTTTACTTTTCCCCACACATCTTCTAAATAAAATTTCATAGTTGTCATATTCATATACCCCTTTGCAAGTACTATAATAGCAAATTTAAATTACAATTCCATAGACAAAAAAACTCCCCACAAGTTATCCACATACAATATAGTGGAATACCGCTATTCTAATGCTTTTAATTCAAGTTATCCACAGTTGTCCACAAAATTATGAATGTTTATAAAATGTGGAGATATAAAAAAAGTTATCAACACTGTGTTGAAAGATAAATCAATCCGTAATTTTTGAAATTAACACACGTATATATCAACATGATAAAACGCACCCCTGAGTGCGTTAAAGACACTTTCCCACATTATCCACAATCTGTTGATAAACATTGTTATAAAGTCCTGAAAAATCATGTTTATAGTTTTTCCACATAAATTTGTTATCAAAAAGCCTCCACATCACTTATCCCACAAACGAGGACAAGTTACCAACATTTTAAAAAACCAACCTATAAAAGTGGATAACCAAGGCCAATTATCGACGATAAAAGCGCAATTCTCGTCAAAAAACCCAGTGAAAGCGGAAGCATATCTCCTTTTTAAAACGGGGACGCTCTCGCTTTCACTGGGTTTTTTATTGGTGAAGCAGCATACTTATTCTAAAAAAATAAAAAAAACATCGTGATTGAAACAAGGATGTGTTACAATGTCCATGATAATTCTATAAAGTTAGAATGAAATAGTATCAATTAGATGGTGATTTACTTAATCAAAACGTTATTTAAGACACTTTATTGACATTGAAAAGTATTTCTTATATAATTTTAAAGCATTTGCTCTTCGTATATATAAAGAACTGGAGGTGGTTTTCATGAAGAGAACTTATCAACCGAGCAAACGGAAACACCAAAAGGTCCATGGTTTTAGAGCCCGTATGAAAACAGTAGGCGGTCGCCGCGTGCTTTCACGTCGTAGATCAAAAGGAAGAAAAGTGTTATCTGCATAACAGTCACCCTTATGGGTGACTTTTTTGTCATAATGGAAGTGAAAAAAAATGAGAGAAGAATACAGAGTAAAAAAAGCAGCAGATTTCCAGCGAATCATGGGAAATCGACGCTTTAAAAATTCAAAAGCTTTTACCGTATATATAGATAAAAGAACTAAGGATCATTCACGATACGGAATTGCAGCACCGAAAAAATTAGGGAATGCAGTAGTGCGTAACAAAACAAAACGCCAAATAAGAAATATGCTCCAAGATATCGATATGTTTGATACACCTTATGACTATATTGTTCTAGTACGAAAAAAATATTATGAACAGAGTTATGATGAAAATCGAAAAGACTTGGAAAACCTAATAAAAACGGTTAAAATGTAAAGTGAGTATTTTTAGATTAGGAGACAGGTATGAAAAAATATAAAAAACTGATTATATTCAGCATATTGCTATTAGCATTGACTGGCTGTACTCAGGTAATGGACCCAAAAACAAAACAAGTTTTTGCTGATAAAATTATTAGCTTGGGAGATTCTTGGACATGGGGGAAAGATACATGGTTTGGCGCATTATTTGTATGGCCAATCGCTCAGGCATTAAACTTTTTCTCACAATATATTGGAACAATTGGTTCTATTGTTGTAGTTACCTTAATCATTAAATTAATAACAATTAAAGGTTCAATCAAAGCAACAGTACAACAACAAAAAATGCAATTAATTGGACCAGAACAAGCGCGAATTGAAGCGAAGTATCAAGGTCGCACCGATCAACAAGCGAAACTTCAAAAAGCGACTGAAATGCAAAAACTATTTGAAAAACATGAAATTAATCCAATGGGTGCTCTTGGTGGAACATTCCTTCAATTACCGATTATGATTGCAATGTATCAAGCTGTTATGAGATCAGAAGCAATTATCAATGGTACTGTATTTGGTCAAACGCTTGAGTTAACACCTATGCAAGGATTTAAAGAAGGTAACATCATTATTATTGGAATCTTTATTCTAATGGCAGTCTCACAATTCCTTTCTATGTTCTTACCTCAACATCTTGCTAAACGTAAGATGCGTCAACGTCCATATGATAAACAACCTGCTAATCAAGCAAACATGATGATGTATTCATCACTAATCATGATTGTTGTTCTTGCCCTTAACTGGCAAGTAGGTATGAGTTTATACTGGATGGTGTCGGCTCTTGCACAATTGGTACAAACATTATTTATTAATCATAAATACGGCGCAAAATAAATAAAGGAGGAATACACGTGAAGCAATATACAGCTAGAACTTTAGAGGATGTTTTAAAAAATGCCTCTAAAGAAAAGAATGTTGAACAAAGTGATCTTATCTATTATGTCATTGAAGAAAAATCAGGTTTCTTAGGCATCGGGTCGAGTGTTACTGCTGAAGTGTTTGCCCTTGATGATGTCAAATTGTTTGTTGAAGAATACTTAAATGGATTCTTTACAGGTTTGGGATTAAAAGTTGAACAAGAAATTACAGTAAAAAATAATAACGTAAAGGTAGCATTAAATGCAGATAATAACGCAATCCTAATTGGAAAAAATGGGAAGTCGTTAGAAGGTATGAACATGCTTCTGAAACATGCTGTAAATTCTAAGTTCAAGCGTCATTTTTATGTCATGATTGATATAAACAACTATAAAACAGATCGATATCAAAAACTTAAGGCGATGGCCAAACGCATTGCTAAGAATGTTAGCCGCTCAAAAATTGATGCTTCATTAGATCCAATGCCTAATGACGAACGTCGTGTCATTCATAAAGAATTGACAGACTTTCCAGGCATTCGCACACAGAGCGAAGGTTCGGGTCGAGACCGTCATCTTAAGATTGTATATGATCCAAACAAAGAGTAAGGGAAAGCCCTTATTCTTTTTTGATTAATGGAGGTATGTATGAAAGTTATTGTAGGACTTGGAAATCCAGGTAAGCAGTATGAAAAAACACGTCATAATGCTGGATTTCTAGTAATTGATGAGGTTGCATCAAAATTAGGTATTTCAATCTCAACAAATAAATTTAAAGCCCTTATTGGGGAAGCATTTGTAGGAACTGAAAAGGTCATTCTCGTAAAACCACAAACATTTATGAATCTCTCAGGAGAGTCAGTGGGTGAGGTAGTTCGCTATTATAATGTAGATTTGGAAGATCTTTTAGTAATTAGTGATGATATGGATATTACGGTTGGATCACTTCGACTAAGAGAAAAAGGCTCTTCAGGTGGACAAAAGGGAGTTAAAAGTATTATTGACCACTTAGGAACCAATGAATTTCTTAGACTTAAGGTTGGTATCGGAAAAAGCAGTAATATCAAAACGGTGGACTGGGTGCTGGGGAAAATCGATGAAGATACAGCAATTCATATGGGTGCAAAATGTGTTGAAGATTTTATTAATGGAAAACGCACAGAGCAACTTATGAATGAATATAATATAAGAGTTTAGCGATGAATTGGTTATATGATTATTTAGAAAAGCACACGCTGGTTAAAGAATATACCCAGGGCAAAAGTATTTTTGCCCATTTAAGCGTGGTTCAAGAAGCACTCTTAGTTCTTGGATCAAGCAGAATAAGTAAAAAACCTATATTTATTGTTAAGGAGAATGAGCAACAAGCAACGAATTTATTTAATGAGATTAAACATCTCGACGAAACTGCGAATGTTGTTTATTACAATCACGAGGAATCTTTAAGAGTCGAAGCAATTGTTCAATCGGAAATTATGAAAGCGAATCGAATTGATGCACTGTATAAGATTGTGAATGGCAACTTTGACATATGTATTACTCATGCTATAGCATCTGTGCGAAAATTATCACCTGTAGACGTTTTAAGAAAATCAATCATTAATATCAAAGTGGGGGATGAGTGGGAGCCTATCGCGTTATCCCGTCAACTAGAACGTCTTGGTTATTCACGGGTTAAGTATGTTGAAAAACCTTTTACTTATGCTGTTCGTGGGGGTGTTTGTGACGTTTTCTCCATTCAAATGGATCAACCATTACGTATTGAATTTTTTGATGTTGAAGTGGATAGTTTAAGGTATTTTGATATTGCAAACCAGCGTTCCTTAGAACAAGTTGAGGAAGCCAACATTGCCTTTGCGACAGATATTCTGCTTGATCAAGCTGATATTGAAGAAATCACTCAGACACTCAGCGAAAAAATAAGTCACCTAGAGAATCAGGAACTCATTCACGAAATGGAACAAAAGCGCGAGTTACTTCACATGCATCAATTTGATGTAACACTCTATCCACTACTATCATTCTGGTCCCGTTATGCTACAATTTATGATTATTTAGCCGATTCGAACACTTACATGAGTCCAATTGAAGCGGTTGAACGTACACTTAAACAAAATGCGTTGGATGCACACACATTTATTGAAGAACAATATGAAATGAATCAGATGATTTATGTGTCCGATATTTTTGAATCGTTTGAGCGAATTAAAGCGGGTCACGCTTATCGCGAGATATTTGAATATCAAACAGAAGGTGAAGTCTTTATTCCTTGGCATACTGCAAACATTGTATCCGAGAATATCGAGCAAACATTAAAATGGCTACGAAAAGAAGCTATTACGCAAAAAGTTATTATTGCTTTAGATGAAGATACGATGGAAGATTTTATTAAGATGATGATTCAGCAAGGGATTGATTATCAAGTTCTCATGGATAAACCAAAATCAAACGGTATTTACATCGACTATGCACACATAACGACGGGCTTTATTTTAGAAGATATTGATACGGTTATTTATACAGCAAATGAACTGTATAAATATAAAAAAAGAACATTCCGATATGATAATAAGTTTTTAAAAGCTGAAAGTCTCAACCAGTTGTCTGACCTCGACACGTTAGACTATGTTGTTCACCGTCAATACGGTATTGGAAAATACATGGGTATTACTACAAAAGAAATCGATGGAATCCATAAAGATTTTATGCGTATTTTATATCGAGACGGTGATGAATTGTTTGTGCCTTTGGAACAATTTAACCTTGTTCGTAAGTTTATGTCCCGAGAAGCGGCCTCTGTTCGTTTAAGTAAGCTCGGAAGTAGTACCTGGCAAAAAAATAAAGAACGAATTAAACAAGATGTAGCCGATGTTGCAGACAAATTAGTTACACTCTATTCTACAAGAATGGATGCAAGCGGATTTGCTTTTAGTCCCGACACAGAATATCAAAAGCAATTTGAAGATGCTTTTGAGTATGAATTGACCCAAGATCAGAAAACAGCAATTGAAGAAATTAAACGTGATATGGAACGAGATGTACCTATGGACCGTTTACTTTGTGGCGATGTAGGATTTGGTAAAACAGAAGTTGCGATTCGGGCTGCTTTTAAAGCTTTTGTGGATCATAAGCAAGTTGTGTTTTTATGTCCAACAACTATTTTATCGCAGCAACATGCTCGTACGCTTAAAGAACGGCTTGAGGATTTTCCTGTAACGATTGAAGTGTTAAATCGATTTGTTTCGGATAAAGAACAAAAAGCGATCATACAACGTGTAAAAGACGGAAAAGTCGATATTTTAGTTGGAACACATCGGGTATTATCCCGCGACGTTAAATTTAAAGACCTAGGTTTACTCATTATTGATGAAGAACAACGTTTTGGTGTTGAACATAAAGAACGTATTAAGGAATTTAAGGTGTCTGTAGATGTTTTATCGTTGAGTGCGACACCAATACCTCGTACGCTCCAAATGTCTCTTATTGGGCTTCGTAGCTTGTCTCAACTTAATACACCACCATCAAATCGACTTCCCGTAATGACTTACATTATCGAGAAGAACCAACAAACCATTAACGATATTATTTCTAAAGAATTAAATCGTGATGGTCAAGTGTTCTATTTGTTTAATAATGTGGAGCAAATCTACTCAGTAGCGTCAGTAATTTCAAATCATGTGGAAGCTGCGACGGTAGCGGTTGTTCATGGACAAATGGAACGTCATGAGATTGAAGATGTAATGATTCGATTTATTAGTAAAGAGATTAATGTCCTTGTATGTACAACAATCATAGAAACAGGAATTGACATTCCAAATGCAAATACAATTATTGTAGATAACGCGCATCGATTTGGTTTATCCCAGCTCTATCAAATTAAAGGACGTGTAGGGAGATCGGACAGACTTGCCTATGCTTACTTTGTAGTTCCGAATAAACAGGGACTAACTGAAGTGGCACAGAAACGACTTCAAGCCATTAAAGAATTCACTCAATTAGGAAGTGGTTATAAGATTGCGATGAGAGATCTTACAATTCGAGGGGCCGGAGAATTACTCGGTGGAAACCAATCTGGGTTTATCGATACCGTCGGCATCGATTTATACGTGCAATTACTTAAAGAAGCAATTGCAAAACGCCAAGGAAAAGAAGTCATCGATGTTGAAGAGCAAGAACGATTTAATCTCAAAGTAGATGGTTATTTACCGGAAGACTTTACGAGTGATGATGGTGAAAAATTGGATCTGTACCAACAAATTAATCAAATCCAAACATTGGACGAATTGAAACAATTTAATGACATGATTGATGATCGTTATGGTAAATTGCCGAATTCTGTTAAGATGTTATTAGAAAAGACGCGCCTTGAACTCTTCTTAAATGATAGTCGAATTAAATCATTCAAAGAACGTGTCAATAAGGTTGAACTTGTTTTTACCGAGATATACAGCAGTCAAGTAGATGGTGTTCATCTCTTTGAATTAATCTCTGAAAAGTCCAGTGAAATCAAAATAAAGTATGTTAACCAAACAATTATTATTACGATGCCAATGTATACTGAGTGGGCAGAAGATTTAATTTACATACTCGAAAATTTAAAGGAGCAAAAACAATGAGACTCGATAAATATCTAAAAGTATCACGTATTATTAAACGTCGTACTGTAGCTAAAGAACTTGCTGATGATGAACGTGTGTTTATCAATGGAAAAAAAGCGAAACCTTCATCAGAAGTATCGCTTGAGGATCAAATAGAAATTCGGTTTGAGCACAGACACATCAAAATAGAAGTAACATTTTTAAGTGATAAAATCTTGAGAAGTAATCCGCCTATGTATGAACTTATTTCAGATCAGCGGATTGAAAAGACAGAGTAGAAAACTGCCAACTCTTGCAATTTTTGAGAATGTCAGTATAATATGTGTAGATAAATAAACTTTACAAATAATTTTAATATAGAATTAAACAAAGAAAGAGAAGTGGTACGATGGGACAAACAGTTACGAAAACACGAATAGCTAAGAATCCAACAATTAAAATTGCATCAATCATTCTTGGTATATTGATAGTATCCGTTTCATGCCTAATGTTATCTAAATCTGCTAAAGAATTAGTTTCAACATTTCAATTGAATCAACAACTTAAAAGTGTACGCTCAAATTTAAAAGTACTTGAAACGAAACAAGGGGAACTTGCATTGGAAAAAGCCAAACTTCAAGATCCTACTTATGTACAGAACTATGCTCGAGGGAAACATCTCTTGTCAAAATCTGAAGAACAAGTGTTTATTTTACCAAAAACCGAGTGATTCATATAAATCAAAATAAACAAAACACAGAGTAAACGTGTACCACCACGCAAGTTCTGTGTTTTTTTTTGTTTGAAAAAGAGAAAAACCCACAATAAAAGTGGGTTTTTAAAAAATTAATTATAAATAAATTTTGGACTGGAACTAAACTAAATTTCATTCATGAGTTCAATATTTTGTGTTCTTTTAATTTCATAACGGATGACACGTCCACTATCAAACATCAATGGGTTAAAATGAAATTGTTGAATTTGGCGGTTTTCATATGTAGAGATATTTACAGTTTGTTTTTCGAGGTCGTACGCAGATGTATATTGTGTATACTGAACGCTCTCGTCATCACCTATAACAAGGCCGTAAGGGATGTCTGCTGTATTTAAAATACGGAATACTTTATCCAAGGCTTCGTGATCGTTTGGTTGCTTTGAAAGGGTATTAAACACGGTTGCACGGACAAAACGTGATTGAGGGGTAAAGTCACCCGGTAAACCAAATAAACCATTCCCTTTACCAGAACTGTACGATTGAAATTTACCGAATTTTTTAGCAGGATGAATATGTGGATTCATCGATACGTAATTTTGAAGATTTTGAACATGCCACGGAAACTCAGGTTGGTTTGTAAAGGTGCCAATTTCATTGGGATAAATATCGAAAGAGCCAGCTGATGAAGGTTCAATTACTATACTTGCCCCGGTTCGGTCTACAAAAACATAATGTTGTGGAAGTACTTCGCCTAATTGATTAGGTTCATTAGAAATTGCTACCTCTTTGATTGCTTTTCGATGTAAATCAACAATTGAATCACAATTTAAGAGCGCCCAAGTTACAAACTCTTCACCTCGTAAAGCTTGTTTACCCATGAGTTCAATTGCACTTGAAGGCGCATAGTCTGAATAATCGTTACCGAAATAAAAACTACCACCTGTAAGTCCATGCTCGTTCATGCCATCCATAAAGAGAATGCCTTTTGAAGGATCATCAATACTGATACCGGATGCTGCATACTTTGCGACCACAGGGGACAGCGTATTATTAACAACCGTTCCTCGCGGAACGATAATCCCACAAACGGGTAAAAGGGTGTTAAACTCTTGTGTTCGACCCCAAAAAGTATTATTTTGCTTTGAAATTACTTGTATTCCTGTACACATAAACGTACCACCTTTCTCGTCTCTAATATATTACCATTTTATGTGAGTAATAAGTGAATATCCCTAAAAAAGGTCAACCAAATTTACGGTTTAACCTATTGTTTTTGCGTGATGTAATGATTTAATTTATAAGCTAGTGAAATTGTCTTGGCATCTGTTATACGATTAGCTGTGATATCAGCAATAATATCATCTAACTCACGCGTATAAACATTTAAGACTTCATTCTCATCAAGATCTTGGCCGACGAAGTCAAGATCAGAGGCATAGTAAAGATACAAGACTTCATCTAGATAGGCAGGTGAAGGATGAATGTAACCAAGCGGTACGACCGTTTTGGCTTCAAAACCAATTTCTTCGCGTAGTTCACGTAAAGCTGCTTCATGTGGTTGTTCACCCTCGTCAATTTTACCGGCAGGAAATTCTTGCATGATGCACTCTACACCATAACGATATTGATCAACACAGTAGAAAGATTTATCATCATGTGTTGCAGCGATACATACGCCTCCGGCGTGTTTCAAAACTTCTGCTTCAAATAAACCTGTTTGAGTTTTAAAGGAGACATCGTAAACATCTACAATTTTCCCTTTGTATTTTAATGTTTCATTCAATTTTAAACCATCTCTAACCATTTAATCTTCCTTCTTTACTATATGTTTGATTAATAAACCAAAAGCTACACAAAACATAATCAGTGTAAGGACTGTCAGTGCGGTTATATCAACAAAGTAATTAATAACGATTAACGCAATCACGATTCCTAAAACAATCATATAAACGTTATCGTTTGAAGCTTTTTGGAAACCTTTTTTAATTCGATTCATCATATTTCTTCCCTCATACTATTTCTTCTTCTCTTACATAATAATCCAAATTGATAAAACGCACAACTTTTAGAAAGACCATGCTATAATATTTAAAGAAGAGGTGTAAGCATGACATTATTTGTATCATTTGAAGGTCCCGAAGGCAGTGGAAAGACAACCATTACAAAGATTGTTTCAGAGTATTTTGAAGCGAAGAAACAACCTGTACTTTGTACTCGAGAACCGGGTGGGATTCCAATTTCTGAAAAAATTAGAGCATTAATTTTGGATCCGGAACATAAAGAAATGGATGATCGAACGGAAGCATTACTCTATGCTGCAAGTCGTCGCCAACATTTAATTGAGAAAATTCAACCAGCTCTAAATGAGGGGAAACTCGTAATTTGTGACCGATTTATTGATAGTTCACTAGCATATCAAGGGTATGCACGTGGAATTGGTATTGATGCGGTGTGGGATATCAATATGTTTGCAATTGATGGTTTTTTACCCGACTTAACAATCTTTCTCGATGTTAATCCTGAAGAGGGATTAGAACGCATTGGTGTAAGAGGTTATAAAGACCGTTTAGAACTCGAAGGCAATGTGTTCCACGATAAGGTCTATCAGGGCTACCAAGAAGTGATTCGTCGGTTTCCTGATCGTATTAAAATTGTGGATGCGCATCAATCCATCGATGCCGTTGCGGCTGATGTCATTGCAATTATTGAAGCGACTTTAGGCCATGAGTAATCTTGAATATCAAACGAAAGCACTGAATTTATTTCATCGCCAACAGGAGAAACATCGTGTTTCGCATGCGTATCTCATCGTAGGTGATCAGGGTGCTTTAGCGTTTGCGAAATATATGGCAATGAGTTTAATGTGTCGAGAACAAAGCATTGGTGCATGTGGTACGTGTTCAGTATGCCAGCGCGTCCACTCGAACCAGCATGCTGATGTTCGAATACTTAGCGGTAAAGAACAGAGCATAAAAAAAGCAGAAGTAATCGATCTTAAAGAGTATTTTAGTCAAACATCTATTGAGACGGATGGCCATCAAGTTTATATCATTGAAGATGTAGATAATGCGACGGTTGAGGCGATGAATAGTCTCCTTAAATTTCTTGAAGAACCTGAAGGGGAGATTACAGCAATTCTTACCACAAGTAAGGAAAACCGTGTCCTCGAAACCATTCGCTCACGTTGCTTAACCATTCAACTTGAACCGATGAATCATCAAATTTTATTTGAAACGGCATGCAACCAAGGGATGGACCGCATTGATGCATACTTATTATCGAGAATGAATCAAAACCTTGAAGAAATAGAAGCTCAAAGTACGGATGCGTCGTATAAAGAGAGTAGTTCTATTTTCTTTGATGTTTTGGATAGTTTAAACCAGGGTGATTATTTGAGTGCAATTCTTACCTTACAGGTCGAGGGTATTAAGAAAAAACGGATGGACCGTGAGCGACTTGTACTGTTTTTTGAACTTTTTGAATTTGTACTTTCCTCGCAGGGACAACGTGAAGAAAGCATCAAGATACGTACAAAAGACCTACCAAAAAAAGATAGCATTAACATTCTTCAGATTGCCTTGAGCATGAAAGATCGGATACGTCCTGGAGTTAATGTGAATCTTGTCATTGATCAATTTGCTTATGAACTTACGAAATACTACAAAAACCTTTAATCTAGATTAAAGGTTTATCTATTTTAGGAGAATATGATGATAAAACAACAAAGCTTTAAAAATGATAAACCAACTCTGTTTCTTGTTGCGACGCCAATTGGGAACTTAAACGAAATGACGCCACGCGCAATTGATATTCTCAAAACCGTTGATATTATTGCCGCAGAAGATACGCGCAACGCACGTAAACTTTGCTCGCACTTTGATATTGAAACCAAAATGATTAGTCACCACATGCATAACGAACAGGAATCAACAAAAGGGATTATAGAACTGCTTGCAAGCGGTAAAAATATTGGTTTAATCAGTGATGCAGGCTATCCACTTATTTCCGATCCAGGGCAAACACTCGTACGGGATGTTATTGAAGCGGGATATAACGTTGTACCAATTTCGGGGAGCAGTGCGTTCTTAAATGCCCTTGTTGCATCAGGATTAATTGTCCAACCGTTTGCTTTCATGGGGTTTATGGAACACAAAGAAAGTCAGCTTAAGAAACAACTCATCCAACATAAAGATTTACCGATGACAACAATCTATTATTTATCAGTTCATAAATTAGAAAAGACATTAGAAATCGTGTATGATGTGTTAGGTAATCGAAAGATTTGCCTTGTGCGTGAGTTAACAAAAATGCATGAGGAGTTTATACGTGGTACGGTTACTGAAGTCATGGAGTCCGTTGAAACGATAAAAGGTGAGTTTGTAATTGTTATTGAGGCAGATTCTACAGAAGTGGAAGTAAGTTTCGATGATTTAATCAGACACATTGAGGAACAGATCAATGCAGGAAATTCTGTTTCGCGTTCAATTTCTTCTGTGGCAAAAGAGAATGGTGTTTCTAAAAATGAACTCTATTCTTACTATCACGAGAATAAATAGGAGGCCGTAATGAAAATATTTGATTACGAAGATATTCAATTAATTCCAAATAAATGTATTGTGAAAAGTCGCTCTGAATGCGATACAAGCGTTAAATTGGGAAATCGAACCTTTGAAATGCCTGTTGTACCTGCAAACATGCAAACAATAATCGATGAACCGCTCGCTATCTGGTTAGCAGAACATAATTATTTTTATGTAATGCATCGTTTTAACGAGGAACGTCGTTATGGCTTTATTCAAGATATGAATCACCGTGACCTTTATGCATCAATCAGTGTAGGCGTTAAGGATTCTGAATATGATTTTGTTCGTCGTTTAGCGGCAGACAATGTTATTCCAGAATATATCACGATTGATATTGCTCATGGCCATTCAGAACAAGTAATACGAATGATTAAGCATATTAAAGAATACCTACCAAACACATTTGTGATTGCAGGAAATGTTGGGACCCCAGAAGCGGTTCGTGAACTGGAAAATGCTGGAGCTGATGCAACAAAAGTTGGAATTGGACCGGGTAAGGTATGTATAACTAAATTAAAAACAGGGTTTGGAACTGGCGGATGGCAATTAGCTGCATTATCATGGTGTGCTAAAGCTGCCCGAAAACCACTCATCGCTGACGGAGGAATTCGTGACCATGGTGATATTGCGAAATCAATTCGCTTTGGCGCAACGATGTGTATGGTAGGCTCGCTATTTGCTGGACATGAAGAATCACCTGGAGAAACCATTGAAGTTGATGGAAAAGCATTCAAAGAGTACTTTGGGAGTGCATCACAATTCCAAAAAGGCGAACATAAGAATGTTGAAGGAAAGCGAATCTTAATTGAACATAAAGGAAAAATCGAAGATACCCTAAAAGAAATGCAACAAGATCTTCAATCATCAATTTCCTATGCGGGTGGTCGTGATTTAGAGGCGATTCGTAAAGTGGATTATGTGATTGTAAAGAACAGTATTTTTAATGGAGATCGCTAGATTCAAGCATTTTTTCTTAAAATAGCATATTTTATGCTATAATTAAGATGGTGATGATAATGAGTATCAAACTTACTAAACAAAGACAAGAAATCTTAGATTTAATTCAAGCATCTGAAGGACATATGACGGCAGACCAAATTCATACAAAGCTTAAAGAAGGCGATGTGTCCATTGGTATTGCGACTGTCTATCGAAATTTAAATGTGCTCTATAATGAAAAATTAATTAATCGCGTAAGGCATCCAGAATTAGGATTTATCTATGATAAAAACTTACATGATCATTATCATTTTAGATGTCGTGAATGCAACCGCATTGAGGACGTTGAATTAGATTATCGTAAAGAATTACATGAACTGGTTGAAGAAGAATTAGGATGTGTTGTGTTAGATCACGACATCACCTTCGAAGGAATATGTAAGGATTGCTTAGCAAAAGCAGAGAATAAAGATTCATAAAGGGTGAAAGACCTTAATAGAGTTAGACTTCGGTCTAACTTTTTTGTGCAAAAAAAAAGAAGCACCTGCTTCTTTTTTTTTATTTGACCGAAAACAGAATACTTTCGGATTCTTATTTGTAACTAAGTGATACTTTACCTACTGCTTCATTTACTTTTTCATAACTATATAAATCTAATTGAGAAAAACATTCAACAAGTTGTTCAACAGTAACTGTTTGTAGATGTTCAACGATTGCTGATGCGGTTAAAGCTTCGAGTTCTTCTTCTAAACCTAATAAGTACGTTGGAGTTGTTTCTAAAGCTTCGGCGATATCATAAATTTTTGACTGAGGTAAATCGATTACACCCGCTTCAATTTTAGCGATTGTAGAACGAGATGTATATCCGACAGCAACAGCAAGTTCCTGTTGAGAAATACGTAGTTCTTTACGACGAGCCTTTAGTCTTTGACCTAATATATTCGACATAATTACTCCTTCACCTCAATGAATATAGCACTTATATTCTTATTTTGCAATATCTATTCAAAGAGTGTGAAAAATTCATATAAAAATAGAACATTGTTGTTTGGAAATGAAGAATTTAAGTAAAATTTGAGTTGTGAAAACGAAAGATGGTAAAAAAAACAGACATATTATGACAAATATATTTAACTAATATCTGATGGGCAAATCACCATTTGGTAATCGTATAAATGATTACCTGAAGAAAGCAATCGTGTGCCATAATACAAAGCATCCAAGGTAGCAGCATAAATATCGTTCAAACCCGTATAAAGTATCATATTATTAAAAAGATTTGAAATCATAAAACTATCAATAATGCACGGTTGTGTCTTATTGTAGATAATGTACAAATAGGCTATAATTAAGGAGAAATTCTGGCGGAGGAAATCAAATGAAAAACAATAAAAATTACTATATTACAACCGCTATTGCTTACACATCAGCAAAACCTCATATCGGAAATATTTATGAGATTGTTCTAGCAGATAGTATTGCACGCTTTAAACGTGCACAAGGTTATAATGTGCGGTTCCAAACAGGAACGGATGAGCACGGACAAAAAATAGAAGATAACGCAAAAGAACATAACATGTCACCAAAGGATTATGTGGATAATATTTCAGGTGTTATTCGTGGCCTTTTTGACTTAATGAATGTTAAGTATGATTATTTTATTCGTACGACAGATGATTATCATAAAGAACAAGTACAAAAAGTATTCAAGAAGCTTTTTGATCAAGGCGATCTTTATAAAGGCCATTATGAAGGCTGGTATTGTAAGTCGTGTGAGTCTTTTTATTCAGACTCTCAAGTTGAAGACGAAACTTGTCCAGAATGTGGTGCCAAAGTAGTTCGTCAACAAGAAGAGTGTTATTTCTTTAAGATGAGTAATTACCAAGAACGTTTGGTTCAATACATTAAGGATAATCCGACATTTATTCAACCGGAATCACGAAAGAATGAGATGCTTCAAAACTTTTTGAAAGAAGATTTATATGATCTTGCAGTTTCTCGTACTAGTTTTAAATGGGGTATACCTGTAGACTTTGATCCTGAGCATGTTGTATATGTTTGGATTGATGCTTTAATTAACTATATCACGGGACTTGGATATGATGTTGACGGCAATAACGGACCACTCTTCGATGAATTTTGGCCCGCTGATGTTCACTTAATCGGTAAAGATATTCTGCGTTTCCATACAATCTATTGGCCAATTCTTTTAATGGCATTGGATATTGAGTTACCAAAACAAATTTTCGGCCACCCTTGGTTGTTAACAGGGGATAGTAAAATGAGTAAGTCAAAAGGAAATGCGCTCTATGTCGATGACCTAACCAATGTATTAGGTGTTGATCCAGTTCGCTATATCATGCTTCATGAAATGCCTTTTGAACGCGATGGGCATTTAACGTATGAGCTCATGATTGAACGAATTAATACTGATCTTGCAAATATTATTGGAAATTTAGTAAACCGAACAATTTCAATGACAAACAAATATTTTGATGGCGTTTTAACAGTCAACAATGAAACGGAAACCATCGATGAAGAATTAATCACGGCATGTAAAAATCTGATTCCATCTGTAGAAGCTAAGATGGATACACTTCATGTTGCTGATGCAATTAGCGAGATTGTTGCTCTCTTTAGAAAAGGGAATAAGTATATCGATGATACGCAACCATGGATTCTTGCGAAAGATTCAGAAAAACAAGACCGACTTCAAACGGTTCTCTATAATCTTACAGAACTTATTCGAATTGGTGGAATTGCGCTTGAATCATTTATTCCTGAGACTTCAAAACGCATTTTAGATCAACTTCAAACAGAACACACTTCTTTTGAAAGTGCAAAAACATTCGGACTCTTTGAACTCAATAAATCTGTAGTTTCTAAAACAGATATCATTTTCAATCGTTTAGATGTGAAGGAAACACTAGCATTATTAGAAAAGGAGGATGAACCTGTGGTCGAAGAAGTAGTTGTGGAAGAAACTAAAGAAATAACATTTGATCAATTCCAAGATGTTGAGCTTCGTACAGGTACAATTGTTAAGGTTGAAAAACACCCTAAAGCTGACAAATTGTACGTATTACAAGTAGATCTTGGAACGAAAGAAGTTACAGTAGTAAGTAGCCTTGTAGATTTCTTTACTGAAGAAGAATTACAAAATCATAAAGTAGTTCTTGTAGCAAACCTAAAACCTGTAAAACTACGTGGTATTATGTCGAATGGTATGATTCTTACTGCTGAAGAAGGCGATAAAGTAAGACTTGTAACAGGCGGTGATGTAGCAAACGGAACCTTATTACGATAAGATAGGTATTGTATAGAAAAGAGGGTGCTTTATGAAAATTGTATTAGTAAGACATGGTTACACGACTTCTAATGAAGAAGGAACGTACTCAGGTTGGTCCGATGTTCACTTATCAAAACAAGGAATTGAAGACTTAAAGCAATATAGAACAGAGTACGTTTATCCACAAACAGAGCGTTATTATACATCGGACTTAACCCGTACAATTGATACGTTTAAGATCATTTACGGCGCAGAGACACCAATTTTTGAATCGAGTAAAGAATTACGCGAAATATTCTTTGGTGATTATGAGGATGTACACGGAGATCAAGTTTCTGAAAACTATTTCGATGGTTTCCTTGTAAATAAGCGCATTGCGAATGGAGAAACATTAACTGAGTTTAGCTATCGCATCATTTCAAAACTGGAAGGTATTCTAAAAGATATGAAAGAACATGATGTGGAATCTTCCACAATCGTTTGTCATTCAGGAGTTATTAAAACATTGTTAATTTTCCTGGGTAATCGACCTTTCCTAGACTTTAGAGAAATTCACGCACCCAATGGACTGGGTTACATTTTAGATTTAGATTATGATATGGAATTAAATCACATCATTCTAAACGATGTAAAAGAACTTGAGAAAAAATAAAAAATCTATCGTAACACAATGAGTTTTAGTGATAGTAAAAAAGTTAGGTAAACTTGTATGCTGATTTTAAATCAGTGAGAGCGTACCTAACTTTTTTTGACTTCGTTTTTCTAATTAAAATCATGTAAATCGTAAAAAGCTCCCACATCATGAATCGTTCAAGATTGGGAGCTTAAGTTTTTGATTAATCAGACTAGGATTCTGTCTGAACTGATAATAGATATTCAAAGTATACATCTAAGTCAGATATTACTATATTTACACCATAAACACGGTGTGGTTTATCATTAAAGAATAACGATGAAATACGATCGGTTGGTTGAATGTGTTTTTCAAGATCAAGAACTTCTTCAGATTGCGAATCAAATCGCTCACTTCGCTCAATGTCTAATGGTCCACTAAAACCTTTACCATAGATTGTATTTAAAACATCATCTGAATAGACAACAACGTTGCTGGTCATATTTTCAAGCGGTTTGATGTTCTCGCGAATATATTGTGTTGTCTTTGGATGACGACTATCGATATTTATAAGGTTATTACCCATAAATGAGGAATTTTTTGTGTTATATGCTAGAACATAATTTAAGGATTCGCCATTCGGTTCAGGTGTAGTATTAAGAAGATCTTCTTTATACAACGCAATTAATTGATCGCGTGAACCCATAAAACGGTAACCTTCTGTGAGTTTATTATTGAAGATTAATGTTTGGTTAATGGGAACATCTTCATTGAAATAAAGATTTGTGTCTTTTATTGTATCGGGATTATTTACGGCGGGATATAAAGGTTTTAAAAGCTCATCTTTAACATAGAAGAGGCGTTTAATCTTACTTCCGCTTTTTAACTTATATTCAATATAAATCGGAGTATATTCATGGGTTTTATTGAGATCAGTACTTATCAGACTACCGTTTTCTTTCAATTGATTTACAATAGAATAATGGAAAACATTTGTAATTTCAAGCAATTCTGGGTTTTCGTGGGTTACTTTTAACTCGTTTTGAAATAGGTAATTTCCAGCATTATTTAAGGAATAGGAATCACTGTACCGGTCGTATTCACGCTGAGATGTAATCGATACGGATTCAATCTTATCAATTTTAGGAATATAGTAAGTAAAACCGAATCCATTACTTTTATAAACTGTAATACAAAAAATCATTAAGATAACAGCATAGATGGTATAGTTCTTCAAAATCAGCGTCATATTTTTTAACGAACGATTTTTAATAATATTAAGTAAAGTAAATAGAAGCAATGAGATAAGAAGCGGCATTACTACAGATCCAAATGATAACGTTCGTGTACCCATTGAGAATAATGGTATTAGGAAAATAAGTACAATACCTGTGAAAAGATAAATTATGAGCGGGAAGAACCAATTATTTATAAAAGGAGTTTCGCTCTTTTCGGATTTACGGCCATCATGGATGACCAATGAAATTGAGAGTAAAATCAATCCGAGAATTAACCAATAGGATGCATAGAGCGCCATATCATAAGGATTAAAACCACGCTTTAATCCAAAGAATACGGATATCGGTGGTGATAAAAATGCGAGCGAATCCATTCTCATCGATGTGTATCCTCTAATAAAAGTGGATGCGAATAATTCCAAAGCACCAAATGCAAGGAATGGAGCAATAAAGATAATTACAGTATAAATCAATGCATCCGACAACGTACCAGTATTCATTAAGACAAACATTACAGGTGTTGTTGTAGCAAAGAAAATCGCAAGCAGTTGGAAATAAATTTCGAAATGATACCACTCAATTGCGGTTTGAAAAAGAATATTATTTAACGCATAACCTGAGAAGTATGCAAGCGTGAAAGGAATGAAAATGATGAGGAGTGTTGAAACATAGTTCGTTAAGAAGAGATCACTTCGTTTGATTGGAAGTGAGTGGAAGACATCGACTGATTTTTTACTATTTAAATAATTAAAGAGTATCATCGGGGTCACAATTGATAATATTAGGGTAATAAAGACAGGAATATAGACGGAAACATTGGAGTATTTCGAGGGAAAGTCTGTATCACGCAGCTGGATCCAACGAATGAGTATCGGTATAGGAAAAGATGTCATCAGCAGAATCGTATAAAATAATATGAGGCCTTTATATTTTTTAAAATTAAATTTTAGATATTCAAAATTTATTCGAGAATTAATCAAGGTTTTCATAGTTCTTGTTCTCCATTTCATAGATAAATATTTCTTCCAGAGTAACGTCATTGTGCTCAACAAGTAAAGGGTTCATTGCATTTAATTGTGTTTCAATTTCATTACGATTTCCTTTTAGAATAATTGAGAAAATACGTGCTGATCCAGAAACATTTAAGGGTTTAAGAAAATCAAAATTAATTGCATTTTTTTCTTCTTCAAATGCAATTTGGTAACGATGATATAATTCACCGAAATCATTTGTTGCCTGATTCATCAAAATGCTATTATCGTCAATGATTGCCACCGTGTCACAAATGTCTTCAAGCTCTCTAAGATTATGAGAAGAAATGATTATTGTTGCGTTTTCATCCAAAATCATTTCGCCGAGGAGTTGTTTAATCCGAAAACGCATAATCGGATCAAGTCCATCAAAGGCTTCATCCAAAAGCAGAATCTTCGGTTTAGAGGCAAGTGCAAGTAGCAATGAAACTTGACGTTTCATCCCTTTTGAAAGAGCGTTAATCTTGCTGTGTTCATCAAGTCCGAATAGAGCGAGCAGTTCATAATAATATGCATCATCAAAAGACTTGTAGAATACCTTATAAAATTGTTGCATATCCTTAATGGTGGATTGACTGAAAAAGAAAGGATCGTCACCAACAAAGAAAAGATTTTTTTTAACTGCTGGATTGTCATAGACAAATTCGTCATTAATGAGCACTACTCCAGCGTCCGCATGTAAAACACCACTGATCAATCTTAAGAGGGTGGACTTCCCAGATCCGTTTTTTCCAACGAGACCAATAATAGACCCTTCTTGGAATGTAATATTAATATCTTCAAGTATAACTTTATTATCAAACTTTTTATTAACATTAGTGAACTGTATCATTTTGGGACTCCTTTAATGTTTTAAGTATTGTTTCATGGCTTTCGCCTAATTCTCGCAATTTATGATAAGCTGATATAATTTCTTCATAGGCATCATTTACGAGATTATTGACGCCTTTTTCATGCTCACTTACAAATGACCCTTTACCAGGAAGTGAGTATATAAGTCCGTTCATCTCACATTCGTGATAAGCCTTTGAAACGGTATTGGGATTGACCCCTAGTTCCTTGGCAAGCGATCGAACTGTAGGAAGCTGTTCGTGTGGCTGGAGAATACCCATTGCGATAAACTTACCAACCTGTTGAATTATCTGTTCAAAGATAGGTGTTGTGTTCCGTGTATTAATTGTAAACATAGATACCTCCTGTCTGTACCACTTACATTAATACAGTATTACATCATAAGCTCAGTGTCAAGCGATAATAAAAGGGTGAACTTAAATCATTATCATCTCGAATAAGGTATAATTGTGATAAAATACGTACGGAGGCTTTTATATGTATGATGTTATTGTAGTAGGAGGCGGTCATGCCGGTGTTGAAGCAGCAGTTGCTTCAGCAAGAATGGGTCAAAAGACTGCACTCTTTACGTTAAATGTAGATAAAATTGCATCAATGCCTTGCAATCCATCCATTGGTGGTCCTGCAAAAGGTATTGTTGTTCGTGAAATTGAAGCGCTTGGCGGAGTAATGGGTAAAATTGCCGACAAGACAGCATTGCAGTTTAGAATTCTTAATTCAAGCAAAGGCCCTGGTGTTCAATGCTTGCGTGTTCAATCGGATAAGTTGGCATATTCACGCGCAATGCGTGATGCCGTTCTTGCAGAACCAGGAATTGAAATTGTACAAAAAATGGTAGAAGGCGTTGTTGCCGAAAATGGCGTTGTGACCGGTGTTCGATGTAAAGGTGATGAATTTGTAGCTGCAAAAGCAGTCATCATTACAAGCGGCACCTACATGAGTTCAAAAATCTTACTTTCATCAACGGTTACGGTAAGTGGTCCAGATGGTGATCCGACAACGAATAGTTTGTCAGAATCTTTGCGCTCATTAGGTTTAAAAACATTCCGTCTCAAGACTGGAACCCCTGCTCGTGTTTATACGGACAGCATTGATTTTTCTAAAACAACGATTCAACCGGGTGATGATGAACCCTATTATTTTTCAAATAGTACAAAGAAAAAGGATGTTATTCAAGAACAATATCCTTGTTACTTAACCTATACAAATCCAACAACTCATGAATTAATCGAAGCAAATCTAGAGAAGTCTAGTATGTATTCAGGTGTTGTAGAAGGTGTAGGGGCTCGTTATTGCCCTTCAATTGAAGATAAAATTGTTCGGTTTGCGGATAAAACGCGTCATCAAATTTTCCTAGAACCTGAGTCAGCGGAATTGGACACGACTTATGTTCAAGGGTTATCCTCGTCATTACCTGAAGATGTTCAAGATGCGATGATACGCACTGTACCAGGATTGGAAAACTGTCGTGTTCAACGCTACGGTTATGCAATCGAGTATGATGCAATTGATCCGATTCAGTTAAAACCATCGCTTGAAATCATGAAGGTGGAAAACTTGTTTACAGCGGGACAAATTAATGGGACATCTGGTTATGAAGAAGCTGCAGGCCAAGGATTGATGGCTGGAATTAATGCGGCCCTTAAAAATCAAGGTAAAGAACCATTAATCCTTAAGCGTGATGAAGCGTACATTGGTGTTATGCTTGATGATCTTGTTACTAAAGGAACATTGGAGCCATATCGTCTACTTACTTCCCGTGCGGAATATCGTTTGTTATTACGTCATGATAACGCATATCGTCGCTTATCACATTTTGGACATGATATTGGATTGTTAAGTGATGAAGAATATGGCAAAATAGAAGTAGATATTCAAATCATTGATGAATTCATTGAGGCAAGTAAGACAATAAAATTGCCACATAATGCGGCGTTTGAAGCTTATTTTGCAGAAAAAGATTCACCGTTCCAAGCACATGACCTAACGATTTATGATGCGGTCAAGCGACCTGGAATAGAATTGTTAGAAGTATTAAATCTGATGGACATGGAAGTACGAAAAGACTTAGCATTCCAAATCCAAGTAGAAATCAAATATGAAGGCTATATCAAAAAAGCCATGAAAGAAGCAGAAAAACTTCGTTCAATGGAAAATATAAAATTGCCAGAAGATATTAATTATGATTCTATTGAAAACTTATCAATTGAGGGGCGTCAAAAACTAACGGCAGTAAGACCTGTTACGATGGGACAAGCATCACGTATTTCAGGTGTAAATCCAGCCGATATTGCAATACTTGCTATGGTACTCAAACACAAAGGATAGGGTGGAAAATCATGAATATTGGAACAATTGGTACAGGTGTTATCGTTGAGCAATTTATTGCCTCAACGCAAGATCTTAGTGGGGTTTCATTTAAAGCCGTTTATTCGCGAACACAAGGTCGTGCTGATGCTTTGGCTAAGCGGTTTGGAATTGAAAAGCGATACACAAAGCTTGATGATTTATTTTCAGATTCATTGGTGGATACAATTTATATTGCATCACCCAATAGCCTACACTACGAACAAGCTTTCGCTGCGCTCAAAGCAGGAAAGCATGTGATTGTAGAAAAACCATTTGTTGAAACAGAAGAAAGAGCTCAAAGGTTAATTCGATATGCCCAAGAGCATGACCTCTTCCTCTTTGAAGCTATTTGCAATATTCATTTACCGCACTATAATTTTATAAAATCGAACTTAGAAGTAATCGGCGATATAAAGATGGTTCAATGCAATTTCAGTCAATATTCCAGCCGTTATGATGCACTTTTAGCAGGTGATACTCCCAATGTCTTTAATCCAAAATACTCGGGTGGAGCACTTGCAGACATTAACATCTACAACATTCACTTCGTCGTTGGTATCTTTGGTATGCCGGATGAAGTGATGTATTACGCTAATAAACATTCAAACGGCATTGATACTTCAGGCGTCCTCGTTATGAATTATCCACACATGACCGTAGAGTGTGTCGGCGCGAAAGATAGTTTTTCTCAAAATTTTGGACAAATACAAGGTGAAAAAGGATATATTTACATTCCCGAGAGTGTTAGTGGGATTGAATCGGTAACGATAATCACCAAAGATTCCAAGGAAATGATTAATATCCAAGACCAACCGCGTCTGTCCTATCAAGTTGAAGTATTTGAAAAAGCAATCAGAACACGTGATTATTCAATACGAGATCGATATTTAGAACATACACTCAATGTTGTTCGTATTGCAGAAAAAGCACAGAAAACAGCCAATAATTAACGAAAACCGAGCCGATAGGGTTCGGTTTTTTTATGTACTATAAAAACCGAATAAACAACAATTCGTTGTATATAAGATTTCTACTTTACAAGATGTATGGTGATGTGTGAAAATTTAACACGCTATTAATTGTGGAGGGGATATAATGATACGTAAAGTTTTTATTTTTGTAGCATTTTCATTACTTTTTCTAGTTTATAATCCTGAATCAATTCATGCTGATGTTGGTTTTGAATTTCCAAATATGGACAATCAAAACAATATGCGTGGAATCTGTAACAGTCCCACTTCCTGTATAAGTGGGTCAAAAACATACACCATTCAGTGGTTTGGGATGGAAAGTGGAGATGAACCAATCACACTCAGTATGCAGGAGGATGTTAAGGATAATTTATCCATTGAAATTGGGAAAATCACCAATCTAACTAAAAATACAAGGACAATCACAATTGATAATTTAGTCGTAAGAGATTCACTTGATTTAAAACGCGAACCTCATAATGTATATGATAAGAAATATAGTTTTTTGATTCATAAAGATACAGATAATTATGCAGAATATCGTGTCATTCAAACGGATAATATTCTAAATATCATTAGAATTAAAAATCAAACAATAAAGTTTAGTGTCATTCGGGAAGGTGAGATTAAAAACGTTGAAGCAATCCCATTTATACTTACAGCAAACGGTGTTAAATCGTCGAGCCTTCGAACCAAGCACAATATGCGGCAATCACGCTCAAATTATTCATTTATCACGAATAAATATGATGAAAAAAATAAGCCGTATGTGTTCGATATTATTACAGAAGATAATGATTTAATAAAGATAGAGAAGAAAATCGTTAATGACTCAGAATTTACATTCTATATTCGTCCAAAGATTCAAAAAATAATCCCTCTCAAGGGAGAAAACGTTAATTTATTAACTGGAGAAATAATCCTTGTTAATGATAAAAACAAAGAAATCAAAGGAATACTAAAAGATGGAAATGTTATTTTTGAAGATCTAGAGACAATAGATTTAGAAACAGTCTATAAACTTAAGCGATTTAATCTTGATAATTCAAATTTAACGATAACTTTGGATGAAGTTGAACTTAAGAATATTACCCAAATTAATGTAGAACGATACATTGATAAAGTATTTAGTATTGAGTGGGGACCCAATATTCTAAACCATCCCGATGCAAAAGAATTCAGTGTTCTTGATATATATCTTTTACAGAATGAGCAACCAACGCATATCAAGCAAACGGTAGACTTGAACCAAAGT
Organism: Erysipelothrix tonsillarum DSM 14972; assembly: GCF_000373785.1. Lineage (GTDB taxonomy): Bacteria > Bacillota_I > Bacilli_A > Erysipelotrichales > Erysipelotrichaceae > Erysipelothrix > Erysipelothrix tonsillarum. The sequence goes on along the minus strand of NZ_KB892380.1, from coordinate 243,930 downwards.
AACGTGACGTTTAAAGTCAATGCATCAAAAAATCCATCCTTAATTGTTGGTGAACGAGATAAATTTTTCAGTGTATCGACGGATTCTAAACTGTATATTGACCGCATTATTCAACCATTGCATTTTGAGATTGAAAAAGCATTCAAACCTAAAAAAGAAGAAGATGATGTTTTTGTAGAAGTTATCAAACCTTTATCGGCAAATAAAATCAATCCCGAAGAACTCTTGGATATCGAAGGGTTTATATTGCATGAAAGTCCCAAAACACCGATAAAGTTGGATAATGAAACGTTGTTGTCGATTGACAGCTTTGTGATCCGAGAAGAGGAACACGAAGAACCCAAGAATATCTTATTACCAGAAATAGTATTTATGGATGGATATAGTATTGATGATCAGCCAAGTTTTTTACCAGAAGACGGTTATCAGGCTTTATTGCAACGCGAGATTATCAAACGGAAAAATATTGAACAAATCCTTGAACAAGATCGTAAAAATCGCATTGCTTATGAAGTAAGAAAAATTGAGTTTGAAGAACAGTTTAAGCCAAAGTACTTTGATTTGTATGTAGATGGGAACGCAATCACCCCTAAAGTTTCCGAAATCAATTCCAACAACCCGAGTGGAGCACTAAAAGATATTAATCGTGTTACAGACTTAAGCAGTCTTGAACAGACATTGAATCTGATTGACGTTCAGGGTTCTATAGTTGAAAACAAAGAAAATTTGTTTATGATACCGAGTATTGATGGCTTTGAAATTTCTGATAGTGATGAACAACATCATTGGTTCGAGGAATCCGATTTTATTTTAAATGCAATTGAGAATGAAAAAAAGATTCACTTGGAAGCTGCATTAAGGCAAGATTTGGATAATCGTCTAAGACATGAGCGTGAGGTTATGCAAATTATGAGAGATTTAGAACAGATGGAAAGAAATCAAAGCAGTACGATGGAATCAGCAATTATTTATGAAATCACTGTTCCTAAATTGATGAGCGAAACGCAATTTTCACCAAGCCCTTGGAGGCCGAAACAAATGATTCAAAACAAGTTGAATTAACTAAGGTAAACGAGATGGATGAGACTTCAAAAATAGAACATAGAAGAAGTCATTCTTTACCTCCTAAAACAAAAAGCATCAAGACCAACCAAAATTTTGATGAGAATGACATTACCGGGGAAATAATACGGGACAAACATAGCGTTCTTCCCAATACAGGGCAACAAAAAGAGCGTAATAAATTGGGGGTAACTCTTATAATATTAGGTATTTGTGTATTATTATCGAAAAGGGAGAAAAATACAATCTAAAATATGACCATAAAAGACAGTGTTTTACTGTCTTTTATGCATTTTTGACTAAATATTTGTCACGAGGTTTTGTTGTGGAAATCTTGGAAATACGCTATAATTACAACGTAGTTTAGATTCTAATCGTAAGAATCAAATATGATAATAATGTGTTTATAACATAAGCATTGTAATTGGAGGCTTCATGAATTTTTTAGAATTTATTAGTAAAATTGAAGCGTTGGGAATTGTTGTTTCAGAAGATATGAAACAACAATTTTTATCGTACAAGAATCTTATTCAAGAAGTGAATAAAGTCTTAAATTTAACGGGTATTGATGATGATGAAGGGATTTTCTTGAAACATTTCTATGACTCATTGCTTATATCACCATTAATTAAGGAAAAGAGCCGAATTGCTGACATTGGTAGCGGCGCCGGGTTTCCGGGAATTGTACTCGCAATCGCGCGACCAGATGTACACGTTACATGTATTGAACCAACAACGAAACGCACCAATTTCTTAGAACGTGTTGTAAACGAGTGTGGAATCAAAAATGTTGTTGTTATTAATGGACGTGCCGAAGATGTAATTGGTGATCTTCGAGAATCGTTTGATGTTGCAACCGCACGTGCTGTTGCATATCTCGATATTTTGAGCGAACTATGCCTTCCTTTTGTGAAAGTAGGAGGCGTATTTTTAGCAATGAAAGGATCGAAAGGAATCGAAGAATATGAAGATTCTTTGAAAGCCATAAAAATTCTCGGCGGAGAACTGACTGAAACTCATAAATTCAGTGATGAGCTGATGGGTGACCGTTACAATTTAGAGATTACTAAAGTAAAATCGGCTTCACATAAGTATCCAAGAAGTTATGCTAAAATTAAGAAGACACCACTGTCTGGGAGGAACCATGATTGATCGTAGAGAAATAGCTATTGAAAAAATTAAACCTAACCGTAATCAACCGCGGCTAACTTTTAACGATGAGAGTTTGTTGGAATTGGGACAATCGATTAGTGAAAATGGCCTTCTTCAACCGATTGTAGTTCGTGAAGTGAACGAGACAGATGAATATGAAATTATTGCGGGTGAACGTCGATATCGTGCGATGCGAATGTTTGGTTTTACGGAAGTTCCATGCATTATCAGTAATATTGATGATAATAAGAGTGCAACATTGGCACTTATTGAAAATATTCAACGTGAAGACTTAAGTGTGTTAGAGGAAGCAAAAGCATACCGAGACCTTTTAAGGATTCAAAAAATCACTCAAAAAGAACTAGCCACAAAAGTGGGTAAGTCACAATCCGCAATTGCCAATAAAATTAGACTCCTTGAATTGCCGGAGCCAGTACTTGAGGCATTGGGTGAGCGTAAGATTACAGAACGTCATGCGCGTGCATTACTCAGTGTTGAAAAAGAAAAAACTGAAGAAGTTTTAGATGAAATTCTGAATAAAAAACTAAATGTTAAAGAAACGGAAACGCTCATTAACAAACCACGCAAGAAAAAAGTTGTAACACGTGGTATCTCTCAACATATTAAGATTGGAATTAATACAATTAAACAATCAATCGGCATGATCGAGAAAACAGGAATTACGGTAAAACATGATATGGAAGAAACGGATGATGAGGTTATCATCACGGTACGCTTCCCTAAATAACCTAAGAATATAACAAAGGATGTGAGTCAATGGGGAAAATAATCGCTGTAGCTAACCAAAAAGGTGGCGTTGGTAAAACTACGACAAGTATAAATTTATCAGCCGGTTTAGCCTACCTTGGCCAAAAAGTTCTATTAGTTGACCTTGACCCCCAAGGAAATGCATCACAAGGTGTCGGTGCAAATAGAATGGCCATTAAAGATAGTACCTATGATTTAATTCTTTCTGAAAAAGAAGTAAGTGACATTAAAATGACTTTGAATACTCCACCCATGGATTTAATTCCTGCAACGATTGATCTTGCGGGTGCAGACCTGGAAATGGTTGAATTCAAGATTGGTCGTGAACGTCTTTTAAAGAATAAATTGATTAAGGCAAAGGAAGACTATGATTATATAATTATAGACTGTCCGCCATCATTGGGACTTTTGAATACAAATGCATTGACGGCTGCGGATTCAGTCATTATACCTGTGCAATGTGAATATTATGCATTGGAAGGATTAACACAGTTATTATCTACAATCCGCCTCGTACAAAAGCTGTTTAATCCAGATTTAAAAATAGAAGGCGTTTTACTTACGATGTTTGATGTACGTACTCGATTGAGTGTGGAAGTTCAACAAGAAGTTCGTAAATATTTTAAAGAACGTGTCTATAAGAGTAATATCCCTAGAAATGTTAAGTTGTCTGAAGCTCCTTCTCGTGGAAACTCAATCTTCGAATATGATTTAAAATCGGAAGGCGCTAAAGCATATGCATCTCTAGCGAAAGAAGTCTTATCATATAATAAGAAACGGAGTGACTCGAATGGCAGAGAAAGATAGTAATCGATTAGGTCGTGGACTTGGTGCAATCTTCGGTGATGATGTAACATCAGTTCTAGAAGATATCCAACAAGGCAATAATGATGAATTTACTGGGGTAAAAACAAGCCTTAAAGTAAAAGATATTCGTACGAATCCTTATCAACCTCGTCGTCATTTTGACGAAGACAAGTTACAAGAATTATCACAATCAATTTCAACTCATGGACTTTTCACACCGATTTTAGTTCGAGAAACCAACAAAGGTTACGAACTGGTTGCTGGTGAACGCCGATTACGTGCAACAAAGCGTGCCAAAATTGATGAAATTGCCGCAATCGTGGTTGATTTCGATGATTCACAGATGATGGAAATTGCGATCATTGAGAATGTTCAACGTGAAGATTTAAATGTTATTGAAGAAGCGATGGGATACAGTTCCCTTATTGATCGTTTGGGCTTAACCCAAGAAGAAGTTGCAAAGCGTGTAAGCAAGTCTCGAAGTCATATTACGAACTTACTTCGTCTGCTAAGACTTCCAAAATCGGTTCAAGAAATGGTTAGTGAAAATAAATTAACCATGGGTCATGTTCGCCCATTAGTAACAATTGAAGATCCAAAAGAAATTGAGCGTATTGCTGAAGAAATATATAACAAAAAATTATCGGTTCGAGAAGCAGAACGTCTCATTAATAAAGAAGATGTTAAACCCATTGAACCAAAGGTTCGCAATAAGGAATACGAGTATGCGCAATCACTTTTTGAGCGCCGTCTACAAACACGTGTTAACATCACCAACAATAAAGTTACCATTTCATTTGATGATGATGAAGATTTAAACCGTATTTTAGAATTGCTTGATATTATTGAATAAGAGGACGCCAACGCGTCCTTTTTACATCTTTCATGGTAATTTCTCGTATCGATAAAATGATAATGATATCGTAAAGTTAGAGGTGGATTCATGATACAAAAACGACATGAAATATTAGATAAATCGAATAAAAAAAACCAAATATTATTAAGAGTTGCTTTAATTCTTTTTATTGTAGTTCTAGGTATTTTTATATATCAACAAACAACTGCGACAGATAATATCAATAATGAAACCAGTAACGTTACCAACGTCGCAATATCTGAGACAGAGTTGTTTGATGCCATGTATGCGAATGCAACACAATATTACCAAGAATTAGTTGACACAAAAACAATCCTTTCCTTTCGACTGAATCCACTTGATATGTGCTTAGGTGGTAATAAAACGGCACAAGCACAAGTCTTTGTGGTGAATATTGAACAAGAGAATAGTGAAACGAAAGCGAAAGAGTACAAGCCAGAATACCTAATATCCGGAGCGGTAGATATTATTTTTGATGGCAACACAATTAAAGGGTATACACCTTGGATTGATCGTTCTCCGAGTATAGAAGGTATTCACGAATTGGCACTCAAACAGCAGATGGTCTGTGAAAAACCATAGTATAAAGTGGATTGTTTTAGTTGTTAATAATTAGTTATAATCAAAGAGGGGGATGAAATGAAATATATTTTAGATGTGGATACAGGTATAGACGATACAATCTCAATCGCATACATGTGTGCACAAACAAACATTAATTTGCTAGGGATTACAACGGTTTATGGTAATATCGATGTTGCGAGTGCAACTCAAAATACATTAAATCTCTTAAATTATTTTAAGCGTCATGATGTACCTGTATATCAAGGCTGTACCCATGCGCGCCGTGATGAAAAGTATGAACATTTAGCGGGAGGCATTCTGTTTCATGGTCAAAATGGACTTGGTAATGTAGAACTTTCTACATCACCAATTCAAAAGGAACAGAAACATGCAGTAGATTTTTTGCTGGAATCTGCCAAGAAATACGGCAAAGATCTTGTAATCATTGCTTCGGGGCCGTTGACCAATGTAGCCAAGGCAATTGAACGTAATCCACAAGTTATGGAATCAATTGGGAAGTTAGTTCTTATGGGGGGAGCCTTCGGCGTTCCAGGAAATGTCAGTGTTTTTGCGGAAGCTAATATTGCACAAGACGATCTAAGCAGTAAGATCGTTTTACGAAGTTCGGTACCCATAACTATGATTGGTCTTGATGTCACAAATCGAGCCATTTTCACCAAACAGGATTTAAAACACTGGGAAGAAAAAGCCCCAAAACTATACCAAATTGTAGATTATTATTTTAAGGCTTATAAAAAATCATATCCATCGTGGGGCGGGTGTGCACTTCATGATCCCCTTGCTGCGGTGGTTGCTTTAGACGATACAGTGGTTGAAGGAGTATGTGTCAACTTAGACGTTCTTAACGATTCAACACAAAAAGGACGAACTGTACTTGATCTTGAAGCATACAATAAAAATAAAATGCCTAATGTTTGGGTCGCTCTGGATGCCAATATCGAAGCCTTTAAGGATCGTTTAATTAGCGATATTGATTCACTCATTGAATCCATCTCATGATACAATAGACAAAAGGAGTGGTTGGATGATATTGGCATTTACAGGAGCTGGAATTAGTAAGGCTTCGGGAATTAATACATTTATGGAGCAACCCGAGATACGTGATCGTTTGCATCGTAGTTTTGCGACACACCATCCCGAATTGTATCGTGAAACGATTGCTTCACTCTTCAAAGTGATTAAAAATGCAGAACCAAACGATGCACATCGAGCTTTAGCGGAATACGATATCCCGGTTATAACAATGAACATTGACGGGTTGCATGAAAAGGCGGGAAGTGTACCCATAGCACTACATGGTCGCATGCCCGATGAAGATGAATTAGCTTATGCTGATCAACTTTTTAATAAGCCGGTCTTGTATGGTGATCCTGCCCCAAATTATCAACGAGCATACCAAAAAGTTGATTCACTGGGCGAAGGAGATATCCTACTCGTGGTTGGGGCATCTCGATTTACTGCTGTCGCAACTGACCTTCGTGAGATTGCGCACGCAAATGGCGCTGAAATTATTGAAATTCAAGATAATGCTGAAAAACAGGTTCGTGAGACCCTTAAGTCACTTAAAGAAGATTAAAAAAGAGAATTCATTGCGCATTCTCTTTTTTTTACCTATAATATGCGTATGATAACAGATACAATAGTAGCAATTATAACGGCACTTCAGGAAAGTGCCATCAATGTTTTAAGAATTAGCGGTGTCGATGCCATTGACACCGTCAATAAGATTTTCTCGCGTAATCTTGAAAATGTTGATTCCCACACCGTTCATTATGGTCATATTATTGATCCCGTGAACCAACAAGTTGTTGATGAGGTTCTTGTCAGCGTTTTTAGAGCGCCTCGAACTTATACGCGTGAAGATGTGGTTGAAATCAGCTGTCACGGTGGTGTTTTGGTAACCAAAAAAATACTCGCATTGTGTCTTTCTGTGGGTGCGCGCATGGCAGAACCGGGCGAATATACGCAACGTGCCTTTTTAAATGGACGTATTGACTTGTCACAAGCGGAATCTGTCATGGAACTCATACAGGCTCCTAATGAATTTGCACAAGAACTTGCGATTTCAGGTGTTCAAGGGAATGTACGTAAATTAATTGAACCCTTCTTGGAGCGTTTGATCCAAATTATCGCAAATATTGAGGTTAATATTGATTATCCGGAGTATGATGATGTCGAGGTCTTGACGGAATCAATCATTCTTCCGGAAGCAAAACGATTCCTGGAAGATTTAGGTAAAATCCTTAAAGAATCGCAGAGTGGTCGAATTATGAAAGAAGGCGTTAAAACCGTTATTCTTGGAAAACCGAATGTGGGTAAGTCAAGCATTCTTAATGTATTACTTGAAGAAGATAAGGCAATTGTTACGGAGATCGCAGGAACAACTCGAGACTTGGTTGAAGGTTGGATACGCTTAGAGAATGTAGCATTGCATCTCGTTGATACTGCTGGATTGCGAGATACCGGTGATCGTATTGAACAAATTGGTATTGAAAAAAGTCGTAAAGCGTTGGAGACCGCTGAGTTGGTCATTGTGGTATTCGATGCTTCTGCCCCACGCGATCAAGAGGACCTTGATTTATTAGAAGCGACCAAGGATAAAGAACGAATCGTTGTTTATAACAAAGAAGATCTTGTTGAGCGTCATGAAGATGCGCTATATGTCAGTGCCTTAAACGGTGATGTTCATGAACTAGTGGATGAGATAAATAAACGATATGTCGAGCATACAAAAGCACTTACCAAGCCAACGCTCTCAAATGAGCGTCATATTGCTCAGGTCCAAAAGAGTTATTTGGCAATGCAACGAGCTATTGAAGCGTTAGAATTTGGAATGGAACTTGATTTAGTCACGATTGATTTAAATGAGTCTTATATAGAACTCGCATCAGTCGTTAAACCAAAGAAAGATATTAATGTGTTGGATGAAATTTTCGCGCGTTTCTGTCTCGGTAAATAAACCAAGGCTCCTAAGGGAGCCTTTATTATCTTAGAATGAGGAGTTAAAAATATGGCATATGGTTGGATTGATTCCCATGCACACATTGCATCGGAAGGACTTGTAGAATCTTTTGATGAACTTGTATTGAATGCAAAGGAACAAGGGATTGATAAGATTTGTATTATTTGCGGGTCAATAAACGAAATTGAATTAGCATTAGAAAAAACAAAAGATGAACCAGAAATGTTTGATCTCGCGGTTGGTATCCATCCTTGTGATGTAAAGGATTCTAAGGATGGTGATCTTGAGCGCATGATGGCGTACCTTGAACATCCTCAAGTTGTATGTATTGGCGAAATTGGGTTGGATTACTATTGGGATGATTCAAATAAGGAAGCACAAAAAGAAATGTTTATACGTCAAATTAAGTTTGCCAATGAACATAAAAAGCCAATTGCGATTCATGTTCGAAATGGCGAGCAAAATGCGATGGCAGATGTACTTGATATTCTTACACAACACCCCGTTGAAGCAAAGGGGATTGTACATTGCTATAGCGATACGGTAGAAAATGCTTGCCGAGTATTTGATTTAGGATTTTACATAGGGGTTGGTGGAATTTTAACGTTTAAAAACGGGCAAAATGTTCGTGATGTATTGGAGATTGCGCCGATTGACCGAATTTTGACAGAAACTGATTCACCTTACTTAGCACCTGTACCTAAAAGAGGGAAACGGAATGAACCTGCCTTTGTTTGTTATACGGGAGAAAAGATTGGTGAGCTTAAAGATTTAACACCGAATGAAGTAAAAACACAAATTCATAAAAACTACCAAACATTATTTCAAGGATAAAAAGGAGAATCTCGTGGGATTCTCTTTTTCTTTTAGAATACTGGGACTGAAGCGCCACTTGTTTCTTCAATAATTAACGCTTTAACGGCATCAGTTTGATAAATTTCCACAATACGTTTTAAATCATCGCGATCTTTATCTTCGGAACGGATTGCGATGAGGTTGACATAGTCAGCATTATCTTCTGTTAAGGCCTCAAGTTCAATCGCGTCACGGCTTGGTGTGAAGCCAGCATCAACGGCAATTCCAGAATTGATTGCAGCTAGAGGAATTTCTCCAAGTGCACCTGGGAGATTTGATGCTTCTAATTCGAAGATATCAAAATTATGAGGGTTTTCGACAATATCCTTTTTATCCGGAAGCTTTGCGTCGTTGAGTTTTAAGAGACCATGCGTTTGAAGTAATTGAAGGGCACGTGCACCGTTTGTACGATCACTTGGAATTGCGATTTTATCGCCATCTTTTAATTCAGATAGATTTTTAATCGATTTAGAGTAAAGTCCGAGTGGTGAATAAAATGTATCGGCAACAGCAGTAAGATCATAACCATTTTGTTGGCTTTCATCCTCCAAATAAATATGATGTTGGAAGGCGTTCATATCAATTTCTTTCGAGTGCAAAGCTGCATTAGGTTGGGGATAATCAGAAAAATAAACCAATTCGATGTTAATGCCTTCCTGAGCTGCTTGGTCCACAACATAGTTCCAACTTTTAGTTTGGTCACCGCCATGAAGACCAATTCGCACAACCTTATCTTTAGGTTTTGAACCACAGCCTGTAAGTACTAATAATGTTAGTAATATAATAAGTGTTTTTTTCATAATTTGCTCCTTAGTGTGTTGTTTTCTTAATAATATAATTTCCAATCATCTGTATGATTGAAACAAAGATGAGAATAACAAGTACTGCCACGATTGAAATATCGGTATTATACTTATTATGACCGTAACGAATGACATAATCGCCAAGCCCGCCACCCCCAACAACACCACCGAGGGTTGTAAGGCCCAGTAGACTAATAAGGGTTATGGTTGTTGAACGGACTAGCGAAGGAATGCTTTCACGCAAATAGACACGCGTGACGATTTGAAATGATGAGAGTCCCATCGACTGTGCCGCCTCAATGAGACCGCGATCAATTTCTGATAGACTTAAATCAACTTGTCTAACAAAAAATGGCGTACATCCTACGACGAGGGGGAAGATGGTACCTTCGACACCGATTGCGGTGCCGGATATTATTTTAGTAACGGGAATGAGGGCAGTTAATAAAATTACAAAAGGTATCGACCGAAAGATGTTTACAAATGTATCCAAGAGAGTATAAAGCATACGATTTGGTTTTAAGCCATCTTCTCGAGTCATCACCAAGACAACTCCGAAGAACAACCCTGCAATAATTGAATAGATTCCTGCTTTTGTTAACATGTACAGTGTCTGTTGGATACTTTCAATAAACTCAGGCCAATATTGAACTAAATTTGGAACCCATTGTTGAATTATATTAGTCATTATTAATCACCTCCACGTTTAAATCTAATTGATGTAAATAATTTAATGCTTCGATTTTTCGTGCTCCAGAGAGAATAACAATCATGGTTCCGACAATATCGTTTTGCACAATCTCGATATTAGCGTGGATGATGCTTGCGTTGACTTCAAATTGTTGAGATATTTCTGAAATGATGGAATCGCGTGTGCTCGAGCCGATAAAATCAATTTTTATTAACTCTTGGTCGGACTGTAAGTTTAAGACCTCAGGATTTGTTTTAAAGAGTTCAATCGTTTCTGCGGTGTTGGTGGTTGTATCAACAAAATCTTTGGTAATTTGTGCTTGAGGATTCACAAAGATAGCTTTAACGGTATTAACCTCCTTGATTTCCCCGTCTTCCATAACGGCGACACGATCGCAAATATCTTTGACGACGTCCATTTCATGGGTAATGATTACAATGGTAATACCGAGGGTTTTATTAACCTTTTTGAGCAATTTGAGGATTGTTTTGGTTGTTTGGGGGTCTAAGGCACTTGTCGCTTCATCACATAAGAGAATATCAGGGTCGTTAGCAAGTGCACGTGCAATACCCACACGTTGCTTCTGCCCGCCGGATAATTGACTTGGGTAAGCGCCTGCTTTGTCTTCAAGACCAACTAACTCTAACAAGTTCTCAACTTTTGTCTTCATTTCATCGTGTGAAAGCTTTTGATTTTTAAGGGGGAATGCAATGTTTTGGAAGACTGTACGAGACCGCATGAGGTTGAATTGTTGGAATATCATACCTATTTTTTGCCGTTGTTGGCGCAAGACTTTAACTTGTTCTCGTTGCTTTTGATAGTTCGATTTTGAAAAGTCGGGATTTAGATGTGTTCCATTTACAATTACATTTCCAGAAGTAGGCACTTCAAGCAAGTTAATACAGCGTACCAAAGTACTTTTTCCGGCACCACTAAAGCCGATTACGCCAAATATTTCTCCCTTTTCAATATGCAGGGATCCATTCTTTAATGCATGTACCTGATGTTCTTTGGTACTGAAGGTTTTACTTATATTTTGGAGTTCAATCATGTTTGTTTTCAATCCTTTCTTGGTGTTCTTTTTGGATGGCTTTAAGAAGTGCTGGATCTTGAATCAAATCCAAAGCGGTTAAAGCAAGAAGTTGTGCGCCAAGTGCGATAGAGTTAAGTCCTTGTTCACTGCAAGCTGCTTCACGAAACTCAGGACTATGGCCAGCGATAAAGGTATCAGAAATATTGATGGTTGGCTGTATTGTCGGAACAACATAGCTCACGTTCCCCACGTCACTGGAACCAAAGGTTGAACCGTCGCGGTGGACAACATCAAATCCGAAATTTTGAAGATGTTTAAGGTAGAGCTTGTCAAAAGAAGGGGTAAGGATGGTATCGTCAACACTGTTTTGGAATAAACCGAATTTGTATTCACATCCTGTTGCTAATGCTGCACCTCTAACAATGTCCTCAAAGCGTTTCGTGACTTTGCTAAGGGTTGTGCGAGATTGAGCTCGGAGGTAAAAACGTCCTTTTGCATATTCTGGAACGATATTGGGGGCGATACCACCATCCGTTATAATTCCGTGAATTAGAACATCTTTGGGAAAATGCTCTCGCATGGCGTTTGTTGAATTGAAGACTTGAATTAAGGCATCCAATGCGTTGATACCGAGTTCAGGAGCAGCTGCGGCATGACTGGGTTTTCCGTAAAAGGCAACATCAACAGGATCATTGGCGAGTGTTTCAACCGTTAGACTGTGCAAATGACCCGGATGGACACATAAAGCGGCATCCACATCATCAAAGTAATGTTCACGTACAAAGCTTCCTTTCGCACTTCCGTTCTCGCCACCTTCTTCACCAGGCGTCCCGTAGATACGAACTTCTCCGCCAACGCGATCAATTACCGATTTAAGTGCTGTCGCAGCAAGAATTGAAGTGACCCCAAAGAGGTTATGTCCACAAGCATGACCGAGTCCAGGTAATGCATCATATTCAGCAAGAAAGACGATGACTGGACCTGGCTTTTTCGAAACATAACGGGCATCAAAACCGGTATGATGACCTGCCACGTCAACTGTGACAGCAAAACCCTCCTGCACACATAAGGAGCTTAAACGGTCGCATGCATAAACTTCTTCATTACAAATCTCGGGGTGTGCATGGATATCACACGATAATGCTTTATATTGATCAATTCGATTTAATACGGCTGTCTCTATGATTTTATTCATATACTTCCTCCTGACAAATAAAAAACGCCCATCCCAAAGGATGAGCGTGCTCATGTTACCACCTTAATTTATTAATACCTTACGATATTAACCTCTTCAAGTTCTACCAAACTCTATCGCTTTAACGGGCGAATACGGCATAGCCTAAATCTTTCGAATTCAACTATACAGCTCCAAGGCCATTTTCAGTACGTTTCCATTCATCTGCTCTCACCATCTCAGACTCTCTGTAAAAACTTTCACGGACTTACTTTCCTTTTCATTGCTTTTCATTATTATCAACTAAAAAAAAATATTTGTCAACCAATTCATTTAACATTTCACCCCTTGTACCTTATGATGTACCTAAGGAGTGTGACCACCATGACATTATTTGAAGCACAACAGAATTTTTTCAAATCTCAAATTACAAAGCCAATTTTATTCCGTAAAGATGCGTTAAACCGTTTAGAAAATGCTTTAAAGGCTTACGAAGCGGAACTATATAGCGCATTTGAAGTAGACCTATCAAAACCGAAAATGGAAGTCTATACGACAGAAGTAGCGGTTGTTTACCGCGCGATAAGGGAAGCAAAAAAAAATATTGAACAATGGATGAAACCACAACGGGTTAAGACGCCTTGGGTTCTTGCGGGAAGAAAAAGTTTTAAACTATATGAACCGCTAGGTAATACTTTGATTATAGGACCTTTTAACTATCCCTTGCAATTAGTCCTTGTACCCCTTGTTGGAGCAATCTCAGCGGGCGATACAGCAATTATTAAAACATCTGAACTTACACCGACGATTTCTTCGGTAATTAAGAACATGATTACAGCTTATTTCCCTCCAGAATATATCGCAGTTGTGGAAGGAGATGTAACCGTAAATAAAGCACTGCTTAAACATCCCTTTGATTTCATATTTTTCACCGGAAGCACACAAGTGGGTAAAATTGTGATGAAAAGCGCAGCAGAACATTTGACGCCGGTAGTATTGGAATTAGGTGGAAAAAGTCCGTGTATTGTAACTCAAAATGCAAATATTCGAGAAAGTGCTAAGCGCATCGTTTGGGGTAAGTTTTTAAATAATGGACAAACCTGTGTTGCACCCGACTACGTGCTTGTGGAAAAAGATCAAAAAGAAGTGTTTATTGATGCTCTGATTGACGAAATTAGACGCATGTATGGGGATGATATTAAGAATAACAAGGATTACGGTCGAATCGTGAATCTAAAGCACGCAGAACGCCTTAAAACGCTCATAACAGCACATCATCGAGATATTGTGTATGGTGGGGCAAGTGAAGGGACATATATTGAGCCAACCTTGTTATTTCTTAAAGAACCGGAGGGACAAATTATGGAAGCAGAAATTTTTGGTCCCATTTTACCAATTATGACTTTTGATCATTTAGAAGAAGCATATCAAATCATTGAAAAAAATCCTAAACCACTATCGTTATATCTATTTACTGATTCTTTTGAAGAACAACAATCAATTCTAAATCGAATACAGTTTGGTGGTGGGTGTATTAACGATACGATTCTCCATCTTGTAAATGAGAATCTTCCTTTTGGTGGTGTTGGTAATTCAGGAATTGGTAAATATCATGGCTTTTCCAGTTTTGAGGTGTTTTCAAATTGTAAATCGATTATGAAAGCATCAAATTGTGTATCACTTTCAATCATGTATCCACCGTATAAAAAAAGAAAATATAATCTAATCAAGAAAATCTTTAGATAAGAAAAACTTAGTCATATAAAAAATACATCAACGTTACCAATAACATAATCTTATGAGTCATACCTTTATCATCAAATAGAATAATGGCGAGATATTTTATAAAAAATCCATAAATTAAAGAATAAATTAATGCGGTAAAAAAGCAAGAATGTTTTACTAAAAAAATCTCTATATATAATAAGGAAAGAAAATAGCTAAATTGACAGTGAATTTTATCCCGTGATACAATTTGGTCCGGTTCCGAATCCACAAAAAAATAATTAAAGATAACGACTTATGATATAATACAAACAATATTAAGAGAGGTAATAATATGAAAACGAAAGATTTAGCCTTAGAGGCATTAATTGCAGCAGTATATATTGCAGTTACAGTTTTACTAAAACCTATTTCATATGGTTTTATGCAAGTTCGTGTATCGGAAATCATGTTGATTCTAGTATTGTTTAATCGTAAACATTCATATGGACTTATTTTAGGGTGTCTTCTTGCAAATTTTGTGAGTGATGCGGGGATTATGGATGTAATTTTTGGAACACTTGCGACATCAATTACATGCTTGTTAATGAGTTTAACAAAAGATGATCATCTTGCTCTAGTGTGGCCAGCAATTGTTAACGGTCTTATCGTAGGTGCAATGCTTGGGTATGTTCTTGAGGTTCCTTACTTACCAGCCATGGGATGGGTATTTTTAGGGGAATTTATTGCGACATTTATCCCTGGATTATTCCTTGTTAAGCCACTTAAGAAAAATGCTAAGATGCAAGAAATATTTGGATAATCACATAATTTCCCACAATTATGCATAAAACTCAAAAACTCACTGTCTAAGTGAGTTTTTTAATTTCACAATGTCTTCACAAAGAACAGAAAAGCAAAATTATTTGCCAAACAAATTTTCTTATGCTATTCTTCACAGGTCTTTTTTGAAAGGAGACATTTTAATGAAGAAATACTTAGTGATTATCTACATGGTGGTCATGGTAACAATCATTAGTGGATGTGCCGTGAATGCGGACGCCAATGTGGATATTACCTATCCAGTACTTAATGACATCGCTGAAGATAGCGATGAACCCTATAGGTTTAAAATTAGCGAAAAAATTGAAGATTTAGAAGAGCCCAATGTTGAAGAACGTGCGGCTTCCGAGGTTGTGTCAGGTGGAGCCAGTTGGATCTATGCAAAGACACAAGATGGTGTACGTGGTACAAAAACAACAAAATACAAAGAAACATATAACATAAAAGACGAATTGTTATCACGTGTAGAAATTCCTGAAGCGGCTGTTATTGAGCCAACAACACCAACACTTTATGAGGGTGGTCAAAAAGCGCAAGCAGGAGCTTACTATGAAGCAAGCCGTATTACACGATACGGTGTTGATTGTGAAGGCTGTAATATGAATAGTGCAGGCGAAGGTGGTACAGCTGCCGGTGTTCGTTTAAGCACGACTGCAGTTCAACAAGGTGATGGTTCATGGTTGCCAGGAATTACATATAACGGATATTACATCATTGCAACATCGAGTGCGATTCCAATGTGCTCGATTGTTGAAATATCAAACCACACAGTAAGTGGTAAAGGAATTGAGTACAATGTACCGTTCCGCGCAATCGTATTAGACCGCGGTGGTGCCATCCAAGGTTCGAAAATCGACTTATTTGTCGGTTCAGAATCGAATATGGGTGTAACCCAAGGGTCTGTACAAAACGCACATGTTGAGATCATCAGCGTGGGTGGCGGCTGTTAAAGCCAATGATCGGGATCTTAAGTAGCCAAAGGTCCTATCGACAAAGACCGAGTTTACTCGGTTTTTTTTGTTTTTAAAACATGATATAATTGACCCATGAACAAACTAAAGATACAAGAAGTAATTGTTGTAGAAGGAAAGCATGACAAGGAAAAAATCCTAAAATGTGTTGAAGCCGATGTTATTATGTCCAATGGTACACACATGTCATCTGATTTCTTGGCATTATGTAAAAAGATGAATGAGGAACGTGGAATCATTGTTTTCACGGATCCCGATGGACCGGGTGAGATGATCCGACGTCGAATTATTGAGGAAGTGGGCTCATGCAAGCATGCATCACTCCATATCCTGCAAACAAAGAAAAAACAAAAAGTAGGGATTGAACATGCAGATAAAGCCGATATTATCGATGCATTGAATGCTTGTTCCACTTTTGTTTTGAATAATCAATCTTTAACGCTCAGTGATTTCCAAACTTTAGGGCTCAGTGGCGCGAAGGATAGTGCAATGCGTCGTGATTTGTTGTCGGAGGCGTTCCGTTTTCCTAAGTCAAATGCGAAATCATGCCTGAAATATTTGAATATGCTTAATATTACAAAAGCAGACTGCCTAATGGTTTTGAAAGAGAGTAATTATGAAGACAATCGCTAACTATTCCGTAAGTATGGAATTATTACGTCGTTATGAACGACGTGCAAAGAAACATTTCGGACAAAATTTTATTATTGATCCGTCTGTCGTTCGCAATATCGCAACACAAAGTGGTGCAGGAGGGACGGTATTAGAAATTGGTCCTGGATTGGGAGCATTGACGCAACAACTCGCTGAAACATACGATAAAGTTATCGCCTATGAGATTGATCCCCATATGGTTGAGATTTTACAAGAAACGCTTGAAGAATATGACAATGTTAATGTTATCCATCAAGACTTTTTAAAAGCAGACTTAAGTATGTATACCGAACCAATTACGGTCTGTGCGAATTTACCTTATTACATCACGACACCAATTCTGTTTAGACTCATGGAACTCGACATTGTGGCGATGACGATTATGGTACAAAAAGAGATTGCAGATCGTTTGGGTGCTCATCCACAAACGAAAGATTACAGCTCTCTCTCAATACAAATGCAATACTATTTTGATGTGAAGACTGTTTTAAAGGTTTCAAAAGAGTCTTTTCATCCACGCCCAGGTGTGGAAAGTATTGTTATCAAACTTACACCTAAACATCAAACCATGCCTTATGATGAGAAAACATTTTTTGAATTTGTAAAGAAATGTTTTCAATTCAGACGTAAGACATTAGTGAACAATTTAAAGACGATTGATAAAGAAGTTGATTACGCGAGTGTTTTAGAGTCCTTAGGACTTGAAACAAACATTCGTGCTGACTATTTAACCTTTGACGATTATTTGCGTCTATATGGAGCTTTATATGCGTAAAAAAGCGTATGCAAAGATAACACTTTATTTGCATGCAGAAAAACGGATCGATAAGATGCTTCATTTCAAGAATATTATTGTTCCGATTGATCTTTTTGATATGGTTTATTTAGATAAACATGAAACAATGCATATTGAAACAGACAAAACATATTTACCCAATGATAAACGCAATACGGTTTTTAAGGCGCTCATGATTATGAAACGTCAATTTAATCTTGAGGATAACTTTAAGGTTCGTATTGTGAAGAATATTCCAGCACAAGCAGGTCTCGGGGGTGGGAGTGCTGATGCTGCCTGTGTAATTCGAATGATTGACGAAATGTACCAATTGAATCTTACTGATGAAGCACTGATCGATATTGCTCGTCAAATCGACGAAGATACTCCTTATTGCCTCTTTAACCAACCAATGGTTGTAGAAGGAATTGGGGATGTATTAACCCCTTTAAATCTCGACATGGATCTATACTACTTAATTATTAAACCGAGTTTTGGTGTCAGTACGAAATCCTTTTTAAAGCGATTTAAAGATTTTACAGATTTAAAGATGTTTAATCGCTGCTTAGAGGCGATTCATAAAAATGACTATGAATCTTTAGTTGAGAATACTCACAATGATTTTCAACGTCCAGTAATCAAACGAAACACACGACTTAAAAAAGTAGTGCGAATTCTTGAGAAACAGGGGCTTGAAGGTGTTTGTATGAGTGGAAGTGGAACATCCATTTATGGATTATCAAACAATAAAGAAAAAGTTATGGAAGCGTACGAAGCGCTCGTGTTAGATTATCCTTTTGTAAAGTATGGGAAAATTTTAAAAGCACACGATTATAAAGAGTTGACGGAATAATGTGCAACTCTTTTTTTTGATTTTTTTTAAAAGTTGATTTTAAAACACACTTTTAGGGACATATCACCTATACTTTACGTTTACTTTTATGAAATATGACGGTTTTACCGAATGAAACAGTTTGAAATGTGTTAAAATGGTTGCGGAGGCGGTCACAATGAAATATGCAATTGTTTTAGCAGCGGGTAAAGGTACCCGAATGAAATCAAATCGAAACAAGGTTATGCATGAAATACTTCATAAGCCTATGATTGGTCATTTAGTTGATCATCTTGAAGCGGTTAATACCGACAAAATTGTAGTTGTTACAGGACACCAAAATGAGCAAGTAGAATCCTACTTGGGTAGTCGTGTTGAATATGCATTCCAAAGTGAACAAATTGGAACAGGGGATGCTGTATTGCAAGCACAGCAACTTCATGGGAAAAAAGGTTCGACACTTTTAGTGTTTGGAGACTGTGCATTAATTCAGCCAGAGACGCTAAATCATATCTATGAACAGCATGAGGGGCATGATTTAACGGTTATCTCTGCGCAATTACAAAACCCTGGAACCTATCGTCGCATTGTGCGTGATAATCAGGGGCAAATTGAACGGATTATCGATTACCGTAATTTGACAGAATCCGAAGCGTCAATTACAGAAATCAGTCTCGGTATTTATTGTGTAAACAATGAGTTATTGTTTAAATATTTACCAGAGATTCGTGATGATGAAGTTACTGAGGAAATTAATCTCATTCGTCTTGTAGAAATTTTAAAGAAGAATGGTCATTCGATTCAATCACTACGTGTGTCAGATCACCAGGAATTTCTGGGTGTGAACGATCGAATGCAGCTTAATATCTCCAATAAATGGTTACAGTCACGCGTCAATGCGAAACATCTCGCAAACGGTGTAACGATTATGGATCCACAATCGACGTATATCGGTACCGATGTTGCGATTGCGGAAGATGTAACAATCTATCCTAATAATCATCTCTATGGAGATACAACGATTGGGACAGGAACTACGCTATTACCGAACTGTTGGCTCGAAAATGCAATTGTAGGGGAAAACTCAACAATCGATGCATCACGAATTATTAACAGTGAAGTAAAAGATTTCGTTACATTAGGACCGTCATCACACCTTAGAATGAATTCAGTTGTTGGCTCGCACGCACGAGTTGGGAACTACGTTGAATTTAAAAACACTCAATTTGGAGCGTATTCAAACTGTGCTCACTTAACATATTTAGGTGATGCTACGATTGGCGATAAAGTCAATATTGGATGTGGCGTCGTAACCGTAAATTACGATGGCAAAAAGAAATATCGTACTGAAGTTCGTGATGGAGCATTCGTCGGAAGTAATGCAAACTTAATTGCTCCAATCACAATAGGGGAGAATGCAGTGGTGGCGGCAGGATCGACCGTAAATGGCGATGTTGCTGATGGGGAGATGGCTATTGCACGGCCTCGTCAGGAAAACAAACCTGGATATGGTGCGAAATACAAGAATAAAGAGGGTAAATAAAAGACTATGAGAGAAGAAATGAAAGACAATACAGTTATTTTTGCGTTATCGTCGAACGTAGAACTAGCAGATGAGATTTGTGAACATTTAGATTTAGAACGCGGTAAGATTGATGTACGTCATTTTGCAGATGGCGAAATCTTGATTGAGCCACTTGTTTCTGTTCGTGGAAAACATGTTTACATTATCCAATCTACCAGCTCACCAGTAAGTGAAACATATATGGAAGTACTAATTGCAATTGATGCATGTAAACGCGCATCTGCAGATGAAATTACAATTGTTATGCCATATTATGGATATGCACGTCAAGACCGTAAGGCTCGTGCACGTCAACCAATTACTTCAAAATTGATGGCAAACCTATTACAAACAGCCGGAGCAGACCGCGTTGTTACAATAGACTTGCACGCACCACAAATTCAAGGATTCTTTGATATTCCTACAGATGACCTCACTGCAGTTGCAATGATTGGTCAATACTATAGAAACAAAAACTTCCAAGATGAAGTTGTTGTTGTGTCACCAGACCATGGTGGAGCAACACGTGCGCGTCGTCTTTCAGATACAATCCCTAACTCAACAATCGCAATTATTGATAAACGTCGTACAAAACCAAATGTTGCCGAAGCAATGAACTTAATTGGTGATGTTGATGGTAAAATTGCCGTTGTAATTGATGACATGGTTGATACAGCAGGATCACTCATGGGTGGAATCAATATGTTATATGAAAAAGGTGCTAAAGAAGTTTACTGTGCATGTACACATGGTATCCTATCAGGCCCAGCGATTGAACGTATTTCAAATTCTGATATTAAAGAGCTATTGATTACAAATACAATTTCTCTAAAAGAAGAAGCACGTCAAGAGCCTAAAATCAAAGAAATTTCAGTTGGATACATGCTTGCCAAAGCAATTGAAGCAATTCAATTACATACTCCTGTAAGTACACTCTTTGATTTATTCAATGACTAGTCAAACATTTCTTAAAGTTAATCTCATCATCGTTTTCGACCCTCAGGTCGAAAACGTTTTGATGTGTCATCGCCAAAAAGACCCCTATAAAGGGCTCTATAATTTTGTTGGTGGCAAAAAAAATCCAGATGAATCAGATATTGAGGGTGCCTATCGAGAATTATTTGAGGAAAGTGGCATCACAAGGGATGATATTCATATTAAACCTTTATTTTTTACTCAATACTTTGAAGATAAGATTGAGCTGCAAGTGTTCTACGGTTATCTTCAACATGAGGTAATACTCGTTCCAGAAAAAAATCCCCTAGAATGGATGCCCATAACAGAGGATTTTTCGGATGATACGCGTTTTGCGGGTCAAGGTAATATCAAACATATGATGGATTTAATTTATGAATCCAAACAAGGTATGTAATGATTTAGATGGAAACTATAGATATATGTTTCAATTAAAAGCTCTGGGTAGATAATACCGAGGGCTTTTTTATATGCTCTAATCTGGTCTTCATAGCGTTCAATGATTACCGATTCAGGTGCATTATCACTTTTAAAGTCAACCAAAATAAGATGTTGGTCATCAAAAGCATAAAAGTCAATGACCCCGGCATCACCATCGATAAGGTAAGGCATTTCCTGTTCAATATGTGGGAAACGATAAAGTTCTTGAGTAAAAGGATGTTCGTTATATGCTTGAAGTTTATATTTAAACTTAGGTTCAAAGCGTTGAAGGTCACTTTCCGTCCATAAACGATGCGGAAGTGTTTCAACGGCTTCATGCAATGTTGATCCGAATCCTGTAGCAAATTCAAAAGAATTATCGAAACTTAAGTCGCGATTTTTTAAGGCGAGGGTTGGCTCTTGTTTTAATTCAAGAGTTAATTTATCATCAAATACAGCTTTATGATCAACACGTTCCAGCGGTTCTAATGATGTTTCAGTGAGCTCCATTCCATCGATAATGCGTAAAATGGTATTCTCTGGACTTGCTGCAATGAGCATATCCACTTTTCGTTTATGATTTCTTAAAAGTTGGAAATCTAAACGCTCACGTTGATATTCTTTCACCACATCGACAATGATGAGATGTTTTTGAGGGCGGGTAAGAGCAACATAAAGGAGTCGAAGATTCTCTTCAATCTCTTCATTGTCTTGCTTTACTTCCATTACAGTTCGAATCATGTTTCGGGTAACAAAGCGCATTGGTAATGATACGTGATTGAGACCTATCCCAAATGCATCATCGTTAAGCAGAACATCGCTGTGATCACGAACTGCATGGCGCCCCATGCCCCACAGAAAGACAATTGGGAATTGAAGTCCTTTTGATTGATGAATGGTCATCGCCGTTACAATATCTGCATCTTTATTAAGCGGTGATGCTTCACTGCTCGTATCATCCTTAAATTCCGCAACAAAACGTACAAATCCTTGTAAGGTTGGAGCAGAACTTGCTTGATACTGAATTGCTTTTTCAAGTAAAAAGTCTAAATTTGTTTTATCTTGTAAGGATAATTCCTCGTTATATACGTTATTAAGCTGAATGATCTCTTGAATAATTGAAATTAAGTCCTTCGATCGCCAAGACAGAACCATTGTTTCTAATGACTGGGACAGGCTAGGATTTTCAATTTCAAGTGCTTTTCGTAAGCTTGATTCACCCATAAGTTTGAGAGAAGCAACTTGATCATCAGTATAGTTGTAGAAAGGAGAAGTAAGTACGGGTACGAGATAGAAATCATGAAACGTCGTCGCATAGTTCAAGAGTGCTACGACAGACGCAATAATCTCTGATTTATAAAAACCGCTTTGATCATCAATATAATGTGGAATATGATAAGCCTCAAATGCTTCTTTGAGGTACCCCTTGCTTGCGTGAGATCGAACCAAAATAACCATATCTTTAAATTGATAGCCTTGTTCATGGTATTTAATAATCTCTTGTGCAATATGTTGTGCGCGGAGTTGATCGGAGGTCTTTTTGAAACGATTATCGAGTTTTTCAATGATGTGAATTTCAACCGGATGGGAATCTTCACTTTGGGATGGAATCCCAACGTTAACATGATCATGTTCATTGTAGGTAATACCAAAGGTGAGGTTCATAAGTTTATCAAACACGAAATTATTGTACTCAACAATATCCTTCTTTGAGCGATAATTAAAGCTAAGGTACAAGTTTTTAGTCGAATCATCCCGCATTAGATTTTGCATGATGTTAGGCTTAGCACCTCGGAAACGATAAATAGATTGTTTTATGTCTCCTACACGGAATATATTATCTCCTGTTGATATTTTAGTTATAATCTCATCCTGATATTCATTCGTGTCTTGGAATTCATCAACCATAATTTCTTTGTATTTTGACTTTACAAGTTCTGATATTTCACCGTTATTTTCATTTAGGATACGTAAAGCCATCGATTCGAAGTCATTAAAATCAAGGCAGTTTTCGGCTTCTTTGAGTAAAGCAAAATTTTCAAGGTAGTCTTGAGTAATCTTGATGAGTAATGATACGGTGGGTGCTTGTTTATGAAGGAGCGTAAATTGTTGGTCTAAAGGCATGTAATTATCAAAGATGCGGTTGACTGTTTTCTCAATACGTTTGCGCTGTTCCGTATAGGCATCATTTTTTGTATCGGCAATGACCTTAAAATTACATGTGGTCATGAGTTGGTCGTAAAAAGTAATATCCTCTTGTTTAATTAAAAATTCTAATTCACGAAGACCTTCAAGCACTTGTAAGAGCATCGCGCTTTGGTCGTAGTATTTTTCCCCTTTTTTATCATTGGGATCATAAGACTCATCTGCGATGGCGATGATGCCTTGGACATCTTGAATGATTTCGTGGACTTGACGTTGATAAAAATCAAAAAATATTTGTTTGAAATCACTGGGGAAGTCGGCAAAAGTTTCAGTACGGTAAAGTTCCATAACTTGATGAACCGTACTGTGAGGGTCTTTTTTACCAATAAGCCAATTCGCATTGGCGTAAATAGCTTGTTCAAGTGATGCAAAGTCTAAGGGATTGGATGAAAAAATATTGAGTAAGGATTTTAGATCTTCGTAAGAATGCTGGAGCCAAGAATCAAATGTTTGGCGCATCGCTTGTCGTTGAAGTAACTTTGTCTGTGCATCATCCAAAATATTATCTGCTCGAGAAGGATTTACACCAATGATATAGCCGTAGTTTTTAATAATTGTTAAGCAAAAAGAGTGAATGGTTGAAATTTGCGCGGTTTCCACAAGAGATATTTGCTCAGCAATAAATTCAGATGCGTTTTCTTGGTATGCATTGTTTAAAGCCGCAAGAAGTCGTGTCTTCATCTCTGAAGCAGCAGCTTCCGTAAACGTCATTGCGCAGACTTCATCAATGCGAACGTTGTCTTGGATTATACGTTTCATCAATCGAGCAATCAAAACGGTAGTCTTTCCGGCACCGGCTGATGCCGATACGATCACATTTTGATTCAACGCTTCAATTGCTTGTTTTTGTTGGGGATTAAATGTTGTCATCTTTAGCTTCATCCTCTCTTTTTAAATCTAAGTCCTTGTCGATTTCGATACTGGAATCTTCGGGGTCTAAAACTCCGTTTAAAACATCGGTATAAATTGTACGATAAAGCTGGGTGAGCAATGGCTTAATTTTATCCATGTCATAAGGTTTAGTCCACGTTGAAACAGCACCATCTTTAGATTGACGTAGGCCACCAAAATAAGTTGCACTATCGTAACTGTCGAGCGGTTGTTCAAAAAGCCAGCCTTTATAACGTTTTGCTTTGAGCCATTCAGCTTCATAGTCTATTTCTTTTTCAATAATTCCTTTAGCAACTTTATATTCTACGTAAGGCGCAGTTAAATTAGGGTTTTTAAAGCCATAGTAATAGACAGCAAGACATTTTTTGTGGAAAACTTTTTCAGCAATCATTGCGTAGGTCAACAATTGTAATTGTGTTCCAGCTTTAACACTTTCTGCCGTGAGTGCAAGTTGTGAACTTTTGTAGTCTACAACTTGTACATAATGATCGTTTTCATCAATACGATCAATAATGCCACGTAAAACAATACCGTGAAACATGGATTCTTCTCGGAACCATCGTTCTTTTGAAACGACTTGGAAGGATGTATCTTCTAAGGAGGCTTGAATAAACGAAAGGTTTTGATTCATAAGGTCGTGATTACGATCATAAATCATCCGGTATCGCGGTTTAGCCATCGGAAAGACTTTTCGAACATCTTCCCATGGATCGAGATTTTTCCCGTCGTGATAGTATTCCATAACGGCATGATTAACAGTACCTGTAATACGGGGATCAAATTTAAGCGTCTCAGGTTCCCGAATCTTAAGGGCACGTTCCATAAAAAATTGATAAGGATCATTCACAAACATTTGAAAAGCAGAAATTGATCCGATTAACTTGCCTTCTTCTAAATAAATTGCTTGGGCAAGCTCTGGACTGAGACGGTGTTTTGTGGGCTTTCGATACGTATTTTGAATGAGAGGCCATGTTTCCAAGGGAATGTTATGTTTGTGAGCAAATTGCTCAACTGGATAAGAAACCTCTTGCCCTTTACCTTCATAAGTGGCCGCACTGTAAGACAAGGTCATGGATTGACTATGATCAAAAATATGGTTTTGCATCGCTAAGGTATATTGTGTCCGTTCATCCAAACGGGGATAACCACGTATCTCACTTAAGTATGCTTCGTCAATGATACCTGTACGTGAACTGATTGCGGGGAAATTCTTAGCCGATAAATTTACCACATATAAATGTTCTTGTGGAACGAGTGGGAGAGCAGTATAGTCTACAATGCGTAATGGTGCGTTATGGGTTTGATGACTTTGGAGTGAATCTAAATGTTCCAACAATAATAAATGTGTAGCTGTTTCGTATTCACCTAAGTGATTTTCAAGCAAATCGCGCAAGGGCGTTAAGTCGCCTTGAGTATGATCTTTAAGAATGTCATAACATGCGATGAGCGTTTCGCGGTAAGGCTGATCCAGCATTAATGCCAAACGCTCTTGGAGTCGTAAGACATCATCTTGAATTCGTTCTTGAAGGACAAACATTTCTGGATAAAGCTCAGATTCGTTGCAAGCATCAAAAACACCAAATACATCATTAAGGTCAAATTCAAAATGCGTAAGATAGGTTACAAGGTCTTCACGGCGTTTAAGCCCTAAAGCACCCGATTCGATTGCTTTAATTAAAGTGGTCATTGTTGGGGAAAAAGCGAAATCAATTAACGCACGATATTGCGCTTTCATCAATTCAAAGCGTCGATCTTGAAGTTTTAATGGATAATCATATCGCTCAAGGATGGATTCCAACAGTGGTTCCATCATGGCTTTATTAGCAACAGCAATGGTAGCGGAAGCATACTGATTCTGGATGATGTCTTGAACCACAGCCTCCAATTCACTTCGAGGATTTAGAGCTACCTTAAAGGAAATTGAAGTCGGTGTTTCATTTTGTGGTGTGATAAAAGGAATTTGATTTCGGGTTAAAAACGCATGTTCTGCATGAGATAAACCATAAGCGACGGCTTCATAAGCAACATCAGGTTTTAATGTAGGCTTTTCAAACAAAGGTTCGATGCGTGTCAGACATTGGTAGATTTCCTCTTGTAAGGGCGTATTGCGAGGACAATCTTCTACCGATAATCCATAGAGATGTAATTCTTGAATTAATCGCATTAAGACATTCATCGTTTTAGGAAATTTTAAAACCGTTTCAAGACGAGGACAATGGCATTCTTGCAGTTGCTTGAAAGCGGATATTTCGAGTGAACGTCTACGAATGTCGGACTCAAAAAAGGCCAGATTAAAATCTCGAATGGCGACACCGAGATAATAATCTTGCTGTGATAATAAAATATGCTTTAAATCTTCATGGAAGATTCGATTACTGACAATGGTTTTGTGCATAAAAAGCCCCCTTTAATAACAATTATAAGGGATATTGAGTGGAAGTGTAGGGGTCTTTTAAAATTTCTCGAAATATGTCATGATATAGGGGTAAACAAAGGGGGAAACTATGGGGTTAGTTTATGCTATGAGTGATATCAAGGATAAACGTCAGGGGGGCCATGATTGTACTTTTAATGGATACCTTGAAGATTATCTAAATATTGATAGTCCTCAATATAAAGAATTACTTGAACAGGTTTTTGAAATGGATGAATCCATGCGTGTTATGGAGAATGTCCGCGTCCATATTAATAAAGATTTAGTAGCAAATAAAATCATTCGCTATAAAGATGTCCATAAAATTCCGAGAGGTTATATTAAAGCACCGCTGATTTTATACAGTCAAGGTGATGAACGGGAATTTGCTTTAATACTTGTGGATCGTAATTACCTTGAAGCAAAAGGTATTTATTATTGCTTAACCGAACAAGGTGGATTACTTGGTGCATACCGTCACAATGTCTTAGTCTTACCAATTGAAGAAACGGAAATTATTCTCGAATTATTGAAGATTTTACCCAGTGATCGTCCAACGGTTATGTCACTCCAACGAGAGCAAGATCGTCGCCATTACAAAAATATTGATGCATTAATCGACCAAGCCATCGCAGTGGGACAAGAAAACATTTCATTTATAAATGAGAGTTTACGCACCGAACCGCAAGGGCGAGCAGATCGAATTCATCAAACGATTTCTTCTTGGTACTTATTGAAAAAAATGATGTATGTACATTACATGATGGATAAAGATACCCTCGCTAATAAAAACGAAGGGGATATCAAACGTCACCGACAATGTGCAAAAGAAAATTGTAATAAAATAGAATTTATACCATTTAGTGAACTTTGGAGGATATGATGAAACTAATTTCGTGGAATGTTAATGGTTTACGTGCCGTTATGAAAAAAGATTTTGAAGGAATTTTTGAAGCGATGGATACTGATGTACTTTGTCTTCAAGAAACCAAGATGCAAGCAGGTCAATTAGATTATGATCCTGAAGGCTATTATGCATACTACAATTATGCAGAAAAAAAAGGATATTCCGGCACCGCTGTCTATACTCGTGTAAAACCATTAAATGTTACCTACGGAATTCAGGAAGAAGAGCATAATACAGAAGGTCGTGTTATTACTTGTGAATATGAAAATTTCTTCCTTGTTTGTGTCTACACGCCGAATTCGCAACCTGAGTTGAAACGGGTTGAATACCGCATGAAGTGGGAAGACGATTTTAGAGAATATCTCAAAATGCTTGACGAAACAAAGCCGGTTGTATTGTGCGGTGACTTGAATGTTGCGCATAAAGAGATTGACTTAAAAAATCCATCAGCCAACCGTAAGAATCCGGGATTTAGTGATCAAGAACGTCAACAATTTACCAATCTATTGGATGCTGGCTTTGTCGACTCATTTCGGGAATTACATCCAAATGAAGTCGACCGCTATTCATGGTGGAGTTACCGTTTTAACGCTCGAAGTCGTAACGCAGGATGGAGAATTGATTACTTTGTCGTATCCGAACGTCTTAGAAATGCAATTGTCGATGCAGATATTCTCGACCAAGTGTTAGGGAGCGACCATTGTCCGGTTATGATTCAACTCGATATTTAAAAATTTCAAGCTTGGTGCTACAACACCAAGCTTTTTTACGTGAATTTTGTGAAAATTTAATGTTAATGATAAACGTTGTATATTTATAATCACCACCCTAATGTAAACGGTATCTTTAAAATGATTAAACTATATCGGTGTATTTCCATGACATTTGGTGATGATAATGGTATACTATCACGGTGTGTTGAAAGAAGTAGGAAAATTAATGACATTTAGAGAATTAGAATTAGAAGAAGAAATCGTAAGAGCAGTAACCGAGAAAGGTTATGAAGAGCCAACTGATATACAAATGAAAGCAATCCCAGTATTGCTTGGTAATCATGACTTATTAGCTCAATCTCAAACAGGTACAGGTAAAACTGCGGCGTTTGGGTTACCAATGCTAAGTTTGACTCAACCTGGAGATAAGAAACGAACAAATTCGTTAATCCTATGTCCTACACGTGAGTTATGTATGCAAGTGGCTGAAGAAATGAAAAGTTTCGCACAGTATAAACAAGGCGTTAAAGTCGCATGTGTATACGGTGGTAGCCCTATTGATAAACAAATTAGAGACCTTAAACGTGGTGCAGACATCGTAGTCGCAACACCGGGTCGTTTAATGGATCATATTCGACGTAAGACAATCCGTTTAGATGATTGCCGTCATATTGTCTTGGATGAAGCTGATGAAATGCTAAATATGGGATTCATTGAGGATATTGAAGAAATTTTTTCATTCCTTCCTGAAGAACGTCAATTCGCATTCTTCTCAGCAACAATGCCTAAGGAAATCGTTAAATTAAGCGAGAAATTTTTGGTTGAACCAGAAAGAATCACACTATCTCGTAACAATCTAACTGTTTCTCGTATTAAACAAATCTATTACACTGTTGAATCAAGAGATAAAGTTGATTTAACAATTCAATTATTACAGGTGCATAAATCAGGCGGAACAATGATATTCTGTAATACCAAAAAGATGGTTGATGAACTAACAACGCAATTGAACAAAGCGGGATTCCCTGCTTTAGGTTTACATGGTGACATGAAACAAGAAATGCGTTCAATGGTTATGGGCCGCTTTAAAAAAGGTATGGTTTCTGTGTTAATTGCAACAGATGTTGCAGCACGTGGAATCGATGTTGACAGTATGGATGTAGTTATTAACTACGATATACCTCAAGAATTAGAATATTATGTACACCGTATTGGACGTACAGGACGTGCAGGTAAAGAAGGTCTTGCGATCACTTTAGTTTCACGTAGACAACGTTATGCAGTCAAGCAAATCGAACGTTTATCAAACTCAACAATTGTTGAAACACCACTACCAACTAAGGAACAATTAAATGACTTAATGGTAGATCAACTTGCTCTTGAAATCCGTAAATGGAATGATCACGAACAAGGAAAACTCTTTAATATCGCGTATGAAGGTCTTCGTAATGAAAACTTTACGCAAGAAGAAATTATTGTTGCTTTCATTAATAAAATGATCAGCGAATCAAATTTAGAAGCAATCAAAGTTTCAAAACAAAAAGATGTTAAGAATAAAGGTGAAATATCACGTATTGGACTATCAGTTGGAGACCGTGATGGTATCTCTGCAGCGCATCTTGTAAGTGCAATCGCAACTGCAAGCGGCATTCGCGGAAAAGATATCGGACGTATCAAAATTGATGATAATGAAAGCTCTGTGGAAGTTCCTCGTGAATTTGCACAAGATATTATCAAAAAATTATCAGAAACAAAGATTAATGGTAAAGATGTGAATGTTACAATGGTTGATGAATTTGCACAACCAACACCTCGTGGTGGACGTAGCGGACGCGGAGGACGTGACTCACGTCGTGGTGGCAGCAATGATCGTCGCCGTGATGGTGGTCGTCGTGACGGAGGTCGCCGTGATGGTGGTCGTCGCGATGGCGCGAAACGTTCAACTGACCAAAGTCGTCGTAGCAACAAAGGATAGTAAGAAAGATGGGTTAGCCCATCTTTTTTTTGTGTAGCAGTCGCAAATAGATAGAATTATGCTATTATATCATTAGATTACTTAAGGAGGTCTTATGGAATATAAAGCACTCGTTCTCAATAAAAAGGAAGAAATCATTGTACCAGAAATACAAATACTCAATACTGAGGATATGGTGGGTGATGTTTTAATTAAGGTCTCTTATGCTAGTGTAAATTACAAAGATGGTTTAGCAACGCGCGCAGCATCACGTGTTGTTGGATCGTATCCTACGGTAGTAGGACTTGATTTTACTGGGACTGTCGTTGAGTCTCGGGTAGATCGCTTTCATATTGGCGATGAGGTCATTGTCACAAGCCATGATATTTTAAAATATCAATCAGGAGGATTTGCGGAATATGCGGCCGTCCCTGCAACAGAAGTGACGAAACTGCCTGAATCATTGAGTTTAAAAACCGCGGCGATTATCGGAACAGCAGGATATACAGCGGCATTATCGGTTTATCGTATGATGCAACAAACAAACCCCATTGAACGGAAACCTGTATTAGTATTGGGGGCAAGTGGTGGTGTTGGTTCGGTAGCTTGCGCAATTTTAGATCGCCTTGGATACCCTGTAACTGCAGTAAGTCGAAAAAAAGAGACTGCAAGCGATTATTTTAGAAATTTAAATGTTACGCATGTTATGCATCCAGATGAACTTGTTTCTGAACCGTTAAAACCATTGGCAGCTATGCAGTGGACCGCGGTTATTGATCCAATAGGTGGTAAATACATCTCCCACTTATTACCACATCTCAATTACGAAGGGGTTTATGTTCTTAGTGGCAATGCAGCCGGAGCTAAATTTGAGACGACGGTATTTCCATTTATTCTAAGAGGAATTCAAGTAATTGGTATTGATTCAGTGAATAATAACCTTAAAGATGTCTTGTGGGGGTTAATTGCAACAGATTATAAACCACGCAATATCCAGTTGTTATGTGATCGAGAAATTACTTTAGAATCGGTTCCGCAAGCATTAGAGGATATACTTAACGGGAAAATGATGGGACGAACCATTGTGAAACTATAAAAAATCGTATCTTGGAAACGTTTTATGTTCCTAAAGATACGATTTTTTTATTTTTTTTGTTTTAGTTTTCGTAGATTATTGGTTCTTTTAACTTTTTTTAATTGTTCATAGTTTGAAGCATAGGTTTTTTCAGCTGAATTTAGGTTTTGAGGCTGATAGAACTCTTTATTTTTAAGTTCATCCGGTAAGTATTGAATTTTGTGCCACAAATCACTGCGCTCATAGTCATACATATCTTGATCATCAATACCTACCGCATTCAGTCGGAGATATTGCGGCACTTGATGCGCTGTTTCGCGAACGGTTTGTAAGGCAGCGTCAATCCCATGCTCACCCGCTTTTGATTTTGGAGACAAGGCACATTCAATGACTACGACACTAAGTGGTAGTTTTGCTTCGGGAAAACCAATTCGTTTAGCGGCATCGATTGCCGTTACAACGCGAGCACATAAGGAAGGGTTTGCAAGTCCGATATCTTCATAAGCGATTGCAATTAAGCGTCGTTCAATGGAATCCATATCCCCAACGTGTATTAACTTCGCAAGATAATAAAGTGCAGCTTGCACATCACTCCCACGGATTGACTTCTGAAATGCACTCAGTGCATCATAATGGTTATCGCTGTCTTTATCCATTGAGATATTGACAGACAAACTTAATTTTTCGAGATGGTCTACGGTAATGACTGAATCCTTTGTGGACTGCGAAAGGAGGTCAAGCGCATTGAGGGCATACCGTGCATCACCATTACAACTTGAAGCAATTGATTCCAAGACATCCTCTTGGATTGTGCGCTCGTTTGAAAATGACGAAGACGCGCGTTTTAGTATTGAAACAATGTTGTTATAAGACAGCGGTTTAAATTCAAATAAATGTACTCGAGAACGAATCGCGGGATTAATCGAGAAATAAGGATTCGCCGTCGTGGCACCTATCATTGTAATTAATCCACTTTCGACATGAGGCAACAAGATATCTTGTTTATCTTTATTTAATCGGTGTACTTCGTCAATAATAACAACGAGACCGCTGCTCATTTCTGCTTCTAAAAACAAAGCATCGAGTTTCTTTTTATTATCGGTTACCGCATTGAAAAGACGATACGGTCTCTTTAGAGAATTCGCAATCGCCATCGCGGTGGTTGTTTTCCCTGTTCCGGGAGGGCCAAAGAAAATCATGGAATGTAGATTTCCGCTTTCCACGACATTGCGTAAGATTTGATTATCGCCCAATAAATGTTCTTGTCCGATGATGTCGTCAATCGTTTCAGGACGCACTCGGAATGCTAATGGTTTGTTCATAAAATCACCCTATATATTGTATCATGTTTACGGTAGAATAGAGATGAGGTGATTTCATGAAAGTAGTAATACAAAAAGTTAAGGACGCAAAAGTCATTGTTGACGAAGAGATTGTTGGCCAAGTAGAGCACGGATACATGCTCTTAGTAGGGATTGAAGATGGGGATACGGCAGCAGATATTAAAAAAGCATCGGACAAAATAGCTGCAATTCGACTCTTTGACGATGAAAACGGAAAAATTAATCGAAGCATTCAAGACGTTGGTGGTGCAATTCTATCAATTTCGCAATTTACACTTGCAGCAGATTGTCGTAAAGGGAATCGACCAAGTTTTATTAACACCATGGAACCCGTGATGGCCAATACGCTGTTTGAGTCTTTTAATACAGGTTTACGAAATCATGGAATCCATGTTGAAACAGGTATATTTCAAACGCATATGAATGTTATATTGGATAATGATGGCCCAATTACCATCGTGTTGAATATTAAAGATGGTAAGGTAATTTAAGGTGTGGTATTATAAAAGACGTTAATTGGAGATGATAACATGACAACGATACTTGATGGACTGGCAGTTTCAAAAGCCATTCGTGCTTCACTAAAAGTGGAAACGGAAGGTCTTTTAGACCGTGGAAAACGCGCACCATCACTGACTGTGGTGATTGTGGGTAATGATCCGGCGTCTCAAACTTATGTAAACTCAAAAGTAAAACAATGTAAATCGGTTGGCTTCACATCCAATGCGATTGCATGTGAAGCAGAAATAACCCAGGAAGCATTGTTGGATATCATTGATAACTTGAATCAAGATCAAGATGTTGATGGTATTCTTGTGCAGTTGCCGTTGCCTCAACATATTGATGAAGATGTTATTATAGAATCGATCGATCCATGCAAAGATGTTGATGGATTGCATCCCCTCAATGTGGGTTATTTGGAGTTAAATAAGCCCCGGTTTGTTTCGTGCACACCTAAAGGAATTATGCGTTTATTAGATTGGTATGATATAGCAATTGAAGGAAAACGCGCTTTAGTGATTGGTCGAAGTCGCTTAGTGGGGAATCCTGTAGCGACGCTTCTGACTCAAAGTAATGCGACGGTCACATTAGCGCATTCAAAAACAAAAAACTTAGAGGAACTTGTGCGAAGTAATGATATAATTGTAGTTGCTATGGGAAAACCTGAGGCGATACCTGCCTCCTGGATTACCAAGAAACATGTTTTAATAGATGTAGGCATTCATCGAGTTGATGGTAGATTAATTGGCGATGTTGATCATAACGCTTATGAAATTGCTGCATATGCAACACCGGTTCCTAAGGGTGTTGGTCCGATGACAATTGCGAGTCTACTTGAAAATACGATGATTGCATATAAACTCAAGGAGTGTCAGCATGATTGATAAAGTATATGGTTTAGGCGATATTGTGCAAATGAAAAAAGATCATCCATGCAAAAAGTCCCAGTACTTTAAAATTACACGTATGGGTGCAGATATAAAGATTAAATGTGAAGGGTGTGGCTCTGTTATTATGCTTACCCGTCAAAATTTTGAAAAAAAATTAAAAAAAGTAATTGAAAGAAACGAGGAATTATAGATGGCATTAACAGCAGGCATTGTTGGATTACCAAATGTTGGGAAATCCACATTATTTAACGCAATCACGAAGTCACAAGTTGAGGCAGCAAACTATCCTTTTGCGACGATTGCACCAAACGTAGGAGTGGTAAAAGTCAATGACCCACGCTTGGATACAATCCAAAAACATATTGAATCAAAGAAAATTATTCCTACAACATTTGAATTTACAGATATTGCAGGTCTTGTAAAAGGGGCTTCTAAAGGGGAAGGATTGGGAAACCAATTTCTTTCAAACATTCGTGAAGTGGATGCGATTGTCCACGTTGTACGTTGCTTTGCCAACTCTGATATTGTTCATGAACATGGCGTAGTCGGAGATCCTATCTCAGACATTGAAATTATTGAAATTGAATTGATGCTAGCCGATCTTCAAAGTGTTGAAAATCGTATATCACGTGTCGGTCGTAAGGCAAAATCAAATGATAAAGAAGCAATGGCAGAGATGAAGTTATTGGATCGCGCAAAAGAAACACTTGAAAACAACCGTCCATTAAGTGATTTAAGTTTGTCTGAAGATGACTTAAAACTTGCTCGTACATTCCATTTCCTTACAATTAAACCTGTAATCTATGTCGCAAATATTGATGAAGATAGTTTGATGGATATTGATAGCAATGAGATGTATCAAAAAGTTAAAGCTTATGCAGAAGCGCGTTCATGCCGTGTGATTCCGGTTTGTGCTAAGGTTGAAGAAGACTTGTCGAGTCTTGAAGATGACGAAAAAGAAGCATTTCTTGCTGATTTAGGTGTTCATGAAAGTGGATTGGACGTTCTTGTCCGAAACAGTTACGAAATCTTAAATCTACGTACGTTCTTTACTGCTGGACCTCAAGAAATTCGTGCATGGACCTTTGTAAATGGTATGAAAGCACCTCAATGTGCAGGCGTAATTCATACTGATTTTGAAAAAGGATTCATTCGATCAGAAACTTATAATGTTGTTGACCTTGTTGAGTACGGTAGCGAACAAGCGATTAAAGAAGCCGGAAAGATGCGTTCTGAAGGAAAAGAATACGTCATGAAAGATGGCGATATTGTTCACTTTAGATTTAATAATTAAATAAAACATAAAACCCCACACAAAAGTGGGGTTTTATGTTAATAAATAATCACATCGCAATAAAATTTATATGTTATAATGAAACCAAGGTAAGAGGAGGGAATCTTATGAAATTAGTATTAGCTATCGTATCAAACGAT
Organism: Erysipelothrix tonsillarum DSM 14972; assembly: GCF_000373785.1. Classification (GTDB taxonomy): domain Bacteria; phylum Bacillota_I; class Bacilli_A; order Erysipelotrichales; family Erysipelotrichaceae; genus Erysipelothrix; species Erysipelothrix tonsillarum. Next base: position 208,097 of record NZ_KB892380.1, on the reverse strand, counting down.
GACAGTTCAGTAGTATCAAATGCTTTAAATAAAGAAAACTACCAAGTAACGCGTCTTGCTACAACAGGTGGATTTTTACGCGCAGGAAACACAACATTGATTATTGGTGTTGATGATGAGCGTGTGGAAGGTTGTTTAGAAATCATTGGTAATGAATGTAGTAAACGTACTGAAGTAGTACCATCTACAGCTTCATATGATATCGGACGTTATGCATCCTTCCCAGTTGAAGTTCAAGTTGGAGGCGCAACCGTCTTTGTAATAGATGTTGAACAATTCCATAAATTATAAAAAAAAGAACCTACGTTCTTTTTTTTTTTAGATTATTTCAAAATATTCAGGCCAACGATATTCGCGAATGGGCATTGGGCGATTGTTATCAAAATAAAGTACTAAAGCAGGTTTGATTCCATTCCAATTGTCCACAATTTCAAAATGTGTGAGGTGTCCTTCGGCAATGAGTTGTTTAGCTTTAGCGTGGTAGTTAAAATAGGCCATCAATTTCCCTTCTTCCTTAAATTATTTTATAATATGGATATCTTAACACAGAAGGAAACGAGGTTTCTATGTACAAACCCATTCAATGTCCTCATATTCTCAATCAAATGTTCAATGAAATTTTTGATTATCAAGAATCTTTTATTCCTGAACTAGGAGATTTTGTTATCTGTATGTGGTCAATTCAAGGGAGAAATCCTGAACAACATAATGAGGTGGAAAATATCATTCTTCCCGATGGTTGTATCGATTTAATTCTATCTGTAACGGATCATACTGTTGGGTTTTCGGGAATGAGCAATACGAATTTTAATTTTGTTGATCGCAGTGAAGATATATATGTAGGCTTTCGTATGAAGCCTGGTGCTTTTCATGCGCTTTTTGGATTACCTGCGTATCGAGCGATGGATCAATATTTAAACATTCAAGATGTTGATCCAAATTTTAAAATTAATTATGACCAAAGTTTGGAATCGCTACAGGACCAAATGATTCAATATTTGATTCAGTACATCAAAAATAAGAAACCGACACCATTGATGGCTCTTTTTGATGAAATGTGGAAAGATGCATTAATCTTAAATGTTCAGGATTTAGCTTCAAAATATGGATACAGTGAACGACAAATGCAACGTCATTTTAAAAATGCTTTTGCCTTAAATCCAAAGATGATAATCAATATTATTCGTTTTCAAAAAAGTCTTTATGCAATTATTTATCAAAATAAAACATTCACTGAAATTGCTTTGCTTTTTGGATATTATGATCAGGCCCATTTCAATAACGAGATTAAAAAGAATATGGGCATAACACCTCGAGAACTATTGATGCGTTATAACATGACGGATATTTCCAATAAGCTGTCTGAGGATTAAACGATAATATAAATAGAGGTGATTTGATGATTGAACAATTTACACCAAATTTAATGGTGAGTAATGTGAAAGCGAGTATCTCGTTTTACCAAGAAATTTTGAACTGTGATGTTTATGATTTTGTGGAAGTTGAGGGAATCTACACTTTCGCAATTCTAGGCTGTGATGGCTTTACACTCATGTTAGAAGAAAAAGAAACCCTCATCGAGGAATATCCTAGTCTAGAAACGAAAACGATTAAGCCAAGCTTAACGCTTTTTATAAAAGTTACGGATGTTTTGTCAGAATATGAACGTTTAAAGAGTCACACAAATTTAGTGAAACCGTTAAACACAACGTTTTATGGTACGCAAGAATTTGCACTTTTAGATCCTGATGGTGTTGTGCTGACATTTGCGGGTGCCGCATTATGATGCCGGCTGAAATTAAAACAATTTGTCTTGAAAACAAAGGGACTGAGTATGATTATAAAGAAGCGTGGCAGTCTGAACGAGCGCTAGTTGGGTCAAAGATGTATTTGATGATGGGAACCAATAAAGCGGGTAATCCTATTGTTACATTAAAAGTAGAACCAAGTGAAGGTGCACGATATCGGGAACTCTTTCCTAATGTTGTTTTGGAAGGCTACTACATGAATAAAGTTCATTGGATTTCAATTCGACTTGATTGCGAATTTGATGACATGCTTTTGAAAAAATTAATTATCGATGCTTATCAATTAGTCTTACAAAAGCTACCAAAAAAAATCCAAGCAGAAATACTCGCATAAAAAAAACGTTCGTAAAGAACGTTTTATTTTTGATAATAACGACGATGGTCACGAATTGATTCGAGGGCAAATCCGTCAGAATCACGTGATAAAATCTGATGAGTTCCATCTGTTACCAGTTTAGCCTTAAATTGCTCTTCATATTCTGGAATTGATAGTTGTTTACGTTCGTCCAATTCCTTTTGGTGGGTCATCAAAAGGGCATCTTTATAGTTGGGCTGAAGAACGCCAGAGAAAAATTCACCAACAGCACCCGATCCGTAACTGTAAAGACCAATACGGTCACCCGCGTTTAAATCACCGTTTTCAAGAAGACTGAGTAAGCTTAAATATAATGAACCTGTATAAATGTTTCCTACTTGGCGATTATATTTCGTACTAATTTTGAAGTTTTCAAATAACGTGGCATGATCTGTTTCGTTAGCAATTAGTTTTAGGGATTTTAAACCGAGTTTTGTATAAGGGATATGGAAACAAAGGGCTTTAAAGTCTGTTAAGGTACGTTTTGTTTTCATAAGGTAATTTTCATAAACGGTTGTAAAGAGACGTTGATATTGTTCATTGGAATACTTACCATCCACAAAAGCAACATCGCTGTAGTTTGGACGCCAGAAATCCCAAATATCATCTGAAAAGTACGAAGCATCTTCCTCTAAAGTCATTATCCGAGGATTTGCACTGATTAACATTGCGACAGAACCAACACCTTGTGTTGCTTCACCTCCAGTATTTAAACCATAACGTGAAATATCGCTCGCGATGACAAGCGCTTTTTTACCAGGGTTTAAAGCAATATGTCCTTTTGCCAGTTGGATTCCTGCAGTTGCACCATAACAAGCCTGTTTTAGTTCAACACAGCGTGCAAAGGGATTGATCCCAAGCAAAGTATGAATCGAGGTTGCTCCTGCTTTTGAGTGATCAATGCCAGATTCGGTTGCTAAGATTACGAGATCAATAATATCTTTATCCGATTCGCTTAAAATCTTTGCGGCGGCATTTGCACCCAGCGTGACGGTATCTTGGGATAGGGGACACACGGATTGCTTATCTTGTCCAAGTCCAAGGGTATATTTATTGGGGTCGATACCACGCGCATGCGCGAGATCAACCATATCAATATACGTTGAAGGGGCATAAAACCCAATTTTATCAAGTCCAATTTCCATGGAATTTCTCCTTTTTCAATATGCTTTAATTATAATAGTGTCCTGACGAATAAGCAAAAATTATGTGTTATTCAAAAGAATTTCACACGAAGTAAGTCTTTTTGAGCATAAACTTATGGTATCTTGTGTGAAAATGCGCTCTTTTTCATCTCAAATGGTAAACTATGTTTCGAGATAGAGATAGGCGTTACAGAAAATGTTGTGTTTATATATTGTAAACGGTATAATTGTCTAGCCGACATTTTAGAAGGAGTGATTTTTTGCGAGACGTAGTTATAGTCAGTGCTGCGCGCACTGCGATAGGTAAATTCGGGGGAAGCTTCTTGAAAACTTCAGCGGTTGAACTAGGAACTGCAGTTATTAAAGAAGCAATTCATCGTGCAAAGATTTCGCCGGAAGATGTTGAATACGTAGTAATGGGAAATGTCATCCAAACAGGATTAGGACAAAACCCAGCGCGTCAAGCATCGGTGTTTTCTGGAGTTCCATATACAACACCTGCCATGACCATTAATGAGATGTGTGGTTCCGGGATGAAGTCTATTCATCTAGGGATGCAATCCATTATGCTCGGTGAGAAGGATGTTGTGGTTGTGGGTGGTTTTGAAAACATGTCCCAAGCGCCACATATAATCAAAAATGGCCGTTTTGGTTCGAAATTTCAAAATCTAGTAACAGAAGATACAATCCAAAAAGATGGTTTTATTGACGCATTTACCAATGAATTGATGGGGGTAACAGCAGAAAATGTTGCCGAACAATTCAAAATATCACGTGAAGATCAAGATGCATTTGCACTTGAATCGCAACTGCGTGCCACACGAGCGTTGGAAGCCGGACTTTTTAAAGATGAAATTGTGCCTGTGAATAACGGCCGTGAGATCATTGATACGGACGAATTTATTCGAACTAATTCGACCATTGAAGGATTACAACGATTAAAACCAAGTTTTAAATTGGATGGAAGTGTGACGGCAGGGAATACATCAGGGGTTAATGATGGTGCTGCTGCACTTGTATTGATGAGTCGTGAAAAAGCAGAAGCTTTAGATGTAGAGATAATAGCTACGATCAAGGGCTTTTCTGAAGTAGGAATTGATCCATCTATTATGGGTTATGCACCTTACTATGCAGTGAAGACATTAGCAGAAAAAACAAATACCGACTTAGAGACTGTGGATCGTTTTGAGTTGAACGAAGCATTTGCATCTCAATCTTTGGCTGTTTGTCGTGATTTAAACTTAGACTTAAACAAAGTGAATGTTAATGGAGGGGCAATCTCGATCGGTCACCCAATTGGAGCATCAGGTGCTCGCATTATGGTCACTTTAATTTATGAATTAATCCATTCTAATACCAAACGAGGCATTGCTTCATTATGTATTGGTGGCGGCATGGGTGTCGCAATGATGATTGAACGTGAAGAACCTACTCAGTAGGTTCTTTTTTTTATGATAGATTGCAAGATATTTGTATTGGTTTTTTAGGGTTTTATGAGATTGTTAACCATTTAATCCTTGACATATCCATGCTATAATAGTATGGAATTTGGAAAGAGGTACTAAAAATGAAAAAAGTTAGAGTAAGATATGCACCAAGTCCAACCGGATTTCTTCATATCGGTAACGCACGTACAGCGTTATTTGATTATTTAGTTGCAAAACACCACGGCGGTGATTTTGTACTTCGTATTGAGGATACGGACATTGAACGCAATGTTGAGGGCGGTGAAGAATCACAACTTTATTACTTAAACTGGTTAGGGATTGTTCCAGATGAGTCTCCAGATAAACCAAAACCTGAATACGCTCCCTACCGTCAAATGGAACGTTTAGATATTTATAATGAGTATGTAGAAAAATTATTAGCAAGTGGCGATGCTTACAAATGTTACTGTACAACTGAAGAACTCGACGAAGATTATAAACGTCAAGTTGCAGCAGGACATCAATCAACACGTTACAGTCGCACATGTCTTCACCTAGATGAAGAAACTAAAAACCGTTATGAAGCAGAGGGACGTCCTTACTCTGTACGTTTACGTGTGCCAACGGATGCAACCTATACCTTTAATGATATGGTTCGTGGAGAAATCTCATTTGAATCCAAAGATATTGGTGATTGGGTCATCGTTAAATCAAATGGTATTCCAACCTATAATTTTGCCGTTGTAGTGGATGACCATCTTATGGAAATATCACACGTATTCCGTGGTGAAGAACATATTTCAAATACACCAAAACAAATGATGCTTTATGAAATGTTTGGCTGGGATGTTCCGTTATTTGGTCACATGACTTTAATTGTGAATGAAAACGGCAAGAAATTATCCAAACGCGATAATTCGGTTATGCAATATATCAGTCAATATAAAGATCAAGGGTATTTGCCTGAAGCAATGTTTAACTTTATGGCACTTCTTGGATGGTCACCAAAGGGTGAAAAAGAGCTCTTTACACATGATGAATTGATTGCGGAATTCAGTGAAGAACGTTTATCGAAAGCACCATCAATGTTTGATGTTACAAAATTAACATGGATGAACCACCAATACTTAAAAGAAAAAGAAGACGAAGCGTGGCTTGCATTTGTAAGACCATTCGCGGAAGCAGCACATGATTTATCCAATAAAGATGAAACATGGATTAAAAAATGTCTCTTACTCTTCAAAGAACAATTACAATATGGTGCAGAAATCGGATCACTCATTGAACCGTATTTTGTAGAACCAACACTCACAGATTCGGAAAAAGAAGTATTAGAATGGGAAACAACACCAGTTGTTGCAAAAGCATTCCTCAACAATTTACCTGAATCATGGGATGTGGATTCACTTAAAGAAGCATTTAATGCTGCTAAGGCTGAATCGGGACTTAAAGGAAAACCATTGTTTATGGGACTACGAGTAAGTGCTACACACCAAACTCACGGACCAGACTTAATGAGTGCGTTATATCTTTTAGGCCGTGACGTTGTTGAAAAACGATTGAATGAATACATCAATCAACTTTAAACCTACTTCCGAGCACAAGGTCTTGCGAGACCCTGTGCATGGATACATTCATGTACATCATCAAGTGATTTGGGATCTGATTAACGCACCAGAATTCCAAAGACTCCGTCGAATTCATCAACTTGGTGGGACCAACCAAGTCTATCATGGGGCAGAACACTCGCGATTTTCCCATTCTGTAGGGGTTTACGAAGTTGTTCGTCTAATGGTTGAAAATGTGAACGGGTTATCCGACTCATTGAATGATTTGGAGTATGTCGCATTATTATGCGCTGGATTACTTCATGATGTTGGTCATGGTCCTTTTTCCCACGCTTTTGAATCGGTAACGTCGGTTAACCACGAAATGTTTACGGATCGAATTATTTTAGAAACAACCGAAATCAATCGGGTATTAAAGGATGCTCACCCAAGTTTACCCCAAATGGTTGCAGATATTATTGCCCACCGTCATCCTCGTAAACTGTTGACTCAAATTATTTCCAGTCAGTTGGATGCGGACCGGATGGATTATCTATTACGAGATTCCTATTTCACAGGTGTAAGTTATGGTGAGTTTGACTTGTCACGTATTTTACGAACCCTTACTGTATTAGGAGACAAAATCGTTGTGAAAGAAAGCGGTATTCATGCTGTTGAAGATTACATCATGGCTCGCTATCAAATGTATTGGCAAGTTTATTTGCATCCAACCTCACGGAGTTTTGAAATGATTTTGTTTGCTATTTTTGAACGCATGAAAGATTTAGTACATGAAGGTTCAGAATTAGGCGATGAACTCTCATTTTTCAAACCCTTCGTGACAGAGGGACAAATCAGCACGCAAGAGCATTTTGAATTGGATGAATCGACGTGCTATGCAGGATTTATGTCCCTTACAAAATCGAAAGATCCAATTTTAAAAGACCTCGCGTTACGTCTTTTAAATCGAAAACTCTTTAAATATGAAGATTTAGAATCGCTTGCGCAAGTTGATGCGATTAAAGCACGCGTTGCACAAGCCGGTTATGATGACCGTTACTATGTTATTTGTGATCAACAGTCGCAAATTCTTTATTCACCTTATGTGGAGAATGGAGAAGAGGGACTTTGGGTTGCATTAAAAGATGGTAGCCTCGTAGAATTAACCAGCGCATCCTCCATCGTTCGGGGATTTGCAGCCGGTGAAAATAAAAAGGACGAAAAGATTTTCTACCCTGAGGAGGTATAATCATGAAGAAACAAACTTATATTGATATTCGTGAGAAGGTCATGAATGAATTGCCCGAAAAGACAGTTACGTTTTTATTCAGCGGATGCGGCGTTCGTCGTTCAGCAGATGCCGAATATCCTTTCTCAGCGAATCGAAACTTTTATTATGTAACAGGTATTGAAGAACCAGAAGCTGTTGTTGTGTTTGAAAAAGACAAGAACCATGAAATTCTTTTCTTAAGAGAAATCGACCCTAATATGGAAAAATGGGTCGGTTACTTTATGACAAAAGGAGAAGCTCAAGCGATATCAGGAATTGAAGATGTACGATACTTTAACGAATTTGATGCTTATGTCACATCCATTTTAGATTCAGGATTAACAATTGGTGTTGATATGGATCATGACACAATTGGTGATGTCGAGCATTCATCAGGATTAGTCTTTGCGGATGCAGTCGGTGAAGAAAATGTTGTTGATGTATTTGATTGTCTTGTGCGTTGTCGACAAGTTAAACATCCAGAAGAGGTTGAAGCGATTCGCCATGCCATTGATGTGACCGATCACGCGATTAAAGCAATGCTTGAAGAGATGAAACCAGGTGGCAACGAAAACTTTATGGCTTCCCGTTTCTTATATGAAGGCAATAAAGCATTTGGAGACTTAATGTTTGATACGATTTGTGCGTCCGGTAAAAATGCAACCGTCCTTCATTATATTTCAAACAATCAACCACTTAACGATAATGAACTTGTTTTATTAGACTTAGGGATTCGTGTTAATGGATATGGAGCGGATATTTCCCGTACGTTCCCAATTAACGGAACTTTTACACCGCGTCAAAAAGAAGTATATCAAGAAGTTTTAAATACATTCCATGCAATTAATGCAGCGGTACGTCCAGGAATTTCAATCATGGAGCTCAATGATATTGCGAAAGAAACATTGGGACAATCATGTATTAAATTAGGTCTTATTGATAATGTAGAAGAAGTGAGTCGTTATTACTATCATAGTATTGGACACTCATTGGGACTTGATACGCATGATGTTTGGGTTGATCGAACTCAGCCGTTAGTACCAGGTAACGTTATTACCAATGAACCGGGTCTCTATATTGCGGAAGAAGGAATCGGAATTCGTATTGAAACTGACCTTCTTGTAACCGAAACAGGATGTGAAGATTTAGGTCCACAGATTATGCGAGAAGTGAGTGAAATTGAGGCCTATCTTGTGAAGTAATGTGAATGTAAAATGAAAGTGTGCGTATTCAAGCACACTTTTTTACTTTATGTAATAAACTTGTTGACATTGGTGTCCAAAGCCATATAATACATAGGTGAAATACGTAAGGGGGATCTCCATCAAAACTAAAGTCACTATTAAGCAAAAGTCTCGTGATGAATCGTTTCATCGAACCGATAACCAAGCTGATCTCATAAACTATGGACCGTATCAACGCATAATGTATGACGAAGAAGATGCATACGTTATTCTTGATTTCACCAATGACGAAGTGTCGTTTAAGCGGCAGGGAGAATGGTTGACACAAGGACGTTTCTGTAAAGGCGAACGAACAGAGTTGCTCGTTTCGAATGAACAGGGTATCTTAGTGTTCGAGGTTGAAGTAGAAGCACTGGAAGTTAAAAGTGGTCTTCTTTATATGAGGTATCATTTGAAGCAGGCTGGGTCATTGATTGATACGCTTGAATTCGAATGTAGGTGGGAACCGGAGGTATAAAATATGTCATCAAAATCATTGAGTGATATTGCATATGAAAAATTAAAGAGAAAAAGAAAAGAAATTGTATTTAATAAACTATGGAAAGAAGTCGCCGAAGAAGTGAATTTCACTGAAGAAGTTTCAAAACGAAAAGTGGCATCATTCTACAATGCAATGATGATGGATTCACGCTTTATCTCATTAGAAGGAAATAAATGGGATTTACGCGAGCGTCATACTTTAGAAAGTTTACAAATCGACCCTGATTTATTAGACACATACGACGATTATGATGAAGATTTCGAAGAATTTGAGATTGTTCCGAGTATTGAGGAAGAATAATTGAAGTCTTTGGTTGAACTCATATATTAAGTTTGCTAAAATATAAAAGGGCAGCAGCTTCCAAATTTATTGGGAGCTTTTATTTTTGTAGTAGAAGGAGATTAGACATGACAACAAAGTATATATTTGTAACCGGAGGTGTTGTATCCGGAATTGGTAAAGGAATTATCGCTTCATCGATTGGGCGATTGCTCAAAAATCGCGGCATGAAAGTGTTCATGCAAAAGTTTGATCCATATATTAACGTAGACCCAGGAACAATGTCACCATACCAACATGGTGAGGTTTTCGTAACTAAAGATGGTGCCGAAACAGACTTAGACTTAGGTCACTATGAACGCTTCATTGATGAAGAGTTAACGAGAAATGCCAGCATTACTACAGGTCGTGTCTACTCAAGTGTTATTAATAAGGAACGTAAAGGTGCTTATTTAGGTGCCACAGTTCAAGTTATTCCACATATCACAGATGAAATTAAAAATAAAATCTATGATGCTGGAAAAGAATCGGGAGCCGATGTTGTTATCACTGAAATTGGTGGTACCGTAGGAGATATCGAATCGCTTCCTTTTTTAGAAGCAGTACGTCAAGTACATGCGGAAAACAAGACTGAGGATGTTGTGTTTGTTCATACTACACTCATTCCTAAAGTTCCTGCAAGTAACGAATTCAAAACAAAACCAACACAACATAGTTTTAAAGAACTCATGTCACACGGAATTAAAGCTAACATTATTGTTACCCGTTGTGATGAGCCTTTAACACAAGATATGAAGAATAAGATTGCGCTTTTCTGTGATGTTAATGACAATGCGATCATTGAATCCCGTAATGTGGAAAACTTATATGAACTTCCACTTTCATTCCAAGCGCAAGGACTTGATAATTATATTCTTCATAAATTTGGATTAGGTGATTTACCCGCAGCCGATATGACGGAATGGTCCGCAATGATTGACAGTGCAAAAAACCTACAACATAAAGTTAAAATTGGTCTTGTTGGGAAATATGTTCAATTGCACGATGCTTACTTGTCTGTAAGTGAAGCACTACTGCATGCAGGATATGCATGCAGTAGTGAAGTTGAAGTTGAATGGATCGACTCCGCTGAGATTACAGCCGAGAATGTTACAGAAACACTTAAAGGGTTAGATGGTATTCTTGTACCTGGAGGATTTGGATTGCGTGGCGTAGAAGGAAAAATCTTAGCTGCACAATATGCACGAGAAAACAATGTTCCATATTTTGGGATTTGTTTAGGAATGCAAGTTGCGATGATTGAATTTGGTCGCAATGTATGTGAATTAGAAGGTGCACATTCAACAGAACTTGTACCGGAAACCTTGTATCCTGTAATTGACCTTATGGAAGATCAATTACAACATACAGATCTTGGAGGCACATTGCGTTTAGGAAACTATCCTTGTCAACTTGATCATGAAGGAAAAGCTTATGATCTCTATAATCATGAAGATGTAATTTTTGAACGTCATCGTCATCGTTATGAATTTAATAATAAATATCGTGAGCAATTTGAACAGGCTGGAGTACGCTTTAGCGGCTTAAGTCCGGATGGACAATTAGTTGAAATTGTTGAGCTTAAGGACCATGATTATTTTGTGGCTTGTCAATATCATCCAGAGTTTAAGTCAAGACCAAACCGTTCGCATCCATTATTCTATGGATTTGTGAATGCGTCTTTGCAATTTGCGAAAAAAAGAGTAGAATAGATATATAAATAGGAGGAATTTATTATTATGGCATTAGTATCAGCTAAAGGCATTTTGGAAGCAGCACGTGACGGACACTACGCTGTACCAGCAATCAACATTAATAACTTAGAGTGGACAAAAGCAGTTCTTCTTCAGGCAGAAGAAATGAAATCACCTATCTTATTAGCAGTATCTGAAGGTGCTGGAAAATATATGACAGGTTACAAAACAATCGTAGGAATGGTTAACGGTATGTTAGAAGAACTTAATATTACAGTTCCTGTAGCATTACACTTAGACCACGGTAGTTTTGAAGGCGCTAAAGAATGCATCGAAGCAGGATTTACATCCGTTATGTATGATGGATCACACTTGCCATTCGACGAAAACTTAGCACAAACAAAAGCAATCGTTGAATTAGCACACTCAAAAGGTGTTTCAGTAGAAGCTGAAGTAGGTTCAATCGGTGGTGAAGAAGACGGAATCATCGGTACTGGTGAACTTGCAGATCCAGCAGAATGTAAAACAATCGCTGACACAGGAATTGATTTCCTAGCAGCTGGTATTGGTAACATTCACGGTAAATACCCAGAAAACTGGGCAGGTTTAAGCTTTGAAACTTTAGAAGCAATTAAAGCTGCTACAGGAAGCATTCCTTTAGTATTACACGGTGGATCAGGAATTCCTGAAGACCAAATCAAAAAAGCAATCGCATTAGGTGTTTCAAAAATTAACGTTAACACAGAATGTCAATTAGTATTTGCTGAAGCAACACGTAAATACATCGAATCAGGAAAAGATTTAGAAGGTAAAGGATTTGACCCTCGTAAACTCTTAGCTCCAGGTACAGATGCAATCCGTGCTACAGTTAAAGAAAAAATTGATATGATGGGTTCAGCTAACAAAGCTTAATTCAAATCACATCTAAAATTTAATAACCATCATCATAGCAATATGGTGATGGTTTTTTTGTGCAATCAGGACGGATATAAACAAAGTACTGACAATGCGAAACAATTTAAATTAATAATGCGTTAAGATTCACAAACTTTATCGATAGGCTCTTGAATTGCCACGCATCACAACGTAAGATTACATTTGGAACTTGGAGGAGACTTATGTATTCATTAGATGAAACTGTTGAACGTGTATCGGAATTAGGGGTTAAGAAGGTACATAAATCAATGAAGCAACGTTGTATTCTAGGATTTATTGCGGGGGCAATGATTTCGTTAGGATATCTTGCTTATATTAAAATCGTAGCGACCGTTGATGGTGGATTGGGGAATGTATTGGGAGCCAGTGTATTTCCAATTGGTTTGATTGTTATTTTACTTGCAGGTGGTGAGTTAATCACGGGTAATATGACGGTGGTTGGAACTTCTTATGCAAATCAAAAAGTTTCGCTCAAAGAACTTACCATAAACTGGAGCGTGATTACACTTGCGAACTTAGTAGGGGCCGTTTTTGTTGCGTTAATTCTCGGACGTGGAGAACTAAGTCACTATACTGAAACCGTGAATCGCTTAGCAATGGGTAAGGCGGCATATTCACCGATGGCAACTTTAATTTCTGGTATTGGTTGTAATTGGTTCGTTGGATTAGCGGTATGGTTGAATGTTGCCATTAAAGATGGTGCTGGAAAAATTCTAGGAATTTGGTTCCCGGTAATGGTTTTTGTATTACTCGGCTTCCAACATAGTGTGGCAAATATGTTCTTATTGACTGCTGGCATGCAAAATGGTGTGATTCAATTAACTGAATTCTTATCGAATATTTTATTTTCATATATAGGGAATATTATTGGTGGTGCTGTTTTAGTAGGGTATCTCTACACTCAGGCTTCATCATCAAAGAACCGTTAAATGCGGTTCTTTTTTTCTTTTCAAGGGGAGTTTGAGTAATTCAAGGAGCGCTTGCTTTAATTTGATATGCATAATCCGTATGATTAAAACAGAAGGAGGTACAACCTACGACATGAAATGCGCTATTCATGCACGAGAGCCGTTTCAAGAGCGGTAGGGCGGTATAATAATTCAATTAGAACATGGTTGTGGGGATTTCCTATACTCCACACACAATGCGTTTAATAAACGCTCAGCGAGTCTATTCGAACTAAAAAGGAGACAAAGTATGGAATTTGACATGATTAAATTAGGAAAATGCATTGCTTCACAACGGAAAGAGATGAATGAAACACAAAGTCAGTTAGCTGAACGCATGGGTGTCAGTCACCAAGCGATTTCTTCGTGGGAGAATGGGCTAACATCTCCAGATATTAGCAAGTTGATTGATTTATCTCATATTTTCAATATTTCGATTGATACGTTAATGGGCAATGAGAAAATCGCTAAAGCGGTTGGGAAAATTAAACAAGAAGAAGTGCTTAATGCTGATGAACTTGTAAGTATTGCCCCCATTATGAAACCTGAAGATTTAAAAAAAGCAATGGACGGGATGCTTAATCATGATTTCGATTTTGAAATGATGTTGGAGCTGATTGTATTTCTTGATGATGAACATATTGATCAGTGGATGAAGGATAATCTCGATAAACTTGACGCTAAGCAAATAATTGCGCTTGCCCCATTTTTGAGTGATACTTCGTTAAGAGATATTGTATCGAACTGTGATATTGATAACCACAACGAACTTATCGGAATTGCACCATTTCTTGAAAAGGATGCAATGATGTTATTGGCAGCAAAACTTGCTGATAAAAACCCGAGTGAACTCATTGCGTTAGCGCCATTCTTAGACGAAGAAGGCTTAGCTATGATTGTGGATAAATTGGAAGATATAAGTGATTTAATTGGTTATTGCCCATTTCTATCAGAAGCGAAGTTGGATGAGATTGTGGATAAGTTCTTGGGTAACTCCGCAAACAACCCTGATAACTTTGTTGGGATGGCCCCTTTTTTGGCTGAAAAAACTATTAAAAAAATTATTTCACACTATGAAAAAGAAGGTCGAAGTAATGAAATGATGGCCCTTAGAATATTTGTATAAGAATCCCAAGAGGGGTTCTTTTCTTTTGGTGGCGTTCCGTAAGTTCAGCCTTAAAATATATTAATACTTGTATGAATTTTTAGAGAAGAGCCCTCTTTGAAAGCGGTGGTCATTTGTTTAGGAACATAATTTGCGTTATAATAGTTCTATTGTTATGAAATTTTTTCATAATAGACTCTTAATTAAGTTGTGCTTAAATCAACATTCTGAATGAATTTTAAGGGAAATGTCGTGTACATTTTTTTTTATGCGGCAGAAATTTATATAGGAGGAAAATTTATGATTGAATATAGAAATGTAAAGAAAGTTTACAATGATAAAGTTGTTATTGAAAACTTAAATTTAACAATTAATCAAGGAGAATTTGTCTGTCTTATTGGACCATCTGGCTGTGGTAAAACAACAACACTGAAGATGTTGAATCGGATTATTAAACATGATGGTGGAGAAATATTCATTAAAGGACAAAAAATCGATGATATGAACGTCATCGATTTACGTCGTAATATTGGCTATGTTATCCAACAAATCGGACTATTCCCCAACATGACCCTCGCAGATAATATTGCGGTGGTACCCCGTTTATTGAAATGGGATGAAAAACGTATTGATGAACGTGTGCGCGAATTAATGCCTTTAGTAGGGATGCCATACGATACCTATGCAAATCGTTATCCTTCTGAATTAAGTGGTGGGCAACAACAACGTATCGGTGTTTTGCGGGCTTTAGCTGCAAATCCACCCGTTATTTTAATGGATGAGCCTTTCGGTGCATTGGATCCTGTAACCCGTGATGCTTTGCAAGATGAAGTTAAATCAATTCAAGAAAAACTTGGGATTACAATTGTTTTCGTAACCCACGATATGGATGAAGCAATTAAAATGGCGGATACAATTGTCTTTATGGAAAATGGGAAGATTGTACAGAAAGCAACACCGGAAGAAATGTTACGTCATCCAGCAACGCAACAAGTTAAGAAATTTATGGGGAAACAAATGCATGACAATGGTTCATCGGTGGACTTAACCTGCGGTGATCTTATGAAACCTAATGTCTTTAAAGTATTTGATCGAAGACCGATTCTTGAATGTCTTGGTCTTATGAGAACTCGGGATTTAAACAGCGTTGTCGTTATTGATCAACATAAAAAGTATTTGGGTGTAGCGTGGATCGATGAATTGATTTCAAAACGTGATGATTATCAACGTGTTGCCGAGGTTGTGGAAAAGAGTGTTCCTGCCTTTAATCAAAATGATGACGCTCAACAAGCTATTGGTGAGATTACAGAAAATAAACGAGATTATGTTATCGTCATTAATGATGATCGTGAAGTGGTGGGTATCATTACGCGCGGATCTATTGCACGCAGTCTAACAAACGTTGTTTGGGGTGGTGATAGTAATGAGTAAAGAAATTATCCCCGAACTTCTCAGAGCGATTTTAACGCATATTAAATTTGTGGTTGTAGCGGTTACGCTGGGATCAATCATTGCGATTATATTGGCTTCAATTTTATCGCGCTTCAAAAAAATATCGAAATATATCATGCCGATAATTGGGTTGTTTCAAACCATACCCGGTATTGTGTTTATTGGGGTATTGTTTGTTTATACGGGGATGCGCCCCAAAACGATCTACATTGCACTCACGGCTTATGCAATTTTCCCGGTATTGAAGAATACCTACGCAGGAATTTTAGATGTTGATCAAAGCTTGGTAGAAGCCGCACGAGGTATTGGAATGACGCAGTGGCAATCATTAATTAAGGTTGAATTGCCGATGGCTGTTCCATCAATCTTTGCGGGTATTCGAATGTCCACGGTGTATACCGTAAGTTGGGCGGTTCTCGCAGCGATGATTGGTCAAGGTGGATTGGGTGTCTTTATTTATCGTGGGATTGATACGAACGTACAAGAAACGATATTAATTGGGGCCATTCCTTCCGCAATTCTTGCTATCCTGATGGGTTACTTTGTAGACTATCTTCAAACCAAATTCATCCCCAAAGGGCTAAAAACAGGAGGTGCACACAATGACCGTTAATATGATTTTAGAGCATATATTTCTGGTTTTGGTATCTGCATTTTTCTTACTCATCATTGGCTTGATTGTGGGAATGATTGCTTACGTTTATCCAAAATTTAAAAAACCCATCCTGCTTGTTGTGGATATCTTGCAAACGATTCCAACGCTTGCAATGTTAGGAATCCTAATGGCCTTTTTCGGACCTACTAAAAAAACAGTAATTATCGGACTGGTACTTTATTCCTTATTACCGGTTGTTTTGAATACTGTCACTGGGTTAGAAAGTGTTGATCCTGGGATTCGAGAAGCCGCTAAGGGAATGGGAATGACGAAAATTCAACGTCTTTTCAAAGTAGAATTACCAATTGCGTTCCCCTTTATTTTCTCAGGAATGCGGATTGCGGTGGTGACTTCAGTAGGAGTTGCAGTCTTTGGTTCACTCGTTGGTGGAGGTGGACTCGGGTCGATTTTATATCGTGGCGTCCGCACACAGAATATGAAACTGATTGGTTATGGGACATTGGCCTTAATTTTGATATCCCTAGCGATTGATACATCAATGGGATATTATGAAAAACGTCTTGTTGCGAAACAAGGAGGTAAAACCGAATGAAAAAGAAACTCTTAATATGTCTGGTTTCACTTCTGGTACTGAGTGGTTGTGGAAGCCGACAAGAAGGCGATCTTGTCATCATTGATGGCGATATTGCGGAAATGAATGTTGCGACCTATATGGCAAAGATTATGATTGAGGAATATACAGATTATCATGTGTATATTCAACCTTCGATGGCTTATAATTTAGCCTTTGACCAAATTAAAAGCGGAGCTATGGATATGACATTAAGTTGGGACGGAACCGTTCTAACAACATTTTTAAAACAAGATCCAAAGGATATTCCTGAAAATCAAACACTTTTTGATTACACTAATGCCTTAGCACAAGAAAAGGCACATGTAAAATTATTAAAACCTTTAGGTTCTGAGAACTCGTATGTCGTAGCAGTAAATGATTCACTAGCCGAAGCATATAATCTTAAAACGATTTCTGATTTAAAACCGATTGCTAAAGATCTCGTTTTCGCTGCTGAACATTCATTTTTTGATGATAATGGATCAGTTCGCTATAAACCACTGACAGCCTTTTATGGACTGGATTTTAAAGAAGCAAACTCAATCGATATTGGTCTGAAACTTGCTGGTTTGGACAGTGACAATATGGATGTAACCTTGGTAACAAGTGCCGATGGAATGGTTAACCGTTATCCTGTTACAATGCTTGAAGATGATGCGTCTTTCTTTCCGCGTTACCAATCGGCATTTATGGTGCGCGATGATTTAGAACGTGATTTCCCTGGTGTTGAAGCAGTCCTCGAAAAACTTTCGGACATGATTACAACAGATGAATCCCGTCAGCTTAACTACTTGGTTGATGTGGAAGTCAAGAATCCGGAAAAAGTAGCAAGAGACTTTTTAATTCAAAAAAAATTGATTCAAGATTAGTTATTTTACGTATAAATACCTATTTACCATAATGCATGATATTTCAAACGATTATGAATATCAAATGAGAGATGGTGGATAGGTATATTTTCTATTCGTTATCGGTTATAATATCAATGGACAAAAGGAGTTGTTTGAATGGCAAAAGTTATAAAAATTGAAGGTGGACATCGATTAAACGGCAAGGTAAGAATTAGTGGAGCAAAAAATGCTACTGTAGCATTGATTCCTGCAGCCATTCTCGCATCTGATAGTGAAGTTAATATTTATGGCGTTCCGAATATTTCGGACGTGGAATCTTTATCAGTTTTATTAAGAGAACTTAATGTAAATGTATCATCACCAACCCCTGATCACTTCCAAATTGATACGACAGGTATGAAAAATGTGGATTTAGATCATGAAGCAGTTACAAAATTACGTGCGTCCTATTATTTTATGGGAGCACTATTAGGAAAATATAAGTATGTGAAAATGCAAATGCCAGGTGGTTGTTATCTAGGACCGCGACCATTTGATTTACATTTAAAAGGATTTGAAGCACTGGGAGCTTCAATTGAGTACAAACATGGATTTTATGAGATTTCTGCAGAACGTCTCATTGGTGCGAAGATTTATCTTGATTTTCAATCTGTAGGTGCGACCATTAATATTATGCTTGCAGCTGTCTTAGCTGAAGGTAAGACGGTTATTGAAAATGCCGCAAAAGAACCTGAAATTATTGATGTTGCGAACTTCTTAAATAAGATGGGTGCAAACATCCGTGGTGCGGGAACGAATGTAATTACCATCGAAGGGGTTGAACGTTTAACCGGAAAACCACATGAGATGATTCCTGATCGAATTGAAGCGGGAACCTATATTATTATGGCTGCAGCAGCGGCAGATGATATGACTGTGGAAAACATTATTCCACAACATTTAGATGCTTTAATTTCAAAACTTATTGAAATGGGTGTCGATATTGAAGTGGGTGTGGATTATGCACGTATTCGTAAAGCAACCAAACCACTTGAAGCAATCGATATTACAACGCAAACCTATCCGGGATTTGCAACCGATCTTCAACAGCCGTTGACTGCGTTACTTACACAAACACATGGACAATCATCCATTAAAGAGACCATTTACGCAGAACGATTTAAACATTGTAATGAATTAAACCGAATGGGTGCAACCATTCAACTTGTACCTTCGCAAGCTTCTATTGATGGACCTTCAAAATTGTACGGTTCTAAAGTCGAAGCAACAGATTTACGTTGTGGAGCATGTCTTGTGATTGCAGGACTTATCGCCGAGGGCGTAACTGAAATTAGTGAAATATATCATATTGATCGAGGTTATGACGATATTGACAACAAACTAACATCGCTTGGTGGTGTTATTTGGCGTGAAGAAAAAGAGTAATAACGATTATCAATCTTTGTGAAAAGAAAACGTTTGTATACTAAGTACAAACGTTTTTTTGTGAAATACGTGAATTTGTAAACATTATTATTTCAGTAAACGCTTACACCCCGAGCCTTAATCACGTACATTTTTTGATATATGATACACTTGTATTACTTAAAAGGAGATGTGACCATGAAAGACTCAAGAACAGGTTATGTTCGTAAATTTGAAACAATGGGGATGGTTGATGGACCAGGAATTCGTACAATTGCCTTCTTATCAGGCTGTCCTTTACGTTGTTTATTTTGCCATAATCCCGATATGTGGAAAACCGATCCAGAAGATGCCATTACTGTTGATGAATTAATGGATAAACTCCGTCGTTTTAAACCTTATTTCGGTGACGATGGTGGTGTTACCTTCTGTGGAGGGGAACCTCTGAATCAACCAGAATTCTTATATGAAGCGATGAAAGCATGTAAGGCGGAAGGTATCAGTACCTGTTTAGATACATCTGGATTTGGACGTCCGGATACGTTTGATGATATCTTAAGTGTTACGGACACAATTCTCTATGATATTAAAGGCCTTGAAGAAAAAAAATACCGTGAAATGACAAGTGCACCTATTCGCGTAACACACCAATTCCTTGAAAAAGCACAAGAACATGGTGTTGATACTTGGGTTCGTGTGGTTATTGTTCCAGGATTCCATGATACGTATGAGTACATGGATGAGCTTGCGGAGTATATTGCACCCTTAAATAATATTGAGCGCATTGAGTTACTTCCTTACCATACGATGGGTGTTAATAAATATGAACTTATCGATAAAGAATATCCGCTTGATGGTGTTCCACCGATGAACCGCGATGTTTGTACAGAATTGCAAACATATTTAAGAAATAAAGTTGATGCATTACGAAATAAATAATAGAAAAAAGACTGAAGCACGCATAAGCGAACTTCAGTCTTTTTTTATTTGACAATGAGAGTATTGTTTAAACCATTTGAATTATAGGTTATGGTGTACCCTTTCGTTCCATGATTGAAATGATGCTGAAGCGTACCGAATGAAGACTGCTTTTGACCATCATTGACATTCGAGTATGAATTACTCATACCGTCCATTTCAATACTGTAAGAACCGGAATCACCATGCGGAAATTCAGTGTGTGTAGACATCGCGTCAGCTTGGATTTCAAGATTTCCGCATACAGAGTTAATGATTGCGGAAGTATTTAGTCCATCAAGATTAATCATTCCAGCACTGTTATTGAGTGCGATTTGAGCATTCATGCTATCTAAATCAAAATAGGCATTCAGATTATTGACGGTAATCTGCGAATCCAGTCCATCAATTGAAAAACGAGTCTCTACTTTTTGTCCTAAGCCATCAACGAGAATTTTGGATTTTATAGAATCAATGTGGATATTACCATTAAATGATTTTGGAATTTCAAGAATGAGGGAATCAAAATTTCTCAAGTCACAGTTTCCAAAGTTACAGTTATCAGGAATGGTTTGGATTTCAAGAACACTGTTTTTAACCTTAGCACGATATTGTTCTAAATTGCCAAATGCAGTGATACTATAAGTTTCATTTTCAACGTATTTTACTTCGATGAGATTAATATTAGCTGTTTCAATCTTGATTTCTATAATGGGTTCATCAAAGACATTCGCGACCTCTTCAAAATTAGTTTGTATTTCGATGGGGTTATTGTCGTTGTTGATAAGTGTTTTTATGGAGGTTCCCACTGTCAGACTTAGACATAACAAACCTACGAAAATTAGAGTAAGTGGAATCCATATTTTTTTAGATTTTTTCATTTACTGGTTTCCTCCGAAATCAAATGTCAGAAAACGTATCACAAGCTTTGTGAGGGCTTTAAATCCATAAATTGAAAGCCATGCTGTTCCTAATCCAAGTAGGAAAAGACCAAGAGCAATGAGTGCAAGCATTCCAAATGAGGTAACCGCAACAATTGGAAGAATTCCACCTAATAATACGGGAATCGCACAAATCATCATCGCAACTCCAGCGATGAAGAAACCAATTAAAACACCATATACCCCTAGAATAGGTCCGATCAGAAGGATTATGAGGAATATTTTAATAATTAGGGTTAACACTGTATTTGAGGAACGTTGTCTTGGCTCTTGGTAAGGGGGTTCTTCATAGATACGTCCCCCAGTATATTGCTTTGCCATCTCGATGGGATCACCAAGTGTATGACAAATTTCTTCTTCGGATTTTCCTTCATCAAGAGCAAATTCAAAATGCTCATGAACATCATTGATGATATCATCAATCTCATTTTGGGGTAATATTTGTAAGTTTTTTCTTAGCAGGTATAAGTATTCGTTTTTAGTCATGGTTTTCTCCTCCCAGTAGGTCGTTAACGTGTCCAATAAATACGAACCATTCATCGATTCGTATTTTTGAATATGTTTTACCGCGCTCGGTTAATTGGTAATATTTTCGCGAAGGGCCTTGTGTTGATTCTACAAGTTTCGTGGAGACATAACCATCATCTTTAAGTCTTTTTAAAAGTGGATAAATGGTGCCTTCAGTAATCTCGATGGTCTCTGAAATTTTACTGATAAGTTCGTAACCATAGTATTCTTTTTGTGAAAGGAGTGATAGAACACAAAGTTCTAAAACGCCTTTTTTAAATTGAGTGTTCATAACCTCACCTCGTTAATACAATATATCACACAGTACCTTACAATACAAGGTACTGTTTTGTAATTTATTTCTCACTTTTGTGTGAACAAGAAATAAACCTTTAACCAGCTAATGTTTAAGGTATAATAAAGTTAGTTTAAGAAGTGGGGATTGATCCAATGGAAAAAACAGAATATGAAGTTTTATTAGATGCTTGTATCTTAGCTGGAAAGCTTATGATGGAAAATGGTGCTGAGATGCATCGAGTTGAAGACACAATGAACCGTATTTTGGAATCAAAGCAGGGTGAAGGTGCCGGTGTAAGTTTTGTATTACCCACAGGAATTTTTGTGACGACTTCCGATGGTGAACAGATTAAAATGAAGCGCATTCAAAAACGCCGTAGCAATTTAGCGAAATTAGCGGATGTTAATCAATTATCTCGCATGTTTAGTGCCAATGACATTGATGTGTACGAACTGTACGCTAATTTAAAAGAAATCAATAGCGATGCGATGCAATATCCCGTATGGATGAAGTATGTTTCAGCAGCATTTGTGAGTGCTTTTATGATGTTGATTTTTGAAGGGTCAATCCTTGATTTCCCAATAACAATGATTTTAGGTACCATAGGATTCGGGATTCATTATTATTCGTCTAAGAAACTCAATGTGAAATTTATTGCGGAATTTATCGCTTCATTTTGTATTGGTGTGCTTACCATCTGTTTGCAACGTAACGGCTTAATTGTTGATTTTGAGACGGTCATTATTGGAAGTATTATGCTCATGGTTCCGGGCATTCCAATTATGAATTCCATTCGTGACTTTCTTGTAGGAAATACGATATCAGGCACCGTATTTATGGTTGAAGCGCTGTTTATTGCAATTATGATTGGATCAGGAATTATGGCCTCACTTCAAGTGATGACGGGGGTATTCGTATGATGATCCTGAAACAACTATTGAGCGCCTTTGCAGCAGCATTTGGATTTGGAATCATTATCGATGTACCGAAACGTGCGTTATTGGGTTGTGGAATAACGGGGATGATGGGTTGGATTGTAAATTGGAGTTTAGTTCAACGTGGCTTTGATGCTACATTGGCAATTTTCATAGGATCGTCCGTTGTTTCGGTGTTATCTATGCGGTTTGCGAAACGGTTGAAAATGCCTACAACAGTATTTAACATTCCTGCAATCTTTACACTTGTACCGGGAATCATGGCATACCAAACCGTTAAATCGTTTATTGGCGGTGACTATATCATGGGTGTAGAATTGCTTGTTCGTACCTTTACATTGTCGGTTACAATTGCGATTGCGATTGTGATGACTGAAGTAGTATATCGACTTATTGCTCGTTTGATTCATCGTAATATGGGATTTAAATAACTATTATCATAGAAAAGAGGAGGTATTTTCATGAGTAAAAGAATATTAGATTGTAATGCAAGTGATTTTACAGATATGAAGGCTCAAGAATTAAAAATGGCTATTAAAGCGGCTGAAGGTCGCACCATTTGTTCCGAGAATGTTGTGCGTGGAACGGTTCAATCTGGTATTACGAATGCCGAAGCAGCCAGAGCATTTGGTGCTGATTTGATTTTGCTTAATGGATTTGATTCATTCAATCCCTTTATTGCGGGAATGGATGATATTGATGGACCGAATATAATTCATCGTCTCAAAGAATTGGTAGGTCGTCCCGTCGGTGTCAATCTTGAACCTGTAGATATGAGTGCGGACATGTTAGAATCTCAACATGTAATCGCAAAAGGTCGGATGTGTTCGAAAGAAACGCTAAGTGCTGCGGAAGATTTTGGCTTTAACTTTATTTGTCTCACTGGGAATCCTGGAACGGGAGTTACAAATAAAGAAATATTAAGTTCAATCAAACGTGCTCGAAAATATTTTAGTGGAATGATCATCGCAGGTAAAATGCATGGTGCGGGAGTTAATGAGCCGGTTGTACCGGATGAAGAGGTACTAAAAGCCTTTATTAATGCTGGCGCTGATGTGATTTTAATGCCGGCAGTAGGTACGATACCAGGATTTACCGAAGCGGATCTGACCTCTGCGATTAAGACTGTTCATAGTCTGAGTGGATTGGTGATGACAGCAATTGGAACAAGCCAAGAGGGGTCAAGTAAAGCTGTTATTGAGCAGATTGCCCTTCGTAATAAAATTGCCGGTGCTGATATTCAACATATCGGTGATGCGGGGTATGGTGGACTTGCGCTTGTGGAAAATATTTTTACAATGTCAGTAGCAATTCGCGGGATTCGTCATACAACAACCATGATGGCTCGCTCTATTAATCGATAAAAAATAAAAAAAAATACCCATTTAAGCTGAATTCGTTTATTATAAGTATAATTTATCTTTTTCAGTTAGGATGGTGGGTATGAAAAAAAAACTAGGGTTTTTAAGCATTGTATTACTTGGAATTAATGCAATTATCGGATCTGGTATCTTTTTGTTACCAAACAAAGCGATGGCCCTTACAGGAACTGCAAGTTTAGGGGTTATTATCTTTAATATGATTGTAGTGATGAGTATTGCCTTATGTTTTGCGGAAGCGGCGACTTATTTTAAGAAAAATGGTGGTCCCTATGTTTATGCAAAAGAGGCTTTTGGTGAGTTTATCGGATTTGAAGTAGGATTTATTAAATGGGCGATTTGTATTATCGCTTGGGCGACGATGGCGGTTGCTTTTGCAACCGCACTTGGACAAATTATACCGGCAGCGCAAGATCCTCAAATACAGAACCTAATTGTTGTAGCTGTGCTAGCTGGATTGGGAATCGTCAATATTATTGGTGTGAATCTTTCTAAAATTTTGAATAATGTTGTCACTGTATCGAAATTAGTTCCCTTAACGTTATTTATTGCAATTGGTATTTTCTTTATTAAGCCTGAAAATTTCAACCCGCTATTTCCTGGTGGTACTTATACACCGGGAACATTTGGAGCAACGGCACTCTTGTTGTTCTATGCATTTACCGGGTTTGAAAATATTGCGGTTGCCGCAGAAGATATGGAAAATCCTCAACGTGATCTTCCTAAAGCGACCATTATCGTTATGATTATCATTTCGTGTTTTTATTTCTTAATTCAGTTGGTTTCAATTGGAATTCTAGGACCAAAGCTAGCTCATATTCCTGCACCGATTCAAACCGCGATGGGAATGATTATGGGGCCATTTGGTTCCGCGTTAGTTGCGGCAGGAACGTTAATCTCAATTGGTGGAATTAATATAGCTAATTCTTTTGTAACGCCACGTTGTGGTGTTGCACTCGCAGATGATGGTTTGCTTCCTTCGATAGTAAGTAAACGAAGCAAACGTAATACGCCAACGGTTGCAATCTTGATCTCGGTTGGAATTGCCATTCCGATTGCGCTGTCGGGTAGTTTCGAAAAGCTGGCTGCTATCAGTGTTGTTTCTCGGTTTGCACAGTACATTCCAACATGTCTATCCGTGCTTGTATTCCGTAAGCGAAATCAACCCACTGAATTTGATTTTAAAATTCCTTTTGGACCCGTAATTCCAATCTTTGCTATTGGAATTAGTCTATGGTTATTATCGCAAGCAACCAAGGAGCAATTATTGTGGGGATTAGGTGGTTTACTGTGTGCAGTACCATTCTATTTTATAATGAAGCGAAAACAAACAAAAACAGAGCTTAAATAAGTTCTGTTTTTTTATTTGTGGTTAAAGGAGTGATATACTTTACATAATGTAAGCGTTTTACTGATTTTGTGAATACTCACCTATTTGTCACATGAAATAAAATATATTTTAGTAGAATATGCTTGACTGAGAAAATTCCCTATGATAATTTAATTGTAATGAAATATATTTCATTTGATGAATAATAAAACATCTGATGAAATAAATTTTATTCTTTGCGGAGGAGATAAACTATGAAAACTAATACAAAGGTACTTCACGGTTATAATATGATTGATGAACATACGGGGGCGTCATCAATCCCGAAGTATCAAGCCTCAACGTTTCACCAGGACAATATGTTTGAGAAGCAAACTTATACTTATAGCCGTTTCGGTAACCCAACTCAACGATCGTTGGAAGAAGCGGTCGCATGCTTAGAAGACGGCGCATTTTGTATCTCTTATGCTTCAGGAATGGCTGCAATTTCGTCTGTACTGTTGATGCTTAAAAGTGGGGACCATCTCATTGCTCCAAATGATATCTATGGTGGTGCATATCAGCTAATAACTGAAATTCTTCCAAATTATGGCATTGAACATACATTTGTCGATATGCAAGATTGCTGTGCATGTGAAAAGGCAATTCAAGACAATACACGACTTTTGTATCTTGAAACACCTTCGAACCCATTACTTTGCGTTACTGATATCGAAGCGATGTGTAACCTTGCTAGGAACCATAATATATGCGTCGCAATCGACAATACGTTCACATCACCCTTGTACCAAGATTCTTTTAAACTCGGTGCCGACCTTGTAATTCACAGTGCTACCAAGTTTCTTAATGGTCATAGTGATGTTGTAGCAGGAATGGTTGTAACGAATCATGAAGATCTTGCGAAGCGCTTGAGACAGCATCAATGTACTTTTGGCAGTGTTTTAGGAATTGAAGAAAGCTGGTTGGTTTTAAGAGGGATTAAGACATTAGGTATTCGTATGGAACGTAGTAATGCGAACGCTCAAAAAATTGCGGAATACCTTAATGCTCACCCTAAAGTTGAAACAGTGTTCTATCCCGGACTTAAAACCCATCCGGGACATGCAATCCATATGAAAGAAAGTCATACTGGGGGATCGGTCTTATCATTCAAACTTAAAGGACGTCCCCAAGTAAAACAATTTGTTGAAAATTTAAGAATACCACTTGTCGCAGTGAGTTTAGGTGGTGTAGAATCAATTCTATCTTATCCATGTACAATGTCACACGCATGCATGTCCGAAGAAGATCGCATTACACATGGAATAACGTGTGGGCTTTTACGTTTATCCGTGGGGATTGAGGATATAGACGATTTAATCAATGATATAGAAAATGCCTTAGCGCATGTGGAGGACTAAAATGAAAACCAAAAAGATTATTGGGATTTCTGGAAGTATTATTTTTGAACAAGGAATGCACCCAATGTTTGAACGCTCGTATGTAAATAATGATTATATTCAATCGGTGATCCGAGCCGGGGCAATTCCGTTCATCATTCCATTTAACGAATCAGAAATGGTAATTAAGGAACAAATCGAGAGTTGTGATGGTCTGATTCTATCAGGTGGACATGATGTTTTTCCGCATAACTACGGTCAAGAACCACACCAAAAAATTGGAGAAGTATGGCCGGAAAGAGATGTGTTTGATTTGAGATTAATAAAATATGCGACTGAAAAACAAATACCGATACTGGGTATTTGTCGAGGATTTCAGATGATCAACGTCAATTGCGGGGGAAGTTTAGTGCAGGATTTATCACTTAAAGCAGGTGTAACGATTAAACACGCACAAAATCAACGACCAGATCTTGGGACCCATCATGTAACGATTCAAAAAGACTCAATCTTGTATGGGATTTTTAACCAGACTGAGATTATGGTTAACTCCTTTCATCATCAAATCGTTGACAAATTGGGCACCAATTTGATTGCTACAGCAATATCACCCGATGGAGTTGTGGAAGCATTTCAAGCTATCAACGGTCCTTGGATGATGGGGGTTCAATGGCATCCGGAAATGATGAGTCAAACAAACGATGGCATGCAAGCCATCTTTAATGAACTCGTAGAACAAGCATAAGAAAATTTGAGGGGAAATTATGAAAAAGAAATTAGGACTTGGAAGCATTATTCTTTTAGGAATTAATGCGATTATAGGATCAGGGATCTTCTTACTGCCAAATAAAGCAATGAGTTTGATTGGAACAGCAAGTATTTTTGTAATCATATTTGATATGTTATTAGTTATTTGTGTTGCACTTTGCTTTGCGGAAGCATCTTCATTGTTTAAGAAAAATGGAGGGCCTTACGTTTATGCTAAAGAAGCCTTTGGCGATTTCATAGGTTTTGAAGTTGGGTTTATTAAATGGGCTATTAGTATTATTGCGTGGGCAACGATGGCGGTTGCGTTTGCGACGGCACTTGGACAAATTATCCCTGCGGCTCAAGAAACGATGGTTAAAAATACTATTGTAGTATGTATTCTTGTCGGTCTTGGTATTGTCAATATTTTGGGCGTTAATATTTCGAAAGTTTTAAACAATATTGTGACGATTTCAAAGCTCGTACCGCTCGTTATTTTTATTGCGGTGGGTATCTTCTTTATCCAACCAGCGAACTTTGTTCCTTTATTTCCAAATGGCGCTTACCAATCGGGATCATTTGGAGAAGCAGCATTACTGCTGTTCTATGCGTTTACGGGATTTGAATCGATTGCGGTAGCGGCGGAAGATATGGATAATCCACAAAAGAATTTACCGAAAGCCATTATCATTGTTATGTTGATTGTGTCCTTCTTTTACATCATGATCCAAACCGTATCCATCGGGATTTTGGGTCCAGAACTTGCAACAATCACAACACCAATCCAAACTGCCTTAGAACGCATTTTAGGTCCAGCGGGTGGTGCATTAGTTGCTGCGGGAACCTTGATTTCAATTGGTGGCATTAATATTGCATCATCTTTCATTACACCACGAAGTGGCGTTGCCTTAGCGGATGATGGTCTCGTTCCTGCCTTTGTGGGAAAACGCAGTAAACGTGATACTCCCTATATGGCGATTATCATCTCTGTTGCGCTTGCAATTCCAATTGCTTTATCCGGAAGCTTCACAACACTTGCCGCCATCAGTGTCGTTTCACGTTTTGCGCAATACGTTCCTACATGTTTATCAATCTTAATTTTTAGAAAAACCAAAAAAGATGAAGTGCGGTCATTTCAAATACCCTTTGGTCCAGTCGTCCCAATTGTAGCGGTTGTTATTAGTGTTTGGCTCTT
Source organism: Erysipelothrix tonsillarum DSM 14972 (assembly GCF_000373785.1). Lineage (GTDB taxonomy): Bacteria > Bacillota_I > Bacilli_A > Erysipelotrichales > Erysipelotrichaceae > Erysipelothrix > Erysipelothrix tonsillarum. The sequence continues at coordinate 179,216 of NZ_KB892380.1, read as the reverse complement.
ATTCCAAGCAAGTATGACGCAAATTGTATGGGGCTTAGGAGGGCTTATTATAGCGGTACCGTTTTATTTCATCATGGGAAGAAAAGGAGCTATACAATGATTAAAAAAATTCATACAGAAGATGCACCCAAGGCGATTGGACCTTATGTGCAAGCAAATCAAATCGGAACACTTATTTTCACATCAGGTCAATTAGGAATTAATCCTGAGACCGGCCAACTAGAAACAGGGATTGAAGCCCAGACAGTGCAAATATTTAAAAACTTATCAGCAGTTTTAGAAGCAGGCAATTCAGATTTGAATCACGTTATTAAAACAACGGTATTTTTAAAAAATCTAGATTATTTTGCTCAGGTCAATGAAATCTATGCACGCTATTTTAATGAAGTACTTCCGGCACGGAGTGCCTTTCAAGTAGGGAAATTACCGATGGATGCTGAGATTGAAATCGAAGTTATCGCACATATTCGATAAGAAAATATGGTAGTATATAATTACTAGGTGGGTGATTTGATGAAAAAAATCAAAGAAGCTTTACGATTATATGCTCCGATTTTTATAATTATCGCAATCGGCATTGGATGGTTATTGGTTTCGGTGAAAGGCGACTTTTACTTTATCACCACATATCTTTTGTATATTGCAATTATCATGGCAGGTTTTGGGATCGTTAAGTATGATAAACATAAATTAGCGGACTTAGAACTGCGTGATCTTGAGAAAGAAATACGGTTCTTATTTGTTTTTCTTATGTTTCTTTTATTAGGGACCGTGTTGCTATGGGTTACACACAAGTTAGAATTGGCATACTGTGTAGCACTGTTGTTGCTTGTGGGGGTAGGATCTGTGGATCTTATACTGAAGTATCAGGAAGTTATCCGAAAACGAAAAATAAAAAACAATCCGTGAGAATGGATTGTTTTTTATTTTTCTTCTAGATTCCGCAAATGCAAATAAACCGTATTACGTGAAATTTTTAAAGATTCCGCAACACGAATTGGAGCATCTTTGAGTTCAAAAATACCGCGTTCATACAAACGTTGGATAATTGTTTTATTACGCTGATTGAAACTAATCGTTTCATCGGCATCCACTTCTTGAATGACTTTTTGAGTCACATTAACCATTAAATCATCAACCGTCTCCGCAAAAGTTTCGGTTGCATCTGTTTCACCAAATGATTCAGGAATAAACGATGCCATAACTTTATGAAAAGGATCATTTAAATTCCAATTGAAGCATACAAGAGCAATGGGCTCTCCTTCGATGCCTTTGATGACGGTAGTACTTGATTTTAAACATTGTTGGTTTGTATTACGTGTAAAATATTGCTTACTGCGGCTGTTGGGATTGTCATCTTCCTCAGATTCGATTTGTTTAAGGATATCTAATGCATAATCAGTAATTGGAGCACCAACTTTACGACCGGTATGATGTCCATTCGCAATAAAAATCACAGAGTTGGTATAATCTTGAAGACTGTGTAAGACAATTTCACAACTTTCGCCGAGATATTGACTCAAAGCAGTGAGTAACGTTTTAATCTCATTAATAAGAACTTGATTTGCTAATTCGTTTTGATTCATGGGACCCTCCACAATGACTTGATACAAATATAATAGCATGAGCGTATCGTAAATGAAATAATATTCAAAGACTAAACAATAATTCAGTAAAAGAATAAAGCTCTTTAAAGGGCGCGCGATTAAAGTTGTGTAAAAGAGACTTAAAGCATACAATAGAACTAAGAATTGGAGGTGCGAAGCATGATTACATATAAACGGGATATTGAACTTGAATTAAATGATGTCTTGAAGCTTTACAGTGATGCTGGATGGTATGCCTATACAAATGATCCTGAGAGACTCATGAGCGCAGTAAAAAACTCTTTATGTACGATAACGGCATGGGAGGGTGATCAATTAATTGGATTAATCCGTGCGGTTGGCGATGATGCGAGTATTCTTTACATTCAAGATATTTTGGTTCTTAGCGCAAGACAGCGTGAAGGTATTGGGAAAACGTTGTTATTAACCCTTATGTCGTTGTACAAACATGTTCGCCAAACAGTCTTAATTACGGATAATAGCCCTAAAACCATAGCATTTTATAAGAGTATTCCGATGAAACTAATTGAAGATGCACAGGGGAAATGCTTTATATATTACCAATAAGGAGAAATAATGAAACATAAAAAAACAGGATATGGAGTGCCTTTCGGGCTCATGTTTGGAACCACTTTGGCGATTTTACTCAATCTAATCTTTAACATCCCCCTTGTCTATACGCTTACGGTAGGGCCAGGTTTTGGACTTCTTGCTGGCATTATTATTGAAGGCTTTGTATCAAAGGATGATGTGTAAGGTATGGCTTTTAAGTTCGCGGATGCAGAACGCTCACGTTCAATTACAATACATTTGACGGAAAAAAGCACGCATAATTAGAAAATTATTTGTAGTGTAAAAGGGTTCAGTGGATAGAGTTGTGTGTGAGTTTGAAATGGAATGTTTGTTTTACAATACGATTTTTTTAAAAGTGTAATAAAGTCCTTCAGATAAGCCTATTTATTTTATGCAAACGTATAAGGAATAATTATTGCGCTTTACTATTGGATATGATATTATTACTTAGCACTTATCTAAAGTGAAAAAACTTTAGGCGGAAGGAGACATGTACATATGAAAAAAGGAATTCATCCAGAATACCATCAAACTAAAATTGTTTGTTCATCTTGTAATACTGAAATTGAAGTTGGTTCAACAGCAACAGATCTACGTGTAGATACTTGCTCAAACTGCCATCCTTTCTATACAGGTAAACAACGTTTTGCTAACGCAGCTGGACGTATCGACAAGTTTAACAAGAAATATGGTATAAAATAAGGTTCAACCTTATAAACAATGAAAAAGAGTGTTGGCGACAGCGCTCTTTTTTATGAGTAAATTATGAAATATAAAAATATAGTGTTATTTTTAGGACTTTGTGTATTAATTTTGTTAAAATACGATAGAATAATAATGATGAGGTGAAAGAATATGATGTATCATCAATATCAAGAGGGTTATATCGAAGTCATTACTGGATGCATGTTTGCTGGTAAGACTGAAGAATTAATCCGTCGTATTAATGTTTTAAAATTTGCACACAAAAACATAATCGTTTTTAAGCCAGCTGTAGATAATCGCTACAGTGATAGTAAGGTCGTTTCGCATGCGGGAACAAGCGTGCAAAGTGTTGTAATTGATAAAGCAACAGACATTTTAAAATACGTTACAAATGAAACGGATGTTGTTGCAATTGATGAAGTTCAATTCTTTGATGATGAAATCGTAAAGGTTTGTGACCATCTTGCTTTAAAAGGCAAACGTGTAATGGTAGCAGGTCTTGATATGGACTTTCGTGGAGAACCCTTTGGCGTAATTCCTAAATTAATGACTACTGCAGAGTTTGTTACAAAACTGACGGCAGTTTGTACAGAATGTGGCGCACCTGCGACACGGACACAACGTTTAGTCAATGGAAAACCGGCGTCATATAATGATCCCGTTGTCATGATTGGAGCGAGTGAGTCCTATGAAGCACGATGCCGACATGACCATATTGTTTTGGATAAACCTCAAATTAATGGATATAGCAAAGGTGATAAATAATGATGGAAAAGACAATGAGAGACCGTCTTGAAAAGATCCAAGCCCGTGACGAAGAAATCACAGAAATGATGATGTCGACGGATGTATTATCGGATCGTAAAATGATGGCAAAACTTGGAAAAGAACAATCCGCTATGCAACAGGTACTGCATGCATATCGACAATTTTTAGAAGCAGAAGATTTTTTTACGCAAGCACAAGAAATGCTTGCTGTTGATGAGCCTGAGTTGCAAGAACTTGCAACCATGGAATCAGCAGAATATTCTGAAAAAATGGAACAAATAATTAAAGAACTTGAAGTACTGCTTGTACCGAAAGATCCATCAGATTCGTTTGATGCGATTGTGGAAATTCGTGGTGCTGCAGGGGGCGACGAGGGAAATATTTTTGCGGGGGATTTATACCGTATGTATACTCGTTACGCAGAAAGTCTTGGCTATAAATATGAAGTCATCGAAGCAATGGATGCTGAAGCTGGGGGTTATTCGCTGATTTCTTTCGTGGTTAAAGGTGCTGAACCTTACCGCCATTTTAAATTTGAATCGGGTGCCCATCGAGTACAACGTGTACCAAAGACTGAAACACAAGGTCGTATTCATACTTCAACCGCAACGGTACTTGTACTTGCGGATGTTGAGGAAGAGGAAATTGATATTGATCCTAACGATTTGGAAATCGATACAATGCGTTCTTCGGGTGCGGGTGGACAACATGTTAATAAAACGGACTCAGCGGTTCGTATTGTTCACAAACCTACAGGGATTGCGGTGAAGTGTCAAGATGGACGTTCACAACATGATAATAAAGACAAAGCGATGCGTTTAATTCGTGCTCGTGTTTATGAAGAACATCAACGCCGTATTCAAGCAGAACGTCATGGGGAACGACAATCAAAAGTTGGTACCGGAGACCGTTCTGAAAAAATTCGTACTTATAACTATCCACAAAACCGTGTGAGTGATCACCGTATTGGATTAACATTACAAAAATTAGATATTATTATGGAAGGTAAGCTGGATGAAATTGTGAATGCTCTGCTTGAGCAAGAACAAAAAGAAATCCTTGAACAAGGTGCTTAATGACTTATAAAGATTTAGTTAATGAGGGAACAGAGATTCTCGACAAAGCAAATATCTATACGGGCTTCGCTCGTGTTTTAATGCTTGAACTCTTAAGAGAAAAAGATTTAGATATGTTTGTGATTTATAATGAAGATGTTGAAGCTTCTTTCATTGACGAATATCGAAATAAAATTGAGCAATTAACAACAGATGAACCGCTTGGTTATGTATTGGGCTATGAATGGTTCTATGGATATAAACTCTTTGTGAATGAGGGTGTTCTGATTCCGCGAGCTGAAACAGAAGAACTCGTCGGTCATCTCTTATCCGATATTGATACTTATTTTGATGCACCCGTTGTTGCGGATGTGGCTTGCGGAAGTGGTGCCATTGGTATTGCTTTAGCAAAAGAATTAGGGTTAAAAGTTTATGCTTCAGATATTAGTGAAGAAGCATTGGAAGTGGCTCGTCGTAATGCAGATTACAACGAGGCAGATGTAGTATTTATGCAAGGTGATATGCTTGAACCGCTTATCGCGGAGAATATTAAACTGGATATTCTCGCTTGCAATCCCCCTTATATTAAAAATACAGAACATATTCAAACTTCGGTTTTAAACAACGAGCCTCACGTCGCCTTATTTGGTGGTGAGGATGGTTTGTTTTTCTACCGCAAAGTATTTGAGAAGGCACATCTTGTTTTAAATGACAAAGCAGTGATGGCTTTTGAAATTGGTTTTGATATTGGAGAAGCTGTTGTCTCATTAGCACAAGAATTTTTTAGTGACGCTGAGGTAGTGCTTCGCCAAGACATCAATGGCCTTGATCGTATGGTCTTTGTCTACAAAGGTATTAATCTCGAAGATTAGTATCTTTTTTTTGGGGATGTGTGTGATAAAATAGAAATAGAGAGTTGAGGGAACAATATGGATACAAAACGATTTAATAAAAATCAAAGTGATGACATTGCGAAAATGATTCAAGAGGGTGGGCTTGTCGCAATTATGACAGATACTGTATACGGTTTAGCTGCAAACAGTGCAGAAGGATCGTTGTATCAAAAGCTAAAAGATGCCAAAGAGCGTCCAGAAAACAAACCGTTTCCACTGATGGTGGGATCGCTTGACCAAATTGAAAGTGTAGCGGAGTTAACAGACCGAGATCGTCATTTAATGAATACATTTATGCCCGGGGCAGTAACCTTTATTTTTAATATTAAAGATGGTGTCTTCCCGTTCTTAGGGGACCAACGAACGATTGGAATTCGTATGGCCGATGATAAATGGGTTCAAGATATTATTAATAAAGTTGGCCATCCGATATGGCTTCCCTCTGCAAACCGTTCAGGGTTTGATACAGCAACATCATCCGATATGGTCATAGAACAATTGGATGGTCGTATTGAAGGCGTTGTTTTAGGGGAATGTGTCGGAGGGATTTCGTCGAGTGTGTTTGATATTACAGGTGACGTAATTAAGTGCTTACGACAAGGTGTTATTACATTAGAAGAGATAAATAAGGAGGCGAATTTATGAAAATCGCAATTGCAGCTGACCACGGAGGTTATACAACGAAAGAAGGGCTTCGCGTAGTCTTAGAAGAAATGGGTCATGAAGTTAAAGATTTTGGGGTATATTCTGAAGAATCAATCGATTATCCCGATTTCGCATATCCTGCCGCAAAAGCGGTAGCGGATGGTGAGTTTGATCGGGGTGTTGTTGTATGTGGAACCGGTGTTGGTGTTTCAATTGTTGCGAATAAAGTTCGCGGCATTCGCTGTGCTTTAGTTACAAGCACCGAAGTAGCACAATTAACACGAGAACATAATGATTCAAATATGTTAGCGCTTGGTGGGCGAACAACACCATATGAAACGAATGTGGAAATCCTTAAAACATGGATTAATACACCATACAGTGAAGATGCACGCCATGGTCGTAGAATTTGTAAGATTTCTGACATTGAGACCAAGGAGGGCCGTGAATGAGAGATACACTCGTATTTGACGCAATTGAATTAGAAGAACAACGACAACTTGATCATATTGAGTTAATTGCATCCGAAAATTATGTTTCAGATCAAGTATTGGAAGTAACTGGAAGCATTCTAACGAATAAGTATGCTGAAGGTTATCCCGGAAAACGCTATTATGGCGGCTGTGAGAATGTTGATGTCATTGAAAATTTAGCCATTGATCGTTTAAAAGAAATCTATGGCGCAGAGCATGCGAATGTGCAACCACACAGTGGTTCTCAAGCAAACATGGCTGTGTATATGACTGTCTTGGAACATGGTGATGTTGTTTTAGGGATGGATTTAAATTCCGGAGGACATTTAACACATGGTCATCAGTTAAACTTTTCTGGAATCAATTATACATTCTTTGGTTATGGTGTTGATAAACACACTGAAATGATTGATTATGATTTTGTTTTAAAACGCGCTTTAGAAGTTCAACCGAAGTTAATTGTTGCCGGTGCCAGTGCTTATTCCCGGGAAATTGATTTCAAACGTTTTAAGGAAATTGCGGATGAAGTGGGTGCATATCTCATGGTTGATATGGCTCATATTGCCGGTCTTGTTGCGACAGGCCTCCATCAAAGTCCCGTTCCTTATGCTGATTTTGTGACAACAACCACACATAAAACATTGCGTGGACCACGTGGCGGTGCGATTCTTTGCAAAGAAAAATTCGCGCGGAAATTAGATCGTTCGGTCTTTCCTGGGATGCAAGGCGGGCCATTGATGCACGTCATTGCCGGTAAAGCTGTATGTTTTTATGAAGCATTACAACCAAGTTTTATTGAGTATCAACAACAAGTTATTAAAAATGCGAATGTGCTCGCCGAAACATTTTCTAACTTGGGCTATCGTCTTGTCAGTGGTGGAACAGATAACCACTTGATTTTAGTAGATGTGAAAAACAGTATTGGAATGACTGGCGCACATGCAGAAAAAATTCTAGATAAAGTAGGCATTACGATTAATAAAAATGCAATTCCATTTGATGCTGAGAGACCAGCAGTTACAAGTGGAATCCGTCTTGGGTCACCGGCTATGACAAGTCGAGGATTTAAAGAAGATGAGTTTATAAAGATTGCTCACTGGATTCATGAGGCGCTTACGCATTATGAAAACGATGAAATCTTGACCAAAATTGGTAATGAGGTAAAGGCGCTTACACGCCAATACCCGGTGAGAGGAGAACGAGTATGATTACAGTATTAAACCACCCATTAATTACTCATAAGTTAACACAAATGAGAATGGAGTCCACAAAAACGAAGGACTTCCGTCAAAATTTAGATGAAATAGCAGGTCTTATGGCTTACGAAATTACACGTGACCTTAAATTAGACCCTGTTACTATTCACACACCTTGCGGTGAATACGAAACATTTGAGATGAAACGCGATGTTGTATTAGTTCCAATCTTACGTGCTGGATTAGGAATGGTCGATGGGATTCAAAATCTCATTCCAACAGCAAAAGTAGGACATGTTGGTGTGTATCGTGATGAAGAAACATTGATGCCTCACGAATACTTCGCAAAATTCCCTGAAAACTTAGCGGAATCTGAAGTTTTAGTTTTAGACCCAATGCTTGCAACCGGCGGTAGCGCTGATGCAGCGATTGAAATTGTTAAACGACATGGCGCTAAAACAATTAAACTTGTTTGTCTTGTTGGGGCACCAGAAGGTGTTGAATTGATTAAAAAAACACATCCAGATGTTGATATTTTCTTAGCGGCATTAGATGAAAAACTTAATGAAGATGGATATATTGTTCCAGGTCTTGGTGACGCGGGCGATCGTATCTTTGGTACTAAATAATTCCAAGTCGCAGTTTCACTGCGACTTTTTTTGTTTTTGCTTGCAACCCAAGCTATAATTAAACTAATGAAAAGGAGTTGTCACAATGATTGTTGAAGTGTGTGCTGGAAGCGTCGAAGACTGTGTTGTTGCAGAGGCTTGTGGGGCTTCGCGAATCGAACTGAATAGCGGTTTGTTTTTAGGTGGATTAACGCCAAGTGTTGGGATGCTTATTGAGGCCAAAAAACGGACCACAATTCCCATTATCACGATGGTTCGTCCTCGTGGTGGCGGTTTTTGTTATAGTGAACTCGAAGTCGAAACGATGATTTGCGATGCGCGCCTACTCATTGAACATGGCACAGATGGTCTCGTTTTTGGCTTCTTGAATGAAGATAGTACTGTGGATAAAGAATTGACACGTTTTTTTGTTAATCTGTGTAAAGATAAGGGTATTGAAGCGATTTTTCATCGTGCCTTTGATCGGGTTAAAGATCCCGTCCAGGCGATGGATGATTTAGTGGATTGTGGTGTTGATCGTGTTTTAACAAGTGGTTTAGAAGCGAGTGCAGAAAACGGCATCAAGCTCCTTAAACATTTACAAGAGCATTATGGTGAGGATATTGAATTATGTGTCGGGGCGGGGGTTAACCAAGATAATGCATTAAAAATAATCGGCGAGACGGGGATTTGCCAGCTACATAGTTCCTTTAAGGTATGGCATCATGATCCAACAACACATAGTGATGGTGTCTCGTATCGTTATAGCGACTATGGTGATTATGAAGGCGTTGGGTTCGAAAAATTAAAAGCGTTTATTGAAAAAATAAAATGCAGCGAATAAGTGTGATATAATTATACAAATAGGCGATGGAGTTCGCCCCTAACCGCGACAGCTGATGACTCCTGCAAGAGACCGAAGGGTCTTTTTGCAGGAGTTTTTTTTGGAGGAAATATGGCATATACAATCGCAATTATCATTCTATTGGGTCTTGTTTTAAAAAAAATTGGGAGATGTTTGAACGTTCCTAGCTTGCTTTTTCTTATCATCTTAGGAATTGTTTTGGGACCGTTTGGGTTTAATAGGTTGGCCCCAACATTCTTAGAACTTGGACCAGATTTACGTTCAATGGCCCTGATTGTAATTCTGCTTCGAGCAGGTTTTGGTTTAAAACGAGAAAAATTAGTCCAGGTTGGTCGTCCATCGATTTTGTTGAGTTTTATTCCAGGGATGGTTGAAGGGATTACCGCTATGGTTTTAAGCATTTATTTTTTTGAATTTAATATAGCGCAAGCAGGGATGCTTGGATTTATTCTTGCAGCAGTTTCGCCAGCGGTTGTTGTTCCGATGATGATTCATCTTGAAAAGGAAGAATTGGGAACGAATAAAAACATACCTACAATGATTTTAGCTGCGGCATCACTTGATGACACAGTTGCAATCACATTCTTTTCGATTTTTTTAGGAATACATACTCAAGGCTATTCATCATGGGGGATTATGCTCATGAAATTACCGATAATGCTTATTTTAGGGGTGTTCCTTGGGGGGATCATAGGGTTAACGTTCAGCAAGGTTGCTAAGAAACAACCAGAGTCTGTGTTTGTGTTAGTTGCGTTATCCATATGCCTGTACCAATTAGAATCCAAGATTCCAATTGCATCCCTTTTAGGCGTGATGACGAGTGCCGCCATCATTCAAGAACAAAAACCTGATTTAGGACGATATTTATCCGAGGCTATGGATAAAATTTGGATTGTTGCTGAAATTTTTCTTTTTGTTTTGGTTGGAGCCCAAGTGAATTTAAATGCGATAAGCTCATCGGGAGCAATTGGTCTCGTTGTGATTGTAGTTGCGCTTTTTATGCGGTCGTTGGGAGTGATGTTGTCGCTAGTAGGTACAAATTTGAACTTAAAAGAACGAATATTTGTTGTAATTTCCTATATCCCTAAAGCTACAGTACAAGCTGCTATGGGAGGGGTGCCACTAGCTTTGGGGGTGCCCCATGGTGAAGTCATTCTCGCACTTTCGGTCTTAGCAATACTATTAACAACACCGATTGGCGCAATCGGTATGAATCTTGCAGCGCCGATCCTATTGGAAAGTGCTAAAAAAATAGATTAACGCAAATTTTGTTATTTGATATTATCAATGGAATTTCAGTGTGTTATTTGATATAGTAATATAGGTGAATAATTATGCATGATATCCAAAGAATTGTTTTATATTTCGTATGTTTTCTTGCAAGCGCATATGCGTTAAGTGGGATCGATTTTCATAAAGTGATGCGAAAAGGTAGTGAAACGCGTATTCAATTACTCTACATATTCTTATCTCTTGGATTAGGTTATGTTGTAGCGCAGTTTTTAATGGGATTATCATTCGCTTATTTCATGTAGAAAAGACGAGAGAATTGGAGGACAAAGAATGTTTTCAAAAGCAGTCGGAATTGACTTAGGTACCGCAAATATTTTAATTTATGTAAAAGGCGAAGGCGTCGTTTTAGACGAACCTTCAGTAGTATCCATTGATGCTGAAACAAAAAAATGCCTCGCTGTAGGACAATCAGCAAAAGATATGTTAGGACGTACTCCAGGACGTGTGTTAGCCATTCGTCCATTAAAAGATGGGGTTATTGCAGATTTTGAAGTAACAGAAATGATGCTTCAATATTTTGTCAGAAAATTAAATTTAAAAGGGATGTTTTCACGCCCAACGATTTTAATTTGCTGTCCATCAAACATTACATCTGTTGAACGAAAAGCAATCAGTGATGCAGCGTATCGTGCCGGTGCTAAACGTGTATATATCGAAGAAGAACCTAAAGTTGCTGCAGTAGGTGCAAATCTTGATATTTCAAAACCAGCAGGTTCAATGGTATTGGACATAGGTGGTGGTACAACGGATGTTGCGATTTTATCACTTGGTGAAATCGTTACAAGTACATCACTTAAAGTAGCTGGAGACCGTTTAGATCACGATATCATTAAATATGTTAAAGATACTTATAAACTTCTAATCGGAGATCGTACTGCTGAAGAAATTAAAACGCATATTGGTACTGCACGTATCGATAGTGTAAAAGAAATGGAACAAACAACGATTGCAGTAAGTGGTCGTGACTTAGTAACAGGTCTTCCAAATACAATTACTTTAAAAGCAGAAGAAACAGCAAATGCTATGCACGAAAGTCTACAGGACATTGTGCGTGCTTGCCGTACGGTTCTTGAACAAACACCTCCAGAATTATCAGCTGATATTGTAGGACGCGGTATTGTGCTAACAGGTGGAGGAGCGTTATTACACGGTCTTGATGAATTAATCTCACATGAACTAAGTATTCCTGTGTATGTTGCAGAAAACGCATTAACATGTGTTGCTGAAGGTACTGGAATCATGTTAGAAAATTTAGATTTAGTTCGATAATAACAACTCAAGTATTTAAAAAGAGCCATTGGCTCTTTTTATTTAGGATAGTAACTCTTAATCGATTATCTAGTTGAGGAGGGGTTGTTATGATGAAACTTGAGCCTGGATGGCTACGAAATTGCGAAATTCATTCGGCAGAACGAACGGTTAAAGATTATTTAGAGACGTACCAGGAATATATTCGTTTGTTACCATCGTATTATATGCGGAAAGAATGCATTAGTGGGTTGAACCGCATGTACCGGCAAAAATTTTGGTCGTGTGAATCGCTAAATATAAATGTACGTGTTGGGGATATTTGCTATATGGAATTTGGCCAAGCGTTTATCAATGAAGCCGGGTATCAACATTTTGGGTTGGTTATGGGAATATTCAATCACAAGGTTTTCGTAGTTCCAATGACTTCTAACTATGAACTCGTTCAACAAGCTCGGAATGTAAGTGTTAAAGGGAAAAAACATCTTTACTATATTGGGAAGATTAATGGCTTGAATAAAGCATCGGTACTTTTTCTTAATGATTGTAAATATGTTAATTCTGCACGTGTGATCTCAATTAATGGTCATATTGAACCGGGTAGTTCGATGTTTGCAGAAATTCGGAAGTTGATTATAGAAGAAACCTTTGGAATAAATGATTAGGAGATAACAGATGGAAAATAAATGCTGGATTGTAGGCGTTTCAGGGGGTCCTGATTCGATGGCACTCTTGGATAAATTACACAGTAATGGCGTGCAGTGCCTCGCTGCACACGTAAACTATGGAAAACGCGCCACAAGTAAACGGGATGAGGATATTGTCAAGACTTTCTGTACGACTTATGGTATCCCTTTTGAATGTATTAATTACCAAGATAATGGGGTAAATCATAACTTTCAACATCAGGCGCGCGAATTCAGGTATGCATTTTTTAAAAATCTCGTTTCAAAGTATCAGGCGGAAGGGGTAGCGATTGCCCACCATTTTGATGATGATCTTGAAACGTATGTCTTTCAGAAACAACGCAAGATGTTAAGTGAACATGTGGGTCTTGCGAGTTATGTGGAAATCATGGGTGTCACAGTGTGGAGACCGCTGCTGCATGAGACAAAAAAGGAGCTTGTAGAATACTGTGACGCAAAGGAAATTCAATATGGAATTGATGAGTCAAATTTAACCTTGGACTACACACGAAATCGAATTCGTAACGATATTCGTAATATGGATACAAATTCATATGAAAGTTTGGTAAAAGAAATGGATGAGGCAAAGCAAAGCGGAGCAAAAAGGAGTAGAATAGTGAAGAGTATCTCAGAGCAACTGAGTTCAAACGTGGCTCTTGATATGTATGCACTCATTCAAGATGGTTTAAGACCTCTCGTCCTTCGATCATGGTTAGCACAAAATGGTATCATGACGTATGACATGAGCGGTAGTTATCTCAAAGAGTTGGATAAGCTTATTTTACAAGAAAAGGCGTTTCTACAATTTGGTAATAAACGACTGAGTTCAAGTTATGGTGAACTTACGGTTATGGAAAATGATGCGTTTGAATATCGATATGATGAAATTATATATGAAAAAACCGATCATTTTATTCTCAGTAACTCGGGTAAAACCATTGAAGGTGTAACGCTAAAAGATAACGATTTTCCAATCACAATTCGAAATGCTCGTGAGGGTGACGCAATTCAAATGAGATTTGGAACAAAACCCTTGAATCGATTCTTTATAGATCGCAAAATACCTCGTCATGACCGTGAATTATGGCCGGTTATTGTGAATTCATCGCAACAAATTGTGTTTGTTGTGGGAATGGGTTGTGATGAACATCATTACTCTAACAATCCCAATCTTTTTATGTTAGAATTATAGTTATCGCAGGAGGATTATTTATAGTATGCACCAAGATGTAGAGAGTATTTTGATAAGTGAAGAAGAAATAGAAAAAAGATGTGAAGAACTTGGACAAGTAATCACAGAACATTATAAAAATGTTGAAGGTCCACTCGTACTTGTAGCGCTTTTAAAAGGATCCGTACCATTCCTTGCGCGCCTCATTAAGTACATTGACCTTGATATCGAATTTGACTTCATGGACGTTTCAAGTTATGAAGGTACAGAATCATCACGCGATATTCGAATTTTAAAGGATTTGGATCGTTCAATTAAAGGCACGAATATCTTACTTGTAGAGGATATTGTGGATACAGGAAATACATTAAAGGCAGTTATTAAACTGTTACAGAATAAAGGGGCACGCGATGTAAAGGTTATCACTTTGTTGGATAAACCATCACGTCGTGAAGTAGATGTTTATGCTGACTTTATTGGTTTTGAAATCGAAAACCTATTTGTTATCGGTTTCGGTATGGACTATTATGAAAAATATAGACAATTGCCATACATTGGAATCTTAAAAGATACAATCTATAAGTAAGGAGTGAATCCCGTTGAAAAACAATAAAAAAAATAATATTATTTTGATGGTAATGACTGTGATGATGGCGTTAGTAATCATGCAGTTAGCTGCACATCAAACACAGAAGGTATTACCTGTTAAAGAATTCTATAACGTTGTGGAAACAAAAAAAGTTGAAAACACCGTTATTAAACCAAATAATAATGTCATTGATATTACAGGTGTTTATGTTGAAAATGACCGTAAAATTGGATTCTCAACACGTTTACCAAATACACCTGAACAATTAAATGCTGTTACAAAGTTACTTGCTGAAAAAGATGCAGCAATGCTTACAGCGGATCCTAATGAAAGTAATTTCTTTGTGGATTTCTTGCTTGTAATCATTCCTTACATCTTATTAGGTGGTTTTATGTTCTTCCTATTCTCAAAAATGGGAAATGGCGGTAATAATAAAGCATTTGAATTCAGTAAATCACGTGCAAAAGTCCAAGGCGATATTAAAGTACGCTTTAAAGACGTAGCAGGTGCTGAAGAAGAAAAAGAAGAAATGCAAGAATTGATTGAATACTTAAGACATCCAAAACGCTTTGAAGCAATGGGTGCTCGTATTCCAAAAGGAATGCTTCTTGTAGGTCCTCCAGGTACTGGGAAAACATTGCTTGCTAAAGCAGCAGCCGGAGAAGCGGATGTTCCATTTTACGCTATTTCTGGTTCTGATTTCGTAGAAATGTTTGTCGGAGTTGGAGCGAGCCGTGTTCGTGATATGTTTAAGAAAGCCAAAGCAACAGCACCATGTATCATTTTCATTGATGAGATTGATGCAGTTGGTCGCCAACGTGGTGCAGGTATGGGTGGTGGACACGATGAACGTGAACAAACACTTAACCAATTACTTGTTGAAATGGATGGAATTGAAGAAAATTCAGGTGTTCTCGTCTTAGCGGCAACAAACCGTGATGACGTATTGGACCCTGCCTTGTTACGACCAGGACGTTTCGACCGTACGATTACGGTTGGATTACCTGATGTAAAAGGCCGTACAGAAATCTTACAAGTTCATGCTCGCAATAAAAAAATTGCTGATGACGTTGTGCTCAAACATATTGCACGACGCACACCTGGATTCTCAGGGGCTGATTTGGAAAACGTATTAAACGAAGCTGCAATTCTTACAGTTCGTGAAAATAAAACAGAAATTAGCACTGATATTATTGATGAAGCAATTGACCGTGTAATTATGGGACCTGCTAAAAAATCTAAAAAATACAGTGAAAAAGAACGCTATATGGTTGCAGTTCATGAAACTGGACATGCAATTGTTGGTATTAAATTAAAGAGTGCAGATAAAGTACAAAAAGTTACAATTATTCCACGTGGACAAGCAGGTGGATATAACTTGATGACGCCACGTGAAGAAACATTTACTCAAAGTCGTTCTGATTTAATGGGTAAAATCACAGGGTACCTTGGTGGTCGTGTTGCGGAAGAAATTGTCTTTGATGAAATTTCAACTGGTGCATACTCAGATATCCAATCCGCTACCAAAATTGCACGTGCAATGGTTACTCAATATGGTATGAGTGATTTAGGTCCAATTCAATACGATAGTAATGATGGGAATGTGTTCTTAGGAAGAGATATTTCTCAACCTCAAAACTATTCCGGACAAATTGCATTTGAAATTGATAAAGAAGTACGTCATATTATTGACCAATGTAAAGAAGATGCACGTAAACTTATTGAAGAAAATCGTGACCTTCTTGATCGCATTGTTGAAGCGCTTCTTGAATATGAAACGATTACAGCAGAGCAAATTCAAAACATTGTTGAAGGCCGTGAAGCCAATGATAATGGTGTAATTGCAGCTGAAGTAGTAAGCGAAACAGTTCAAGAATCTAACACATCAATTGAAAAAGAAATTTAAGCTTAGAGGGAGCCCCAATTCGTTGGGGCTTTTTTAAGAAAAAAAGAGGAGATAGTTATGAGTGATAAAATAGTACGCGCGATGGCGCTCAATGGAAATGTTCGAATTTTTGTTGCGAAAACAACAAATCTTGTACAAAGAGCACATGAACTCCATGGTACTTATCCTGCTGCTTCCGCGGCATTGGGACGTACCTTGAGTATTGGGGCTATAATGGGAACTACCTTAAAAAATGATGACGAAAAACTTGTGATTGAAATTCGTGGTGATGGTGAACTTGGACAAATTCTTGTGAATGCAGATAATAAAGGGTTTGTTCGTGGTCTTGTCTCCAATCCGTATGTTCATAAAGTTAACAGTATTGGTAAATTGGATGTAGGTGGTTCTATTGGTCATGGGACGCTTCGTGTTACTCATGATGTTCTGGATGGTATGGCCTTCAGCTCGCAAGTAGAACTTCAATCAGGCGAAATTGGGGACGATTTTGCATATTACTACGCACAAAGTGAACAGATTCCTTCGGCTGTTTCTGTGGGGGTACTTGTAAACGAGGATTTATCGATCAAATCAGCCGGGGCAATTTTGATACAAGTACTGCCTTCTGCAACGGAAGAAGATATAAGTGAAATCGAAAAAACACTCGCACAATTGCCGCCGGTTTCAAATCTTATGATTGATCAAGAAGCAGTTGAAGTATGTGCGAATTTGTTTAATGATGTGTTGATTCTTGAAACTACGGATACTCAATATTACTGTGGTTGTAATAAAGAACAAATGACCGATGTTTTACGTACTCTAAGTACGGATGAACTGAAAGAACTTATTGCTGAGGATCAGGGAGCTGTTTTGGAATGTCATTATTGCCATTCAAAATATACTTTTGATGAGGCTGCTTTAAGAGAAATAATTTCCGAACGACAAAAAAATTAAGACCGTTTAATGCCCGGTAAAATTGAGGTTTCAATACACAGAAAGATCAAATTATGTTATGATACGTGACGAAACGATATGATTTCTTTATAATTCTAGTTTGGAAATGCATTTATTAATTTTAATAAATTGCTGTTATCGGTGATTTTGACGGCTGTTTCGATAAATTAGATGAATTCATTAACAGAATTTGATAAGATAGTATCAGATTATTTACATAAGAAAGAGTGATAATATGGGACATGAATTAACAGAGCAAGAAATTGTTCGTCGTGAGAAAATGGAGGCATTGCGTGAACAAGGGATTAATCCTTTTGCCAGTGGTTTCAAACCAGAAGAACGTTCATCAGACATTATTGGGGCTTACGACAGCAAATCCAAAGAAGAACTTGCGGAATTAGGTGCAACAACTAAAATTGCAGGACGTGTAATGACGAAGCGTGTTATGGGAAAAGCTGGTTTTATGCATCTTCAAGATCGTGATGGTCAAATTCAAGTATATGTGCGTAAAGACACAGTGGGTGACCTAGCGTTTGAATACTTTAAAGAACTCGATTTAGGAGATATTCTTGGTGTGGAAGGAACAATTTTCCGTACAAATCATGGAGAATTATCTGTTAAAGCGAGCGAGTTAACGCACCTTACGAAAGCATTACGACCATTACCTGATAAATTCCACGGTCTTCAAGATAAAGAAGAACGTTACCGTCGTCGCTATTTAGATTTAATTATGAACGAAGACTCACGTCGTACCGCGATGTTGCGTCCTCTTATCATGCGTTCAATTCGTAAATTTTTCGATGATCGTGGTTTAGTTGAAGTTGAAACACCGGTTTTAACACCAATTTTATCCGGTGCTGCTGCACGTCCATTTGTGACACACCATAATACATTGGATATGGAATTCTATCTTCGTATTGCAACAGAACTCCCTCTCAAACGTTTAATCGTTGGGGGTATGGAAGGTGTTTACGAAATTGGTCGTCTATTCCGTAATGAAGGAATGAGTCCAAAACACAACCCTGAATTCACTACAATTGAAGCTTATGTTGCGTACGCTGACATGTATGACATGATGGATATCAGTGAGGGATTACTTGAATACCTTGCTCATGAAGTTCTTGGAACTACTGAAATTGTCTATCAAGGCACCGAACTTTCATTAAAAGGACCTTACCGTCGTGTACACATGGTTGATTTGATTAAAGATGTTACGGGTGTTGATTTCTGGAATGTTAAATCCGATGAAGAAGCTGTAGCGATTGCAAAAAAACATAATATTGAAATGGCTAAACACCAATTATCATTTGGCCACGTTGTGAATGAATTTTTCGAAACATTCTGTGAAGAAAAAATTGTTCAACCGACTTTTGTTTATGGACACCCTGTTGAGGTTTCCCCATTAGCTAAGAAAAATCCAGAAGATCCTCGTTTTACGGATCGATTTGAAATGTTTATCGATGCTCGTGAGTATGCGAACGCATTCTCTGAACTTAATGATCCAATCGATCAACGCGAACGATTTGAAAGTCAATTAAGCGAACGTGAGTTGGGTAATGAAGAAGCAAATGAAATGGATATTGATTATGTTGAAGCATTAGAATACGGAATGCCACCTACAGGTGGTATCGGTATTGGACTTGATCGTTTAATTATGTTATTAACCGACAGTGCAAGTATTCGTGATGTATTGTTATTCCCACATATGAAAAAAAGATAAAAAAATAAAGGTTCCCAACTCGGGAACCTTTTCTTTTAGATTAACCATAGTAATCCACAAACTGCAGATAAAATGAGAATGTGTGTTGTTTTTAATTTATAATAATGACTTAAACCTAGCAAGGCAACAAAGACGATTCCAGATCGATAACTCACTTGATGTTCTTTTAAAATCAACATTGAAAAAATCGTAACGGTTGCGAGTGTAATTAAAGCTGTTGAGCTAATACGCAAAGATTTGAGTACTAAGTTCCAATAATCTTTATTTTTTGCGCGATTGTAAGAAGCGTAGACACCCAGGGTTAAGAGGACACCAATGAGAACACAGCCGAGTGTTGCGACGATTGCACCAGGAATACCTGCGATATTCAAGCCGACAAAGGTGGATATGTTTACCGTAAGGGGACCGGGTGTCATTTGCGAAATCGTAATCATATTTATAAAATCTTGGGTAGTTATCCACCCGTGAATGTTGATAATACGATTTTCAATGAGGGGAATGGTTGCATAGCCACCGCCTAAACTAAATAGCCCAACATACAAAAACTCTAAAAACAATTTAATGAGTTGCATCATGATTTTGCTCCCATACGTTTAAAATGAAGACAGCCACGAGATTAAAAAGCAATACAACAATAATGTGGAGTTTAAAACCAAGGGCTAAAACAAGACAAACAAGATAAGCTCCAATTGCGAAACGATGATCTCGTTGATAAAGTTCCTTGACCATATCGATTACTAATAAAACCATAATAACCGCAACCCCAACCTCCATGCCTTTAAAAATTGCTTGGATGATGGGTTGGCTCATAAAGACATCATAAAAATAAGTAATAATTGAAATGATAAAAAGTGGTGGCATGATGGTTCCGACGAAAGAAGCGAGACCTCCTTGCCAACCATTAATTTTATAACCTACCCCGGTGGCGAGGTTGACGGATATAGCACCTGGTGATGACTGTGCGATTGCAGCGAGATCTTGCAATTCGGATTCGGTTAAAAGCTTTTGTTCCTCGACGTATTTTGTGCGTAAAATAGGGATGGTAATATATCCCCCTCCAAAAGATACGGCGGACAAGAAGAATGATGTATAAAAAAGTTTTAAATTTGATATCTGATTCATAGAAACCTCCGCTTGTATTATATGAAATCTTGCGTGATAATTATAATAGATAGAATTAATAATTCTATAACTAAATACTTATGGAGGTCCGTGATGAATATTCGCCTTTTGAAAATATTTAAAGAAGTGTATGAACACCAATCAATTACGAAGGCCACTGAGGCATTGTATATATCTCAACCGGCTGTTTCGCAAGCGATTCAGGAGTTGGAAAGTGTTTTGAATCGTAATCTCTTTATTCGTAAATCGGGAGGCATCGAACCAACTTCTTTTGGGACGCAATTTTATACGCAAGTAATTCATTTTTTAAAAAGCTATCATCAATTTGAGGCGGATGTTTTTAAGTTAAATCAAACCAACCGTATTCGGATTGGTTCGAGCATTACGGTTGCGAAAACCTTACTTCCAGAAATCTTGATGGACTACGAATCGTTGATGCCGAAATATCAGACAAATGTAACTGTTGCGAATGCACAGGAAATTATCGATCTGCTCGTTGCGGATAAAGTGGATGTTGGGATCATCGAAGGGTACATGCATGACGATGCGTTTCATACTATTGATTTAGGCTCGTATGAACTAAGCTTCTTCTCTAAAACACAACGTTCAATAAATACCTTAGAGGATTTGTTAGAACATCGGATTTTATTGCGGGAACCAGGTAGTTCAATACGTGATGCGTTTGATGTATTGTTGGCAAAGCATGATCTGAAATATCAACCAGTTTGGCAAGCGGTTAATTCGGAAGCAATCATTTATGCTGTTTCCGAAGATTTGGGCGTAGGATTTCTCCCGAGCGTTTTGATTGATGACCGTTTTCACATCTATGAAAACATAACACCGATGGTTCATACACCAATTACTCTTTGCTATCGGAAAAATCAAGTTTTGGAGAAACCCTTAACGGATTTAGTTGCTATCATCCAAACAGCGTTTCGTAAATAATAATAATTCCTTTAATCCTATCGCTTGATATGTTAGAATACTACAAAAGAAGAGGTGACTTATGGATTATTCAGTATTGATTGTTGCCGCTGGAAAAAAAGCAGCAGAAGGTGCAAGCTATGCAAAAGCACTTGCCTCATTTAATGATTCGAAAAGTGTTTTAGGTCAAACAATTTCTGTTTTTATGCACGATGAACAGTGTAAACAAGTAGTAATTGTAGCCAGCTCAGCCGATATGACGCGCGTTGTGAAGTCTAACGGCAGCGGGAAGATTGTATACGTTAAAGGTGGAAAAACACGCCAGGAGAGCATTTTAATCGGTCTGACAGCAGTTTCAGAAGATGTTGTACTGATTCATGATGGTGTACGACCATGGTTGCGCCAAGGCTTGATTGATAAACTGCTTGTGCGTATGGAGAAAGAAAAAGCGTGTGTGCTTGGACTTCCCCCTACAAGTCGAATGTGCCGTGTCGTGGATGGATATATTGAATCAACAATTAATACAGATTCATTCATTCAAACACAAACACCTCAGGCATATCACACATCATTTATTCTGAGTTGTTATGCAAAAGCTAATCGCTCAGGTGACATCTATATGGATGATTCAGAAGTTGTTTCCGCATTTTCGGATGTGAAGATAGCGGTTGAAGAAGGTGACTTCCGAAACCGAAGATTTATTTTGAAAAACAAAGATTAGGACATTGGGTCTGTGAAACTTATTGAGTAGTGACGGAATAGGTTTACATAGACCCTTTAGTTTGCTATAATAAAGAACGGATAAAATATACAAAAAAATATCCTTGCTCGAGAGAGCCATAGACCAGAAGGAGGTGTACAAATGCGCAAATATGAAGTAATGTACATCGTGAAACCTACATTAGACGAGGAAGCTCGTACAGCAGTTATTGCTAAATTACACGCTATCTTAACAGATAACGGAGCAACAATTGATGATGTTAATGAATGGGGTTTACGCGAACTAGCATACGAAATTGAAGACTTCAAAAAAGGTTACTATGTAGTAACTCAATTTACATCAGGTGATGAAGCAGTTAATGAATTTAACCGTTTAACACGTATCAATAACGATGTAATCCGTCACATGATCGTACGTCAAGACGAAATCTAATCAAAAACACAAGGGGTGATTATTTATGATTAATCGCACTATATTAGTGGGTCGCTTAACTCGAGATCCAGAACTTCGTAAAACACAAACAGGAAAATCAGTCGTATCGTTTACTGTAGCGTGCAATCGCCGCTTTGGTCAACAAGACGAAACAGATTTCATTAATTGTGTAGCATGGAATCAGACAGCTGATTTTATGGCGAATTACTTACTAAAGGGTGCTTTAGTAGGACTTGAAGGTCGAATTCAATCGAGATCATACGAAGACGCTACCGGTAAACGTGTTTATGTTCAAGAGGTTGTTGTGGATACACTTCAATCACTCGAATCACGTGCACAACGTCAAGAACAAGGCGCAAGCCAAGGTCAATATCAGAATCAAGCAAGTAATCAAGGTGGATCAAGTTATACACCTTCTTACCAACCTGATCCGGAACCATCATTCTCAATGGATGAAGAACCTGTTCTTGATATTACTAGTGACGATCTTCCATTCTAATCGAAAGGAGATTTGTTATGTCATTCAGAAAATTCCGTGGACCACGTCGTAAAGTTTGCTATTTTACAAAAAATAACGTAAAAACAATCGATTACAAAGATGTGGAATTACTAAAACGCTTTATCTCAGCAAATGGTAAAATTATTCCTAGACGTGTAACAGGTACAAAAGCTAAATACCAACGTCCATTAGCAACAGCTATTAAACGTGCTCGTCAAATGGCTTTATTACCATACGTATCAGATAACTAAGATATTCAAAAGCCTCTCTCGCGAGAGGTTTTTACTTTATGGAGGACGACGTTATTATGAAGAAAACGCTTAGTTTAACTTATGGTGCAATGACTGTTGCTTTAACAGGTATTATCCTATTTTTTGACCGCATAACTGCAGGCTTTTTTATGACTTTTCTTGCGCTGCCACTTATTGTTTATGGATCCTATTGTGATTTATCGGACGCTTTTGTCGTGTATATATCATGTGTTTTGATGGCGGTAATCATGTCGGGTCTTTTTTCGACGGTTTTAATGATGGCAGGATATGGCGCTGTTGGCCTTGCTTATATCTACAGCATGAAGCGAAATGATAAGCCTTTACGAAGTTATCTTGTTATGGGAGTGGTTATTGCCTTATTTTATTTCATTATGATTCGTTTTTTTGGTCCTGCCTTCGGTATGGACTTCCAAGAAATGTTACAGTCTGTGAAAGCGGTCTTAAATGTTCACAATCCAATCTTAATCAATGTGATTTCAATTGGAATGGTGCTTTTAACGATGGTCATGGAGCTCTTTATTATTAAAACGAGTGCGGATATCGTTTTAGTGATGTTACATCGTAATAGAAAATAGGAGCGGTTTGTGATAAAATTTAGGGTGAAAACCTAGGGGGTTTATTATGTCAAATCGATTTGAGACACTAAAAACACGTTTAATGATTTTAACCTTGGTCCAATTGGTGGTCCTCTTCTTTTTCCATGTATTTATTAATAAGTATTTGT
Source organism: Erysipelothrix tonsillarum DSM 14972 (assembly GCF_000373785.1). GTDB lineage: Bacteria > Bacillota_I > Bacilli_A > Erysipelotrichales > Erysipelotrichaceae > Erysipelothrix > Erysipelothrix tonsillarum. The sequence continues at coordinate 155,591 of NZ_KB892380.1, read as the reverse complement.
ATGTTGTTCAGTATATATTCTTAGTGATTGATCTAGGTGTTATTTTCTATATCTTCGCATCCGCAATCACAAGTCGTAAGGAGCGCGTAATTTCTGTTGCGGAAGTCTTGGGACGTGAAGCAAGTTATGCGTTTGATTATGCAAATATGGGGATTATTACGCTGGATGATGATAATAATATAACGTGGATGAGTGAACTTTTTGATGAGTTAAACATTCTGGGTACGGGAGAACACGTAAGTGATGTTTTTCCTACCATTACTAAAATGATTAAAGGCAATGAAGAAAGTATGACAATTCGCTTTGATCAGTATGTATTTGAAGCATCCACAATGGGTCAAAAGAACATTCTATTCTTTAAAGATATTACGGAGTTGAACGAACTTGAAATTATTAATAGAAATAATCAAGTTGTTCTTGGAATTGCGCATCTTGATAATTATGAAGAAACGACGCAGTATGAAGAAGAACAAACGATTGCTTTTATTGATTCTAATATTCGACAAGCTGTTGTACGATGGGCAGATAATCATGAAATGTTTGTTCGACGCATTCGTCCAGATCGCTATCTCCTTGTGCTCAACGAGCAAGTATTTCAACGTTTAGAGAGCGAACGTTTTTCAATCGTTAATGAAATTCGAAAACAAGCAACAAAAATTGATGCAAGTATTACCTTGTCTCTGGCATTTGCACGACACAGTGATAACTTTAAAGACTTAGAAGATATGTCAAATAAAGCACTTGAAATGGCGCAAAGCCGCGGTGGTGATCAAGTTGCGATTAATACTAAAAATGAAGTTATGCGTTACTTTGGTGGAAATACAGAAGCGGTTGAAAAGCGAAGTAAGGTTCGTGTGCGTGTTATGGCACAAAATCTTGGTGAGCATATATTGGAGTCGAGCAATGTCATTATCGTTGGACACCGAATGATGGATTTTGACTGCTTTGGGAGTGCATTAGGCGTTTCCTCAATTGTTTCTGTTTACAATAAAGATGCAGCGATTGTTCTTGATTTGGATGATACGGAAGTGAACCTAGCTGCTGGTATTCGAAAACATCGTGATGAATTTGAGAAAGACCACAGTTTGATTTCCCATGAAGAAGCACGTGGCTTAATTGGTCCTAAAACGTTACTCATTATGGTAGATCACCATTCATTACAACAATGTCAATTCCCGGATTTAGTGGATAAATCAGACCATATCGTGGTAATTGATCACCATCGCCGTACGGGTGAGTTTAAATTCAAACCAGAACTTACCTATATCGAATCATCAGCGTCATCGGCAAGTGAATTAATTGTCGAGTTATTCCCGTACCATCGCCGAAATGTTGTTATTTCAAAATTAGAAGCAACATTTATGTACACTGGAATGTTGATTGATACCAATCGTTTTAGAAATCGAAGTGGTAGTAGAACATTCCAAGCTGCTGCGGAATTACGGAAATATGGAGCGGACTTAATGGAAGTGGAAAACATGCTTCGAGATGAATATGAAAGTTTTGAAATGAAAAATAAAGTATTGAGTAAGTGTGAGTTTTACGATGATTATTATGTCATCGCAGCTTATAAAGATGAAGCCTTGCCGCGTCCGTTAATGTCACAAGCAGCAGATGAAATATTAACGGTTAAAGAGGTTGAAGCATCGTTTGTCGTGGCTTATGTTGGTGAAGATATTGTCGCCATATCATCCCGATCAAAGGGTGAATTAAATGTTCAGGTTGTCATGGAACGATTGGGTGGCGGCGGTCACTTTACCGGAGCTGCGGCACAAATTAAAGGGCAGTCAATTAATGAAGTGGTAGAGTCTTTGAAAAAGGCTATAGAGAGTGTTAGAGAGGAAAGTGAATAATATGAAATTAATCTTATTAAAAGACGTTAAAAAAGTAGGGAAAAAGAACGACATTGTGGAGGTTGCGGATGGTTATGCACGTAACTTCTTAATTCCTAATAAACTTGCCGTTATGGCAAGTGACCAAAGTCGCGAAATTTTAGATCATCAAAAACAAGAACACGCTGCTGAGGTTGAGGCTGAGATTGAGAAAGCCAAACGCTTAGCGCTTGAACTTGAGAAAATCACTTTAGAGTTCAAAGTTAAAGTTGGTGAAGGTGGCCGTGTCTTCGGATCAGTTTCTACAAAACAAGTAGAGGATGCGTTGAAGAAAAACCATAAAATTAAAGTAGATAAACGTAAATTTAAACCAAGTGGTCCGATTACTCATCTTGGATCAAACCGTATCCAAGCAACACTATATGGAGATGTAACCGGAGAAATCCACGTTAAATTAATTGCTGAATAAGAGGAGGATCTATGCGTAAATTGCCTTATAGTCAAGACGCTGAAATGGCACTTTTGGGAACCTTATTGGTGTTCCCAGAGTCTGTAGCAGTTGTTGAAGAATATGACATGCAAGTCGATGATTTTTATAATACCGAGCACCAAAAGATATTTTCGCATATGTTAGATATCATTGAGCGTGGTCGTGTTTTAGATGCAACGACATTAATAACCCGATTAAAAGATCAAAATGAAATTGATAGTGTGGGTGGTGTAGAATACTTGTTTGCACTCACTGAAAACAGTGCAACCCCTGCAAGTGTTAAGCATTATATTGAGGTTGTGCAAGAAAAAGCTCAAATGCGTCGACTTATTGATGTAGGGCAATCAATCGCCGAAAAAGGATTCGATTCTACTACGGAATTGACTGCGTTATTAGATGAAGCGGAGCAGCGTATTCTAGAAGTAACCCGAGTTCGAAGAACAACGGAAATGCAGCGAAGTCGCGACGTAGTTAAGGAAGTTATTACAAACTTAAATCGTATTCGAGATAATCACGATCGAATAACGGGATTAAAAACGAATTACAGTCATTTAGATAATGTAACAAATGGACTGCAACGTGGGGATTTAATTATACTCGCTGCGCGTCCATCGGTTGGGAAAACAGCATTTGCTTTAAATCTTGCATTAAATGCAGCGCGTCACAATAAGGAAGAACAAGCCGCTATGGCGATATTCTCACTTGAAATGCCTGCAACCCATTTAATTTCACGGATGTTAAGTGCACAATCTTCAGTAAAAAGTGAGTACTTACGGACGGGGAATTTAAATGATGAACAACTTAATAATGTTTATGCTGGAGCAAATGTATTGTCGAAGTTGAATATTTTCATTGATGATAGTTCAACGATTACGGTACCAGAAATTTTTTCCAAATGTCGCAAGCTAAAATCTGAAGGAAACTTAGATATGATTGTGATTGACTATATTCAGTTAATCACTGGACGCGGTAAAACAGAATCACGACAACAAGAAGTATCTGAGATTTCTCGTGGACTGAAACAATTGGCCCGTGAAATGGATTGTCCCGTGATTGCCCTTTCCCAATTGTCTCGTTTGGTTGAACGTCGAGATAGTAAAATTCCACAATTAAGTGACTTGCGTGAATCGGGTTCGATTGAGCAAGATGCGGATATTGTTATGTTCTTATATCGTGAAGATTACTATAAAGATCGTGAAGGTGAAGAGGATGATGCGCCTCAAATGCCAAAACCTGAACAACAAGAAGTATTACTAAAAATGGCCAAACACCGTAATGGAGCCTTGGCTGATATTACACTAATGTTTAATGCTTCCATTAGTAAGTTCTATGGTGTGGCCGGAGATGGAGGTAGGATGTAGAATGAAAAAACATAAAAACCTCATTATTATTTGTGTAGCATTCCTTTTTGCAGTTGGACTCGGTTATTTGTATAAAACGCCGACTTCTGCTTCAGAAATTAAAACTGCATATGAAGCTATTGATTCTTCATCTGCAATTTTTCCCCAAGAGGTTGTAACGGTAAACGATAATCCAGTTGTGATTACCAAACTTTATCGTGAACAAAAACTTGTGGGAGTTATTAAAGACTCCAGTCGCTTACAAAAGATGTTTGACGAAGTTTATGAGAACGAATATAAAGACGAATTTCCGGACTCGAAACTGGGCTTTATCGATGATTTGATTCAAGTTGAAGAAATGAGCTTTAATGTATACGAAGATCGGGATAACGATATCTTTGATTATCTTTATAAAGAAAATCTTTTTGCGATTGAAGCGAATAAGGTAACCTTCTCAAATGGAGCAATTATCTATGTTAAGAACTCAGAAGATTTTGATTCAGCGAGAGATAAGTTTATTCAAAACTTTACGAGTGAAAGCACCTTTGATGCGATTAAAAATAATAAGAAAATACCAGCAATTACTGATTATGGTACTAAAGATATTGATGTTAAAGTAAAAGAAACCGTTAAAGTAACGCGGGGTCTTGCAACTAAAGACAAGATTTTAAAAGATGAAACCGAAATTTTGACGTTCTTAAGTTATGGGTATAATCCGAAAGTAGAAACCTATAAAATTAAAGCGTTTGATACCTTGGAAGGGATTGCTTATCACAGTGGAATGAACGTTAACCAAATCCAATCCATCAATGCGGATAAAATAAAGGATGTTAATCAAGTGCTTGAAGTTGGATCAGAACTTCGCGTAAGTAAGTTTGATTCTCCTTTCACCGTTACGGTTACGAAGCAACGTATGACAACAGAACCGGTATATCCGGAGAAAACGGTCTATCAATCAGATCCAGAACTTGCAGAAGGTAAAGAAGTGATTGATGTTGTAGAACAAAATGGAGCACGTGATGTTATCTATGAAGATGTCTACGAAAATGGTGCTTCTATATCAACGAAAGAAATTTCGAGCAAAGAAACTAAAAAGCCAGTTCGTGGAGTGATTCGTTACGGTACAAAAGTCGAACCTAAAGTGGGGAGCGGGGCATGGCGTTGGCCATTGGATAATGCTTATGTGCTTTGTGGTTATGGATGTTATCCTAATCACTCGGGAACGGACTTCTCTGTACATGGTAGTGGTTATGGTCCAATCTATGCTATTGACCGTGGTGTCGTGACGACAAACTCCTATGACCCAGGTGGTTGGGGTAACTATATCGTGATTGATCACGGTAATGGCTACCGATCACTTTATGCACATATGGCCAGTCCAGGATATTTCCAAGCCGGTCAAACTGTTGCGAAGGGTGAAAACATCGGTTATGTTGGTATGACAGGACGAACGAGTTACCCTCACGTTCACCTTGAAATTATTGTAGGTGGCGGAACGCGTGTTGACGCATGTGGTGTAATCGGCTGTTAAAAATTTACAAAATTTATCGAAGTATAGACGAGATTAATTTCTCGTTTGTGCTTTCCAAAAGGAGTTAGATCAATGAAACAACATAAAGAATTCAAATTGATACTCATCACTTTTGCGATTGCGGTAATCCTTGCATATGCAATTGAAACTGTGAGTGCAAATAACAGTGTTGTGGATTTATACAAGCTGACCGATACCTCTACAGCAATATTCCCACAGTCAGCACAGGGAAAATCAGATAAACCCGTAGAGGTAACAAAGCTTTATCGTGATGATAAGTTAGTTGGGATTATTAACGATGGAACTAAACTTACAAATATGTTTGATAAAGTCTATGAAGAAGAATACAAAACGGAGTTTCCTGATTCCAAGCTTGGTTTTATTGATGATTTAATTCTTGTTAAAGAATTAAGTTTCAATCACTATGAAGATCGTGATGATGAAATTTTTCAATATCTCTATGATGAAAGACTTTTTGCCATCGAGGTTAATCAAGTAAAGTTTTCTAATGGTGCAATTATCTATGTGAAAAATATCGATGATTTTAACAAAGCCCGGGATACATTCATTCGGAATTTCACGGATGATAAAACGTTTGAGGCAATGAAGAACAATCGGAAAATTGAAAAAATAACAGACTATGGAACCCGTGATGTAAATGTGGAAGTCGAAGAATCTGTGCAGATTCGGAAGGGATTAACTTCAAAAGAAAATATCTTGATGAATGAGAGCGATGTTTTGAAATTCTTAAGTTATGGCTATAATCCAAAAGTTGAAATGTATGAAGTGCAACCCTATGACACGATTGCCGGAATTGCTTGGCACAATGGTATGGATGCAAATCAAATAAAATATATAAATAGTGATATAATAAAAGATGTAAACCAAGTACTTGAAGTTGGATCAAAACTTCGAGTAAGTAAGTTTAATTCACCCTTTACAGTAAAAATCACCCGGGAACGTATGACATCCGAAGTTGTTTACCCGGAATCAACCATTTATGAGTCGGACCCTGAACTGTCAGAAGGAAAAGAAGTCGTTGATGTTGTTGAACAAAATGGTAAACGGGATGTTGTTTACGAAGATATTATTGTGAATGGTGCTCCGAATTCTTCGGAAGAAGTCAGTTCTCAGATAACGAAGGAACCGATTCGAGGGAAAGTACGCTACGGTACAAAAATCGAACCGCGAATTGGTTCAGGAAACTATCGTTGGCCACTGGATAATGCAAACATCTCCTGTGTTTACGGTAACTCTTGTTACTATAACCACAATGGTACGGACTTTGTTTTAAATGGTGGCGGCTTCGGACCGATTTATGCAGTTGACCGCGGAGTTGTTTCAGAAACAGTCAGTGGTTGCTTCGAAGGAAATTATGGATGTGGAAGTGGATGGGGTAACCATATCGTCATTGACCATGGTAATGGCTATACGACCCTTTATGCTCATATGGCAACCGGCCCTTATTTCAATGTTGGTGACCTCGTGAAACGTGGTGATAACATTGGTTATATGGGAATGACGGGAACTACCTATGGGCCTCACGTTCATCTCGAATTCCGTTACTACGGTGTTCGCGTTGATCCATGTTCTGTAATGGGATGTTGATGATAAAAGGAAGATGCTTATGAAATATACGATGCTTGCTAGTGGTTCTAAAGGGAACTGTTGTCTGGTTGAGTCGCAAGGGATTCGCATTATGATTGATTGCGGAACAACCAAACGTTATCTCAAAGAAAGTTTTGAAGCCTTAGCGCTGACTTTTGATGATGTAGACTGTGTGTTGATTACCCATGATCACAGTGATCATACCAGTCAGCTTAAACATTTTGCACATCATCAAATTTACTGTCCTTCAGAAATTCGTTTTGAACACACGAGAGTGGAGCCTTATGTTTCCTTTCAAGTCGGACCTTTCCAGATTACGGCCATAAAGACGTCCCATGATGCAGAGGATTCTGTAGGGTATATTGTTGAAGCGGGTAATCGAAAACTTGTCTATATCACAGATACTGGATATATTCGAGAACAAGACTTTGAATTAATTCGAGATGCAGATTATTACATCTTGGAAAGTAATCATGATCCTGAAATGCTTATGCAAACGAAACGACCGTATGCTATTAAGCGTCGCATTTTATCGGATACCGGTCACTTGTCTAATGAAGAAGCAGGTGTCCTACTATCCAAAGTCGTATCGGAAAAAACAAAGGAAATTCTACTAGCCCATCTTAGTTCGGAAGCTAATGATGAACATTTGGCCCTATCAACTGTGCGCGAGCTCGTTGATAGCGAGGGGATTGAATTCAATGTCGCAAAACAATTTGAAATTGTAATTGGAGGATATCAAATATGAAAAAAGACCAAGCATTTAAACGTACATTTATTGGAATTCTAGTAATTTTACTCGCATGGAATGGATTTTTAACGTATCAAGTTTATGAACTAAACAATCGACCAACCGTAACTGAGAAAACAGAAGATGGGAAAACGGTAGAAAAAGTAGTTACTGAATTTGATTCAGATCCTACAAAAGTTGTAGAAAATGTAAAAGATCAAGTTGTAAGTGTACTGAATGTACAAGGTGGACAACTCGCCGGTAGTGGTTCCGGGGTTGTTTACAAAAACGAAGGTGGAAAAATCCACATTATTACAAACAATCATGTTACTGAAAAAGGTGACCAATTCTATGTACAATTCTCTAATGGAGAAAAAGTAGAGGCAAAACTTCTCGGTGCAGATCCTTTTACTGATCTTGCGTTGCTTCAAGTGGAGACGGATACAGATATTCAACCGATGAAGCTTGGTGATTCATCCGTAGTGAAAGTTGGGGAATTTGTTCTTGCAATTGGTAGCCCAGTTGACTTGGAATTCGCAAACTCAGTTACCTTCGGGGTAATCTCAGGAAAAGATCGAAAAGTACCTGTAGACTTGAATGGTGATCGTAATCCTGATTGGGATATGGTCGTTATGCAAACAGATGCTGCAATTAACCCGGGAAATAGTGGTGGCGCATTGGTCAACATGAATGGGGAATTAATTGGAATTAACTCAATGAAACTTTCTTCAGCACAAGTTGAAGGTATGGGATTCTCCATACCAGTCAATGAAGTAGTGCCAATTATTAAACAAATTGAAGAAACTGGAAAAGTTCAATATCCAGTTATTGGGATATCAGGTGTTTCGGTTTCGGAAATGAATCCTTTCCTTAAAAACTACTATAAAGTTCCTGAGGATGTTAATGCCGGAGTATTTATCGCAGAACTAACGCAAAACGGTCCTGCGCGAAAAGCGGATATTAAAGAGGGCGATATTTTAACCCACATTAACGGCAAACCGATTTCCAGTTATCGTGATTTTAGACGTGAACTTTATGCACATAAAGTTGGCGATACCGTCAAGCTCACCATAAATCGTTATGGGGAAGTGCATGAAGTAGAGGTAGCATTACAGTGATAAAAATAATTGCGATTGGAAAGATTAAAGAAAAACCAATGCAAGCGCTGATTCAAGAGTTTGAAAAACGTTTGAAGCCGATTCATAATATTGAGATGATCGAGCTAGGAAATTCAAATAAAACAGATATAAATAGTATTATTGATGACGAGTGTCAACGAATGTTGGATAAAATTGATGCACGTGATTACGTTATTTTGATGGATTTAAAAGGAAAAGATCTTGATTCGGTTTCAATGAGTGGGAAAATTATGGAACTCATTGATTTAGGAAAAACAATTACGTTTATTATCGGTGGTTCACATGGAGTTAACCAACTTATGAGAGAACGTTCCGACTATCGTTGGAAGATTTCTAACCTTACTTTTCCCCATCAAATGGTGCGTCTTATGCTATACGAACAAGTGTATCGATTCTTTATGATTTCAAAAAATCATCCTTATCACAAGTAAAAAAAGACTAATCATTGTATTAATCTTTAAAATAGTATAAAATTGAAATGAAAAGTAGGAGGTTATACTTATGAAAGAGATTACAGTAACAGTTATTGATCCCGTTGGATTGCACGCACGTCCTGCAACCGTAGCAGTAAATGCAGCAAGTAAATTCAAGAGCGAGATCAAAATCAGCTACAAAGGTAAAGCTGTAAACATGAAATCAATCATGGGCGTTATGTCATTAGGAATCCCAACTCAGTCAGAAATCGTTATTTCAGCTGAAGGTGAAGATCAAGATGATGCAATCGCTACAATTGAAGAAGTACTAAAAGCACAAAAAGTAATTGCTTAATTTTATAATTAGAATAAAATAGAAGATGAGAATCTTCTATTTTTTTTATGCAGGAGGGAATTATGTCATTAGATAGATGGAATGAGTTGGCTCGCAATGATTCATGGATTGAAAAAGAACTTCAAAACATGGATGAAAGCACAAAACATGACGCTTTTTATAAGTCATTAGAATTTGGTACTGCAGGAATGCGCGGATTATTAGGAATCGGACCTAACCGCATGAATGTTTATACGGTAGCTAAAGCAAGTGTGGGATTTGCGAAATACTTAGTTGAAACATTTAAAAATAAAGAATTAAAAATAGCGATTGCGTATGATAACCGTCATATGTCGAAAGAATTTGCGGACGTGAGTGCAATGGTGTTATCAACATATGGAATTGAAAGTTACATCTTTTCACAACCACGTCCAACACCAGAATTATCTTTTGCCGTTAGAACCTTAAATTGTGTGGGTGGTATTGTAATTACTGCAAGCCACAATCCAAAAGAATACAATGGTTATAAGGTTTATGACGAAAATGGATGTCAATTGGTTGATCACAAAATTGCGCGTGTGATTGCATTGATTGATGAAGAACCCGATGAAACAAAAATTAATATTACACAAGGTAATCGATCCATGATTTCTTATATGGATTCAGATTTTGATGAAAAATATAAGGAAGCCATCAAATCAATACAACTTCGATCGGAAGAAGTAAAATCCTTGTCTGTTGTATTCACATCGCAGCACGGAACGTCTTATCCCCTAGTTCCTGATATTTTGTCGGAAACAGGATATAATGTCATTCCCGTGATTGAACAAAGTGAATATGATCCAAATTTTAGTAATACAAAAACACCGAATCCTGAAGAGCATGCGTCGTATGACCTCGCTGTAGAATATGCGGTTAAACACGATGCGGATCTTGTTTTAAGTTGTGATCCTGATGCAGATCGTATGGGTATTGTGGTTAAACATCATGGAGAATATGTTTATCTCACAGGGAATCAAGGCGGTTCAATTTTGCAAGAGTATATTTATGCGACGCATATTGAAAAGGAAACCATGCCTGAAAACCCAATTATGTTTAATACAGTCGTGACTTCTGATTTAGGAGAAAAAATTGCGGCGGCATATGGTGTTAATGTGGAAAAAACACTTACTGGTTTCAAATACATTGGTGATAGCATTGAAAACCATAACAAAGTGGGCGATTTTAATTTTGTATTTGGTTATGAAGAAAGCTATGGTTATTTAATAGCCGACTTTGTTCGTGATAAAGATGCTTTACAAGCATGTATGATGGTTGCGGAAGCAGCAAACTATTATAAAAATAAAGGATTAACATTAGTTGATGTACTCAATGGTCTTTATGATCGCCATGGAGCATATCATGAAACACAAGTTGCGATTACATTATCAGGTCAAGATGGCTTGAATCGCATTCAAGAAATTCTTACAACATTTAGAGAGTCAGAAATTACATCTTTCGCAGGCATTCAAGTGCTATATCGAGATGATTATCTGACATCGATGCGTTCTACGGGGGAAACTCTAACATTACCGAAATCAAATGTAATTAAATACAGTCTTGAAGATGGCTCATGGATTGCGATTCGTCCATCCGGAACCGAACCAAAATGTAAGTTCTATTACTGTGTTGTCGGTAAAACGATAGAAGCTTCACTCGCGAAATTTGAAGCACTCCAAGAAGATATCAATAAAATAGCACAACTTGATTAAAAACATCACGTGCTACGTCTTTTAAGGGTACAAGCGGTACATTGATAAATTATCTAAAATCATGTATCTTATATATGAAAAAGAAGGAGCACATATAAATTATGAATAATATCGAAAACTTAGCAGTTAATGCACTTCGTGTATTATCTGTAGATGCAGTTCAAAAAGCAAATTCAGGTCACCCAGGAATGCCTTTAGGCGCTGCGCCCATGGCATATACTGTATGGGCAAACCATATGAACTTTAACCCTGCAGATCCTAAATGGATTAACAGAGATCGTTTTGTCTTGTCAGCAGGACATGGATCGGCACTTCTATACTCATTACTCCATGTATTTGGATATAATGTTTCAAAGGAAGATTTACAAAACTTCCGTCAATTTAATTCTTTAACACCAGGACATCCAGAGTATGGTCATACTGATGGGGTTGAAGCAACAACAGGTCCTTTAGGAGCAGGTTTATCCACTGCTGTGGGTATGGCGATGGCTCAAGAACATCTTGCTGCAAAATATAACAAAGATGGTTTTGAAGTATTTAATAACTTTACTTATGTTATTTCAGGTGACGGCTGTATGATGGAAGGAATTACCAGTGAAGCATCTTCATTTGCTGGAGCGATGAATTTGGGTCGTTTAATTGTGCTCTATGATTCAAACAACATCACAATCGAAGGTAGCACGGATTTATCATTCCATGAAGACGTATGTGCTCGTTATGAAGCATATGGTTTTGATACTTTCGTCGTAGAAGATGGTAATGATATTGAAGCAATTAATGCTGCAATTACAGAAGCAAAATTAAACCTCGATAAACCTTCATTTATTGAAATCCGTACAAAAATTGGATTTGGTACACCAAAAGAAGGTTCTGCTGCATCGCACGGAGCACCAATTGGTGAAGAAGGGATCAAAGAGTTTAAAGAACTTGTAAATTATCCAAGCCTTGAACCATTCTTTGTTCCTGAAGAAGTATATGAACATTTTAAAGCAATTGCATCAGAAGGTGCAAAAGCACAAGAATCATGGAATGCAATGATGGATGCATATAAAAATGCATATCCAGAACTTGCGCAACAATTGGAAAATGATTTTAAAGACATTACGGTTGAATCATTAACTGAAGATGCATCCCTTTTTGAATTTGAAAACAAACCAATGGCTACTCGTAATGTTTCAGGTATGATGATTAATCGCCTTAAAGACAAATACACGAACATTTTTGGTGGGTCAGCTGACTTAGCGCCGTCAAATATGACAAATATGAATGATGAAGAATCATTCTCGTCACAAAACTTTGCGGGACGCAATATTCATTTTGGTATTCGTGAACACGCAATGGCAGCGATGGGAAATGGTATTGTGCTCTACGGTGGACTTAAAGCCTATGTTGCAACATTCTTTGTATTCTCAGATTTCTTAAAACCAATGGCGCGTCTCAGTTCATTGATGAATATACCTTTAACGTATGTTCTTACACATGATAGTATTGGTGTTGGGGAAGATGGACCAACTCATGAACCTGTTGAGCAACTTACTATGTTGCGTTCATTACCTAATTTCTATACATTCCGTCCGGCTGATGCGACGGAAACAGCATACGGATGGGTATTGGCACTTACATCAAAAACAACACCAGTTGGTTTGATCTTGTCACGTCAAAACTTACCACAACTTGATTTATCAGGTGCTGGTGCACTTAAAGGTGGTTATGTTGTGAAAGATGCCGATAAGATTGATGCAATAATTATGGCAACTGGATCTGAAGTATCACTTGCTGTTGATGCAGCAGAAGCTTTAGCCAAAGAAAACATCGGTGTACGCGTTGTTTCTATGCCTTGTGTTGAGCTCTTTGAAGAACAAAGTAAAGAATATCAAGAATCGGTTCTTCCTTCGTCAGTACGCGCTCGCGTTGCTGTTGAGGCTGCTTCATCACTAAGCTGGGGAAAACTTGTAGGTCTTGATGGTGCTTATGTAACTTTAGACCACTTTGGTGGATCAGCACCCGCTCCAAAACTCTTTGAAGCATTTGGATTTACAGTTGATAACGTTGCGGAAACGGTAAAATCAATTATTAAATAATTTTAAAAATAAAGATGTGGGTAATTATCCACATCTTTTTTATGGAGAAGCACGGTAGAGATGCGTTAAAGAAAAAGGTATAATAGCCTTAGTTAAAGCAATACCAAAGGAGGTAAGGATTAATGATACGTTATATGGAAATACCTGAGATTAATCGAGTTATGGAGATTTGGTTACAAAGTAATTTAGATGCCCATTCATTTGTGGATCCATCTTATTGGACGGATAACTATGATCTTGTGAAAGAAATGATGGAAAATGCTAATATCTACGTTTGTGAGGAAGATGGTATTATTCAAGGATTTGCGGGGGTAATGGAAGGTTACTACCTTGCGGGGATTTTTGTTGATAAGTCAATGCGAAGCAAAGGGATAGGAAAACAATTACTTGATTATTTAAAAACACGTTACGATGAATTAACGTTGGATGTATTTGATCAAAATCCAAAAGCACAATCATTTTATAAACGTGAAGGATTTACGACTGTGGAAAGTGCAAATAATGAAGAAACAGGTCATTTAGAACACACAATGGTTTGGCCGGAAAAACTCTAAACAGTGATGTTACTGATGCTTGACTTAGAAGTTTGAAAGATGTAAAATATATAAGCCTGTAAAAAGGCTTTTGTTATGTGGGAGAGTGATGCAACCATTCATTTAACCACAGCACAGACAAACACATATAAGGAGGAATGTCTCGTGAGTAAAAAAGTTGCAAGAGTAGTTAAACTACAATTCCCTGCCGGTGGCGCTAAACCAGGACCTGCATTAGCTGGTGTTGGTATTAACATGCCTCAATTCTGTACTGCGTTCAATGATCAAAGTAGAGAACGTGCAGGAGACGTTGTGCCTGTAGAAATTACAGTATTTGATGACAAATCATTTGATTTTGTCTTAAAAACAACACCTGCTGCCATCTTATTAAAGAGAGCTGCTGGAGTTAAGAGTGGATCAGCAACACCAAATTCAAACATTGTTGCTACAATCTCAGCGGATCAATTACGTGAAATCGCTGAATATAAAATGCCCGATTTAAATGCTAATAGCATCGAAGGTGCTATGAACATCGTTGCTGGTACAGCACGTAATATGGGTATTGCTATTGAAGGAATGGAGGACTAGAGTATAATGGCTAAAAAATCAAAAAACGTCGTTAAAGCTAATGAATTAGTGGATCGCTCAAAAGTTTACTCAATTTCTGAAGCAATCAAATTAGCAAAAGAAGCAAGTTTCGCAAAATTCGATGAAACAGTAGAAGTTTCATACCGTTTAAATGTTGATCCTCGTCATGCTGATCAACAAATCCGTGGTGCTATGGTATTACCTAATGGAACAGGACGTTCGCAAAAGGTATTGGTTGTAACTCAAGGCGCTAAGGAACAAGAAGCAAAAGATGCAGGAGCAGATTTTGTTGGTGGTAAAGAAATTCTTGAAGATATCCAAAAAGGATGGTTCGATTTCGACATCATCGTTGCTACACCAGATATGATGGGTGAGCTTGGTAAACTTGGTCGTGTATTAGGACCTAAAGGTTTAATGCCAAACCCTAAAACTGGAACAGTAACAATGGACATTACTAAAGCTGTTGAAGAAATCAAAAAAGGTAAAATCGAATACCGTGTTGATAAAGAATCAAACGTTAACACAATTATCGGTAAATCATCATTTACAGATGAAGCATTAGAAGAAAACTTTAACGCATTACATGACGTAATTCTCAAATCACGTCCAGCTGCTGTTAAGGGTGCTTTTATTAAAAACCTTACAATCTCAACATCAATGGGTCCTGGAATCAAAGTTTCAATCGACTAATTAATGTTAAATTAAACAAACCGGTCTCTGGCCGGTTTTTCTATATCAAGGAGTGACTATGGATTTAAATTTTAATCATGAATACTGTGTTTATGTCACAGTTCTTATACGATATAATCATAAATATATCTTCTTAAAGGATTTAAAACCAGTACAAGGAATCTTACAATATCAAGAACGAATTGAGACCTGGGCACAAAGACTTGTTTTTACAGAATTTAATAAAACAATTGAAGTGTTAGAGTTTGTTGGCTTAGGTGAAACATTTGAAACAGGTTCTTGCCATACGCATAATTTCATTCTAATCGCTGAATTAAATTCTTTTAATGAGTCGGATAATTATCACATTCTGGAACAAGAGGCTTGTCCAGCTGAATGGCTGCCAATGATTGAAGCGGATGCATTTGATTTCTATGAACAACGAACAGTTGAACCTTCGGAGTTTGAAGCAAAGGACATTTGTTATCACGTTCAGGATAATCATGAATTCGAGATCAGAATTAATGCAATTATTCAGTCTGAGAAAGGCATTCTTTTCGACCAAAATCATCATTTAATTGGTGGTCGTCAAAAATTAAACGAAACCATTTACCAAGCATTGGAACGGGAAGTAAAAGAAGAAACGTCCTATCTTGTGCTTGATTCGGAGTTTGTAGGTATCGCGGAAGATATTATTGAACTCAAAAAATATGATAAAACCGTTCACTTCATAAATATTGTGTTCGAAGTTGTGGTCGATATGTCAGAATATCCTGAATCGAATCATGAAACAAATCAATGGATTGCGGAAGATAAATTGAGTCAATTCGAGATGGAAATGACTGAAGTTAAAGAAATGTTATTGAATTTATAAATAGAACCAGAGTATGATTATAATACCTTTAAAGTTGATACTAAATAAAAAACACCTATGTTTTAAAATTTAGTCAAAACTTTAGAGGTGTTTTTTATGTCTAAACGAATCAACGTACATATAAAGATAAACTAGAAATGAGTATCTCGCTTCTAGGATTTATCATGTGTTGAATATTGTGAGACAAAGTTATTATGAATAATTTTTAGTGACACTATCGCTGAAATGATATTAGCAGAGCACAATAAACGATCTGGTTTTTATGGAACAATCCGTTTTAAGTACTACATAGAGCGAAAGTTAGGTTTAGTGTTAAACCATAAAATGATTCAAAGATACAAAACAGGTTAAATATAAAGACTCAAGCTAGAAAGAAGAGGGCTTGATATGGCAAAAGAGTCCAATAGAAAATTGGTTTTCGCAATTAAAGGAAGAATGTATTTGAATTGGATAAGGAATAACTACAAAACATCATCAATAAAGAAAATAAAAAAATACGTTCAGTGGTATGACACCGAACGTATTCAAAAAGACCTAGGATACTTAAGTTCTAACGATTATAAATCTATTTTTTACACGCAGTGTTTGAGTGTTTCACGAATTACTGCTTTCATATCTTTTTCAGGTGTAATACCCAAAACGTCCATGGTATCTTTTGGATCAAGATAAAGATCTTCTTCTTGCATTTTTTGAGATATTTCAATATGAATACCGTGTTCTTTACCTTCAGATGCCGCATGTTTATCGGCGGCAATGAAATTTTCAGCCATTGCTTCGTAAGGTACAACTTGAATTTCGGTTTCTTGTCCTAATGCTTCAACAATCATTTCAAAAAATTCTTTATATTTCATGTTTGTATCGCAAATAGCATAAGTTGTTCGATGGGTTCCATTTTCTAGGGCGCCAACAGCAGCTTCTGCTACCTGTGATGCTGTGACCATTGCCGTACCACCTTTAAGAACTGGGTAAACAGGTTGATCACGTACCATATCTACAAACATCTTCCAAAGGGGTGTACGACCTGGCATATTCCCGAAAATATAAGGGAGACGCAAGCTTGTAACGCGCATAGCCCCTTCACCTTCAGCAAATGCCACTTGTTCTTGAAGGAGTCGTGTACCAGGATAACCTTGGTTTTTTAAATTGTATTGAGGAAGTCGTTCAGCAAATTCTGAAAAGTATGAACCAAATACAACAAAACTTTTGACGCCAGCTTGTACAGCAAGTCGTGCAATACGTTGTGTTGGAAGAACGTTTGCTTGATAGAATGAACGATAGGCAGGTGCATCCGGTAACCAACGTTCATCGGCCCCAATTGCATAAATAAATCCATCTACATCAAAAAGCATGTCTACAATTTCTGCATCGCTCATTTGATTAATATCACCAAGTTGATTCTCAACTTCATCGGGGAAAATATTATCAGCTGGCATAGGCGGTAAAGATAAAGTCTTAACTTTATAATCTCGCTTTAGCAGTTCATTGACAGTGTGGAAACCAAGAAATCCGGTTCCACCAAGTACAAATATTTTTTTCATTTACGATACCTCGCTTTCCCTTACAGTGTATCACCCCAACGTGAATTGTTTGAAAAATTGGTATGAAAGTGGAATATTGGGTTATAAAAAAGAAAGTCATAGACTTTCTTTACGTGAGAATACGAATGTTGTTTCATCCGACAAGTCGGAATTAAATTCATACTGATCAAAGCAAATCTTTTTGATTTCATCAAAAGATCGAATCTGTTTTTGAATTAGAATAGAAACCATTTTTCCCCGAGCAATCTTAGCATAGGTAGATTTCGTCTTGTAGTTATCACCGATTTGTTCTTTAAAATCGATTGTAATCATAGGAACAGTAAGCTTTTTAATATCGATCATGGCACTGTACTCACTTGAAGCAAGATTTAGAATGGGCTGTTTTAATTCGTTTAAATAATTGGTAATGGGATCTTTCCATATACGGTATAAGTCTAAATCTACTTTCATCAGAAAATCCAAACGATATTGTCCTACCGCTGAATGACATCGTGATAGACCGTACAATGCGGAAAGGATGTATAAACGTTCGTTAGCTTCTTGAAAATCACGTTTCGACCACTGGTCAATATTCATATTTTTAAACGAAGAACCTTGATAAGATAAAAGAGCGGGTGTTGTCTCATTAAAATTTTGGTAATTGTTATAAACATATTCCGCAATTTTATCAGATACCTTCATTTTATTTTTAATGTCTTGTTGGCTATACTGCTGCAGTTTGGTAATGATTGATGTTTTAATAGTTGGAAAAAGAGAATCCGCGCATTGACCACTGGGATTCTCTTTTTGCGTTTTTGTGGGTGAAACAAGAATGAGCATTATTTTAAAGTCTCATACATCTCTTCGTGAAAGCCAACAAAAACCCCATGATCACCAATCAATAGAGGTCTGCGGACTAAGCGACCGGTTGTGGAAAGTAGTTCAAGAGCTTCATCATCACTCATTTCAGAAAGTTTATCTTTTAATTTCATTTCGCGATAAACAATACCGGATGTATTGAAAAAACGTTTAATGGGTAATCCACTGACTTGAAGCCATGTTTTCAATTCTTCTTTAGTCGGATTTTCTAACATCATGTCTCGGTATTCTACGTCAATGTTGTTCTCTTCGAGATACTTGAGTGCACGTTTACAAGTTGAGCATTTCGGATAATAGATAAATAATGGTTTCATAAGAACCTCCCTTTAAATATATGTTAATGATAACATATTATCGTTTTAAAGGAACGCGTTTTAAAATAGTTGTCGCAATCGTGAAATCGACAAGGCTATGAAAAAAACCACCTATGCCAACAGCTAAGAATACGACGGTAAAATAAGTGCCAGTATGCGTGACATTAGTAAGAAAAAAAGGTGTCACAGAAAGACATTCAATACTTGCGTGAAGTAACCCAATCAAAAGATTAAATGCGACAAGCGATTTTGTATTATCGATAATTTGGGGGTGTTTATGAATATAGAATGCACCAACCAATGCGAAAATACAGTGGGAAAAAGCACGAACCGCAACAATTAAAGGTGTTGATAATAAAAAACCGACACCCGTACCTAGAGCAACCGCTAGAGCAATGGGTGGCGATATAAACATCGAAATAAAGACGGGAACATGGCTAGCTAATGTATAGGAAGCGGGTGGGATAATGATTTTAGGCATAAACATGGGAATTGTAATGCCCATGGCAATGAGTAATGCAGCGATACTTAAATTACGAACAGATTTCATATTTCTCCTCCGAAGGTGTCTTGACACCTAGAGACATTGTAGAGGTAAAAGAAAAAGGTGTCAAGACACCTTAGTTACTTTGATAGAGAAAATGATGTTGTTTTAAGTCTTCGATAAGAGCGTTGTAGTCATCTTCGTCGGAGACAGCAATGCGATGAAGATGAATGCCATTGGTAAGGGAGGCAAGGA
This sequence comes from Erysipelothrix tonsillarum DSM 14972, assembly GCF_000373785.1. GTDB lineage: Bacteria > Bacillota_I > Bacilli_A > Erysipelotrichales > Erysipelotrichaceae > Erysipelothrix > Erysipelothrix tonsillarum. The sequence goes on along the minus strand of NZ_KB892380.1, from coordinate 136,229 downwards.
GTTCGGGTTTTTTATCCATGAATTGATCAATATCTTCGTGCGATTGGATGTTAAGTTGCCCGGTGAGCTGGCCATAAATAGGATGTTCTACGGTCACATCCAAGACTTGCGCATGATGCTTAATAAAAAGTTCTAATTCTTTTCGTGTGTCTTGGTGCTTGTGTTGCATAGCAAGGGTATAAATTTTGGAATGTTCGTCCACTTGGTTGATAATATAACCTTTGCCTGTGGCGATGATATCGTGTCCTTGAGCTCTACATAATGCGATATCTCCTACAATGATTTGTCGGGAAACACCAAATTTCCGAGCAAACTGGTTAGCGCTGATCGCCTGATGAGAGTTGCATAGTTCCGTAATAATTAATGTACGTCGTTTATCTCCGTGCATATGTAATCACCTCTTATAACTTATTGTAACGAAACATATTATAAATTGAAAGAGAAAGTATTAGACCCGTGATTCATTGACAGGTTCTCAGCACAATGATAGTCTAATAGTATTAATGATAAAGGCGGATGAACATGAAAATATTACTATATCAAAAAGGCGAAAAGGCATTTAGTAAATCGGGAATTGGTCGCGCTATGAAGCATCAAATTCGGGCTTTAACAGAAGCTAATGTAGACTTTACGACTGATATCCACGAACCGTATGACTTGGTTCATATTAATACGGTTGACCTGGCTGCCCGTGCATTTGCGCGAAAAGCACGTCGTAATGGAAAAAAAGTAGTTTACCATGCTCATTCTACAGAAGAAGATTTTCGAAATTCGTTTGTATTTTCGAATCAAATCGCCCCTCTATTTAAGAAGCATATTGTATCAAGTTATAAACTTGGAGACTTTATTCTAACACCAACACCGTATTCAAAGCGGATTCTCGAAGACTACGGCATTACGATTCCAATTGAAGATATTTCAAACGGTATTGATTTGAGTCGTTTTGACTATGACGAGAAAAAAGTAGCAGCCTATCGTGATTATTTTAAAATTCAAGAGGGTCAACGTGTTGTTGTTTCGGTGGGTCTTTATTTTGAACGTAAAGGACTTCCGGATTTTATGGAAGTAGCACGTGCCATGCCAGATGTTACCTTTATTTGGTTTGGACACACACCACTTGCAAGTGTTACTGCTAAAGTTAGAGATGCAATAAAAAATAAACCATCCAACGTAATATTACCCGGTTATATTGCTGGTGATATTATTGAAGGGGCATATATGAGTGCGGATATGTTCTTCTTTCCATCTTATGAAGAAACTGAGGGAATTGTTGTCCTTGAAGCACTTGCAGCACGATGTCAGACGCTCGTTCGTGATATTGGTGTTTATGATCCTTGGCTTATTGATGGGGAAAACTGTTATAAAGGCGATTCGAATCAAGCATTTATTCGTATTATTCGTGGATGTTTAGATAAAACAATTCCGAGCACAACGGATGCGGGGTATCATGTCGCTGAAAAACGGAGTATTGGTGCGATTGGTGAAAAACTTAAAGCCATTTATCAAAAAGTTTTAAATCAAGATAAAGAAGTAATGTAAGTTTAATTATGATTATGATACGATAATTCTAACGAGGTGAGAATATGAAACGTATTGGTATTGTATTAGTTTTATGTTTTATGTTATCGGGCTGTACGACAGCGCCAGATAAACCGGAAGTCAATCAACCTCCTGTAAATCCTTATGAGATGATTGCATTTACCCTTGGTGGGAAGGATTATAGCCTCCCGGTAGCGTATAAAACGTTGTTAGCAGATGGTTGGGAACCGACTACGGATATTGAAGAGGAACTTGCTGCGAATAGTTATACCGATGGCTACGCATTGCGTAAGGACCGCAACATTATCTGGATTTCTTTTTTCAATGATTCAGACGAAGCGAAATATTTAGAAGATACGCTCATTGCGTCTATCAGCGCAGAAAATCGAGAATCGTATTACGATGATCCTGTAGATATTAAAGTACATGGGGATATTTCGTTTGATACGCCAAAGGCTCAGATCATTGAGCAATTGGGATCTTACACGGAAGCAGAAAATGCACGATTTAAGAATTTGACGTTTGAACATAATAAAAAAGCAACAAGCGTATTCAAATTCGATATTAATTCAGATCGCATGGAGTTTATCGAAATTACAAATTACCGAAAATTAGCGCAATAGTTAGATTGAGAAATAGATGCCTTTGGGCGTCTGTTTTTTTTGTTTTTTCTTGTCTGTAAAACAACATAAGCGTATGATTATAAAGGAAAAAGTAAGGAGTTGACGTAATATTGAAGACAAAGGAAAAACAATGTGCCATAAATTGTTTTGATCAAACACGTTTAGTATTTATTGGGAAAGGTATTTTAGTTGGAATTGGTGCAGGGTTGCTTGTTAGTTTATTTCGATATCTTATCGAAGAACTTTTAGGATTTGTGAAATTAGGTTATGTTGCGCTAAGGCAAAATCCTGAGTGGTTGGGCTTATGGGTGGCTGGTTCAATCGTGATTGCAATAATTATTGGATTGATTATAAAAAAAGATCCAATGATAAAAGGGAGTGGAATACCGCAAATTGAAGGCCAATTACTTGGCATGATGGAAATGAATTGGCTTTCGGTTTTGATTCGTAAAGGAATAGCGGGCGTATTAGCGATTGGGTCGGGACTCTTTCTTGGTCGAGAAGGACCTTCAATCCAATTAGGGGCTGCAATCGGACAAGGCGTTAATCAAGGTTTTAAGGGTAATAAGATGTCGGAGAAAGTATTGGTGTCAAGTGGAGCCGGTGCGGGTCTTGCAGCAGCGTTTAACGCGCCTGTGGCGGGGTTGTTGTTTGTACTGGAAGAGGTTCACCATAATTTTTCGCCAATTGTGCTCCTTACAACGCTCGCTGCAACGACGACAGCAAATTTTGTTTCGCTATTTTTCTTTGGTCAACAGCCCATATTATCATTTGGACTGCTTGAGTATTTTGAGTTAAAGCACTATGGACTGATTGTTGGTTTGGGTCTTGTTTTAGGCGTTGCAGGTTTTATATATCAAAAGGTTGTCCTTTGGATTCCAACAATCTATGCGAAAATCACTAAAATCCCACCATATTTTTACGGTGTCATTCCATTTTTAATGGTGATTCCAATCGGTATATTTTATCCCCATCTTATTGGTGGTGGAAGTGATATCATACATATCCTGGTGGATAATCCTTTTCCAGTGACAGTTTTGATTGTTATTTTTATATTGCGATTTATTTTTTCAATGATATCTTACGGATCAGGGTTACCTGGAGGAATCTTTTTACCGATTCTTTCATTAGGTGCATTGTTGGGAGCGATTTATGGAGGGGTAGTTATTTCACTGTTTGATTTAAATCCTGCTCTTATGAAATCATTCATCGTAATAGCTATGGCGGGCTATTTCACAGCGATTGGTAAGGCACCCTTGACGGCAATTGTACTGATTACAGAAATGGTTGGGAATTTCAATCATCTCATGCCAATAGCAGTCGTGTCGTTGGTTGCATACGTTGTAGCGGATGTTTGCGGCGGAGAGCCGGTATATGAGGCAATGCTTGAACGTTTAGTAGGGGAACGGGCTCCTAATATCTCTGGAGAAAAAGAAGTTATTGAAATATGTGTTCATGTAGAGAGTCATCTTGATGGTTGTATGGTACGTGATGTACGATGGCCGCATTCCTGCTTACTTACAAGTATTAGTCGCGGAGATCATGAATTTATCCCGCATGGTGATTCTGTCATGCTTGCGGGGGATACATTAAATATCTTAACGGATATGCAGTCAAGTGCAGCAGTTCGAGAAGATTTGATAAAACATGTTTTATAAAAAGAAGTCAGCTTTCGGGTCTGACTTCTTTTTATGTTGATTAATTATGGAATTTTTAAATATAAATTTATAGAAAACCCGTTGACAAAAAACAAGAATGCGATATGATATTAGCACTTGAAGATTTAGAGTGCTAAGGAGGAATATAATGGCTCGAACAAAACAATTTAAAGCTGAATCAAAAAGGCTTTTGGATTTAATGATTAATTCGATTTATACAAATAAAGAAATATTCTTACGGGAATTGATTTCGAATGCGAGTGATGCGGAAGATAAACTATATTACAAATCACTACAAGATACTTCAATCGAAATCAATAAAGATGATTTAAAAATTGAGATTGAATTGGACGAAGAAAACCGTACACTGACGATTCATGACTATGGAATCGGTATGACAGAAAAAGAGTTAGAGACTTATTTGGGAACTATCGCAAAAAGTGATTCACATGCCTTTAAGCAAGCTTTAGAAGAAGGTAATGAAGCGGTTGATGTTATTGGACAATTTGGTGTTGGTTTCTATTCCGCATTTATGGTAAGTGATCACGTAGATGTGATTTCAAAGGCATACGGATCAGACCAAGCTTACAAATTTAGTTCGGATGGTTTAGACGGATTTAAAATTGAGGAAGCAGAACGCGAGAAACATGGTTCCACAATTATTTGTAAAATCAAAGAAAATACAGATGATGAATTTTATGAACGTTTTATTGATGAGTACACAATTAAGAATCTCATAAAAACTTATTCCGATTATATTCGTTATCCAATAGAAATGAAAGTTGAAGACAATGTTGAAGTCTTGAACTCAATGATTCCACTTTGGAAACGATCAAAGAATGATGTAACGGAAGAAGAACTCAATCAGTTCTATAAAGATAAATTCCATGATTACGATGATCCATTTAAAACAATCCAAATGAAAGTTGAAGGAAATCCTTCGTTTGATGCATTACTTTTCATTCCAAAACATGTTCCAATGGATTTCTATTCTCAATCCTTTGAACCGGGATTACAACTTTACAGTCGTGGGGTATTTATTATGGACCATAATAAAGCGCTTATTCCTGAGGAATTCCGCTTTGTTCGTGGACTTGTAGACTCACCAGATTTAAGTTTGAATATCTCGCGTGAAATCTTGCAACATGATCGTCAACTTGCTGCAATATCAAAACGTATCGAACGTAAAATAAAGAGTGAATTGGAACTTATGATGCGTAATGAGCGTGAGAACTATGAAACATTCTGGTCGAATTTTGGTCTGTCGCTTAAGTATGGTATTTACACTTCCTACGGCGCTAAGAGTGATACATTAAAAGATCTTATTCTTTTTAGAAGTTCTCATGGGGATGACCTTGTTTCATTCAAAGAATATTGTGAGCGTATGAAAGAAGATCAAGAAGAAATCTACTATGTTTCTGGAGAAAATGAAACAAAATGTGCACATCTTCCACAAACGGAATTTGTCGTTTCAAAAGGTTTTGAAGTGCTCTACTTTACGGATGAGATTGATGAGTTCGCAATTCAAATGCTTCGTGAATATGATGGCAAAGCCTTTAAGTCAATTAACCAAGGTGATTTAGATTTGGTTGATGATGAAACAAAACAAGCCATTGAAGCAAAAAAAGAAGCCAATAAGGATTTAATTGAAGCAATTAAAGAAGCGCTCAAAGATGAAGTCGATGACGTTACATTATCAACACGTTTGGTAAACCATCCCGTATGTCTTGTCAGCGAAGATGGCGTTTCATTTGAAATGGAGAAAGTCTTGAATGCAATCCCTGATCAAGGGGAGTCGGTTAAGGCAAAACGTATCCTTGAAATCAATCCGGATCATGCATTGTTAGAAGCATTGGGGACAGTGTATCAAAACAAACCAGAAGAACTTGCAAGTTTCGCAACAATTCTTTATGATCAAGCTTGTTTGATTGAGGGACTTCCAATTAAAGATCCAGTAACATTCTCGAAACGAGTTGCTGATCTGATGGTAGCTTCTGCTAAATAAATATAAGACCCCTACCCCGATTGTGTAGGGGTCTTATGTTCTTAAGAACCTTCATAATAAAAATTCGGAGGTTTAGACTCGTTTGTGCTACAATAGATTTAGAAAAAGAGGGTTTGTAATGCGAAGTGTAGGAGAAAATCTACTGAAGTTTGTTCCTAATTTTACCGTGATTGATTTAGAAACAACAGGACGTAGTAATAAATTTGAGGATGTAACTGAATTGAGTGCTATCAAGTATCGAAACTATAAACAAGTCGATGCATTTTCAACCTTAGTAAAGCCGAATAATTCAATTCTTCCATTTGTTGTGGAGCTAACAGGAATTACGGAAGAAATGGTTGCTGATGCACCTAAGATAGAAGATGTGATTGAAGCGTTCGTCCAGTTTATCGATTCGGATATCATTTTAGGACACAATGTTATGTTTGACTTTGGTCTCGTTTATGATGCTTATTTTGCAACAACCGGACTTCGTATGCACAACGATTATGTCGACACCCTTCGTGTTTCAAGACTCTTGAATAAAGACTCGAAAAATCATAAACTCGAAACTTTGTGTAAATATTTTAATGTTGAACGATTAGTTGGACATCGCGGTTCAGAAGACTGTATACAAACCGCACAGGTTTACATTAAGATGAAAGATAAATATAAGGCTTTAAAACAACAACATCAAGAAAAACCGCCTAAGGTGTACCCGGTGGAGAAGGGAGGGGAGTAGATGAATGTATATGATTTTGACAAAACAATCTATGACGGGGATAGCTCGATGGATTTTTATAAGTTTAATCTTAAAAAAGATAAAAGTTTGATCAAATTTTGGCCACGGCAAATTAAAGCAGCGCTGGATTATAAGCGTGGTAGAATTGATAAAACAGAAATGAAGACTGTTTTTTATGAATACTTTACAGCAATCCCAGATATGCAGGAACGTGTTTCAGCTTTTTGGAAGGAACATAAAAGCAAAATAAAACCTTGGTACCTCCAACAAAAACGTGATGATGACCTTATTATTTCGGCTTCACCAGAATTTATGTTAGCACCGATTTGTGATGAGTTAGGAATTCAATTAATTGGATCAGTCGTTGATCCTCATACAGGACAGAATCTCAAACACAATTGTTGGGGAGCTGAGAAGGTCGTTCGTATGGAAGAGTATTATGATTTAGGACTAATGGAAGAATTTTATTCTGACTCTTATTCCGATGATCCGCTTGCTCAATTTGCTGAACGGGCTTATTTAGTAGATGGGGATAGTCGAACACCATGGTAAATAAAACAAAAACTGATTAACTTCGTCCGGAGGTTAATCATTTTTTTACTTTTATAAAAAATAAATCGTGAAAATATTGAAAAAAGTGAAATAAGTGGTATAATTTGAAAAGTAAAGGAGGTCGCTATGTTTGAATGGGTAACAGGAAATGCACAACTTCAAGTTGTGACGTTAACTGAAAAAAGTTTAACATTAAATCAAAATGCATCTGCTCACTTTAAAGACAGCCAGTATGTTTTGGTTGGTTTTTCAAAGGAAGGGCATGTAGGAATTAAGCCAGTTACAAAACGCGATCTTGAATTAAATGTATATCCAGTTGAAAATCTACATAAAATTTCAATTGGTAAAGGATATGCAAAAGTTAATAATAAGGCGTTGTGTGATTTAATTTCTGCGAAAGTTGGTAAAAACTTAAATGGTCAGAAGGTAATTGCGAATTATGACAAAAAGGAACATGTTTTAACATTTGACTTGTCGTCACTAAATGAAGAGGGAGTGATACTATGACATTAACTATGGATTGGGTATGGCTTATTGTTTGTTTAGGGATGTTGGTGCTTGAAGTAATCACAGTTGGAAATTTAGTTTCACTTTGGTTTTCATTTGGTGCGCTCGCTGCACTTGGTACAACATTTTTAACAGATAGTGTGGCGGTACAATTAGCGGTCTTCGCGATCGTAAGTGTTGCAGCATTAATTATGATACGACCAATGACTAAAAATCTGTTGCGTGGAAATGTTGTTTCGACCAACGCAGATCGTTTAATTGGCCGTCAGTTTATTTTAAATGAATCAATTAATCAAGATTCATGGGGAAAAATTAAAGTCCATGGCGAGGAATGGTCGGCAACTACAGCTGATCAATCATCAATTCCAGCACAAACACGTGTTGAAGTTATTGCCATTGAAGGTGTAAAATTAATTGTGAAAAGTGTAGAGGAGGCTTAATATGCCAGGAATCATTTTATTTTTAGTAATTTTAGCTTTGGTATTAATCATCGTAGGATACTGTATTCGAGTTATACCACAATCCAATGCTTATGTGGTTGAGCGTTTGGGTGCTTACAGTCACACACTCGACAAAGGAATGCATTTAATTCTTCCGTTTGTTGATCGTGTTGCGAATAAGGTTTCATTAAAGGAACGTGTTCAAGATTTCGCACCACAACCCGTTATCACCAAAGATAATGTAACAATGCAAATTGATACAGTAGTATATTTCCAAATTACAGATCCTGTATTATATACATATGGAATTCATAATCCAATTAATGCAATTGAAAATCTAACGGCTACTACATTACGTAATATCATTGGAGATTTGGAATTAGACCAAACGCTTACATCCCGTGATATTATTAATTCCAAAATGCGTGCCATTTTAGATGAAGCGACAGATCCTTGGGGTATTCGTGTTCAACGTGTTGAAGTTAAAAATATTATTCCACCTCGTGATATTCAGGAAGCGATGGAAAAACAAATGCGTGCTGAACGTGAACGACGTGAATCAATTTTACGTGCTGAAGGTGAAAAACGCTCCGCAATTCTAATTGCCGAAGGGGAGAAAGAATCAACAGTGCTACGTGCTCAAGCGCACAAGGAAGCGATGATTACAGAAGCAGAAGGGGAAGCGCAAGCAATGGAACGTGTATTTGATGCACAATCGAAAGGTGCTCAATTGCTAGCTACTATTGATCCAGATAGTGCTTACCTAAAACTGAAGAGTTTTGAGGCATTTGAGAAAGCAGCTAATGGTCAAGCAACCAAGATTATTGTTCCTTCCGACTTACAAAATCTTGCAGCTGTTCTTGCTTCGGGAAAAGAAATTATCTCAAAATAATTATAACCACTCTGTGAGTGGTTTTTTTTATAGGGAATGCAGGTGCGCCGGTTTAGTTATTATTGGGTGATGTCGATGATTTGTCAGCGATGTGGTTTTTCATTAAAAGAGAATGTCTGTCGAAAATGTTTGTTTTATCGTCAATTCTTAACAGAAGTAGAGGGTCTCTCGGTTGTCGATAAGGGCGAGATAGCTAAATTACCATTTCGTTTGACTACGTATCAACAAGATGTTTCAAAAACATTATGCTTGCTCGCGAAGGAACACGATATTTTTTTAGAAGCGGTTTGTGGTGCTGGAAAGACAGAAATTTGTATTCCCCTTATAGAGCAGACGTTACGATGTGGACAGTGTGTGTGTTGGGCTGTCCCACGTCGAGAGATTGTATTGGAATTACACCAACGATTTCAAAATTATTTCCCGAATTTTAAAATAACTTGTGTATGTGGAGGGCAAACAGACGATTTAATTGCTCCCTTCATTGTTTGTACGACGCACCAATTGTACCGATATGAAAAGCAATTTGATTTACTAATACTTGATGAACCAGACGCTTTTCCTTTTGCAAATAATGAATCACTTTTGCGTTTTGTTTCGTGGGCAGCTAAAGGACGTAGAATTTACCTTAGTGCTACACGCGATTCATATCTTGAATCTTTACAAAAACAAAATCTTGTAAAGCATCTTTATGCATCGTTACGCCCCAGTGGACGATTGCTGCCTGTACCAATTTACATTCAAACATTTTTTCCATTAGTACGGATGTTGTTTGATTTCTATAAATCCCGTTATGATTACCTTTTGATTTTTGTTCCAACACGTAAGTGTGCTCAATTTCTAGCGAATTTTTTAAGATGTCCTTTTATTACTTCGGAATCTGAGCAACGATGCATGATCTTAGAACGGTTTCGAAATCATGGTGGAACGCTTGTTTGTACAACTATTTTAGAACGGGGAGTTACATTTAAAAAGTGTAATGTATATGTACTCTATGCAGATCACCCTGTATTCTCCACAGCAACACTGGTGCAAATTGCAGGTCGAGTTGAACGTGGGATGAATCCGGAGAAAGGAGTTTGTAAATGTTTTTTTCGAGAGCGTACGAAATCTTTAAGCAAATGCATGACATGCATCATGGAGGCAAACAATCATGCGATATCTGTTTTGAAGAGATTGAAACAAAACCATTAATTGACGCTATGGTGTATCCTAAAAACAATCAATTGTGTGACGTATGCAGTAAACGCTTAAAACCAAAACGATTTTATCGACATGACTTATCCATTCAGACGTGTGTTCTTTATGATTACCAAGGATTTATACGCCAATTAATTTTGCGTTACAAAGTTTATGGAGATCGTTATCTTGAACGATATTTATTCACGTACCACCGATATTGGATTCGATATTATTACCGAAAATTTATGTTTGTTGTATCACCATCACACGCTTGTACAACTAATAGTAGTAAAGAAAACCATCTTGATTTTTTGTTGAGAAATATTGGATTGAAACGAAGTGCGATTGAATTTGATAATTGGGCACCCCAAAAGCAAGCGAATCTTAGCGCCGCGGATCGAAGTCGTATTCGAGAACATATAAAGATTCGAAATATACCGGCTAATGTTTACGACCGAATTTTAATCATCGACGACATTGTAACAACAGGAAATACCTTGGAGGCAATCGCAAACCAACTAAGACCTTATGCAAACCATGTTGAAGCGCTGTGCCTAGCTGGATCACGTCCAAACTTAAAGTAAGCGATTTCACTTGCCTTTTAAGTACCCCTATCGTATAATTTTATTGAAATTAAAGCACATGAATACGCTTAGAAAGGGTTAATAAAATGAAGGGGAAAGTAAAAACATTTAACAAAAATAAAGGGTTTGGATTTATTACGGCGGAGGACGGACAAGACATATTCTTTCACTACACTCACCTCATAATGGAGGGGTTTAAAACAATCGAAGAGGGTACGGAAGTAGAATTTGAACTTGTGGAATCTGATCGTGGTTTACAAGCACATAATATTGTGAGAATCTAGAGTCGAAAAGTTGGTGATGCCAACTTTTTTAGTTATGTATTCTGAAATCGTTATGTGTTACAATAAAATGGAATGGAGGCTTGAATTATGGCTGGATTTTTAAGTAATCTTTTTAGTGGTGATCGTAAAATTTTAAGTGAAATTGAAAAGATCGCACACGAGATTGATGCGTTGGCAGATGAGACACGTGCTCTATCTGATGAAGCGTTAAAAGAAAAAACTAATGAATTTAAAAACCGTATTGCTCAAGGGGAGACTTTAGATGATCTTCTTGTAGAGGCTTACGCTGTTGCGCGTGAGGCTGCATATCGAGTTATTGGTGAATTTCCATATGTCGTTCAGCTCATGGGGGCTATTATTCTGCACCGCGGTGATATTGCGGAAATGAAAACAGGTGAAGGTAAAACTTTAACTGCAATTATGCCTACCTACTTAAACGCTCTTGAAGGTAAAGGCGTTCACGTTATTACAGTGAACGAATACCTTGCTCAGCGTGATGCTGAATGGATGGGAGAAATCCATCGATTTTTAGGTCTTACAGTCGGTATAAACGTTCGTGCATTATCACCTTCAGGTAAGCGCGAAGTATATGAATGTGATATTACATATACAACAAACTCAGAAGTTGGGTTTGATTACTTACGAGATAACATGGTTACGAAAATAGAACAACGTGTTTTACGTCCGTTAAACTATGCTCTTGTAGATGAGGTTGACTCAATTCTTATTGATGAATCTCGTACACCTTTGATTATCTCAGGTGGCGCTCGTGAAGGTGCAAAACTTTATGAAAGCAGCGATAAATTTGCGAAAAAATTAGCGGAAGGTGCTGACTATGTTATTGATGTTAAATCAAAAACAGTTCAACTCACTGAAGCTGGTGTTGAAAAAGCAGAACGCGCATTCAAGGTTAATAACCTTTATGATTTAGAGAATACATCGCTTGTGCATCATATTAATAATGCTTTAAAGGCAAACTATATTATGCTTAATGACATTGAGTATGTTGTACAAAATAATGAAGTAATTATTGTTGACCAATTTACCGGTCGCTTAATGGAAGGACGTGAGTATTCTGACGGTCTTCACCAAGCGTTGTGTGCCAAAGAAGGTGTCACAATTAAACAAGAAACGGTAACACTTGCTACAGTAACGTACCAAAACTTTTTCCGCCTTTACAATAAACTATCCGGGATGACGGGTACTGCAAAAACTGAAGAAGAAGAATTCTTAGAAATTTATAACATGCGTGTTTTAGAAGTTCCAACTAATCGCCCAATTGCTCGTGAAGACTTGCCTGATTTGGTTTATGGAACAAAAAAAGCGAAATTTGAAGCTTTAATTGAAACCGTACGTGAATTAAATGAAAAAGGGCAACCAGTGCTTGTAGGTACTGTTGCTGTTGAAACATCGGAATACTTAAGTATGATGATGAAACAACGAAAGATTAAGCACGAAGTCTTGAATGCTAAAAACCATGCTCGAGAAGCTCAGATTATCGAAAAGGCAGGCCGTAAGGGCTCTGTCACAATTGCGACTAATATGGCTGGACGTGGTACGGATATCAAACTTGATGAAGAATCAAGATCACTTGGTGGACTTGCTGTATTAGGGAGTGAACGCCATGAGTCACGTCGTATTGATAACCAATTACGAGGACGTTCTGGTCGACAAGGTGATCCTGGGATGTCACGATTCTTTGTATCATTTGAAGATGATTTGATGTTACGTCATGGAAGTGAGCGTTTCGAAAATGTCTACAGTCAACTTGGAGATGTTGCAATTGAAAATAAAGTTATTACGAAACAAATTAGCGCAGCACAACGCCGTGTTGAAGGCGTTAACTTTGATATTCGTAAAACACTACTTGACTATGATGATGTTCTACGTCAACAACGTGAGATTATTTATGATCAACGTAACTATGTCTTAGAAAATGAAGATGTTCATGGAATTATTTGTGAAATGTACAAACGTGTTGTTTCGGATACAATTGCATCTTATACAAACCATGAATCTCGTGATTTAGAAATTGATAAAGCGGGCTTAGTTGAAGCGTTGGACAAATTGGGATTGGTCGACGATACATTTACAGTTTCTTCGATTGAAGGTAAATCACAAGAAGAAATTCAAACGATTATTACTGATGCCGCGTGGACGAAGTACGAAACAAAAATTGCGGATGTTAAGGATCAATTTACACGAGTAGAAAAAGAAGTTGTCTTGAACATGATTGACCGTTCATGGGTTGATCATATTGATGCAATGAGTAAATTAAGAGAAGGAATCCATTTACGTTCTTATGCGCAAGATAAACCACTTCAAGCATATGTAAATGAAGGTTTCGAAATGTTTGAAGAAATGTTAGGTCAAATTGCACAAGACATTGTGATGTTCTGTGTAAATGTGAAAATAGAATATAGACAATAAAAAATAGATAGGGTGATACGATGGAATTATTTGAAATAGCACAGATTGTTGATACAACAACAACTGATTTGAAAGCACTTGGTGATTCACTTTGACTTGGCTCAAAAAGAAGCTCAAATCAAAGAACTAGAAGCCGAAATGGTTGTGGATGGTTTTTGGGATGACCATCGACACAGTTCACAACATATTCAAAAGCTGAATCAATTAAAAAAAGTCGTTGAGACTCATCATGATTTGCTAGAAAGATTAGAATCGTGTTCTGATAGTATTATGCTGCTAAAAGAAGAGTCAGATGAAGAATTTCAAGCATCTCTTGAATCTGAAGTAAAAGATATTCAAAAAGAAATGGAATCGTATTCAGTTCTTGTGCTTTTAAGCCACGATTATGATCAAAAAAATGCGATTGTCGAGATTCATCCCGGCGCTGGAGGAACAGAAAGTCAAGATTTTGCGGAAATGCTTTATCGTATGTATACACGATGGGCGCAAGATCATGGTTATAAAATCAGTGTGTTGAACTATCTGGACGGAGATGAGGCTGGACTGAAGTCTGTTTCATTCTCTGTATCAGGTATGTTTGCATATGGATATCTCAAAGCAGAAAAAGGGGTTCATAGACTTGTACGAATTAGTCCATTTGATTCATCTGGGCGTCGTCATACGTCATTTGCCTCTGTGGATGTAGCACCAGAATTTGATGACAGCATTGAAATAACAATTCTACCTGAGGACATCGATGTGGACACAATGCGTGCCACTGGCGCTGGAGGTCAACACGTCAATAAGACCGACTCTGCAGTTCGTATAACACATAAAAAAACGGGCATTGTGGTTACATGTCAAGCAGGTCGAAGCCAACTTCAAAATAGAGAAGAAGCGCTCATGATGTTAAAGAGTAAATTGTATCAACGCGAGATTGAAGAAAAACAAGCGCAGCTCGCTGCAATAAAAGGAGAACACAAACTTATTGAGTGGGGTTCACAAATACGCTCTTATGTTGCTCATCCTTACACAATGGTTAAAGATCATCGTACCAAACATGAAACAAGCCAATATGGTGATGTTTTAGATGGGGACATTGATGATTTTATTGAAGCATTTCTAAAAATGAATGTAGGAGTATAAAATGGACCGTATAAAAGAACATTTAAGCGATTTGCTATTTTTACTTTTAGGGAACTTCGTACTAGCAATAGCTGTAACATTTTTTATACTACCAAACAATATTCTTTCTGGGGGCGTATCGGGTGTATCCGTTGCGCTTTACCCATTTTTAGGGATTGAAAAAGAATTGATGATAAATATAATTTATGGAACATCATTTTTACTAGGACTTTTTTTCCTTGGAAAAAGATTTGCAATTAAAACACTAGCGAGTACAATATTATCGCCGTTACTGATAAATATTCTCTCGGCAATTGGCTATGCTCCAGAAATTGATCCGATTCTTGCCTCCATCTTTGGTGGCGCATTAATGGGAATTGGCTTAGGTCTAACATTTAGAACTGGAGCAAGTACAGGGGGTATGGATATACCACCATTAATTCTTTCGAAATATACGGGAATTAAGGTTTCAGTTTGGATTGCCCTTATTGACACAGTCACAGTGCTTTTAGGGTTGAAGAGTTATGGACTGAATAATGTACTCATTGGTTTCCTATCGATTTTTACTTCAGCGGTGGCGATCGATAAAGTTCAAATGATTTCTGGTGAACAAGCAAAACAAGTATTTATCATTACGAATGAAGTTAATGAAGTATTAGATCGTATTCATACAATGATTGATCGCGGGTCAACTCGGATTCCGGCCACTGGCGGGTACACGAATGAATCACGAGAGATTATTCTAACGGTATTAATGAAAGACCAATATGTAGAATTAGAACGCCTTGTAAAAGAGGTTGATCCCAATGCCTTCCTGATTGTATCAGATGCTACGGAAGTGCATGGAAGAGGGTTTATGAAGGCTCCAATCACATAGCCTACCATAGTTTTTCACATTACGGTCATAAACAGTGTGATATAATAACACATGACAAAAGGAGTGAGTTGATCGATGCTATATTTCGAAAATGTATCAAAACAGTATAAAAACGGTGTTAACGCGCTCTATAATATTAATCTTGGAATTGAACAAGGCGAATTCGTCTATATTATTGGGCCGACAGGTTCAGGAAAATCAACAATGATTCGCTTATTAAATGGTGAAGAAATACCTACTAAAGGAACTGTAAAAGTTGGGAAATTTAATGTTGGTAAATTGAAGCACTCAAAAGTGCCGCTCTATAGACGTCACATTGGTGTAGTATTTCAGGACTTTAAATTATTAGAACGTAAAACAGTATTTGAGAATATTGCGTTTGCATTGGAAGTTGTTAATACACCTCGTATTGAACTTCGAAAACGCGTACGTGAAGTGTTAAGACTTGTAGACTTAACAGAAAAAGCAAATGCATATCCAAATGAATTGTCGGGTGGGCAACAACAACGTGTTGCGATAGGTCGCGCGATTGCGAATCGACCTAAAGTTTTAATTTGTGATGAGCCTACAGGAAATCTTGATCCTGATAAATCGACAGAAATTATCCAATTATTGGAACGAATTAATCAAGAAGAAGCAACAACAGTCGTAATGGTCACACACGATGTTGAAATTGTAAATAAAAACAAAAAGCGGACGATTGCCTTAGATGAAGGTCATTTGGTTGCGGATTTGACTGCGGGAGGATATATCAACCATGGGTAGAGTCTGGCGTCATATCAAAGATGGTTTTACAGGTGTTACACGACACTTTGCATTATCATTATCCAGTATTTCATCAGTAACCGTGACGCTCTTATTAATGTCTATATTCTTATTCTTAAGTGTTAACATTAGTACGATTACAAAATCAATGGAACAAAGTGTGCAGATTCATGCGCAAATATCTAATGATTTTGAAGAAAAGTCACAAATTAATGAAATACAAAAACAAATCGAACAATTGCCTGAAGTTTTAGACGTTAAGTTCTCTTCTAAAGAAAATGAACTTGATGCTTTTATTAGAGCTAATGATTCCGAAGACGCAGAAAGTCTTTATGGAGGCTATCGCGGTGAAAATAATCCGATGTTAAATGCATTTTTAATCAATGCGAAGTCGGGTGATGAAATCAAAGATTTATCGAATAAAATTGCTAAAATAGAAGGTGTTTATAAAACAAGTTATGGTGGAAGTGGTACAACAGATTTCCTTGGAATGTTAGAGCAAGTACGTAATGTCGGTTTCATTATTGTCATCACACTTGCAGTTATTGCGGTGTTCTTAATTTCAAATACGATTCGCGTATCCATCCATTCCCGTCGTAAAGAAATCAGTATTATGAGAACGGTAGGAGCTACCAATTGGTATATCCGTTGGCCGTTTATTATCGAAGGTATGGTTATTGGATTACTGGGTTCAGTCATTCCTATTATTATATCGATATTTGGATATCAATATTTATATCAAGCAACAGGTGGTGTTTTAATATCACAAATGTTTAAATTGGTGCCAGTCTATCCATTATCACTTCAAATATCAGGGATTCTAGCACTTATAGGGATCGTTGTAGGAGCGTTGGGAAGTGTGTTCTCAGTGGGTAAATTCTTAAGGTGGTCACGATGAAAAAATTCTTCAGAAATTTAATTATTATATTAGTAGTTGTCTTAATGCTTGCTGGAGTACTGGCACCCGTTTTTGTTGCGGTTCCAATCCATGCTGAAGATATCGAATCTCTCAACAATAATATTGCACAAAGAGAAAAAGAACTTAAAGAGCAACAATCAAAACAAGCTAATATAAAAGAACAACTTTCTGAAGAAGTCGCTAAGTTGGACGAGTATCGTGAACAAATTAAAAATCTTGAAGCAGAAATTGCCTCAATGAAGACTGCGATTGCAACTTCAGAAGAAGAAATTAAACGCCTTCAAGTCAGCATTGAAGAACGTGAAAAGAAAATTACAGAAACAGAAGAAAAAGTAAAGGGTTATATGGTAAATGCCCAGTCATCCTCTCGTGTAAATGGTTATTTTGAGTTTGTTATGGGTGCTGAAGACTTTGCAGAGATGATTCGACGCCTTGAAGGTATGGGTGCAATTAAACGATATAACGAAGACCTTATCCGTGAAATGAATGAAGTGAAAGCGGAACTCGAAGCGGATAAAGCTAAACAAGAAGAAGAAAAACAAGCGATTGTTTTGCGCAAAGAAGCAACTGAAATTCAAAAAGAAGAAGCGAAACTTCTCGAAGAGCGAGTGCGTATTGTTATTACGGAACTTCATCAAAAAGAGAAGGAAGCGCAAGAGCAAATTGCAACCATCAACGATAAAAATAAAGCAGATGCAGAAAAGATTAAACAAATGCAAATTCCATCTACTCCTGGAACAGGCGGTAATGGATTTACATTACCGCTTCCTTCAGGCTCGTTTGATGTAACCGCTGATGTGTGGCAATATCCCCCTGAGTACGGTGGAAGTGCTCACGCTGGCGTGGATTTAGGTGTTAATCGTGGTACATCCGTGTTTGCGGTTGGAAACGGTCTAATAGTATCAACGAACTCGGGCTGTTATGAGGGAAATTGGAGTTGTGGTGGTGGTTATGGAAACTACATCTCTTATCTTGTAAACGTAGGTGGACATAACTATGGAATTGTTTCGGCCCATTTATCAAGTGTATCCGTGTCGAGAAATCAAGTGGTTTCTGCGGGAGCATTAATCGGATATTCGGGAAATACAGGAGCTTCAACTGGACCACATTTACATGTTGAAACGATTGACATGGGACCGGGAACAATTTTAGATGCTTGGAATCGTTGGAATGGAGACCCACAATTCGGGACTGGTCCTGCTTCCTATGGAGGGAGACGTTGTGATCAAGGATATGGTGTACCATGTCGCTTGTATCCACGTCAAACATTGGGAATTTAATAATAAAAAGAGTACAAATAATAATTTGTACTTTCTTTGCCTTGTACCCTACTCGTCTATGAATCTTTCATAGTTCTGTACTATTACGAAATAGGAGTGATTGTATGAAAAAAATAATCAAAAATGGACTGTGTATCTTTCTTGCATTGGTTGTCTTTGGTGGTGCAATAACGCCAGCACTTGGAACAACGGTATTTGCAACATCAGATGAAACAAAAGAGCAAGAACGACGACGAGCAGAAATTGAAGAAAATAAGAAAAAATTGAGTGCACTTGAAGGTTCACAAAAAGATATCAAGGCGAATCTAAGTGAAGAAATGAAAAATTTAGATGGTTATAAAGAACAAATCGCTACGTTGGATGCGAAAATTGCCGAAATCGAGGGTGAAATTCTTGTATCGGAAGCGCAAATTGTTCAATTACAAAAGTCAATTGATGAACGCCAAGCAAAGATTGATGAGACGGATGTTAAGGTTAAGTCATATATGCTTAATGCACAATCTGCTACACGGGTGAACGGTTATTTTGAATTTATGATGACTGGAGAAGATTTTTCACAGATTGTTAGACGCTTTGAAGTATTGAGTTCAATCAAGCGTTATAACGAAGAATTGGTTCGCTCGATATATGAAATTAAACTCGAACTTGAAGCAGATAAAAAACTTCAAGAAGTCGAACGTGAAGAAATTAAATTACATAAAGAAGATATCGAATTACAAAAACAGACGGCTAAAGTCTATGAAAAACATGTTGAAGAAATTGTAAAAGAACTTCAAAAACAAGAAGCGGAACTACAAGATCAACTCGAAGAAATTAAGTATGTTAATGCGGATCATGAGGGAAGAATTAAAGAACTAGCCGAAAAATTGGCCAATGAATTAGCTAATTCTCAACAAAATAATAATTCGGGTTCTGAAGAATCCGGAAATGAATCATCAGGTGGCGAATCGTCAGGCGGCGAATCATCGGGCGAAGAATCCAATAATGATGGCGGTGGTTCAAATGGTGGTTCGAACGGGGGCTCCAATGGTGGTGGTTCAACAAGCGGTTTTTCTTTACCATTAGATGCAGGCGTCTATCGTGTTGGAAACAGCGTTTGGGCCTATGAATGGGGATCACCTCACATGGGTGTTGATTTAGAAGTTTATTATGGAAATAATGCCCGTTCGGTAGGAACCGGTATGGTTGTCGCTACAAATTCTGGTTGCTCCGAAGGTGATTGGAGTTGCGGTGGTGGTTATGGAAACTACGTATCATACTTGGTTCATGTTAACGGACAAAACTACGGAATATTATTTGCCCATTTGAATACGGTTTATGTCGGTTCAGGTCAAATTGTCTATCCGGGTGATGTATTAGGGCTTACAGGCAATACGGGTGCCTCGACAGGACCTCACCTACATATTGAAACAATAAATATGGGTGGAGGCACAATTTATGATGCATGGAGTCTGTGGGCAGAGAATAGTACTATGAACTTTGGTACCGGTTCTGCAAGTAGTGGTGGACGTAGATGCGACCAAGGATATGGTGTTCCGTGCCGATTACATCCACAATCTACATTAGGCCTTTACTAATTAGACAAAAAAACTGAGTCTTAGAAAAGATTCAGTTTTTTTTATAGATTTAATTGATGTCGTTTGGATTGGTTAAAGAAAGAAGCATATCCAACTGTTGATTCATGCGCTTCATATAACCTTCAAATGTAGTTTCGAAAATGATGCGATCAATTTGTTCTTTTGTGGAAAACCCAACTTCTGCGGCATGATTTAAATAAGATTGAATACCATCGTAATAGTGATCAAGATTCAAGAAACCGTAGGGTTTATGATGGATTCCAATTTGATTCCATGTAATAACCTCAAAAATTTCTTCCATCGTTCCACATCCACCTGGAAAAGCAATAAAACCATCAGCTAAATCCATCATGAGTGCTTTACGCTCATGCATATCATTAACAATAATACTTTCTGAAAGTCCCTGATGCAAGATTTCTTTATCTGCGAGCACTTTCGGCATAACACCGATAACATATCCACCCAGATTAAGCATCGTATCAGCAATAACCCCCATTATACCTACTTGTGCACCACCGTAAATGAGTTGAATGTCATGTTCGACAAAATAGGTCGCGAGGGCAATCGCTTCGCTTCGATAAATTTCTTGTTCGGGCATCTTAGATCCGCAATATACTGCTATCCGTTTCATATATAATCCTCCGTGATTAATTTGTGATTATTAATATTATAACATTGAATTCTCATGTCCATGTGCTAGGATATTATTAGATTATATTTTTATCACGGTCTATATTACCGCTCATTGCCTAGACTATGATAAACTAGAACCATATTGAGGTGATTTCATTGAAAGATAAAGATCAAAAAGTAAGTATAAAACTCGAACGCCATCGTTGGCCCGATGAAATAGCAAAAGATCAACAGAAACGTCGAAAAGCTTTTAAAATAATCATTATAGTGATTGTAGCATTTTTAATTGGTACGCAATTTAATAAAATTTCTAACATTGCGGCAGGTCCAACCGATGCACACGCAGGGGTAGAACGTTTTGAACGTGTCTATCGTGATTTGCTTGGAAGTTGGTACTTTAAACCAGATATGGAGCATCCAGAATCAGAGATGATTGATAATGCGATCAAGGGGATGCTTGAAAAAAATGGGGATCAACATACCTCCTACATGACTCAAGAAGAAATGAAGACTTTAAATGAATCCATCAACATGAATTTTGATGGAATCGGTGTACAATACTATGCTGGAAATGGCGCAAATATTATCACCCGTGTCTTTAAAGGTTCGCCAGCAGAGGGAGCCGGTCTACTAGCTGGTGACGTACTTTCTAAGGTCGATGGTGTTGATATTAAAACCGTTGAACGTGATAAAATCCAAGAATTAATTATGGGGAAAGAAGGTACTCCTGTTAAAGTTGAAGTATTGCGTGATCAAAAACCAATAGAGTTTGATATTAAACGCGGAAAAATTAATGCGTTGNTTTGGGGAGAAATCCGTGACGGTGTAGGGTATATTGAAATCTCATCTTTTGGTAAAAACCTTGCGGATGCGACAAAACTATATCTTGACGAATTCTTAGATCAAGGTGTTGATAAACTTGTTATTGATTTACGTGATAATGGTGGAGGGTATCTTCAAGCAATCGAAGATATTGCGCGAATTTTCTTTGATAATGATGACATTGTTTACCAAGAAGATTTCATGAACCACTCGGAAAAAGTGTATAAAGTTACAGATAGTGAAAAGAGCAAGTATCCGTTCAAAGATATGGTTGTCCTCATTAACGAAAAATCTGCAAGTGCTTCAGAAGTTTTGACGCTTGCATTGCAGGAAAATCGTGGGGTAAAAGTTGTGGGAGTGAATTCATACGGTAAGGGTACCGTTCAAACTCAACATGAGTATAATGACAAGAGTGCTTTAAAAGTAACAATCGCTAAATGGAATTCGCCTAAAGGAAATAATATTCATGGTGTGGGGATAAAACCTGATGTTGAAGTGAAACTTCCGGATATCTTCTATACTAATTTTGTGGTGCTTGAAGAAGGATTTGAAATCCATGAAGATACTGTTCACGAAGCAGTTGTTTACACTCAAAATGCTTTACAATTTTTAGACTATCATAAGGGCCGCACTGACGNATATTATGATCAATCCACCGCGGATGCATTAAAGAAATATAAAACAGATTTTGGTTTGAGTGTTAACGATACAATTGACCATAATGTGCAAGAACAATTGTACAGTTCTGTAGTTTCAGAGTGGTCAAGTAATCGTAATGCACGCGATGAACAATTGAAAAAAGCAATTGAGGTTGTAAAAAATGGCCAGTAAAACAGAACATAAGTTCGAGCTTGTTTCGAAGTTTGAACCGAAAGGTGATCAAATAAAAGCGATAGAAGAACTGACTCAAGGGATCGCTGACGGAAAAAAAGAACAAGTGCTCCTGGGAGCAACTGGAACTGGGAAAACATTTACAGTTAGTCAGGTTATAGCGAAATTAAATCGACCAACGCTTGTTTTCGTCCATAATAAGACTCTTGCGGGACAACTCTATTCAGAGTTCAAAGAATTTTTCCCAAACAATCGTGTTGAGTATTTTGTTTCAAACTTTGATTATTACCAACCTGAGGCATATTTACCGGGGTCGGATACATATATTGAAAAAAGTTCAATGATTAATCAAGAACTGGATATGTTACGACATGCTGCGCAAAACTCAGTGCTTCAGCGACGGGATACAATCATTGTCGCCTCTGTTGCAAGTATCTACGCTACCGCAGACCCAAGCTACTATAAAGAAATGCTTTATGTAATGCGTGTAGGACAAGAAATAACACGAGAAGACCTTATGCGTGACCTTGTAAAGCGTCAATATATTCGTAATGATATGGAACAAAGTGTAGGTACGTTTCGCGTGCGTGGAGATGTAGTAGAAATTGTTCGTGGTGATCGAGACGATATTGTTGTTCGTATAGAGTTTTTTGGTGATGAAATTGATCGTATTGTGGAAGTTGATCGTATTACTGGTAATGTTCGAGAGGGCTACCTGGTTTACGATATTTTTCCCGCAAACCAATATGCGCGCGATATGGATCAAATTCGTACGGCAGCAGATCGCATTGAGGAAGAACTTCATGAACGACTTGCATATTTTGAAGCTGAAAATAAACTTGTAGAATATCAACGGCTCAAGCAACGAACGGAGTATGACCTCGAAGCTCTAAGAGAATTTGGGATGTGCTCAGGTGTCGAAAACTACTCGATGCATATTGACGGACGTGATCCTCAACAACGCCCATATACTTTGTTTGATTATTTTCCGGAGGACTATCTTTTTGTAGTTGATGAATCACATGTCTCTTTACCTCAAGTGCGGGGGATGTATAACGGTGATCAATCGAGAAAACGTACTCTTGTGGAATATGGATTTAGACTGCCGAGTGCCTTGAATAACCGTCCAATGACGTTTGAGGAATTCACCAGTGTTCAAAAACAAACGATTTATGTTTCTGCGACACCAGGAGATTATGAACTTGAAAAAGTAGACCATAAAGTTGTTGAGCAAATCATTCGTCCAACAGGACTTTTAGATCCGACAATCGAAATTAAGAAGAGTCAGGGTCAAGTCGATGATCTCATTGATCAAATTTTAGAACGTCGAGAACGGAATGAACGGGTGCTAATCACGACCTTAACCGTTAAGATGGCTCAAGACCTTACAAACTATCTTTTGGAAACTGGTATCAAAGTTGCCTACCTTCATCATGAAACGAAAACGCTTGAACGTATCGAAATTTTACGTGATTTGCGTTTAGGAAAGTATGATGTAGTTGTTGGGATTAACCTTTTAAGAGAAGGTCTTGACCTTCCAGAAGTAAGTTTGATAGCGATTTTAGATGCGGATAAAGAAGGGTTCTTGCGATCCTATCGTTCGCTTGTACAAATCGTAGGTCGAGCTGCGCGAAATTCGAATGGACATGTAATCATGTATGCTGATCGAATAACTGATTCGATGAAAAAGACGATTGATGAAACACAACGACGTCGAAACATTCAAATTGCTTATAATGAAAAACATGGCATTACACCACAGACAATTAAAAAAGAAATTCGTGATGTTATTGCAGGAAAAGAGACTGCAGAATTAACGCATCGAATCCGAAACAATAAAGGGATACGTAAAGATAAAAAAGCGGTGGATGAACTCATTCAACGTCTTGAAAAAGAAATGCGTGAAGCAGCAGCCTTACTCGATTTTGAAAGAGCTGCACAGTTGCGAGATATTGTTTTAGAAATGAAAGCAAGTCTGTAGACCAAGGAAACTTGGTCTTTTTTTCGCAGTTTTCATAAAGATATGAGATAATAGACAAAGAAGGGTGGGACTTTTGCGTATGCATACTTCAAAATCGAAAATATTTATACTCATCATCATTTTAGCTGCGCTTGTGACCATCGTCTTAAAAGTTGCGGTTGGTAATACAGGGATCGGTTATACGGGTCAGGCCCCCATTGCCCAAACATTACGTTTGCTTAAGCCAGGGTGGAGTGATTATGATTTTAAAGAACGAAAAACAACG
Organism: Erysipelothrix tonsillarum DSM 14972; assembly: GCF_000373785.1. Classification (GTDB taxonomy): domain Bacteria; phylum Bacillota_I; class Bacilli_A; order Erysipelotrichales; family Erysipelotrichaceae; genus Erysipelothrix; species Erysipelothrix tonsillarum. Next base: position 111,761 of record NZ_KB892380.1, on the reverse strand, counting down.
GGACTTATGGATGCATTTACGAGTGATATGAATGAAAACACAGGCATTGAATTTGGAAAGAGTATCTACCGTTCAAAGCAACCTTTCTGGGTTTCATATGGGGATTTTGAGGTTACCGTTCATGATGTTGAACTGATTGAAACTGTCAATTCTGAATCAATTTCAAATATTAATGATCGTAACTACATGGCATTTCTAATCCTGAATATGTCTTTAAACAACCAAACACAAGAAAACGTCTATATGGAAACGCCGGAATATATACGGATTGATGATAATCGCATGATGCATCGCTATCTTTATTCTCCAGGTGAAGAATTACTTGAAATCAAACGATTTGATCTTTCTACCAATCAAGACAAAGAATTGGTAAAACCAGGCGACGAAATTAAAGGTTATTTAGTTTTTGGAGTCAATGCACTTGATTATAAAATAATGGAAAAAAAAGGTTGGGCATCGCTGGAAGTACCATCAATTTATTTTAACGATAGTAGTTCTCTAGAAAAAGACATCCATTTTATTGAAGCATCGCGGCTTGCAATTCCATTAAATATTTATAATGAGGTATATATGGAACGAATTAATCGTCAATTAGAGGATATCAGTATTTAAACAAAGACCAAGGATATCTTGGTCTTTGTTATTATTTATTGTTAGAGGAGGCATCGCATGAGAACTGAAACTGAAATGATGACGGCAATTCTTAGTTTTGCGAAGAAAAACAAGCATATTCGAATTGTTGCCATGAATGGATCAAGGGTTAATCAGAATGTGGAAAAAGACCATTTACAAGATTATGATATTGCTTATATTGTTGATGAGATGGATTTTTTTACGAAGGATCCTTCGTGGCTCGATGATTTTGGACCGATTTTGATGATGCAAAAGCCGGATGATTTTACGTTGAAGACACACTCTGATATAATCGATTATCATTATTTAGTTCAATTTCAAGATGGAAATCGTATTGATTTTACGTTTATACCCCTTGAAAATCTTGAACAATATCTTCAGCGTGATCGGTTAGTAGAAGTTATTATGGATAAAGATTCAATAATTAGTGGTGTCGCTCCAGCTACTGATCAAAATTACTGGGTCAAAAAGCCTTCAGAACAAAAATACCGTGATTGTATTAATGAAATGTTATGGTTATCGCTTTACGTAGCGAAAGGGATAGAACGCAACGAACCTATCTATGCAATGGATTATTTGTCTGACATGCGATCGATGTTACTTAAAATGATTGCGTGGCAAGTCGGTTTTGAAACAAACTTTTCTTTAAGTGTTGGGAAAAACTATAAGCGATTGGATCGATATATCAGTCCAAACATGTGGCAAAAAGTACTCGCAACCTATAATTTAGGTTCGCGAGAGCATTGCATCAATGCACTCGAATCAATGCTTACAATTTTTTCTGTGGTATGTGATCGTGTGGGGGACTTCGGAAACTTTGTATACGATCGACACGAATACCATGACGTTTCTGCTTATATCTTAAATCGAATTAACCATGAGTAAAGCGGTATTGTGGAAACGATAAACATGTTATAATTTAACAAGTAGGTGAGAGATATGGAAAACAATAAAATAATTATTAAAGGTGCAAAAGAAAACAATTTAAAAAATATTAGTTTAGAAATTCCTAGAAATAAACTTGTAATTATGACTGGATTATCAGGGTCTGGTAAAACGAGTTTAGCATTTGATACGATTTATGCAGAGGGTCAACGACGATATGTTGAGTCACTCAGCTCATATGCTCGTCAGTTTTTAGGAAATATGGAAAAACCAGATGTAGAACTTATTGAAGGGCTTTCTCCATCCATAGCGATTGATCAAAAAACAACAAGTAATAATCCGCGTTCGACAGTTGGGACGGTAACTGAGATTTACGACTACTTGCGTCTTTTATATGCGCGTGTGGGAATTCCATACTGCCCAATCCATAATATTGAAATCACTTCACAAACCATCAAACAAATGGTTGATCGAATTATGACCCTTGAGGATAAAACACGATTGGAAATATTAGCTCCAGTTGTGAAAGCACAAAAAGGGGAACATCGAGACTTACTTGATCAACTTCGTAAAGAAGGATACGTACGAGCCTATATTGATGGTGCTTTAACTATGCTAGATGAAGAAGTGAATCTTGAAAAGAATAATCGACATGATATCGAAGTAGTCATCGACCGAATTGTGAAAAAAGAAGATAGCCGGTACCGTTTAAGCGATTCGCTTGAAACTGCTTTAAATTTAAGCGAAGGCGTTGTAGTAGTTAAAGTCGGAGAAGAAAATATGGTCTTTTCGAGCAACTTTGCTTGTCCAGAGTGCGGTTTTAGTATCGCCTCAATTGAGCCGAGATTGTTTTCTTTCAACTCTCCAATGGGTGCGTGTCATAACTGTAATGGTTTAGGGATGACACAGTCAGTGGATTTAGAATTCTTAATCCCTGATCCATCGTTATCCATTGCACAAGGTGGTATTCGATATTACAAAAATATTGTTAATACACAAAATATTGAGTGGCAAACGTTTGAACACTTAATTGAATTTGCGAAAGTTGATGTGGATAAACCCATTAACAAGCTTACAAAACGCCAGATGGAAATATTACTTTATGGTAGTGTTGTTCCTGTTAAATATGTTATTGAATCCCGGTCGGGGAATAGTTTCCACCGTAATGAACCGATCGAAGGAGTCGTAAATCTTATTGAACGTCGACATCGCGATACAACTTCCTCTTCATCTCGCGAATGGTACGGATCGTTTATGGGTGAAGCAGTTTGCTCGGAATGCCATGGTGCACGATTAAACCAAGAGGCTTTGAGTGTTCGAGTAGGCGACTTAAATATTAGTCAGTTTACGGAGCAGTCAATCGGAGATGCTCTCGATTTTATGGAACGATTAGAGCTTGATGAAATGAAAGCAAATATTGCAGAACTCGTTATTAAAGAAATCGTATCACGTTTAACATTCCTTAAAGATGTTGGCTTAGAATACCTAACCCTTGATCGAATAGCAGGAAGTCTATCAGGAGGGGAGTCACAACGTATCCGATTAGCAACACAGATTGGATCACGTCTTACGGGGGTACTTTACGTATTGGATGAACCATCTATTGGACTTCACCAGCGAGATAATGCGCGCTTAATTGAAACTTTAAAGAATATGCGTGATCTTGGGAATACATTAATTGTTGTAGAACATGATGAAGAAACCATGGAAGCAGCAGACTGGATTGTGGATATTGGTCCAGGTGCTGGTGCTTTAGGTGGAGAAGTCATCGCTAACGGTCCTTTAGAAGAAATATTAGAAAATGATGCATCGATAACAGGACAGTATTTAAGCGGTAAACGTCGAATTCCGACGCCTACAAAACGTCGCAAAGGAAACAAAAAGAAAATCGAAATTCTTGGAGCCGCAGAAAACAACCTAAAAGGGATTAATGTTAAGTTTCCTTTAGGAACCTTTATTGCGGTAACGGGTGTGAGTGGAAGTGGTAAATCGTCACTTGTCAATGAAGTTTTAAGCAAGACAGTTTACCATGCACTTGGAAAACAACGGGTTAAACCGGGAAAACACAAAAAAATTAAAGGTCTTGATAATATTGATAAGTTGATTACTATAGATCAAAATCCAATTGGTAGAACACCACGTTCTAATCCAGCGACCTATACAGGTGTGTTTGATGATATTCGTGAGTTGTTTGCTAAGACGCCTGAAGCGAAAATGCGCGGTTACGACAAAGGTCGATTCTCATTTAATGTTTCAGGTGGGCGTTGTGAAATGTGTAAGGGTGATGGCGTAAAACGGATTTCAATGCACTTTTTACCAGATGTATTTGTTAAATGTAGTGAATGTGATGGAAAACGATATAATGATGAAACACTTCAAGTACATTATAAGGAAAAAACAATTTTTGATATTTTGGATATGAGTATCGATGATGCGACAGAATTTTTTGCGCCAATCTCGAAAATTCGTAAAGGCTTAGAAACCTTGCAAGATGTTGGGTTAGGTTACATTAAACTAGGCCAATCTGCTACCACATTATCAGGTGGTGAGGCACAACGCGTGAAGCTCGCGAGTGAATTGCAGCGACCATCAACTGGAAAAACAATGTTTGTACTCGATGAACCAACAACCGGTCTTCATAGTTACGATGTTGAAAAACTTACAGGTGTGCTGCAACGTATTGTCGAGAATGGTGATACTGTTGTTGTGATTGAACATAATCTAGATGTTATTAAAAATGCTGATTATGTTATTGATCTTGGACCTGAAGGTGGAGAAGCAGGGGGGACCCTTGTAGCATGTGGAACACCAGAGGATATCGCAAATGTTGAAGAGAGTTATACCGGTCACTATCTTAAAGGGGTATTAGAAAAGGGGTAATTTATGGAAGAAAGAGTATCATGCAGTGTAAAAAGACTCGTTAATCATTTTGGATTTAAACAAGTTGCGGGGGATCGTGAATCGTTAAAGCGACGAATTACGCTTCCTAACACCAATCGTCCAGGTTTAGAGTTAACAGGCTTTTATGCTCACGCAGAACCAAAGCGTGTTGTTATAATTGGTAATAAAGAATCATCGTTTATTAAAACGTTGGATGCAGCAAACCAGGAAGAACGGTTTAATACCATTCTGAACGAGGAAACACCATTTGCACTTATAACTGGTGGTAATCCATGCCCACCAACACTCTGTAAAGTTGCGAATGAAAAGAATTTCCCTGTATTTGTAACAGATCGACCAAGTTCTGACATTATGGTTGAGATTGTGACATTTTTAGATGAAGTTCTTGCTCCGACGGGGAATGTTCATGGTGTATTGATGAACGTTTTTGGTAAGGGTGTATTGATTATTGGTGAGAGTGGTATGGGGAAAAGTGAAGTCGCTCTTGAACTCATTCTTCGTGGTCATGCGCTCATTGCCGATGATCGTGTAGACATTACACGTGTTAAAGATAAAATTATGGGTACAGCACCAGAATTATTACGTGGTATGCTCGAAATACGAGGCATCGGTATTATTGACGTAAGTCAAATGTTTGGCGTGCGATCCTATCTTGAACAAGAAGAAATTAATTTTGTTATCGAATTCACTAAATGGGATGATAATCAACAATACCTTCGTGCTGGAATTGAGGAACAACTTCCTTATGAAGCGTTAGGTCTTGAAATTCCCCATCTTGTTTTTCCCGTAAAAGAAGGTCGTAATATGGCGGTATTGGTTGAATCTGCTGTCCGTGATCATATGCTTAAACAACGCGGTATTAACAGCGCTGAAATATTTGATGAGCGTGTTATGGAATTTATAAAACGTCAAGCAAAGGAGAATGTTGATGATTAAGTTTTTCCCAAATACTCAAACATTCGTGCAAATAGGACCAGTAAGTATTGCTTGGTATGCAATTTTAATTATGACTGGTGCTTTTCTTGCCTATTATATTAGTCAACGCCACCTACTCAAGGTAGGCTATAAAAAAGATGATATTGAAGATTTATTTATGGGGTCGCTCATTGCAGGATTTCTAGGCGCCCGCATATGGTATGTTTTATTTTTTGAATTTAAGACCTACCTAGCTCAACCGTTACGTATTTTCGCAATCCATGAAGGTGGACTTGCAATTCAAGGTGGACTTATTGCTGGGGTTGCTTTTGGATATTGGTTTACGAAACGCCGCCGCCTCAATTTTGTGCAATGGGCTGATCTGATCATTCCGAATATCTTACTTGCGCAAGCAATCGGCCGCTGGGGTAATTTTATGAATAAGGAAGCCTATGGACGTGTTGTTCAAGAAAGCTTTTATAATCATTTTCCACTGTGGTTTAAAGATATGATGTTTATTGATGGTGCATTCAGACAACCAACATTTTTCTATGAGAGTGTAGCAAATCTAGTAGGTTGGATTCTCATTGTTTTTGTCTTAAAAAAATTCAGTAAAGTAAAACGCGGTGATTTAACGTTTGCATACATGATGTGGTATGGTGCAACACGGTTTTTCATTGAGGGCTTCCGTGCCGATAGTTTAATGTTTGGTCCGATTCGGGTTGCTCAATTTGTTTCGGTAATTTTCGTGGTCATCGGTGTAGCGGGCTATATGGGTGCATTCAAAAAAATCTTGAAACGTCCAAAGCCAATTATTCTTTTTGACTTTGACGGTACCATAGCAAATACACAAGCTAGTATCCTCGAAACATTCAGACGTGTTTTTGAAATTTATAAGCCGGGCTATGAACTGGGCGAAGAAGAAATTCGAACCTTCTTAGGGCCTACTTTGCAACAAACTTTTAGTAAATATTTTGAAGAAAATCAAATTGAAGAAATAATTGAAACATATCGAAGCATTAATCATGAACTGCATGAAACCATGGTTGTTCCAATGGAACATGCAATTTCATTATTAGATTACTTAAAAGAAGAAGGTTACCGAATGGGCATTGTTTCAAACAAAATCACTTCTATAATTGAACTAGGAATGGAAGTAACTGGAATTGATGCCAAGTATTTTGAAACTGTGTTAGGATCAGATCAATTTGAACCCGTTAAACCTGATCCTGCGGGAATCGATCGAGCGTTGGAAGTCATGAATGCCGATCGTGGACAAGTGATTTATGTCGGTGATACTGCTTCGGATATTCTCGCTGGACAGCGGGCAGGTTCGTTTACTATCGGATATGTATTTGATAAAATACGTGAGAAGGAATTAGAAGAAAGTAAACCAAATCGTATGATTTCGGATTTATTAGAAATCAAAGAAATCTTGAAGGAGGATCACGAGTGGACAATAACTATGATGTAATCATAATCGGAGCGGGCCCAGCCGGGTTAACCGCAGCAGTCTATGCAGGACGTGCTGGCTTAAAAACGGGCATGCTGGAATCAGAGGCTCCTGGTGGAAAAATGATTAAAACGGACTTAGTCCAAAATTATCCTGGAGTGGATAATGTTACAGGTGTGGATCTTTCAATGAAAATGTTTGAACACTCCACAGCATATGGAACAGAATATCTCTACGGCAATGTTAACGGCATTGTTGATGAGGGAGATTACAAAGTAATCAAAACGGAAGATGGTTCAGAATACCGCGCACACGTTGTAATTGTTGCAACAGGAACGAATGAACGCACACTAGGATTTGAAAAAGATGATGCTTTATTAGGTCATGGTTTATCGTATTGTGCAGTATGCGATGGCGCGTTTTTTAGAGATAAAAAAGTTGTCGTAATCGGTGGTGGAAACTCTGCACTGGAAGAGGCAGTCTATCTAACTCAATTTGCGAGTGAAGTGAATCTTGTTATCCGTAGGGATGTCTTTAGAGGTGATGAGTCAGCACAACGACAAGTATTTAATAATGAGAAAATAAATATTATCAAGAAACATATACCGGTTGATTACGTTGATAACGACGGTAAATTAACGGGAATGAAATTTGAAAATGTTGAAACGCATGAGCCATTAATTATTGAAACGGATGGTGTATTCCCTTATATTGGTGCAATTCCCGCAACAGATTTTTTAAAGGATTTAAATGTATTAGACGATGAAGGTTATTTAATTGTTAATGACCAACTGGAAACTGCAATTCCGGGCGTATTCGGCGCTGGTGATGTAATTCAAAAACATTTACGTCAAATTGTTACTGCGACAAGCGACGGCGCGGTTGCAGCACAAAATGCATTTCACTATATTCAAGATCTTAAATCTAAGGCATAGCCTTAGATTTTTGTTATAATTGGGGTAAGAGGTGGAACATGGAAAAACAAAAAGTAGTTTTAGTAACAGGATTATCAGGTGCTGGGAAAACGAGTGCCATGGCAGTGTTGGAAGATATGGGGTATCATTGCATTGATCGTTTCCCTGTTTTTATGATTGAGGAACTAGTTCGAGATATCGAAGTGATGAAAGATGGCACATATAGCAATCTTGCTTTAAGTGTTAATGCGGCCGATTTCGATGTTTTTTACCGAACTTTTAAAAATGCAGAATGTGAATTAACCGTACTCTTTTTAGATGCAAGCAAAGAACAACTCTTATTACGTTATAAATATAATAGACGTAATCATCCGTTGATTGTTGCAAACTTAGCAAATGGATTGGAAGAGGCAATTGATGCTGAAATCGAAGAGTTTTCAAATATCAAATCACGCGCTTCAATTATTATCGATACTACATTTTTAACACAACAAAATTTAACTTCTAGAATTAAGCGCTTCTTTAAAATTGAAGGGAATCAATCGCTCTCTCTCAGTTTTATTTCCTTTGGTTATCGTAAAGGATTACCCATGGACGCAGATTTAGTTTTTGATGTTCGTTTTCTCAACAACCCCTATTGGGAGGAATCGCTCCGTTCGATGACGGGGAATGATAAACCAGTATTTGATTATGTAATCAATGATGATAAAACTCAGGAATTTTTAAAATATTTAACGCAATTTCTTGATTATGCGTTTGAACGCTATATTGAGGAATCAAAACATCTTCTCACTGTTGCAATCGGTTGTACCGGCGGACAACATCGTTCAGTATCGATTGTGAATTGGCTCTACGAAAATTATGATAAACAATACAATACATTAAAAGATCATCGTGACATGCCAGAGGATAAAGAGTAATGAAGGTCGCGGTAGTAGGTGGCGGAAAAGGTCAGTCTGCATTATTACGTGGCTTAAAACACATAGACGACTTAGAAATAAGTGCTATCGTAACTGTTGCGGATGATGGTGGAAGTACGGGTCGTTTACGCGAAGATTTTAATATCCCAGCAATGGGTGATATTCGAAATGTCATGCTTGCTTTGGCGGAGTCCGAAAATCTCTTATCCGAAATTATGAACTACCGATTCAGTAAAGAATCGCGTTCGACCTTAGCGGGTCATAATTTGGGAAATTTAATTCTTACAGCACTAACGGACACGACCGGAGATTTTATGGATGCTATTGCGTCAGTATCTAAGGTTCTTAATGTGATGGGGGATATCATACCTTCATCTGAAGAAACAATAACACTGTGTGCGCGTATGGAAGATGGCACAATTGTACGTGGAGAGTCGAATATTCCTGAGTATGATAATTCAATCGATTGTGTTTATTACGATGAAGCCGTTCAAGCAAGTAAACAAGCAATTAAGGCAATCCAAGAAGCAGATATCATTTTGTTGGGTGTTGGGTCGTTGTACACGTCAATTCTTCCCAATATTATTATTCCTGAAATAAAAGAAGCGTTACAAAAAAGCACCGGGAAAATTATTTATTACTGTAACGCGATGAGCCAACCAGGGGAAACGGATGGTTATAGTGGTGAAGATCATGTTAACGCTATCGTGAAGCATATCGAAAAACCGATTGATTTAGTCGTGCGTTCTATAGATGAAATTCCGGCTGATGTCATTCAAAATTACGAAGCAGAAGATTCACATCCAATTTACTTTAGGAGCTCAATACATACATACACAGTAATTGATCAAGAACTCTTGAATTTTGAAGGTGGGAAAATCCGCCACGATCATGAAAAGGTTCAAACAGGATTTTATGAAATATTGGAGGCGATAGGATGTCCTTTAGCAGTGAAGTAAAACATGAAATATCAACAAATATTTATCACGAGTGTTGTGAACGTGCTTTTTTATCCGCATTTCTACATATTAATTCAAATTTAATCATTGCAAACAAACGCATGCAAATACAAATTGAAATTGAAAATGCTGCGACTGCAAAGCGACTCTTTTCGTCACTCAAAGAACGTTATCATGTTGAGATCGATTTGACCGTGGTAAAAAAACAAAAATTCAAAAAAAACAATGTATACATACTGCGCGTAATGGATCGTGGAATGGAAATATTAGAAGATTTAGGCATTTACTCTTCGAAAGGGATGCGAAATACACCTTATAGTGTAATTACACTTAAAGAGTGTTGTGCGCGTGCATATTTAGCGGGAGCATTTTTAGCGAGTGGAAGTATAAATGCCCCAACAACCGCAAATTATCATATGGAGATATCCTGTGAGGGTGAAGAACTAGCACTTTATCTACAGAAACTTCTTGAGCGCTTTGATATTTCTGCGAAAATTACAGAACGACGTAATCGTCAAGTTGTCTATGTAAAAGCAGCCGACCAAATTGCGGATTTTCTAAAGATAACCGGTGCGCATGTAAATACCTTAGAATTTGAAGATATCCGTATCCAACGAGATTTTAAAAACTCATTAACACGATTAGATAACTGTGAAGTTGCCAATGAAGTGAAAACAATTAAAGCTGGTAGTCAGCAGTTAGATGCTATCTATAAACTCATTGAGCATAATCGATATAATCATTTGGAGGATCGACTTATCCAAGTTGGTGATTTACGAATGAACCATCCTGAAGCGAGTCTCAATGAATTGATTGAACACTATGAGGAAGAGCATAATGAAACCATTAGCAAATCAGGATTACAACACCGCTTCAAGAAATTGATTGAACTTGCGGACAAATTAGATCAAGAGGAAGTATGATTGTGGATTACACAGGTAGAAACTTTAAATTAAGAGAAGCTAAAAATGCTGACGCATCCGAGCTTTTTAAAATTATGAATGACAAACGTGTTACGCAATATTACGGAATGGCAGGTTTTGATAGTATTGATGAGGCTTTCGATGAAATTAGTCGTTTTAAAGAGTGTGAGGCTAGTTTTGACGGATTTCGCTGGGTAATTGCTGATGAAAATGATATTTATATTGGCGATGTAGGTTGCTATAACTACGACCTTGATTTTAACTGCATTGAAGTCAGTTTTAAATTAAAGTACGAATACTGGAATCAAGGCATTCTTTCTGAGGCATTGCAATATGCTATTGATTACGCATTTAACCATAAGTTTTATAATCGACTTCAAGTTAAGGTTTGTCCAGAGAATAAAGGCTGTATTCGTCTATTGGAAAAAAGCGGATTTCATTACGAAGGAACCTTGAGGCAAGCGGAGTACGAACAGGGCCATTATATTGATATATGTGTTTATTCCCTAATCCAAAGTGACATTATGTGATGATTGGTGAACCACACTAAAAATGGTTGAGATATTTTTTTCATGTTATAATTATCAAAAGGCGGTATAAATTATGTTTTCAATTATTGCATATCTGATTTTATTTTTTATAACAATGATTATTATTAGATTGTTACCACAATTATTCGGGGTAATTTTAATTATTTGGATGATTAGTACAATTGTGCGTGTGGTTCAAGAAGTTCGTCGACCACGTGGAAATTCAAGAAATTATTATCAAGATTCGGAACAACGAACCCAACAAACAAATACGGATCAAACACATTCAAGTAATCACAATGGTGATGTCATTGATGTTGAATATACAACTCGAGATGTAACCGATAAAGACGACAAATAGTTTGTCATAAAAGAGAGGTGGACGCATGATAGCTAAAGCAAATGTTGCAGATAAAAAACAGTTACATTTTTTGTGGAAGGATGCTTTCTCAAACTTAAATCGTGGCGCTGTTGATGCTTATTTCAATAATTTTTATCATGAAAAGCAATGCTATCTCAGTAAGAATGACCACGACGAAATTCTCGCGTCAATTCAAGTTCATGATAAAGTCTTATCACTCCATGATAAAAATATCAAAGCATCATATTTAGTCGGTGGGTTTATGAGGCCAAATGTATTACAAGAAACCATGACAACGTTGATCACAGAAGTGCTAGACGATGTTTCAAGAACCGATATAATTACGCTATGCCGAACGGATCACCCCGAATGGTTTGAACCGTTTGGTTTTGAGACGGTCGTGGAAAATTATATCTATACAATTTCTGCAGTTTCATTGCCGACACTCGGAATGGAAGGTATTGTTCGCGATCCAAGTCCAGAAAGTCTGTTAGAAGTCTATGATCGTTTCACAAACCATTTCACTGCATTCTTTAAACGTGACGCAAATTATTTTTCAAAACTAAAGAAAACGATGCGCGAACAAAACGGTCAAATAATCGGCCTTCAAGAAAATGGTGAATTGGTTGCGTATGCTATCGTTACGAACGCGCCACATTCCGTTGAAGTCGTGGAATGTTGTTATGACAAGAGTGGCTCTTTAGTAAGGCTTCTCGCCTTTGTATCGAGGTCTGTGCAGGATGTACGGCTTCATGCGACAGTGTCTGAGCGTTTGGATAAAATCTTTACAGAATCGCACCGTGTCAAGGCTCCATTTCTTATCGCGCGCGTAAATGATAAGGAATTGTTTGAACGTTTGTATCATATTAAAATTATCAGTGCGTATTCGGCCTTCCATGCCTTTGGGAAGCCAGTGTTTAATAGGGATTTTTTATAGATTGTTAGTTGGCTCACAATTGACAATTGGTCGATATGGTATATAATAAGAATGTCAATTATAAGGAGGATATAGACACTATGACAGTTAAAGTAGCAATTAACGGTTTCGGCCGTATTGGTCGTTTAGCAACACGTTTATTAACAGGTTCAAAAGACATGGAAATCGTGGCAATTAACGACTTAACAGATGCAGCAACATTAGCTCATTTATTAAAATATGATTCAGCACAGGGACGTTTCGATCATGATATCGAAGTTAAAGACGGAGCTTTCGTAATCGACGGACACGAAATCAAAGTTTTAAGCGAACGCGATCCTAAAAACTTACCTTGGAAAGAATTAGGTGTTGACGTAGTTATCGAATGTACAGGTTTCTTCACAACTGAAGAAAAAGCTGGCATGCACTTAGAAGCAGGAGCTCGTAAAGTTATTATCTCAGCTCCAGCAACAGGAAACATCAAAACAGTTGTTTACAACACAAACCATGAAATCCTTGACGGTAGCGAAACAGTTATCTCAGGTGCTTCATGTACAACAAACTGCTTAGCTCCAATGGCTGCAGTATTAAATGACAAGTATGGTATTATTTCAGGAACAATGACAACAATCCATGCTTATACAAATGACCAAAATACATTAGATGGTCCTCATGCTAAAGGTGACTTACGTCGTGGACGTGCAGCTGCACAAAGCATTATCCCTAACTCAACAGGAGCAGCTAAAGCAATCGGTTTAGTAATTCCTGAGTTACAAGGAAAATTAGATGGTGGAGCACACCGTGTTCCTGTTATCACTGGTTCAATCACTGAATTAGTAGCAGTAGTTGAAAAAGCAACATCAGTTGAAGAAGTAAACGCAGCTATGAAAGCAGCATCAAACGAATCATTTGGTTACACAGAAGAACAATTAGTTTCAACAGACATCATTGGTATGAGCTACGGTTCATTATTTGATGCAACACAAACTAAAGTTTCAACAATCGGTGGTGTAAACTTAGTTAAAGTTGCTTCATGGTATGACAACGAAGCTTCATACACAAACCAATTAGTACGTACAGCACATTACGTTGCTTCAAAATTCTAATTGATTTAAAATATGATCAATCAAGCTATCCTTTAGGATAGCTTTTTTTATGTCTGAACAGTGCATAAATAAAGGCTATTTATGATATACTTATTGCAAAGGTTTGGAGGCCATTATGAAGTTATATAATTCAAAATCAAATACAATCGAAGTGTTTAAACCCATTGAGGATGGAACGGTGTCTATGTATGTCTGTGGACCGACCGTTTATAATTACGCTCATATTGGGAACGCGCGTCCTATTGTAGTATTTGATCTCTTACGTCGTGTATTAACAACATTGGGTTATGATGTTAAGCTTGTATCAAACTATACTGATGTTGATGATAAGATTATTAAAAAAGCTTTGGATGAAGGGGTCGATGAACAGGTAATCGCAAACCGCTATATTGAAGCGTATGAGAAGGTGCGCAAAGGATTACACGCTGATTACGTGGACGCGACACCGAAGGTTACTGAAACAATGGAGGAAATCATTGCCTTTATTCAAGACCTTATCGATCGTGGCTATGCCTATCCTTCAAATGGTGATGTTTACTTTCGCGTTACTAAAGCGAAAGCATATGGTGCCATTTCTTCACAAAACATTGAGGACTTGATGGTAGGTGCTCGTATTGAGGAAAATAGTAATAAAGAAAACCCGTTAGATTTTGTATTGTGGAAAAATACAGATGATGAAGGAATTAAATGGGATGCTCCATGGGGAAGAGGAAGACCGGGTTGGCACACTGAGTGTGTCGTGATGATTGAAAATGAGTTTAAACAAGATAAAATTGATATTCACGGTGGAGGCCAAGATTTAAAATTCCCGCATCATGAAAATGAGTCCGCACAATGCCGTGCCGTTCACGATCATGATCTTGCTAATTATTGGGTACATAATGCCATGCTTAATATTGATGGTGAGAAGATGAGTAAGTCAATTGGGAATGTGATGTGGGCTCAAGAGTTTATTGACAAACTTGGAGAGAATGCCACACGATGGTTGCTTATGTCGACACATTACCGTCTCATTTTAAATATTACAGATGAACTTATTGAACAAACTCAACGCGAATTGGAGCGAATTTTCCAAGGGTTGCATAAGGCCTATATTGAACTGGAAAAAATGAATAGTCGCATTGGCGAAGAGGATGATCGCGATTTATTTAATGCTTTTATGGAAGCCATGTCGGATGATTTAAATGTTGCTAATGCGAATGTTGTTTTGTTTGATACAATCAAAAAACTTAATGGGTCAATTCGTAAGCGAGAAATTGATGCGCAGGAAGTTTCCAAATACATTGTCACTGTTGAGAAGATGCTGGATGTTTTGGGGATTTCTTATGAAAGAATTGAACTTGATGATGCAGCACGTGATCTTTTTAAGCAATGGAATGAAGCAAAAGTGCGCAAAGATTTTGAAGATGCAGACCGCTACCGCGCTGCACTAATAGAACGAGGACTAATATAATATGATGCATTCAGGAAATGTACTTGCATTTGTTGGTGATGCGGTCTTATCACTTCAGGTAAGACAGTATTTAGTTGAACAAGGCATTACAAAAACGAAGCAATTGCAAGAGACATCCGTCAAATTCGTAAGTGCCATTGCTCAGGCAAATTTTATGAAATCATTACTTGAACGCGAAGCGCTCACGGATGAAGAGATGAGTATTTATAAACGTGGACGTAATGCGAAGAGTGCCTCAATGGCAAAAAATGCAGATGTTATGTCTTATCGGATTGCTACGGGATTTGAGGCTTTATGGGGATACCTTCATATGGAGGGTCGACAAGAACGCTTGGATGAGCTTTGGAAAGAATATATAGAAACGGTGGAATTATAATGTCGAATTACATTTTTGGGAAAAATACAGTAACTGCATATTTAAAAAGTGGGCAGAAGCCGAAGAACTTATACTTATTTAATAAAGGAAACTATCAAGAAATTATAAGTCTTGCGAAAACGGTTGGAATTAAGCCGGAATTTGTTGATAAGTATCGCTTGGATAAAATGGCAGATGGTGTCCATCAAGGCGTGGTTATTGAAATCCAAGATTATAAATATCACTCATTGCAAGACATTATTAAAAATGCAAAAAACAATTTAATTGTGCTGTGTGATCAACTTGAAGATCCACATAACTTGGGCGCAATTTTAAGAACTTGTGATGCATGTGGTGTGGATGGCGTCATCGTCGGAAAACATCGCAGTGTAGGATTAACCTCTACCGTTGCGAAAGTTTCAACGGGTGCTATAAACACAGTTAAAGTTGCCGAAGTTACAAATATGGTAAAAGCAATTGCTGAACTGAAAGAAGCTGGATATTGGGTAGTAGCCGCAGAAAATGCAGTTGAAGCAGTTGATTATACAGAATTTAAAGTTGATATGCCATTGGTATTGGTTGTGGGTTCTGAGGGTAAAGGAATTTCTCGACTAGTAAAAAAAGAATGTGATATTTTAACCACAATACCAATGTGTGGTAGTGTAAATTCATTAAATGTATCTGTTGCAACAGGTGTATTGCTCTTTGATATTGTACGTCGCCGAAAATAATGCAGTTATGGGGGGATTTGCATGATAAGCGATTTTGAGTATCTTTATATGATTCGTCAGAATAGTGAAGATGCATTAGATGTAGTCATGGGAAAGTTTAAACGATTGCTTTGGAAAAGAGCGTACGAACTGTATACGCAACAAAAACCAATCGGTATCGGAATCGAAGATTTATTTCAAGAAGGATTTCTAGGCTTTTATGACGCCATTTATACATTTAAAGAAATTAAAGACGTAGGCTTTGCATATTATGTTAATCTTTGTGTGGTTTCTACGATGCGTACAGCGTTGCGTCGATGCCGATCACAGTCTTACAAATTATTAGACAGTAAATGGTCCTTAGATTTGTTTGTTTCTGAAGACAAATCTGTATACCTTGCGGATATGATTGAATCTCCGGATATAATGACCGATCCAGTAATCGTTGCCCATTATCAAGATGCACGACGCATTGAGGATGAGGTGCTGCAAACGATTCCTGAAAAAGAGCGCATAATTTATACAATGCGAGAAGAGGGATTTGGATATCGTGAGATTGCGGACCAGTTTAATATAACGCCAAAAAATGTGGATAATATTATCCAAAAAGTGAGGCGTCGTTTGATTGCAATGCGCGATGTTCCCTACAGGTGAGTTCATTGACACCCCACTGTGATTGTGATAAAGTTAGGTAGCACGAAAGTGGGGTTTTTTAATGACAAATAAAAGAGAAAAAGTAATCTTGGTATGTACTGAATGCCTTTCACGTAATTACTCTACTTTTCGAAATCATTCAAGTGTTACTGAACGACTTGAGATAAAAAAATTTTGTAAACGATGTGGAAGACACACATTACATAGAGAGACAAAATAGGAGGTAAATGCTATGGCTTGGTTTAGTTTTGCTGGAATTAAAGAAGAAATCCATAAAATCAAATGGCCTACTCGTAAGGATATGACACGAAACACAACAATCGTTCTATCATTTGTTCTGTTTTTTGTAGCTTACTTTTTACTAACAGAAGTTGTGTTAGTAGCAGCATTGAAATTGATTGGAATTGGTGGATAAAATGGAAGAAAAAAAATGGTATGTTGTTAACACCTATTCAGGACATGAAAACCGTGTTAAAGAAAACTTAGAACGACGCGTAGAATCAATGGGTATCGAAGATGCTTTATTTAGAATTCTTGTAGCTGAAGAAAAAGAAATTGAATATAAGAATGGTAAAAAAGTAGAAAAACTTCGTAACTTATTTCCGGGTTATTTATTCGTAGAAATGATTATGACGGATGAAGCTTGGTATATCGTTCGTAATACCCCAGGTGTTACAGGATTTATCGGATCATCAGGTGGTGGTGCTAAACCATTCCCAGTTTCTGATGAAGAGATTGAGTCTATCTTACGACGCATGGGTATGAGTGATCAAAAACTTATCGTTAATTTCAAAGAAGGCGATACTGTACGTATTCTTTCAGGTCCATTCGCTGGAATTGAAGGAACAGTAGATAGCATGAATGATGATTCTCAAACAGCGATGGTTCTAACGATTTTATTCGGTCGTGAAACACCAACTGAGATTTCATATACAGATATCGAAGCATTATAATAATTCAAGCGGGCTTAGCTCGCTTTTTTTTATGCGCTCTAATTATAGGAATTCGTGTGAAATGGTATATCATGCGCATTATGATGTATAATAAAGGTGCAATTTATGTTTGGAAGGTGTTTATATGAGTCTATATGGTATCGGTTCTGCGACGGGGAAAATCATTTTAATGGGTGAACATTCCGTGGTATACGGCAAACCAGCAATTGCATTGCCATTTGCTTCCGCACGCATTGAAACCAGAGTAGAGTTTCATCAACATGAAACTACAATTGATTGCCTCTATTATAAAGGCATCTTAGCAAAAGCACCTGCAGTTATTGCAGGAATCAAAGAATTAATAACTTTAACCTTAAAATTTCTAAATAAAGATAATTATGGACTTCATATTTCTATAATGTCGACATTACCACCACAACGTGGATTGGGGTCTAGTGCAGCTGTATCAGTCTCGATTGTTCGTGGTCTTTTTGACGCATTTAAAATTCATTTATCCGATGAGAATTTAAACTATCTTGTATCCGTTGCGGAACGCATTCATCACACAAATCCAAGTGGTCTAGATGCCAATACGATTGCTACGGGGAAGCCAGTTTATTTTGAACGTGGAAAATCCGGAGAAATTATTGAAGTTGATATGGATGCAGTACTCGTTGTTGCCGATACAGGTGAATCGGGACAAACTCGACTTGCTGTTGCTGAGGTGAATGCGATGTTGAAGGATAATCCGGAATATGTTGAGTCACTTATGAACCGACTTGCGGATCTTACTAATGAAACTCGCATTCACCTTCAAACGAAAAATGTCTGTGAAGTTGGTAACTGTATGAACTTGGCACATGAAGTGTTAAAAACAATTCGTGTCAGCAATGATAAATTGGACCATTTAACGACTGTTGCTGTAGCGGAAGGTGCACTTGGGGCCAAGTTGACAGGCTCAGGTAAAGGCGGTTGTATGATCGCTTTGTGTGCTAATGAAGAAGATTCAATCCATGTTTCCCAAAAATTAAAAGAAGCTGGGGCGGTAGACACATGGGCTTATAATTTGAATGGTGAGCAACTTAATGACTAAAACAGTTCGTGCTCATACCAATATTGCTTTAATTAAATACTGGGGAAAAAAAGACAAGGAATTAAAAATACCGCATAATTCCAGTCTCTCATTAACCTTAGATCAATTCTATACGGATACGCGTGTGGAATATGATGGTTCGCTTTCAGAAGATGTTTTAATTCTCGATGACGTTGTTGTTGAAGGGAAGGAAAAGGATCGTGTTGTTTGGTATATGAACCAACTTCGAAAACGTTATCCTCTGCCCGGCTTTGCGCGTATTTACTCACGCAATTTTGTACCGAAAGCAGCTGGCTTAGCATCTTCTGCTTCTGCTTTTGCAGCCTTAGCGAAAGCGGCAACCTTATCCCTAAATCTTTCGGATGAAGAAGTCTCGCGTTGTGCACGGTTGGGTTCGGGGAGTGCTTCACGATCAATTTACGGTGGATTTGTAAAATGGAATCATGGCACTTCAGATGCAGATAGTTTTGCAGTCCCAATCGAAATGGAGCCTTGGCCAGAGTTTAGGATGATTGTCTGCATCTTAAATGACCAAGAAAAACCGTTTTTAAGCAGCGAAGCTATGAATAAAACCGTTGAGTCATCAGTCTATTACCCAGCATGGGTAGAGCAAAGCGAGAAAGATATAGTCTTGCTAGAACGTGCGCTCAAGCAGCATGACATTTGGACGGTAGGGACTGTGGCTCAAGAAAATGCTTTAAGGATGCATGCATCTTTGATGGCAGTAAATATGTGGTATTTTGAACCGCAAACAATTGAAATTATGAATATCATTAGACAATTACAGGTTGTTGTTCCTGCATTCTTTACCATGGATGCAGGTCCAAATGTTAAAATAATGACCACAGATCAACATGTTGATACCATTTTGAATCATCTAAATGGAATTAAAACAGTGGTTTGTGCGCCGGGGATGGGGGTGTATGTCGATGATTCATACTAAATTTCCTGGGAAACTCTTTTTAATGGGTGAGTATGCCATCATGGAGCCAGGTCAAGTTGCTGTTATCGCAGCGGTTGATCGCTTTTTAAATGTCTATATTGAAAAAGCTGATGATTTTGAAATTCGCAGTGCTTATGGACATTTACAAGGAACTGAGATTTTTATGCAAAATGAGATTTTAATTCATGTTAAAGCGGCAATTGAAATTTCTCGCAGATATTTAAAATATCAAAAGATTAAAATGGAACCTTTTAAGATCACAATTGATAGTGAACTTGATGCTGATGACCATCAGAAATACGGTTTTGGCTCAAGTGGAGTGGTGGTTGTCGCGGTTGTCGATGCTATTTTAAAACAGCACGCGATTCATGCGGAGCCTATCGAGCTCTTTAAGTTATCCGTAATGGCACAAGTGATTGTCGGCGAAATGAGTTCTGGTGGGGATCTCGCTTCAACGTGTTTCGGAGGTATTATCGCTTATCGTCGTTACGATGAAACATGGTTGATTCTTGAAGATATGAGCAATATGGAACTCGTGCATACGGATTGGCTTGGATTAATGATTCAAGCGATGCAAACAGATTGTTTTAAACTGTGTGTCGGTTGGTCGGGAAATGCAAACAGCACGACCCCCTATGTGGAGAAGGTTCGAGAACTGAGCGAACTGGAACCGTATTATTACCAAATGTTTCTATTGAGTGCGGAACGCACCGTGGGTGATTTTATTAAGGGATGTGAAAACAGAGATTTCTCAATGATTAAGAAAGCGGTTGAACTGTATCGGGGTCTAATGTGTGACTTGGGTCACCATGCGGATCTTATGATTGAAACCCCTAAGCTTAAAGGATTGATTGAGTGTGCAGAAACTTTCAATTTACCTGCGAAAATTTCTGGATCGGGTGGTGGTGATTGTGGATTCGCATTGTTACCTGAAAATTTTCATGAAAAAGAGCCAAGATTGCTACATGAATGGGAAAAACATGGTATTCTATATCTAGATGTAGGAGTATATGAAACGTAAATGAGATCAAAAAGAAAAGACGAACATGTCGCACTGGCTTTGAGTCAAAATGTTTACGAATCGGATTTTGATTCGATTCGGATTCTTCATCACAGTTTACCAAATATTAATTTAAGGGATATTGACCCTTCGATTAATTTTTTAGGGAAACCTGTGAATTATCCTATATACATTAATGCCATGACAGGTGGTAGTGATAAGACTGAAGCCTTAAATCGTAAACTTGCGAGAATTGCTCGTGTTTTTAGTTTGCCAATGGCTGTAGGATCACAGCATGCAGCATTGGATGATAATAAATTAGAATCCAGTTATCGAGTTGTGCGTGAGGAAAATCCTGATGGTTTTATTATTGGTAATGTGGGAGCGAACGCATCCGTTGAAGACGCACAGCGTGCGATTGCAATGATTGATGCAGATGCTCTGGGTATTCATATCAATGTTGCGCAAGAAATTGCGATGGACGAGGGCGACCGTGATTTTTCGCATTGGATCGATAATATAGCCGCAATTGTTGCAGCGGTAGATGTCCCGGTAATTGTAAAAGAGGTTGGCTTCGGAATGAGTGAACAAACCGTAGCGAAACTTTATGCATGTGGTGTTCGTCATATCGACTTGAGTGGTCGTGGTGGTACGAATTTTGTTTGGATTGAGAATGAACGATCACAAAGAAAACGGTATGATTATCTTTCGGATTGGGGAATTACAACGGTTGAATCTTTGATTATGACCCGTGCTTATCAAGATTCTTGTGATATCTTTGCATCGGGTGGA
The DNA here is from genome assembly GCF_000373785.1 of Erysipelothrix tonsillarum DSM 14972. Taxonomy (GTDB): domain Bacteria; phylum Bacillota_I; class Bacilli_A; order Erysipelotrichales; family Erysipelotrichaceae; genus Erysipelothrix; species Erysipelothrix tonsillarum. Next base: position 90,413 of record NZ_KB892380.1, on the reverse strand, counting down.
ATTCAAAATCCACTTCATGTACTCAAATGTTTGATTCTCGGTGCAGATGCTGTCGGTATTTCAGGATATTTCTTGAAAATTGCGCAATTAGAAGAGCAAGCGATGTTATCGGAAGTTGACTTGTTTTTAGAAGATTTAAAAAAACTTATGGTTTTGGTTGGAGCGAAAACGATTGAAGATTTGAAAAATGTTGATTACACATATCAGGGTAAGGTGGTGAATTAAGTATGAATCATGAAGAAACACAAACGATTGTTGATGAAAATGCAAACGACAAGAATGAAAAACAACGTATTATAAAAAATCCTAAAGAGAATAAGGGCGTCATAATTGGAGTTGTCGCCGTCTTGTTACTTGCAGTTTTTTCAACCTCGTTCTTTTTTCTAAACAGCCGTTGTACATTGGATGGCAAAAGTGTTTGCTATGACAAGGACAATGAATACTTTAATATTGAAGAAGATACCTCCCTTACGGTTCAAGTCGAAAATAAAGAATTAGGGGACTATTTAGTAGCTACATGGAATGACCTTCATCCAGACCACGTTGATGCATTAACCTACATAGTCCATGAACCCTTGAGTATTGATCAAATGGCAAAAGAACTTCCGTATGATGTAATGGTTACATCACAAAAAAATGCGGTATACTTTTTGGACCAATTGGTGAACTTAGGTAATAATCTGGATAGCGTAGTAGGGAGTCGAATCCCGGTTCAACTTCAAGATTCCATTAATTTAAAAGGATACTATTTTGTTCAAAACAGTATTGAGGGTGGATTATTTGTTTACAATAAAACCCTCTTAGAAGAGGCTGGATTTAACTTAAATGATTCCGATGATTCAGGATTGCCTGATGTATTTGAAACTTGGGATCAAATATATAAAGCCTCAGATAAAATTCTAGAGAAAACCGATATGGTATTTCCTGTATCATTTAAAGACCAAGCATCATTCTATCCCTTCTTAACGAGTGGACGTTGGACGCTGAATTTCACCAAAAAAGGTTCGGACCCAGGATTTGAAACTCAAGAATTTCGCGATGGTTTGACCTTTATTGAAGCCATGAGCACTCATAAGATGGATAAGACATTACCGAAAGATGTTAAAGCGGATGACTTACCATGGCAATTGGATGCCGCCTTTTATGAAAGACGTTCGGCTTTTAGTTTTATAACGGATTTCGATATGGCTGATAAGTATCAAGCAAGTACCAAAGATGAGTATGTCTACGCACCGTTTCCTGAATATATGAAACATCGTATGTCTCCTATGGGAGAAGTTGATGGGTATATTGTTCGTAAAGAAACAAAATATCCTTCTGCAGCCGCTGAAGTAATTCGTATTTTAAGAAGTGGTGAAGGTGTGTCTATTTATAATAGTTCTGTGGGGAAAACTCCAATTTATCATCGTATTCATCTTGATGAATTAACGTTGACGGATGAAGCATTGTTGAATAAGATGCGTGCATATAATTTCCATGATACACCTCCGGTTATGGCCTTGGATAACAATCCAACCAAACTTGCCCGAAGTCTTTATAAAGAAGTAGACTTTATGCCGATTCTTCGTGATCTCTATGATCATAAACTTACAGTAGATGAAGCACAGGCGAAGATTGTAGAATTATCGAATAAATGGATTGAAGAGAATGACCTCACTGAAGAGGAAAAGAAAGCTTTAGAAGCTAAAAAAGCTGAAGAAGAGAAACAAAAGAAAGAGAAACAAGAAAAAGAAGCTAAAGAAAAACAAGAAAAAGAAAAGCAAGAAAATGAAGAATCATCGGATTCCGATGAAGAAAAGAAGGATAATTAGTTGAAAATCACAAATTTGTGATGGAGGTTAGCATGGCTAAAAACAATAAAAAAGAATTTATATTATTTCGCGATAAAGTAATTGTTTTAATATTTTTACTTTGTTCACTTGTTACTTTGTTTGCAATCTATAAGTTTAACGCAATACCAACAAAGTATCTTATGGTTATCGTTGGAGCAATCTTGCTCTTATTCCTAATTGGTGCCTTATTTACATTGCTTACCAAACCAGGAAAGCTCAAAAATTTTGGTAAAATATATAGCTTGGTTTTAAGTTTACTCCTATTACTAGGTACCCGTTATTTGGTGACGGGAAATAGTTTCCTAGGTAAATTAACAGGGGCAGATAAAGATACCCACGTGATTTCAGTTGTTGTGATGAAAGATTCAGAATACAAAAGTATTGACGACGTAAAAGATCTCTCGTTTGGTGCTAACACACGCCTGGATTCCAAAAATATTATTAAAGGTAAAAAATTAATTGATGAGAAATTTAAATCGGATATAAATATTATCGATTATGAAGATTATACTGAACTTGCGAACGATCTTTATGATGGAACGCAAGAAGTTATTCTTCTCAGTGAAGCACACCGTGGATTTATTCAAGATGAAGTTAAAGATTTCGATGAAAAAACACGCATTATCGGTACAGTTGCTTATGAAGAAGATATTGACTTTAAAAACAAAAATGCGGATGTTTCGAAGGATACCTTTAGTATGTTTGTAACCGGAATTGATACATACGGTCCGGTATCTTCAGTATCGCGATCAGATGTTAATATGATTATGACGGTCAACCCGAAAGACAAACAAATCTTGTTAACCAGTATCCCGCGTGATTACCATGTTGAACTTGCATCATTTGGTGCGTATGATAAGTTAACTCACGCAGGAATCTATGGAGTTGGAGAGTCCATGGCTACTTTAGAGAATCTCTTCGATATTGACATTGATTATTTCGTTAAAGTGAATTTCAGTTCTGTAGAAACAATTATTGATGCATTAGGTGGGGTTGATGTTTACTCGCGCTATGCTTTCCAATCATTTGCAGGAGTCTATTTTGATGAGGGAATTAACCATGTTGATGGTCGAAATGGACTTATATTTGCTCGTGAACGATATAATCTACCAAATGGTGATAACGATCGCGTAAGAAACCAACAAGCTCTAATTACAGGAATTCTTAAAAAAGCGATGTCACCTGCAATTATTACAAACTATACATCGATTTTAAATTCTGTTTCAGATTCATTCCAAATGAGCATGGAAGAAAATGACTTTAAAAAAATAATTAAACAACAAATTAATGATATGTCAGATTGGGATATTCAATCTTACGCTGTAACGGGAACGGGAAGTTCAAGTACTACAACTTACTCAATGCCTGGACCTGCACTGTATGTGATGGAACCAAATTATGACACAGTACGCCAAGCACACGATTATATCGAGGCAATGGAGCGTCATGAAATTATTACAGTGAGTGAATAAAAGCCAGATATCTGGCTTTTATTTTAGACTTAGGAGGAAGCTATGAATTGGGAACAAATATTTAAGGAAGAAAAACAAAAAGAATATTTTCAACTTCTCGAGATGAAAATTGCGGAAGACCGAAAAGTTAATACGGTTTATCCACCGGAAGCGGATGTGTACACAGCTTTTGATTATACGGCGTTTGAAGATGTTAAGGTTGTGATCTTAGGACAAGACCCTTATCATCAGCCCGGTCAAGCGATGGGAATGAGTTTCTCAGTACATCAAAGTCAAAAACTTCCTAAAAGTCTTATAAACATTTATAAAGAACTTGAAGCAGATTTGGGTGTTCACAATACGCATGGTGATCTTACAGCATGGGCAAAACAAGGGGTCTTATTATTAAATACACTTCTGACTGTACGTGAAGGGGAACCAATGTCTCATGCAAATTACGGTTGGGAACAGTTTACAGATCGGATCATTACAGAACTTGGGAAACGTAATGAACCTATTATTTTTGTTCTGTGGGGCAAAAAAGCTCAAATGAAAAAATCATTAATTCAAAATCATCATGATTTTATTGAATCCAGTCATCCATCGCCATTAGGTGCTTATCGTGGCTTTATGGGTTCACGTCCCTTTTCACAAATTAATGACTTATTGAAACATCGAAACGATGAAATGATTAATTGGAGTGTTACATGTTTAGACAAATAGAACCAGCGCTGGATGCGCTTATGAAACGAAAGAATCAGACCTACGGAATTGAAATGTTTAAAAAATGTCTTAACGACATGGGCAACCCACAAGCGTCCTTATCATGCATTCATATTGGCGGGACAAACGGAAAGGGTTCAACGACAAATTATACACGTGCCATGCTTCAAGAAGCAGGATTTCAAGTGGGTACGTTTACATCACCTCATCTCATAGTGCACAACGACCGGATTCGAATCAATAATCATAATATTAGCGACTCAGATTTATTAATGTATATTAATATAACGGAACCATTTTGGGATCCGTATCAATTGAGCATGTTTGAAATTGATGTTCTCATTTCAATCCTTTACTTTATCGATAACGATGTGGATTACGCAATCTATGAAGTAGGATTAGGGGGACGTTTGGATGCCACAAACGTTATTACACCGTTGGTTACGGGTATCACCAATATCGGTTTGGATCATATGAACATCTTAGGCGATACAGTAGAAAAGATAGCATACGAAAAAGCAGGAATAGTTAAAGCTCGAGTTCCTCTCTATACTACTGAACAAAAAGCCTCTTGTCTTAGAGTATTTGAGGAGAAGACGAACGAATATCAAAGTCCCATGCATGCATTAACTATTCCACAAGCAACGCGCAGTGGTTTGGTGTACACATTTGAGGTTAATGGCAGCCTGTACCAAATTCGAAACCAAGGTATTTATCAAGTTGCGAATGCGAGTTTGGCCATCAACCTTATTCAAGGTTTACCAAAAATAAGTGTGGATTATGAAACGTTACGCAAAGCAATTTTAGAAACATCATGGGCAGGCCGATTTGAACGTGTTCTCGACGGTGTATATTTAGATGGAGCTCATAATGAGATGGGGATTGAAATGCTTGTGAGAAGCGTTGAAATGCTTCCTAGACCGTGGGTGGTTGTGTTTACGGCGCTTAAAGATAAAGATTATGGATTGATGATTAATCGTTTGGAAGAGACCTTTGACGAAGTGATTATTACTGAATTTGATTTTTATCGTTCGGAAACTGCGGAGAATTTGGCGCGTGGACATCGTGCAACCATTATATCCGATAAGTATGAAGCAATTGATAGGGGACTTTTGCATAAAGAATCAGGAACTTGTATCATCACTGGATCTTTATATTTTATTTCCGAAGCCCGTGCATATTTAATAAAAAAAAATAAGTCTGCATAGAGACTTATTTTTTTATAATACTTTGCTTAAGAATTCAATGGTTCGTGGATGGGTTGGATGATCGAAGATTGCTTCAGGGGTTCCCTGTTCGCAAATAATACCACCATCCATAAAGAGAACGCGGTCGCTAATTTCTTTAGCGAAGTTCATCTCATGGGTTACGATGACAATGGTCATTCCACTTACAGCTAAGTCTTTGATAACTTCAAGGACATCTTTAACCATTTCTGGATCAAGGGCTGAAGTCGGTTCATCAAAAAGCATTACCTGAGGCTGCATTGCAAGAGCACGAATAATGGCAAGACGTTGTTTTTGACCACCTGATAATTTACGAGGGAAATCGTTTGCTTTATCACGCAGCCCAACTTTATCTAACAATTCCAAACCGAGCGCTTGAGCTTCTTCTTTAGGCATATTCTTTTCAAGTGTTGGGGCAAGGGTAATATTTTCAAGGACCGTTAAATTTGGGAAAACATTGAAGTGTTGAAATACCATACCAATTTCTTGACGAATTTGATCAAGGTTCTTATCATTTTGTTTAAGTTCGACACCGTTAAAAATAATAGAGCCGGAACATGGAGTTTCAAGTAAATTGAGACAGCGTAATAATGTTGATTTACCGGATCCTGAAGGACCAATAATGGAAACGACTTCACCTTGAGTGATGGTTTCGTTAATCCCTTGTAAGACGTTTAAGTCTCCGTAAGCTTTATGTAAGTTTTTAATCTCAAGTAATGGTTTAGTCATTGAGCGCCACCTTTCTTTCAAATGCAGCAATTGCTTTGGAAGTTGAGAATGTCATTACAAAGTAGATAACCCCAACAATTATTAGTGATGGCAATTTTAAGTGTGTTGCACTTGAAACAATTGATTCGGAAGTCATCAAGTTATTGACAAAGAAAACAGATGCCAAGGAGGTTTCCTTGATCATTGTAATAAATTCATTACCAAGGGCAGGAAGAATATTCTTTACCGCCTGTGGTAAGATAATTTTTTTCATCATATTTGAATTAGAAATACCGAGACTTTTCGCAGCCTCAAATTGCCCTTTATCCACGGCTTGAATACCAGCTCGAAAGATTTCCGCTACATATGCACTTGAATTTACAATGAGTGCAAGAATAATCCAACCAACATCTGGTACGGATTGGGAAATGTATTCCGAACCCAGGAAGTAAAATAAACTGAGTTGAAGCAAGAGTGGTGTACCACGAATAACTTCGATATATACATTCACAATTGCTTTTAAGGGTTTAAATTTCGACATTTTTCCTAAAGCGAGAAACGCTCCAAGAAGTGTACTTATCAATACAACAATAATAGAAATATAGAGTGTACCCCAAGCTCCCTTGAGATACACATGTCCGTAACGATTAATGAGTTTTAAAATATCTTGAAACATCTTAGTCTAAAGCTCCCAACTGTTCAGCGAGCGCATTAGCATCTGCGAGCCATTTTGAATATAAGTCTTGTTCAACTGCTTTGGCAATTGCTTTGTTCACAGCTTCTGTTAGATCGTCTTGATCTTTCTGTAAGATAACCTTTGTCCCATTATCGTCGATGACCGCAAATTTTACTTTACTTACCACTAAATCTTTATTGTTGAGGGTAAAGCCTTCAGCGGAAGCGCATGAAGCAGCAATCGCATCAACTTTTCCAACATTCAATTGAAGTACAGCATCATCAAGTGTATTAACAAGTTGCATGGTTGCTTCTGGAAGTTCCGTTTCAACATAAGTTTGAGGCAGGGAACCGTTTTGAACTGCCACTTTGGCTGTTTTCAAATCATCAATTGAATTTAAGGTAGCTTCTTTTTCTTTGGTAACGAGGAATCCTTGGCAAGTTGACTCAGTCGTGTCATAAGTATCGCTGAAAGCTACTTGCTCGGCACGCTCATCACTATAAGTGAATCCAGCAATTCCCATATCAAATTTTCCAAGTGATACAACAGATGCAATATCACCGAAACTCATTGCTTTAACGACAAGGTCGACGCCAATTTCATCTGCAATGAATTTTGCGAGTTCAATATCTGCGCCAACATACTGCTCTTGTCCAGTTTTTGATGCATCTACGAATTCATAAGGTGCGTAATCAGGTGATGTCACCATTACGATTTCACCTTTAGCCTTGATTTCTTCAAGTTTGCTAACGGTTGTGTCCTTCTTTCCACAACCCGTTAAGATCAATAATGTTACTAAAGTTACTGCAATAATTTTTTTCATTTTGTTTCTCTCCTTGTGATTTTCGCTTTATAGTTGTTCTGTGCTCTTTGCGAAGTCACGTCGTCGTTTGATTCCCATAAAAAATCTCCTCACTTTTATTTGAATCTAGGAACAAAAAAACGCCCCTAGATATATCTATCTAGAGACGTGTTAAACGCGGTACCACTCTAATTGCCATATGCTTATCATATGACCTCTCTCCTATAACGCTAGGTTTGCGGTTTAACCTACTGTGATTTCAGCTAAACATCTCCCAAGTGCGGTTCAACATAATTCATCCATTAGGCTTCCACCAACCCTAACTCGCTATCGATATCCGAATGTTTACTCTCTTGTTCTGTGATTTAAGTGAAATAATATCGTAGAAACAAATCTTTGTCAACAGTTTTATTTTTCGTTATAAGGAAATTGCTCTTTTCGAATCGCATGATTCTTCGCCCAGGCCCTATGTTCTACTGAACATATGACATCATTGCCAAGATTGGACAAGCGGGATAAAATATTTTGATTATGAATCACAAGATCATCAAAATCGGAATCTTCAATAAAAACATACTTTTGAACAATACGTGCTCCCATATAGGACAATATCGGTTTAAGTTGCTGTTCGGCCATCAAAAAATACTTCGGTGATCCTGCCGTAACCACAATACCGGCACTTTTATCAGTCAGTGCATGCATTGGCAGTAAATCAAAAATATTTTTTAGTGCGCCAGGAATCGATGTTTGATATGTTGGTGTCCCAACAATGAGTGCATCGGCTTCAAGAATTGCATTAATGACATATTGCGTATCCGAATTATACTGCGCTACGGGGCGACCATCGCTAAATTGTAAATCATAATCGCCAATATTAATAATTTCAGTGTCAATGGTTTTATCGTGTACTTCAATTTCTTTGATAACATAGTCTAAGGCGACGCGGGTCTTGCGTCCGGCCACAGAACCTGTAATTGCAATTATTTTCATAATGACACTCCATTTCTTATCGTAATGCTTTAATTATAAAAGCCTCCACGTAAAATTGAAAGGAATCCGCATGGCTTTATGACAATTACTTCACTTTCGATAACAATTTTAAATTGAAACGTAACAGAATATGGTAGAATTTATCTTATAAGGAGGTATATTATGAAGAAACTCATATTTCCAGCACTGCTTGCTGTTGCTGGCTATGGACTGTACAAGTATATTAATGAGTCAACTATGAGTAGTCGATTCTGTAAACCAATTCCGATTCCGACACTTGGTCGCGATCAGGATATTTATGTCGATGATAAGCACTTTTATTCATTCTATATCAGTAAAGGTGATTTTACACGCTTCCTCAAAGAACAAATTCGTATTAAACAAGTCGGTTTTGATTTAAATATCAATGAATCATATACCAATATGCGGTTTGAAGAAATGATTCTGCCACGTATGGAGACTCGTAGTGGTGGGTCCATTCAAGCAGATGTAATTGCGAATTACTATGAAGATGGAATTTTAAAAGTAGGCGTTATTAAAGAAAGCAAAATTGGTCCAGATTGTGATGTTCGCAGTCGTCGCATAACACGTCTTGATTTAGAAAATTTTGCGAAAGCACATAACCAAGAGCGTCTCCCCGAGGTTATTACTGTAAAATTCCATTCCAAAGAAGCGGAAGTTTTTAAAGAAACTATTGATATCGTGAATTTGAAAGACAAAACCCTCTTTATCTTTGAACCTGGAATCGACAATGATGACAGTGGTCAATTTGCAATTCGTGCGTGGTTTTGCTCACGAGATCAAGAAGAAACATTTACTTATGAAATGGCCTATCATTTTGGTGATTTCAAGTAAAAAGGACCAGGAGATGGTCCTTTTTTTTAGGGCTCGCGGATTGTGATTTTTTGCGGAACTGAATTTTCAGTTGCGAAGATCAAATCATAAGGTGTTTCTTGATTAACATTAAAAATGAGAGTTGCTTGATTATAACGGGTATTTGTTTCCATTTTTTCGCGGTTCTGATTTAACACAATTCGTGGCGTTTGATACGAAGATGCATCTGCAGATATGAGTGTAAAGGCATTCCGGTAATCAATAATGGGATCATCGGCCTGCAAATCAACTTTGATGGATATAATAGCAAATTCCTGATGGTTATCCGTCCGTTCAATATCTCCATTGGGGTTTTGATATGTCTCTTTAAAGTCGATGGTTTCGACATCAAAAGGAATGAAACTAAGGGTTTTGTCTTGAATGTTGGGGTAAACACTCTGATTGAAAATTTTAAAGAATCGAGCAAAAGGAGCTTCGTTTTCATCTTGTGTGTTTAAATCGGCATAATTACGATAAGTATGACGATTAATCGGGGTATAACGATTAAATTTTAAATGTACTTTGTACAGTTGAAAACGATAATCTTGAATAAACGCATCAAACGCTTTATTAGGGTCTTTAAAAATAAGTTCGGAATGCTCGTCATAGCACATCGCATATTCTGATTTTGTATTAATGAGTCCGAGAGGATCCATAAAAGTCATACTTGAATCTTGACATGTTGTCTTTGGCTCAATGGATCGAGGCCAGTTTTCTAAGTAAAACGTCGTAACAAGAAGCATCGCCGCAGTGATGAGATAAATTCCCATGACGGTGAGATTGAACCGACGAGGTCGTGAGGCATAGATGGGTTGATTAAAACGTCGTAGTTGTGTTTTTTTTCGAAAGCGTAGACGCTTAGAGAGAAAATAAAGTGGAATAGCAATAATCGTTAAGAGTACAAATAGTGGTAGTGTATAGTTAAACCATAAATTCATCATGAATCCCCCCTTTACTCTTATTATAATGCGAATTTGGATTTAATGTGTGTTACTGAGGTAAAAGAGCAAAAAAACACAAACCTTAATGGTTTGTGTTTAAGTATTTTTCTGCAAGACGTTCGAGATGTCTGAGTGTTTCATCGATATCCTCAAAGTTGGTGATGGGATTGATGGAACACATTCTTAAAACGGTATGTCCTTTAAGCTCGGTTGTGAAAATGCCGGCGAACTCATCCGCAACGATTTGTTTGGCGAGATATGTATTGAGAACATCGCATGCTTCATCAGTCAAGGATGGATCCACATAACGGAAGTTAATGATTGCGAATTGAGCGGGTGAAATAATTTCCCAGTGACTTGATTTGGATAGCATCGCTTGAGTATGCTCTGCAAGCAATTGTCCATGGTCAATGCGGTTCGAATATTCATCAGTTCCGATGGTTTGTAGTGAAAGCCAAAGCTTTAACGCACGTGTAGGTCGTGTTAATTCGATGCCAAGTGAACCGAAATTTGTGACCGCATCGCCATCAATATCTTTGAGATATTCGGGATTTGCGTCAAAACTATTGAGAAGATTGTGTTTATCCTTCACGAGGATCATTGCACAACTATAAGTTTGGAATAATAATTTATGGGCATCCCAACTCACACTATCTGCTTTATGAATTCCTTCGAGACGATGTTTCTGATTTGTAGATAAAAGGAAAGAAGCACCGTATGCTCCATCAACATGCATCCATAGATGGTATTTAGAGCATAAATCACCAATTTCATTTAAAGGATCAACTGTCCCCGTATTGGTTGTGCCTGCTGTTGCGATAACACAGCAAGGTATTAAACCTTGTGCTATGTCCGCTTTTATCGTATTTTCTAACATATCTGGCTTAATTTGGAAAAATTCATCGGTATCAATAAAGCGTAGTTGTCGCTTCGTAAAGCCTATAATCGATAGCGCTTTTTCAACTGAGTGATGGGTTTGATTTGAAAGATACATGACGCCCAAATGACGCTCTTCATCGTTCAACATTTTATCGCGAGCGGCAATCAGTCCGGTAAGGTTTGCCATCGAACCGCCTGAAACAAACAATCCACCGGCTTTGGAATCATAACCAATTTGCTGGGCAAGCCACTGAATGGTATTTTCTTCAACGGTACTTGCAGCAGAACTGTTAACCCAGTTGCTAGCGTGAACGTTGTAGGCGCTGGTCATTAAATCTCCAAGGACAGAGAGTTTAGTTGCTGGTGCAGGAATAAAACCAAAATGACGAGGGTGAGAACTGCGTAGACTATAAGGATAGATATCTGTCATAAGTTCTGACACAACAGCATCTACATTGCGTCCTTCCTTGGGCATGTCTTGGTTTTTTAAACGTGCAAGAATTTCATCAGGTGCAACTGTGCATACAGGCCCAGAACCTGGATGCTGCTCACCTTCATAAAATGTTTCTATAAATTTAATCATTGTTGCTTCAATTGAAGCATCTTCATCGAGTTTGTAACGATCCATACATGTACCTCCATTAACTTGACTTCATGTTAATCAAAATATACCATAGGTATAAAGATAATAAAATTTAATAGATTTTATAAACAGCATAAAAATTTTTAATAGGAGGCGTTATGGACTTAAGACATTTTCAAACATTCGTTAAAGTTGTGGAAAAAGAAAGTTTTAGTAAAGCGGCGGATGCATTGGGCTATACTCAAGCGGCCGTAACGGTTCAAATCAAACAACTTGAAGAAGAGTTACATACCAAATTGTTTGATCGCATGCATCGTAAAATCCATCTTACTGAAGAAGGGGAGGCTTTTATTTTTTATGCGAACGAAGTTTTGCGAACGGTAGAGGAAGCACGGATCTTTAATCAATCGATCAAGAAAGAACACGGAACGATTCGTGTTGGAACAGTAGGGTCGTTGGGCGCTACCGTTTTCCCAGAACTTATATATAATTTTCATCAAGAACATCCCAACGTTGAAATTAAAGTTATTATCGGGAAAACAGAAGAATTATTAGCGATGGTCCGGCGAAATGAAATCGATATTCTTTTTACATTAGATTATCAAGTCTATGGTTCAGACATGATTAAGGTTTTTGAAAAAGAAGAACCGATTTTATTTGTTAGTGCTGATTCAAGTGTTCGAGTTGATAAAATCTATAAACTTAAAGAGTTTTCGGATTCACCTTTTTTACTCACAGAGCAAGGGGAAGCGTACCGATACGAGTTGGAGCGTGGGCTTGCTAAGCGACGTGTGAATCTGAATGCAATTTTAGAAGTTGGCGATACTGAAATTATTATTGCCGTTCTTAAAAAAGGATTGGGTCTCTCCTTTTTGCCTGAGTTTTCAGTTCGTGAAGCATTGGATCTTCAAGAATTAAAAGTTGTTCAGGTGGATATTCCTCCAATCTCGATGTATTCGCAAGTGCTCTATCACGAAAAAAAATTCCTTACGACCCATATGAAAGCTTTTATTCAAGAAATTGACAAAACATATATTCAGAAACAATAAAAAAACCCCACTCCTTGGAGTGGGGTTTACTTATTATAATATGGGGCGACCGACGGGACTCGAACCCGCGCAATGCCGGTACCACAAACCGGTGTGTTAACCAACTTCACCACGATCGCCATATCCTCGTCAATTATAACCATAAAAATAAAACTTGTAAAGAGGCTAATGCTAAAAATATCGGGATTTAAAGATGTATGCGCACAAATGTGATTTTGAGTAATCATTATTATGATGTTAGCACGTAAAGTTCGTATTAATACGATAGTGATGGCAAAATGATTGGGTATTTTATATGAAAATTCATCTTTTATAAGAACTATCTTGCTATTTTACTGAAATGAAAATGACAATGAAGAATTAACCTTATAGAATGGTAATGTACGTGCCAATTTGAGGATTACATCGTATTTGTTTTCTTCTGCGTACGGATCCATTGAGATAGATTATAAAGTATCTTTTATAGGGATTCACTGCCACCAATTAGATTGAGAAAGCAAAGAAAAACCCACTTGGAGTGGGTGTTATTTCAATATGGGGCGACCGACGGGACTCGAACCCGCGCAATGCCGGTACCACAAACCGGTGTGTTAACCAACTTCACCACGATCGCCATTGCTAGACCATTATAGCGTTAAAAAAATCGTTTGTAAAGGTGCACATTAAAAAATAGTGAATTATGTAAGAAATATGATATAGTAATCATACTAATGGAGGACATTTATGATGAAAATTGCTGTTATAACAGACTCATCGGCAGGTGTTTCTAAGCAAGAAGCAATTGATCATGAGATTATCGTTGCCCGTATGCCCTTAACCATCGATGGGAAAGAGCATATGGAGGAAGAAGGCATCTCACGTGAACAATTGATTCAAGCAATGAAAAACGGATCATCTGTTTCAACGTCTCAACCACCGCTAGGTCGGTTGATTGAACTGTTTGATGACATTTTAAAAACATATGATCATATAATCTTTTTACCGATTTCAAGTAGGCTCAGTGGAACGTATCAAACGGCTTGCGGACTCGCTCAAGACTACGATGGTCGTGTAACGGTTATTGATTCTAAATTTGTCAGTTGCCCATTGTTTTTATTAAGTCTAGAAGTTAAGGAAATGATAAGGCGGGATATGGAGCCAGAAGCAATAAGGACGCTCATTGAAAATGAAGCCGATATGTATGCATCACTCATTCCAGAAGATATTATTTACTTAAAACGTGGAGGTCGCATTACGCCAGCAGCCGCAGCCATCGCTAACTTACTCAAAATCGTTCCGGTTTTAAAAGTAGCGAATGGTGAGATTGACTTGGCAGAAAAAGTAAGGACCTACAAAAAAGCAGTCCGTGTTGGATTCGATCTTACCGTTGCAGATCGAAATAAAGACGATTATGAGTGGATTGTTTTAGATGGCGGGTGTGAAGAAAAAATTTACAACGCAGTCGTTAAGGATTTAGAAAAACATTTTGGGGTCGAGGTTATACAACGTCCCTTATATCCTATTGTACTTGCTCATACAGGACCAGGCAGTATTGCGATTGCTTGGCGCAAAAAACTAATTAAAGATAAAATATAGAGAAGGAGCTTTAAAATGAATAAAATAGAAACAAAACTTGTTGGACACATTGAAGATATTATTCTTGATGCGTTCGGTATTGAAAAAGAAGATGGACTCGTAATGTTAGAGATTCCGAATAATCCAGAAATGGGAGACTACTCAACAAATATTGCAATGCGACTAACAAAACGTGTTGGTAAAAACCCACGTGATATCGCAAGTGTGATTGTGGAAAAATTAGAAGATAATGAAATGGTTGAATCCATTTCGGTTGCAGGCCCAGGATTTATTAACTTTGTAATGAAACCTGCTGTTTTAGGTAGCGTTATTAATGATGTTATTGAAGCAGGCGAAGACTATGGTCGTTCAAATGCGGGGGAAGGCATTCGTTTACTTAATGAATATGTATCCGCAAACCCAACCGGACAACTTCACGTAGGTCATGCTCGTGGTGCGGCTTGGGGAGATTCCTTATCACGTATCATGTCTTTTGCAGGATACGATGTACTTCGTGAATACTATATTAATGACTTGGGAAATCAAATCTTGATGTTAAGTCATTCCTTATATGCACGTTATAAACAAGCCTTTGGATTGGAAGCAACTTTACCTGAAGATGGATATCATGGACCGGATATTGTGGAAATCGCTAAAGATGTGAAAGAAGCTGAAGGCGATAAATGGTTAAATGCTCCTGAAGAAGAGTGGGTACCTTACTTTAAAGAACTTGGAATCAAACTTGAACTTGACCGCATCAAAGAAGATCTTCAAACATTCGGTGTTGAAATGGATTCATGGGTTAGTGAAAAATGGCTCTATGATGAAGGTCGTGTAGAAGAATCACTTGAAGAACTTAAAGCAAAAGGTGTTACTTTTGAAGAAGATGGTGCGTTATGGCTCCGTTCAACAGATTTTGGTGATGATAAAGACCGTGTTCTTATTAAGAGTGATGGATCGTATACATACCTTGTACCCGATATCGCAAACCATATCTATAAATTAGAACGTGGATATACACATTTATTAAACCTATGGGGCGGTGATCACCACGGTTATATCGTACGTATGCAAGCTGCACTTGAAGCGCTTGGACATCCAAAAGTATTAGATGTTGATATTATCCAAATGGTACGTCTTGTTGATGAAGGCGTTGAAGTGAAGATGTCAAAACGTACAGGGAATGCACTAGGACTTGTAGAACTTGTTGATGACATTGGTGTTGATGCAACACGTTACTTCTTTGTAAGTCGTGCACTTGCAACACCACTTGATTTTGACCTTGGTCTTGCACGTAAAAAATCAAACGATAACCCAGTGTTCTATGTACAGTACGCACATGCACGTATTTGCTCAATCTTACGTCAAGCAGGTGATGTACCTCATGTTGAAGTGATTGATCAATTGACAAATCCGAAAGAAATTGCACTTCTCAAAGAAATTAATGAGTTTAGTTCAGTTGTAGCGGATGCAGCGAAAAAACGTGAAGTTCATAAAATTGCTAACTATGTGCAAGATCTTGCATCCTCATTCCATAGCTTCTATGGTGAGGTAAAAGTTATGGATTCAAGTAATCCAGAATTACAAGCACAACGTTTAAATCTATTGGTAGCTGTTAAGATTACCCTACGTAATGCATTGAATTTAATTGGCGTAAATGCTCCAGAACAAATGTAATTCTTGTACATTTTGTTGTTCTATTGTATTATTGAAGTGTTACAGGGGGTGATGGTATGTCACTTAAAAACAGCTCGGTAGCTATTTATCGACAAATCATTGAGTATTTTGAATTGGAAATTGCTTCGGGTCGACTGAATGCGGGCGATCGCATTGACTCGATTCGAGCACTTGCTTTATTTTTTAAAGTAAATCCTAACACGGTTCAAAAAGCGCTAAATGAATTAGAACGCGAAGGGTTAATTGAAACAGATCGTACTAACGGTAAATTTGTTACAGACAAAAAAGATATAATTAAGAAGTTAAGAAGTGAATTAGGACGTCGTTACAGTGTTGTTTTTGTTGAGAAAGCAAAAACACTTGGCCTTGATCTTGAAGAAACGATTAGCCTTCTTAAAGATGAATGGGAGGTTGGGAAACATGAATAACGAAAAAGGATTGGTTATTTCACATCTAAATAAGCACTATGGTAAGTCACAAGTGCTCAATAATATTAATCTAAATCTCGAGACCGGAAAAATTATTGGATTGTGTGGGCCCAATGGGGCTGGAAAAACAACGCTAATTAAAACGGTTGTAGGTTTATTGCGCGACTTTCAAGGAGATATTCAAGTTTGTGGATATCCGATTGGACCAGATTCAAAAGCGTTAATATCCTATCTGCCAGATGTTGAGTATTTGGCACCGAATCTTACAGGATTAAAGGCAGCGAGACTTTACAGTGATATGTACCCTGATTTTGATATGGGTATCTTGGAAGATCTCTTCCTAAAAATGAAGCTGGATGGCAGCATGCCGGTTTCGAAAATGTCGAAGGGAATGCGCGAAAAATTTCAATTAGCGCTTTGCCTTTCACGAAAAGCGCGCATTTATATTTTTGATGAACCGATTGCAGGCGTGGATCCCGCATCACGGGATTCAATTATCGAAACAATCTTAAGTAATTATACTCAAGATGCACTGCTTATCATTTCAACGCATCTTATTCAAGACATTGAAGGCGTATTGGATGAAGTGGTCTTCATTAAAGATGGTGCAATTCTAATGCACGAAAATTGTGATGATTTACGCGAAGCGCGTGGACAAACAATTGATGAAATCTTTAGGGAGGAATTCAAATGGTAGGGAAATTATTTAAAAATGATTTAGTAGATTCATATAAAGCATATGCACCTGTAGTAGGGATGATGGTTGCTGGATGTGTTGTTACGATTCTTATGATTCAACTTGCAATCAACGATCGTTTCGGAATATTTGGAACCTTTCTTACGCTTGCACTCTTTGCGTTAATTGTTATCGTTACCGTAATGTCCGTGCGTGCAAACATTTATGTGCTCTACACAAGTATTTATCATAAAAACGGATACCGTTTGTTTACATTACCTGTAAAGACATGGCAAATTCTTTTATCCAAATTACTTGTCGCATTCTTTTGGTCAATTATTATGGGACTCTTGCTTCTTTTATCTCTCTTTATCATTACATTTACCACAACTGGAGACCTTGCAATGTATGGTGAAGTATTTCAAGAAATCTCGCAATTTTTTGCGGAATACTTTGATTCCAGTGTCGCATTCTTTGCGGTCTTAGATAATATTCTTGGTTTCGCGCTAAGTTCCCTCGTTATTCTTTTTGCGGGAGCCGTTGCGCATTCAAGTTATTTCCAAAACAACCGTGGTTTAGTTGCGGTAGGGATTGCAGTTTTGATTGCAATTATACTCGGTCAAGTAGGTGCTTATGTTGATACGTCATTTGGCAGTGTCTTACTACGATATGATCCCACAACAATGATTCAAGGGGGGAATATCCCCGTTGGAGAATTTGGTTTGGTTATTATATACCAACTCCTTGTTTGTGGATTCTTAACATTTGGAACCTTATGGTTCTGGAATCATAAATTAGAAGTGATGTAATTATAATTCAAAAAAGACTTGAGGTTAAAAATCAAGTCTTTTTTTTGTTTCTAAAACATGTGAGAATGCGTGAACTGTAATGAATAATTGACTTTGCAAAGGTTTCGCATTATTCTAATCAAGGTAAAGGAATGTGTATTTATGGAAAAAAACAATAAAATATTACTCATTATTGTTACAAGTTTGTCCATTGTAACATTAAGTATATGTGGTGTTTATGCAGTTCGGGCATGGCAAACCTATCAAGAGAGTCTTACAAAGACAGTGACTTCAAGCCACAGTCAGTATACACTGCGTAATAATGCAACTGATTATCAAAAAGAAGTGTATGAAGCATTGGTTGCAATCGATGCGGGCTCTGATGCAGAAGTATCTGAATTAATTGTGAAGAACTTTGTTGCCGACTTTTATACTTGGACTAATAAAGTAAAGATGAACGACGTGGGTGGTATCCAGTACCTTCATCCTGATGTTCGTGTATGGGTTTACGATCAAGCATTGGATCGCTTCTACAATGATATGCGCGTATATATTGAGAAAGATCAGATTCAAGATACGCTGGAAGTGATGGATGTTCAGACAGAAGCCAAAGCAACAAAATTTATGCTTAATGATGAAGAAGTCCCTGCATTCCAAGTCCAAACATCTTGGACCTATCAACCGTCATCCATGCTGGATACGAATCATTACCAAGATAAAGCGGTAATAACGGTCGTGAAGCATGATGATATGTATTCAATTGTGGAGGTGTCAAATGGAACACAGCAGACAAGTGAAAAAGAACCTGCCTAAATCTAAAGTCGTGATTGGTACCTTTGCCTTGGTCCTTGCGAATGTTTTACCCCTGATGCTTATTATTTATTTGGGGCGTTTTGCATCGATTCATGGCCGCTATTTTGCACTGGGAATCTTGGGAATTCTGGTATTTATTTTATTATTAAATATACTCTATATTTTCGGCTATTTAAAAGCCTATACAGCGGCGCGTTATTGCTTTTTAACACTTAGTATCATATGGATTCTTATTGGCAGTGTAGGGTCCTATTATGCGATTAAGACCAATGCAATCACCAAATCGATTATCAATAAACAAGAAGAGCGGCAGTTTAGTGTTGTGAGTTTTGGGGGCGAAGAAACATTGGATGAAAAAACAATCGCTTATGCACCCATGAATGAACCGGAAATTGAGTCTGCTGTTAAGAAAAAAATTGCAGACAGAGCACAAAATGTCGTATTTCAAAAATATGATAATTACCGTGAACTTTTGAGTGCTGTTGATGCAGATAAAATCGAGTTTGCGGTCCTACCGGCAAACTATCATACTTTAGCGCAACAATTGCCTGAAGATGCCCATCCATTTGAGCAATCAAAAGAGTTATTTACGTTTACCACAGCGTTAACAAAACAGTCGAATAAAGATGTAGATGTGATTAAAGAACCGTTTACAATGTTGATGTTGGGATTGAATGATGACTTAGCGGATTCAATCATTCTAGCTTCCTTTAATCCAGAAACACTAAAAGTAACGATGACCAGCATAGCACGTGACTCTTACGTTCCAATCGCATGTTATCCTAACGAATCTTATGATAAAATAAACCACGCTCATGGAATTAGTTCACAATGTATGGTTGATACCGTGGAAAACTATTTGGGTGTTAAGGTGGATTTTGTATTTGAAACGGATTTTTATGCTTTGGAAAATATGGTTGATGCATTAGGTGGTTTGGAAATTGAAAGTCCAACGACTTTTGCGGGCTCTTTTCCACTGGAAAAACAATATGATGATTATGGTGAACCGATTATGGAAGGTGTAACCATACCCGAAGGGAAACATCTTCTTAACGGGAAGCAAGTTGTGACGTTCGCTCGTGAACGTCGTATTGAAAATATGTCGAATGGAGATTTCGACCGTCAAGTCAATCAACAATATGTCATTAAGGAAATGGCCAATAAAATTCTAGAAACGCGAAATCCAAATACCATTATAAATGTTTTGGATTCTGCAAAGAAAAACATTACGATGACTCTTCCGATTGAAACGGTATCAAAACTTATGGGCTATGCCCTTCAAAGTATTGATCGTTCCCCGGTAGATCCCATGTCGACATTCAGAGTAGTTCAAACTCAAATCGCTGGCGAAGGTACCGTTATTAACGGTGTATGGTATGCGATGCCATTTGAAAATCAGTATTTCCAAGCTAAAAAGGTAATACTTGATAACCTTAAGGCGGATGCAGATTTGCGAAATGAATATGATTTTACGTTTACCTACGATAAACCCTATCAAACGGATTTGATTTCCCCGGAAAATTCTGAAGATACCGGGCCACTGCTTACAGTACTTAAACCAAGTGAGCGCAATCCACAAGCAGTTGATGTGTTGGATTTTAACGGTCTATCTCAATCAGAAATTAAATCATGGGCACAGAAGCATCATGTAGCTGTAACGTTTGATGTGATTAAACCGGATTCCCTGGAATTTAAACAGGAGTATGTTAATAATCAAGTATTGGAACAAGATGTTAAACCTGGATTTTATAATGAAGGCGTAACAGCCATCCACTTAAAAATTGTTAATAAATAAAAAAACCTTGATTGTCCTCATAAACTGAGTGCAATCAAGGTTTTTTATTAAACAACCGCTTGCATATAAATCGTGTGTTCAAGCGTATAGGTAGTGATTGTATGACCGTCAAGATAGCCGTATGTATTAGGATGGTTTTCTTTAGGGAGAGCAATTGAACCGGGATTATAGATTGTTGTTTGATCAATCTTTTTTAAGACCGGAACATGTGTATGGCCTGAAATAAAAAGATCAACTTTTTGTCGGGGACCTTCGAGCTCAGGATTGAAAAGATGTCCGTGTGTGACCATAATACTCAAATCATTCCACTCCATAAGTGTATAATCCTGCATCATCGAAAATTCGCAGAGCATTTGATCGACTTCACTATCGCAATTTCCGCGTACTGCGATGATTGGACATGTAAGTTGGTTTAGACGCTTTGCAACAGCTTTTGGATTATAATCATCGAGAATTGGATTTCGAGGTCCGTGATACATAAGATCACCAACCAGCAATACACGATCATAAGGCAATGGTGTGGCTAAGACATCATTTAAACGGTTGATGCTTCCGTGTATATCTGAAATTATTAAAGTTTTCATGGGTTCCTCCAGTCATATGTAATGAAATTATACCACCAAACATATTAAAATATGGGATTTTCATGTCGTGAATTGATAAATTTGTTTGAACATTTTATGATAGAATAAATAGAGGATGTGAAAAATATGAAACAGCACAGCAAAGGTCTAACCATTTTTATTTTAATTCTTTCGCTTACAACCCTGAGTGTAGGTGGATTTTTTGCGTATAAAGCCTATCAATCAAAAACAAGTATTGATGGTGGAACCATCAGTGAAAACAGTTTTTATTCATTGCGTAAAAATGCAACAGAGTACCAAAAAGAACTGTACCAGGAACTGACATCAAAACTAAAAGAAAATCCTCGTGATGACAAAGTAGTATCAGAATTAATTGCACAAAATTTTGTCGCAGATTTTTATACATGGACAAACAAATTACGTTTTAATGATGTGGGTGGCATGCAGTACATCAATAAAGATCTTGACTGGGTTTATGGACAAGCGCTGGATACGTTCTATAATGACATGCGCTACTATAAAGAAAAAGGACAATTGGAGCAAACACTTGAAGTAGTTTCTTCTAAGGCGACTGCAAAGAAAGATAAGTTGATCTTAGTTGAGCAAGAGGATGAACTTGTAACGCAAGAAGATGGAACGGTTAACACAATCACGCATGATGTGGAACGAACGATTCCCGTTTATCGTGTTTCGATTTCTTGGAAATATAAAGATTCCGATGTTTTGAATGTTTCTGAATTTCAACAAAAAGCAGATATTTATGTAACACAAGATGAAGATGGATTGTATTCTATTATGGAGGTTGACGATGGGCAAATTAAAGAAACAACAAACTAAAGTTCCAGTGCAACGGAAAGCCTCATTGATTCATCGACCTATTTTCGGGTTGTTGATTACCGTAGTTGTGAATGTAATCTATATCGCATTATTATTTGTAATCGGACGTTACGTAAATTTACACAGTAAATATTTTACACTTGGGATTACAATCGTTGTATTACTTGTCTTAATCCTAAATCTATTCTTTTTATTAGGTTATGCGAAGCGTATCCGATTCTTTCGTAAAGCGGTGGCAGTCTTTGGAATCTTTATGTTAGTAGTCGGAACAGTCGGTTCCTATTACACTTTTAAAACGAACGCAATTGCCAACCAAATGATTAATGAGTCGGGGCAAGAGAATAAAGAGTTTTCAGTTATCAGTTTTAAAAAAGATGCGAAAAAAGAAGACCTTAACCATAGTACCTTGGGGTATGTGGAAACAACGCCAGAATTTGAAGATGCGGTAAAGAAAAATGTGGCAAAAGAATCGCGCACGGTAGATTATATAAAGTATAAATCCTATGACGATCTCTTAGTTGCCAGTTTGAATGATAAGATTCAATTTGCAGTGGTACCGAAAAATTTCAGCTCGTTATCAAAAAGACTTGAGACGGAAGAACGCAACCCTATAGAGCATTCGAAAGCAATGTTCTCATTTAATATTAAAAGTAAAGAAACGGTGAATGATAAAGATGTCCTGAAAGAACCGTTTACGATGTTGATGATTGGAGTCAATGAAGAACTTGCGGATTCCATCATTCTTGCATCCTTTAACCCTGAGACGTTAAAAATAACCATGACGAGTATTCCGCGTGATTCATATTTACCGATAGCATGTCAAAATGACTATCCAGATAAAATTACCCACGCCCGTGCTTTCAGCCGTCAGTGTTTACTTGACTCGATTGAAAATTTTATGGATGTTGATATTGATTTCTATTTTGAAACAGATTTCTATGCACTTGTAAAGATTGTCGATACACTTGGTGGTTTGGAATTGGAATCGCCAATTGCCTTTGGTGGATCTCTTCCTAAAGAAGAAGACCCAACTGAATTCCATGAAATTTGGATTCCAGCTGGAAAACAAAAAATGGATGGAAAACAGGTTATTACCTTTGCACGTGAACGCTATGCCTTTACCGGCGGTGATTATGTACGTCAAATGAACCAACAATATGTCATTAAAGAACTTGCAAATCAAATTCTAAGTACGCGTAATGTGAATACATTAGTCAACGTTCTTGATGCGGCGAAGGATAATATTCAAATGAATATTTCCATCAATGACATTACGTCACTGATGGGTTATGCCCTTCAAAATATTGAGAAGTCACCGGTATCACCTTATAATACCTTCAGAATTGTTTCGACACAGCTTCAAGGTGAAGGAGAAATAATTGATGATGGATACAATGGGAAATATGTATCGCATCCATATATGCGTGACGTTCAAGTAGCACGCGATGTTATTAGTGACAACCTTAAACATGATGCGGATCTTTTAAATGTTAAGACCTTTGGATTTAAACAATCCAAACCTTACCGTTCAGCACTCTTTAGTCCAAATCAAAATGTTGACGGGCTTTATTATCCAGGCGATGTTGTACCGAAACGTCTCGATGAGACCGAAACAGAAAAAGACAAAGAAAATTCTAATATCGTCCCTGACCTAACATCAATGTCGCGTAGTGAAATTATTGGTTGGGCACGCAATAATGGGGTTACCGTTGTCTTCAATGAGATTGATCAAAATTCTGATTCTTATCGTGACTATTACAGTGATGGTCAGGTCATTTACCAAAGTGTAGAGCCAGGTGATTATCACCAGAAACAAGGCTATATTGAACTAACGATTGTTGTGAAGTCTGAGGTTGAAGAACCAAAAGGTATCACCATTCCTGATTTTATCGGTGATACGGTTGCGGATGCGATTGCTTGGGGAAATGGACATGGTTTTACCATCGAAGCCATTCCATCCGGAGATACGAACGCAATTATTGAATCACAAAGTATTCGAGCTGGGTTATATACTGGTGAGCATCGTAATATTGTCGTGTCAGTAAGAATTGAATCTGATAATTCGGATAGCCAAAGCGAAGCAGAAAAAGGCGAATAAGCTGTGCACAACAGTATCTAAATCAAATTTAAATCGTTATAATACTTACAAAACGTGAGGCCTCTATGAAAATAGGGGCTTTCATTCTTGTATTATTTGGTCATCTGTACCATAATAAACATATGTGAATTGAGGTTGAAATCATGAAACACGTATTTATCATCAATCCGACATCAGGCGTTGGACGCTACAAAGATGTCGAAGCATGGATTGACAATAACTTTAAAGACAAAGAAGATAACTATGAATTGCGTTATACGGAATATCCCGATCATGCCCAAAAAATTGCGGAAGAATATCATGGGAATGACGTTATCCTTTACTCTGTAGGGGGCGACGGAACAGCCCATGAAATCTTAAATGGTTTGGATTTTGATGTTCAATTAGCAATCATCCCTGTAGGAACCGGAAATGACTTCTGGCGTATGATTGCATATGATCATCCATTGGAAAAAATATTAGAAGATACGATCAATGGCTCTGTGCGACACGTTGATGTCGGAGAAGCAAACGGTCACCGTTTTCTAAACTGTATGAATATGGGGGTTGATTCTGAAGTTAACCGTGATGTGAATGCAGTACGAAAGACATGGTTCCCACGTAAACTAATCTATGTTTATTATGCAATCATTGAACTCGTTCGTAAAAAACCAATTCAATGTATCGTTGAAGCAGATGGTTTGAAGAAAAACCATCATGCACTCCTTATATCTGTTATGAATGGACGTTGGTACGGCAATGGTTTTCAAAGTGCGCCCAAGGCTGTTATTGATGATGGTTTCTTAGATGTTTGCATCGTTGAAGATGTGCCTCAGAAACGAATTCCTAAATTGATGCCGATGTATTATAAAGGCGAACATCTCGACCTTGATGTCGTGACAAGTTATAAAGCTCGAGAAATCAAGATTGAATGTGATCGAACTGTAGCACTTGGATGTGATGGTGAAGTCTTTGAATACTCAACCATTCATGCGCGTGTACTTGAAGGAAAACTAAAATTACGTGTACCAAATGCTCTTTGAGCATATTAAGGCACATATGAAATACTTGTGATATAATATCAAAGCAAACAGGAGGACACTATAAAATGAAAAATATAACAAAAAATGATTTCAATGAAGCCGTTAAAGAAGGCGTAGTACTTATTGATTTTTATGCTAACTGGTGTGGACCATGTAAGATGATCGCTCCAATCTTATCCGAACTTTCAACTTCTATGGCTGATGAAGCAACGATCTTAAAAGTGAATGTCGATGAGGAAGGTGAATTAGCACAACGTTTTGACGTAATGTCAATTCCTACTTTAATCTTATTCAAAGATGGAAAACCTGTAGGACGTAAGACTGGATTCTTACCAAAACCAGAATTAGAAAAATTTATCCGTTCTGCTCAATAGGATCATTAAAATTAAAAGTGTAAAGACCAACTATGTGTTGGTCTTTTTATTTTTACTTTTTTATTTAATTTGATTGCAATTTAGAAACCATTATGTATAATTAGTTTGTGTTTATACTTACTAATATAAAAGTTTACCAACACTAAACAAGGGAGGCGCTATGGAAATTGGAAAACGACTGAAACAGTTGCGAACTAAAAATGGTCTGACCTTAGAAGAACTAGCGAGCCGCAGTGAGTTGACCAAAGGGTTTTTATCACAACTTGAAAATGACTTGACGTCACCCTCAATTGCGACGCTTAACGATATTGTGGAAGCATTGGGGACAAATTTATCTGTTTTCTTCAAAGAAGAGTCGGCAGAACAAGTCGTCTTTACAGCTGATGATTATTTTATTGATGAACGGAATGAATCGACGATTCATTGGATTGTGCCGAATGCACAAAAAAATGAAATGGAGCCCATCCTCCTTGAATTGGAGCCTGGGGGAAAATCTAATGAAATTTTGCCTCATGAAGGGGAAGAATTTGGCTATGTGTTGCAAGGTAAGGTATCATTAAGGTATGGCGACGAAACGATTACGGTGTCTAAAGGTCAAACTTTTTACATTAAAGGAAATCGTGACCACGAACTCGTGAATGAGCATCAGCAGCGAGCACGTATTATTTGGGTGTGTACACCACCTATATTTTAAGGAGGAAGAATATGGAAGCATTAATTCAATTTACAAATATTGTGAAGAGCTTTGAAGATCAACTTGTCTTGAAAGGAATAAACTTAGATATCTTTGAGAATGAGTTTGTGACTTTATTAGGGCCTTCAGGCTGTGGAAAAACGACACTTCTAAGAATCTTGGGAGGATTTTTAGAGCAAAGTTCGGGCGAGGTTTATTTTGAAGGAATCGAAATTTCAAAACTTGCCCCCTATAAACGTGAGATTAATACAGTATTCCAACGCTATGCATTATTCCCCCATATGGATGTTTATGATAACATCGCTTTTGGACTTCGAATTAAAAAAACTAATGAAGACATTATCAAACAAAAAGTTGAGAAGATGTTGAAGCTTGTTGGTTTGATTGGATTTGAACATCGTCCTGTGACTTTGTTATCGGGTGGACAACAACAGCGTGTTGCAATTGCGCGTGCGTTGGTCAATGAGCCGATGGTGCTTTTATTGGATGAGCCTTTAGGCGCTTTAGACCTTAAAATGCGAAAAGAAATGCAACGAGAACTTAAAGAAATCCAAGAAAATGTAGGGATTACCTTTGTCTATGTGACTCATGATCAAGAAGAAGCATTGACGATGTCAGATAAAATCGTCGTGATGAATGAAGGTGAAATTCAACAAATCGGTAAACCGATGGATATTTATAATGAACCGGAAAATCGCTTTGTCGCAACATTTATCGGGGATTCAAACATTATCGAAGGCACTATGATTGAAGATCGTTTGGTAGAATTTGACGGAATTCAATTTGAATGTGTTGATGGGGGTTTCTCGGATAACGAAGCCGTCGATATCGTAATTCGTCCAGAAGACATTGATATCGTGGATGTAGAACTGGGCAAACTTACCGGTGTTGTGGAGTCTATTCTCTTTAAAGGCGTTCACTATGAAATTGTTGTAAAGACGGAGCACCGTGATTTTATTATTCATACAACGGATAATTCGGAAGAGGGTAAAGAAGTTGGCATCCATTTCTTCCCTGAAGATATCCATGTCATGTATACCATGGAGTCTTATTAATGAAGAAATATAGACCACTGGTTATTCCCTATGTAGTTTGGATGTCAATATTTATTGTCGTGCCAATGCTTCTCATTGTGTTTTACGCATTCACGACCGTAGGGAATCAAATGATTCCATTCCAGTTTAGTCTTGTGAACTTTAAAAAATTCTTTGATCCTGTATTCTTAAAAGTCCTTTTGGATTCATTTAAAATTGCAGGCATCACAACCATCATCTGTCTTCTCGTGGGATATCCTCTCGCATATTTTATTTCTAGACGATCAGAACGCATGCAGACGCTTTTAATTTTACTTGTTACCATCCCTATGTGGATTAATATGTTAGTGCGTACTTACGCTTGGATAAGTATTCTTTCCGATAAAGGATTGATTAACAGTTTCCTCGCACTCTTTGGAATTGCACCCCTTAAGATGATGTATACGGATTTTGCGGTTATTTTGGGGATGGTTTATAACTTCCTACCTTTTATGATTATACAAATCTATAATGTTTTAGCGAAAATGGATGAATCACTCATTGAGGCCAGTTATGATCTCGGTGCGAATCGATTCGAAACATTTCGTAAGATTGTATTCCCCTTATCTCTTTCGGGTGTAATTTCGGGGATTACCCTCGTATTCTTACCTTCTTTATCAACTTTCGTCATTCCACAATTCTTAGGTGGTGGAAGTTATGTATTGATTGGTAACTTAATTGAAAATCAATTTATTGGTATTGGAGATTATAACTTTGGGAGTGCCATTTCACTCATCATGGCTGTCCTTATTATGCTCTCGATGCATTTTGCGAATAAATATGATCGTGAATACGATGAGTCTAAACCAAAAGGAGGGAAACTCTAATGAAAGAAAAAAACCGTTGGATTGGTCCTTTAGGTATCATCCTCATGCTGATTTTCTTCTACGGCCCCATATTAGTAATGATGGTCTTTTCCTTTAATGATTCCCGCTCATTGACGTCGTGGTCGGGTTTTTCAACCAAATGGTATGGAAAGCTGTCACAAAGTAATTACATTACCGACTCAGTGCGTACATCACTCTTAGTTGCCCTCATTACTACCGTTGTGGCAACGGTGGTGGGTACCATGACCGCGATTGGGTTAAGCAAACATAAGAAAATTTTTAAGAAATCGATTCTTACGATTAATAATTTTCCAGTTCTCAATCCTGAAATCGTAACGGCAATCAGTTTTATGCTTCTATTTGCCTCGGTGAAAGATTTACAAAAGGGATTTGGAACCATGCTTGTGGCGCACATAACATTCTGTACGCCATATGTTATCCTTACAGTTTTACCAAAATTGAAGTCGCTTGATCCAAGTTTAGCGGACGCTGCGATGGATTTAGGGGCTACGCCAACAGTAGCACTCCGTAAGGTTATCTTACCTCAACTTACTCCTGCAATTATCTCAGGAGCCTTAATTGCCTTTACAATGTCATTTGATGACTTTGTAATCTCGTATTTCGCAACAGGGAATGGGGTAAGTAATATTTCAATCCTTGTTTATCAAATGGCGAAACGAATTAACCCAACAGTTAATGCACTTTCAACGATTATTGTTGTGATTATTACGGTTGTTTTAATTATTATAAATGTACTTCCATTACTCAAACGCAGAAAAAGAAAGGTGGCTGTCTCATGAAGAAAATATTAATAACACTTTTTGCATCCTTGCTCATTCTTGCAGGATGTAGCAGTAAGGAACCCAAGGAAGAACTCCGTGTCTATAACTGGGGTGAATATATTGATGAATCATTAATTCCGGAATTTGAAAAAAAATATAATGTACGCGTAATTTATGAAAAGTTTTTGTCGAATGAACAAATGTATAACAAACTTCAAGACGGATCAAAATTTGATGTAATTGTTCCTTCCGACTATACGACGCAACGTATGCGTGAAGAAGGGCTCCTACAAAAGATTGACCACAGTAAGATTCCTAACTACGAAAACATTATTCCAAGTCTTAAAGGACGTCATATGGACCCTGACAATGAATACTCAGTTCCATATTTCTGGGGGAATGTAGGAATTCTCTATAATAAAAATACAGTAGATCGCAAGGACCTTGAAACACAAGGTTGGAATATTTTAATGAATGAAAAGTATAAAGGTAAACTTTTCTTTTATGATTCAGAACGTGATGCTTTCATGATTGCTTTAAAAGCTCAAGGGTTTTCAATGAATACTACCGATGATGATGAACTTCAAAAAGCTAATGATTGGTTGATCACGATGAAACAAACGATGGATCCAATTTATGGTACGGATGAAATCATTGACCAGATGATTGGTGGTGCCAAGGATATGGCGGTTATGTATTCGGGCGATGCAAATGCAATTTTACTCGAAAATCCGGATATGGACTATTATTCGCCATTAGAGGGAACAAACACATGGGTGGATGCAATGGTGATTCCTGAAGATGCACCCAATCCTGATTTAGCACATAAATGGATTGATTTTATGATTTCTGAGGATGTCTCGAAACGAATTACTGAAGAAATTGGATATACCAGTCCAATCCAATCCGTGATTGATGATGTAACTGGAGAAGACGGAGCCTTCAACGGAATCGATTCTTATGTCACACGAACCGAATATGGTAAGGACGAGGAATTCTTTTACGATCAAGCAATGAAAGTAAAACTCTCCGATTATTGGCAAAGAATAAAAGCAACAAAATAGCAAAAAACGCATTAAAAAGGGCTGAAAAGGCCCTTTTTGTTGAATTAAAGGAACAATTAAATGATTTTAAAAAAAAATGTATTATTTTGCATTTTAAGTGTTGCATTTCTATACTGATGATGTATAATGTAAAAGCACAGTGAGAAACGACAACAACAACAAAGACAAACGTCAAGTTGAAGTATCGCGACACAGTTAATGGTTCCTTAGCCAAGTGGTAAGGCAATAGACTGCAACTCTGTGATCATCGGTTCAAATCCGATAGGAACCTCCAATAAATGGGGATGTGGCGGAATTGGTAGACGCAACGGACTTAAAATCCGTTGAAGGCAACTTCGTATGGGTTCAAGTCCCTTCATCCCCACCATTACTTTATTAATGGAGTTCTATTTAAATCGATGTATATGCGCCCGTAGCTCAACTGGATAGAGCACTTGATTACGGCTCAAGAGGTTATGGATTCGACTTCTGTCGGGCGCGCCAATTTTTCGGGATGTAGCACAGCTTGGTAGTGCACCTGGTTTGGGACCAGGGGGTCGCAGGTTCGAATCCTGTCATCCCGACCAATTTTATTTTAAAAATTAAATATTCCTATGGCGGGTTAGCTCAGTTGGCTAGAGCGTCCGGTTCATACCCGGAAGGTCGCGAGTTCGAATCTCACACCCGCTACCATTTCTATTTTGAAAAGCGTAATACCGATGTAGCGGACCCTTAGCTCAGTTGGTTAGAGCTACCGGCTCATAACCGGTTGGTCGTAGGTTCGAGTCCTACAGGGTCCACCAATATGACACTTAGGATCATCGGAATTATTTTACATTAAAATGCAAATCACTCTATGGAGGAGTACCCAAGTGGCTGAAGGGACTGGTCTTGAAAACCAGCAGACGTGAGAGCGTGCGGGAGTTCGAATCTCCCCTCCTCCGCCATAATATTTCTTTACGAAATAAGGTTGCATTATATACCAGTTATGCTATAATGACATAGCATTAAACATATCGCGGGGTAGAGCAGACTGGTAGCTCGTCGGGCTCATAACCCGGAGGTCGTCGGTTCAAATCCGGCCCCCGCAACCAATGGCCCTGTAGCTCAGTCGGTAGAGCAACGGATTGAAGCTCCGTGTGTCGTCAGTTCGATTCTGACTGGGGCCACCATTTAAACCGAAAAGACAAACCACTCATTGAGTGGTTTTTTTGTTTATTGAGATTTATAATAATTAATAGTTATAGATTAAAGAAGTAATTTTAAAAGAAGTGTAACCCATCTCTTTAATAATTACATGCTTTTTATCATTAGTAAGATTTATTATAGATATTATATGGATGACCAGGGCAAAATGGATATCGTCTTAGCGATTGGGTAATTAAATAGAAGATAAATAAGTGTATTAATATATTTAATGAAAACGTGATAAAGAATACTGAGACAATGCTTTAGTTGAAAAGAAAAGAAGATACCAACACTGCATTTAAAAGTCTTTATTTTCCGATGATTATTTTTAATTCAAAGTGGAACGAGGTAATATTAAATAAATTTGATAATACCTACAAAAATAGTTGGTAATTAAAGTATAAGATTATTTCCATTGTTAAGTTTATGAAGAAAAACACAATGTTGATTTTCATAAGAGATTAATGATACTCTGTGAATATGAGATGAATTGTACATAAGAGAAGGGGAAATTATGGAAAAGAGTAGGAATTATTATTTAAAAACAACTACTGTTTTGCTTGTGGGGGCGATTATTTTTTCAGCTTCAATAACAGGCTTATATGCTGACGGTGGAAGAAATACTTCAACTGACAAAATCAGTGTAAAATTTGAAGATGAGGTTGCTGTTGAAGAGAGTCTAACCTTTTTTGAATCGTTTATGGATGAAGCAAGGGGTAAAAGTCTTGACGAAGCGCCAGTTATAAGTCCGCTGAGTGGAAAAATGATAAAACTACTTATGTTGGACAGAGACATAGTTATTGCAATTTTAGAAAAAGAAACTATCAATTTAGATGATTCTTCAATCGGATTTGAGTCGTTGACAGAAACAAATCAAATTGCAAATTTTCAAGAAATAGATGGAAACTTTATTCTAACAAATTTCGAACTTACAGATAGCGGTACACTTTCAATTGATCTGGACTATGTTGAAAAATATATAAGTGAAAATAATCTTAATCCTGAAAATATTGCATATGTACGAACTGGCTTGCGACCCGATTTAGCATTTGTATATTCTACAGAAACTGACGAAATTATTCCTTTCTATAAAAATATTGGGGGTTTTGTCGAAATTGAAGGTATAAAAAATGGACAAATATACAAAGTTGAAGAATTAAGAGCTCCTCTGCAGAAATATTATGAGGAGACCTTTACAGAGATTCCGGCAGAAGGAATTGATGTAGAAACTGAACTTTATGGTGCGGTTCCTATGAATGTATTGGGTGAAACAAGTTTAAAAGAGAATTCGATTTTTAAGTCATCTAAATTTAGGGGTATTGCTACTCTTTCAATGATTGTGACTGGAACAGGTATTCAGTATATCAATAAGATTTTTAAGTATTATAAATTATAAAATAGCAGCTAATCTTTTTAAAGAATATATTGTTTAAGTCATGACAAAATATATTGAAGTTATTATAGCCCAATCAAAATTATTTGATTTTTAGATAATTAAAAAAAGATTACAACGCGTGCTTAAGTGGCTTAGAATTATTTTGCTTCTCATTTATTCTTTTGTTACTATTTTTTTATAAGAGGGGGAATGTTATGAAAGCATTTAAAATTATGAGTCTATTTATTTTTGTCTGCACGTTGATGTTGTCGATGAGTCAAACAATAGATGCAGCATCTAATCAAGATACACATGACAAGATTCGAAAATTTTCGAGGATGATGAATGTATCTGAGGAAGAAATGACGGATCAAATGATTGATGCCGCAAATGAATACAGTTTAGAACTTGAAGAAATGGTGGATGTATTTTATAAAGAAATAGAACAATCCGGTGAGGAGAATGGAAATGAGTCTCAGTCCAGAATTAAGCGGTCTACGCCTCGTGAAAAGTCGGGATATTTATTACCACCTGCTTCTTTTGGAAATGCATATTTTATTCAAGCGGTGAGTTCAGGATGGAACCACGGACATGTAGGTTTTTTTGGAGATTCTGATACGATTATTGAGGCTCCTGGTAGAGGCCAGCTATCAAGAAAAATCAGTCGAGAAAATAGTGGGCTTATCGTCAATTTACATGATACATACTTAGCGTTTACTGGATCTTTTGATGCGAAAAGAGGCGCACTAAAGGGTGCCGAGCGATTGGTGGAGTTACCTTACAATAGTAGTCTAAACAATAAGAAATGTTGGGATGGCGTTGTTAATTGTTCACAATTAGTTTGGTGCGCGTATCAATGGCCAGGCTATGATGTGGATTCGAGTGGAGGTAAATTTGTTTCACCAAAAGATATTTTAAATAGCGGTTATTTTATGAGAACAAGGTATTAGTTAGTATGAAAAAAAATCTATGTGGTATTCTAATTATGCTTTTGATTTCAGGATGTTCTTCAAATCAATCGGAAAATGTGCTTAAAGATTCTAAAACTATTGTTTTAGGAACTGATAATCGACGCAAACTCAAAGCACCGGATGCTCTAAAAATACTTAATAATACGGAGATTAAGTTTCTGGATAAAAATGGTAATCTTTTAGGCTCTAAAAATTACCATGAAAATTATTATAAAGTTAAGGTGGATAAAAATTATTATTACTTGGTTTCATCAGAAAAAATAATAAAGGGAAGTTTAACAGATCAAACTGAAGAAGCGTACAATTTTGATCCGCAATTAAACGCAATCGACTCAAAAATTTATCTTCATGAAGGTGATTTGTATTCTATTGATAACCAAGGATTTAGACCTGAACCCATGAATTATCTCACGACAATCTATAAGAACAATGAAAAACAGTTTGATATTATTGATGACCAAGCAACGTCACTCGTAGTTGTGGATCAATATATTTATGTGTTAACAGAGAATAACCATAATCGAAAAGAACCGGAACGAGGTATTGTTCGAAATATCTATCGATATAATACAGAGAATCAACAGATTGATAAAATGGAGCATTCTATTGATTCGAGTCACTATTCATCGACATTAATAACTAATGCAGGGAAGTTATATCTCTATTTATATATGGCCGATAATGTACCCACCCCAGGTAACACCGAAAATCTTGAAGATCGCCTCATTGTTCTTGACAAAAACATGGAAATTGAATCTGTATCCGAATACGAACGATTTGGTCCATCCTTTATTAGTGATATTCAGAACCATATTATTAATAATACACTCTATATTAAAAGTGAACGTCATGAATTACGAGCAATTAATTTGAATACTTTGGAAAACAAAGATGTGAAGTTAGATGAAATAAGTAACGCAGCGCAGTACCATTATTGGTCGCAACACTGGTATGAATCTGATAGCGAAAGACTCGTTATTTTAGGAAATTATGAATCAAACCCATACTACAGTATGTATGTTTATGACCTGAAAACGGGACATCTAATTGAGGAAATTAAGTGTCCAGATGTGAGTGCGCTTTTTGTATCGAGTAGCAATTGAAGCTAGTAATTTAAAAGTTGCTTATTTAATGAGATGTTATATGACAATAGTCAATAAAACATCCATAATAGTATGAGCTACTTGACTACAAATTGAATGATTAAATAGAAGGACATTATCTTTGAATTTTAGAAGACGATGTCCTTTTATAATTGATTTTAGGAGTTATTAATATCACTTTTTTGAGTGATGAGTAATCAAACATTTAAGTTTCTCATCATCAAAACGATAAAAAATTATATTTTAGTTCTGAATTATTTAAAGAAAGGACTATAATAGAAGAAGATAAAAAAAGTAGAAAAAGTTTTAATAGAAATAATTTATAGCTTAAATGCCTCGATGATTGGAGAGTGCTTTCATATGGTGAATAGTATAGAACGAAAAAAAGATTCTGACCTTCAGGCGTATTTATTGAATCCATGTGGATCATTATCATTACCACGTTGGAAAACAAAACAACGAGATTATTATAAACTCGCAGACCGTGTCGATATTATTCATGGGCGAGATATCGAAACGATTGATTTAAAGACCCATGTCTATGATCGATACTTTCGAATCTGTCATGACTTAGAGGTCATTCCTTCTGTATCTCTATCCAAAGGATATGAAATCATCACGCCTACTGCTGAAGAACTTAAAAATCATATTAATACTTGTTACAATGACATAACGATAAGTGATGCAGATATACTAAAGTATTTGAAGTCGAGTGTCTATCGTGAAGATTTATGGCTTGCAGTCATTGATAAAGATAAGCAAGCAATTATAGCGAGTGGTATCGCTGAGTACGACAATGAAACACAGGAAGGTGTCATCGAGTGGATTCAGGTAAGTGAAAACTATCGAAAACAAGGATTGGGATTTATTGTAGTCAGCGAACTCTTGATTCGCTTAAAAAAATATGCCCGTTTCGTCACTGTATCGGGGAATGTTGATAATCCTAATAATCCTGAACAACTATATCGGAAATGTGGTTTTAAAGGGGATGATATCTGGTATATCGTTCAGAAGTAGTGAATTGCTAACTTGTTTAACGAGATGATTTCTATCAGTAAATGAATAATAAAAAGTAAAAAAACACCTCCATAATATTGTGGCGGTGTTTTTTTTAACAATGCAAATACATAAGTGTGTTAAGAAGTGGTATCATTGATTGCTATTTTTTAGATATAAAATGAATTTTGTATTTTTTCGGCACATTGTTTTAGAATATCGAGTAAGTGCTCAACATTTTTATATTCAAGACGTGTTGAAGGTCCAGAGATACTGAGTGCATACTCAGGGATGCCTTCTTTATTAAAGATAGGGACAGCGTAACAACTTAAACCGTATTCAAATTCTTCACGGTCTGCAGAGATATTATTTTCCAAGATTGATTGTTGCTCTTTTAAAAACTTATCATAGGTATTAATGGTATGAACCGTGCGTGCGGGAAGATTCTCGTAATATTGACGAAGGGATGCTTCATCACGGTAAGCAAGAAATATTTTTCCCATTCCAGAGCAATAGAGTTCACCAATCGGGCGCAGTTGCGTTTGTAATTGATAGTACTCACCGTGAACGCGTCGAATAATCACAAGATCGTCGTTATGAGCCATTCCTAAGTTGATGGACTCTCCCGTTTTTTCCACTGCCTCTTTAATAAAGGGCTCGGCAACATCAATAATATTGCCGCTGATATGTGCACCGCGCGCATACTTCAACATGTGCATATCCAATGCATAACGTGTATCGTCAGCTTGCTTGATGGCATGAACATGCTCTAATGATTTAACAATACGAAAGACTCTAGTTTTGGGGAGGTTTAATGCGGTAGCAATGCTTGAGATGCCTAAGGTTTCCTGTTGAGAGAGTAAATCCAGGATATCAAACGCATCCACAATATTACCGATAATCGGGCTTTTCTCGTTTTTTTCAGTCATAGTAAAAATTCCTTTCTTTGTGAATTTATACATCTATCTAACACATAGTATATCAAAATTGTTGTTTCATTCCTATATTAAACAAAGTCTACAATATCAAATCAAAATAAGTTTGTTAATTGTATAGCAAGATATTGCAAAACCAACGTGAGAGTGTTAGCATACAAATAACGGAACACGTTCCGAAATTCAGGAGGAGACGCATGAGTCAAAAAGGAAGTAAAGAATCAAACTCGATTCTTCAGTTTATCATGAAGGTTATTGGTGGAGCAGCAAGTGGAATTATTGTTGCGGTAATCCCCAATGCAATCTTTGGTCAGTTGTTTTTAAATTTAATTCCAGTTTGGGAAGGATTTGCGGTTTTACAACAATGTGTTCAAATTATTCAACTATTAATGCCGGTACTCATTGGTATCGGGGTAGCACGTCAGTTTGATCTTGATTTAATCCCATCCATGTCAGTCGGAGCTGCTGCTTATATTGGAAGTGGCAGTGTATCGATGGTCAATGGTGCTTGGATTGTTGCTGGTATTGGTGACACCGTTAATGCCATGCTCGTGTCAGGAATTGCTGTTGCACTTGTATTCTTAATTAAGGACAAGGTTAAAGCTTTTGTCACAATTGCCTATCCAAGTATTGTAGGATTCGGGGCAGGAGCAATTGGTCTTCTAACACTACCATACGTTTCGTCTATCACACGCTTAATCGGAAGTATTGTAGCGGAAGCGACAACATTACAACCAATCTTAATGAGTATTATCATCGCGGTTATCTTCGCACTCCTAATTCTTACACCGATTAGTGTGGTCGCAATTGCATTCGCAATCTCCTTAGACGGTATTGGGTCTGGTGCAGCAAACTTGGGTCTCGTTGCAGTCGTTGTCTTTATGGCAATGGGTTCCCACTATGCAAAAAATGAAAAAGGGATTACGGTTTCTATCGTCTTAGGTGGAGTGAAGACGATGATGCCAAACTTCTTTAAGAACATTAAAATTGCGATTCCAGTAGCAATTGTATCGGGTTTGCTTGGTATGCTTGCACCAATTTTAAACATTCAAGGAACACCAGCATCCGCGGGATTCGGTTTTGCAGGTCTAGTTGGTCCTATTGTTGCTTATGGTTATTTACAAAACAGTCCTCTTATTAATTTCATTATTATTATCAGTGTTTATTTTGTCCTACCATTCATTATTTGCTGGGGGACTTATAAACTTTCGCGTGATGTCTTTAAAATCATCAAAGATGAAGATTTCATCTCAACAATATAGGAGGGTATTATGACAAAAATACTATGTTTTAATATGAATGATGAACGTATTCCTTTTGCGGAAGCGTGGGCAAAAGAACATGATGTCATTGTGGATTTTTGTACAGAGTCGTTAACAATGGACAATGTGGATTGTGTTAGTGGCTATGATGGTATAACGGTTGCGCAAGTGGGTACGTTTGACCCAAAAATCTTTAAAGCTTTGGAAGCGAGAGGGATTAAACAAATTGCGCAACGTACTGCAGGTTATGAAATTTTCGATCTCAAAGCAGCTCAAGAAGCTAATATTATTGTAACCAATGTTGGTAACTATTCCCCCGAATCAATTGCGGAATATACATTGATGCTCGCCCTACAACTGATGCGTAGGTCCCATAAACTTGATCGTCAGGTTGAAGCTCGTGATTTCCGTTGGATGCCGGAAATTCGTGCGAAGCTAATGGGGGAATCAACGGTAGCGATTATTGGTGTTGGAAAGATAGGATACGAAGTCGCAAAACTGTTTAAAGGTTTTGGTGCTCAAGTTATTGGCTATGACCCTTACCCTAAACAAGGAATTGAGGATGTCATTACCTTTGTGGCAAGTGTTGAAGAAGCGGTAGCGCAAGCAGATATTGTATCGTTACACATGCCTGCTTTTGCAGATAACTACCATCTTTTTGATGCGGTGATGTTTGAACGTATGAACGATGATGCTTACCTCATTAACTGTGGACGTGGCACGCTAGTGGATACAGAAGCCTTGCTCGATGCCGTGGATCAAAACATCATTGCGGGGGCGGCTTTGGATGTATATGAATACGAAGCACCTTATATACCCGGTAAGTTCACGGATGCTACGATTGAAGATGAAGTGTTCTTACGCCTTTTAAACCATGAAGATGTTATTTTCTACCATCATTGTGCATACTATACGGAAACGTCCATTCGGAATATGACTCAATATGCACTTGATGCTACTTTAGAGATCATCAGAACTGGCGATAGTGCATACCGCGTTAATTAAGACTTGAAGTACAGAACGAACATTCTGTACTTTTTTTATCGATTGTTGAATCATGTAGAAAGAAGGGACTCCTTTAACCACGCATAGACAACAACACAAAAATCCAAGAAATAATTGGCTCTAAATCCAATTGATATCGTTTTCATTAGGAGTAAGATTAAAGTACGAGGTGAAAACACATGAAAAAATTAGATATCACAAAACGTATATATGATACGGGAGCACTTGCAATTGTACGTGCTGAAACAATTGAACGCGCTAGCGAAATTGCGGATGGATGTATTGCAGGAGGTGTTCCAGTAATGGAAATGAGTTTTACCCTAAATAATGCTGGGGAGATCATTCATGAACTAAAGAAAAAATATGGTGATCGTTTATGTGTCGGTGCGGGTACGGTATTAGATTCCGAAACTGCACGTCATGCAATTCTTAATGGTGCTGAATTCATTATTGCACCGAATTTCTCCGAAGATGTTGCAAAGATGTGCAATCGATACCAAATTCCTTATGCACCTGGATGTACGACACTCTCCGAATCTGTTGATGCAATGAGTGCTGGGGCAACATTCATCAAGGCATTTCCTATCTCTGACTTTTATGGACCTAAGTTAGCACAAGTTTTTAAAACACCGATTCCAGATATGCCAATCTTAGCAAGTGGTGGTATTAACTTGGAAAATTTAGGCACCTGGATGGA
Source organism: Erysipelothrix tonsillarum DSM 14972 (assembly GCF_000373785.1). Classification (GTDB taxonomy): domain Bacteria; phylum Bacillota_I; class Bacilli_A; order Erysipelotrichales; family Erysipelotrichaceae; genus Erysipelothrix; species Erysipelothrix tonsillarum. The sequence continues at coordinate 51,083 of NZ_KB892380.1, read as the reverse complement.
TTGTGGTGTTGATGTTTGTGGTTTTGGTGGACTACTCACAAAAGGTTCATCAGAGGACATTGCTAAAAATGCTGCACAAATTCGTAAGATAGTAGATCTCAAACGTAATAAATAATAATAATAAAAACCCGACGGTTAATACATCCCACTCGGGTTTTTTTGTTTTATTAAAAAAGATGTTGATGGTATGAATAAACATGTCTTTTTAAATCTTTGTTCCTTTGAACTAAATAGGACGTTCAATTTTTGTTATGAACACACATACGAATATGAAATCGGTTACATTATAATATATTTAGGAGGTAAGAGTTATGAGCATAGTATTAACAAGGGTTGATTTCAGACTCATTCATGGACAGGTAATCACACGTTGGCTACCTCAAATGCAAGTAAATGAAATTGTAACCGTCGATACTGATTTGCGAAACGATGAGTTTATGCAAGAAGTATTCAAAATGGCTGCTCCTCAAGGAGTTGGCATTCGCATTCTTTCTGTGGATGAAGCCATTGCAGCACAAGAAAGTGGCGATTTTGAAAAACGTCGTGTTATGATGCTTTTCAAAAACGTTCAAGAATTAGATAAAGCTGTGAAAGCAGGTTTAAAATTGGAAGAGGTACAAATCGGTGGACTGGGAGGGGGACCAGGTCGTAAGGCTGTCAATAATGCTATTACACTTGATCGAACAGACGCCGATACACTACTCGAGTTGGAGGCATCAGGAATTAATATTTATTTACAAACGACTCCTGATTATCCATCTGAAACACTACAAAAAGCAGTAGCTAAATTATAAGGAGAAAATATATGGTAATTAAAGCGATATTAGTTGGTTTAATCTACTGGATATCAATGGGACGAGCACAGTATTTCTTCTCATTCGCATTCCGTAAACCAGTAGTACTCGGTGTATTTATTGGGTTGGTATTCGGAGATGTTCGTACAGGACTTCTCTATGGGGCAACCATTCAATTAATGTACATGGGAGGAATTGAAGCAGGGGGAAATATTCCAAGTGATCAAGCCCTTGCTGCCTGTATTGCAATTCCTGCCGCAATTGTAAATAACTTAGACCCTGGAACCGCTGTAGCGATTGCAGTTCCATTTGGAGTACTTGGCGTTCTTATTAATAATGTACGTCGTACAATTAACTCATTTTACAATAAAAAAGCAGATGAATACATTGAAAAACGTGAATACGATAATCTTTCACGCTTCTCATTCCTTTTACCTTGGTTAACAGGTGGGGTTCTTTATTTCACACCGGTATTTATCGCAACACTCTTTGGTCCTTCTGTGGTTGAAGCCTTTATTAATGTAATTCCACAATGGCTCATGACCGGTCTTGCTAATGCGGGTGCGATGTTACCAGCTCTTGGATTCGCGCTAACCCTTGTTGTAATGGGTAAAAAACAATACTTACCATTCTTTGTACTTGGATTCTTTATGTATGCAGTCTTAGGATTCTCAATGTTAACAGGAGCAGTCTTTGCGCTATGCTTTGCATTGATTACATCGTTATTTAAACAAAATAATGAAGAAGGAGGTATCGCATGAGTGAAGTAGCAGTAGAAGCAAAACAAACAATCGTTACAAAGAAAGACCTTCTTGGCGCTTGGTGGAAATGGTGCCGTGCCGTTGAAGTTCCAGTTAGCTTTGACCGTATGCAAGCTCTTGCGTTCGGCTATTCATTAAACAATGTACTTCGAAAAATCTATAAGGACGATCCAGAAGAACTTCAAGAGGCAATGCGTCGTCATGTCACAATGTTTAATACCAACTGTGACTGGGGAAGTATTATCCACGGAATTACCATTTCACTTGAAGAACAACGTGCTTTAGGTAATAAAGAAATTACGCCTGAAATTATTCAATCTCTTAAAATTGGATTGATGGGACCGTTGGCTGGTATTGGTGATAGTGTTGACCAAGGTATTGTTGCTACAATCCCACTTGCAATTTTCGTGCCAATGGCATTAGAAGGCTCAATTGTTGCAGCATTCATTCCAGGAATCATTTATCTTGTATGGTCATACGGATTCTCATGGTTCTTATTCCAAAAAGGTTACAAATTAGGTAAAAACTCAGTACTTGAAATCTTGCATTCCGGTAAGATTAAGAAAGTTATTGATATCGCAAGTATTGTTGGACTATTTATGATCGGGTGTTTATCCGCTTCATTTGTTAAGGTTGAGACAATTCTTGAATTCACAAGTTCTACATCAACAGTTGCTTTACAAAGCATTCTTGATGGAATCTTACCAAAACTCTTACCATTCACAGTAGTTATGGCAATGTATCTTTACATTACAAAACGTGGTCCTAAATACCTACGTTTAATTGCATATACGATGATTATTGCGATTGCACTTACATTCTTTGGAATTATCTAATCTATAAAAAAATAATACTTAGATAATCATAGGGTTGTCTAAGTATTATTCATCATAAAGGAGTATATATGAAAGTTTTAATAACCCCTAGAGGTTTTCAAAAAGCAGGTTTACACGAAGTAGAACGGATGCGTAAAGCAGGACTTGATGTTCATTATAATGATACAGGAATTCCTTATACCCACGAAGAATTCGTATCTTATGCGAAAGATGCCGATGCAATTATTGTCGGAGTTGATCGAATGGACAAAGCAATGATTGAACAATGTCCGCATCTTAAAGTAATCTGTAAATTTGGTGTTGGTACGGATAATATCGATCTTGATGTATGTAAAGAACGTAATATTTATGTTGGAAAAACAATTGGTTCTAATTCAAGGTCAGTAGCAGAGCACGTAATCGCAATGATGTTTACGGAAGCTAAAAACATTTATGAAACTGTACGAGACTGTAAAGCGGGTAAATGGGATAAACCAACAGGTTATGAAATTACCGGCAAACAAATTGGTATTATAGGATTTGGAGCAATTGGGAAACATGTTGCAGATATGGCACATGGACTCGGTATGAGTATTAAAGCTTTTGATGCATTCACAATAGATACAGATGTCGCTGAAGCATATCACGCTGAGATTGCTACATTCGAGGATATCTTGCGAACATGTGATTATATTTCATTACACATCCCTTTGACAGATGATACAGCCAATATGATTTCGACAGAAGAATTTAAAATGATGAAACCCAATGCATGTCTTGTGAATGCTGCACGTGGAGGTATTGTGGATGAAGGGGCACTTTATGAAGCCTTACATGAAGGTGTTATTCGTTCCGCATGTTTTGATGTATTTAGTGTAGAACCTCCAAAACACGATGAAAAATTATTGGCATTGGATAATTTCTTACTGACACCTCATACGGCTTCACGTACTTATGAGTCAGAAACTCGCACATGTGAAATATCAACAGAGATCGTAATGAGAGAATTGGAGATTTTATAAAATGACAGACAGCATTACACAATTTATTGAGAATACCAAAGAAGTATTTGGAAATTATCTCAATGATATTGATACAAACGATGTTGCGAAAGCAGCTGCAATCATTATTGAACAAGAGACACACGGAAATCGTGTTCATGTTACAGGGATTGGTAAGCCAGGTCATGTTGCGGGCTATGCCGCTTCGCTTTTATCCAGTACTGGAACGAGTGCATATGAGCTTCACGGAACTGAGGCAGTTCACGGTTCTTCGGGACAAGTGAAGCCCGGTGATGTGGTGATTGCGATTTCAAACAGTGGTGAAACGGAAGAATTAAAGGCAACTATTGAGACACTCATACATAATGGGGCTCGAATCATTAGTTGTACCGGAAATAAAGCTTCATGGTTATCAAAACACTCAGAAGTTTGCCTTGTTGCAGGAGTTGATGCCGAAGGGGATCGCTTAAATAAGGCACCACGTAATTCGATTCTCGCTGAAATAATGGTTCTGCAATGCCTCTCTGTAGCGTTGCAGGAAAAGAAGGGGCTAACCCTCGAGTCATATCTTAATTGGCATCCAGGAGGAAGTCTTGGGGCATCGTTACGTTTAGAAAAAGAAAAGGAAACACATCATGAGTAATTTATCGATTATTATTGGAACACACGGTCGTTTTGGGGAAGAACTCATCAAGTCGGCGGAAATGATTGCAGGTAAACTGGAGCATGTTCATGCAGTATCGCTCTTACCAGAATACTCTTTTGAAGACTATATGAAGAAGGTTGATGAAACTTTAAGTCAATGTGATGGTCCAATTATCGCATTGGTGGATATTTTTGGTGGTACACCAAGTAATGTGTTCACGGTTTTAAGTAAGAAGTATAATCAGGCGGTAATAACCGGAGTGAACTTACCGGTTCTCATTGATTTGTATTTAAGTACGCGAGGTGAAACGATTGATCTTGATCACCTTCCAGAAAAATGTTTAACGACACTCCAAGAGAGTGGCACTCACACAAATACCACACTTTAAAATCAAAAGTTTATGATATGATTTTAGAAAAATGAAAGGGATCGATTATGTACGTTTTACCGAAAGGATTTGAAAATCTAAATATGGAACTTATATGCAGCATTTTCGATGAGTTTGTATCCGTCGTGCAAGAGAACCAGAAATATATCATCGGTCTTATTGACCAAGATGGTTTTATTGTTGCGTGCAGCAATAAAGATTTTATAGGTAAAAACAGTTCGGTGATTCCTTCAAATAAATCAAATACAATCTCAGCTATTGAGATACACGGTGTTACAGTCGGATCTCTATGGGTCAATGGAGAAGAAAGTTTAAAGATGATGAGCAGTTTGCTTCTAGAATCTTTAACGACGCGTGTGATGTATGAAATGAATGAACAAAAATTATTTAAAGAAAGTACAAAAGATGACCAGTTGATTAAACTTTTAATTGGTAATCAGGACTTAGAACGTAATAAAATTTTAGAACTTGTGGAAGAACTTGAGATAAATCAAGATATACCACGTATTGCAATTCTCGCCTACAATGAGGAGGGTTATGATCCCAGTGAAATTGTTCGCTTAAAACTTAAAGAGGACAGTAACGAACTCATTTATTCACTTTTTGATCAAAAGCGTCTTATTCTCTTCAAAGACATTATCAACTGTGAGAACGAAGAAGATATTCAGAAAGAAATTAGAGCGTATATTGTAAGTCTACAAAACTGGGGTCTTCACAATAGCTCCTATTATGTTGGTACAATACAAAATCGGCTCGTTAATTATAAAAAAAGTTATGACAGTTGTGTATGGTTAAAAAACAATCATCATTGCACAATATCAGAAGTTGAGTTTTTTACGGACTATTTGACGGATTTTCTGATTTCAAAGATTCCGGTGGATGAGGTTCGAAGTTATTTTGACTTCTATGTTGAACAAGCAAAAGGATTTGATCTTGATGAATTTGTAGATATTAGCAATCGATTGTATCAAAATAATTTTAATATAACCCAAACAGCAGACGATTTGTATATTCATAAAAATACGTTAATCTATAAAATTAAGCGATTTGAATCAATTCTGAATATCGATATCCGAGGAAGTTTTCATGGGAAAGTGCTTTTGGTGCTAATCAGTAATGCATTAAGAGAAATTCAAGAGCAAAAGCAAGTAGGTGAGATCATATGAGTACAAAAGTAAAACTTGTTCGAATCGATAAGAGACTCTTACATGCAACTGTAGCGGTAAACTGGGCACCGTTTGTGAATGCAAACTTCGCAATCGTCGTTGATCCTACCTATGTGGGAGATTCTTTTATCGAAAATGTTATGCAACTTTGTTTACCAAAGTATATGCGTGTCAAAATATTTAACGTTCCACAACTTATAGAATTTGTAAATGAACAAACATATGAAACCCGAAATATTATGTTGATTTTTAAAGATTTAAAAACGGCACGGGAAGCGGTAGAGATGGGACTCAAGGTGGATGAAATTCAACTGCCTTACCCTGCAAGCCGTATGATGATTAAGAAATTACCGGATTATTTCAACGATACCGAGATTATCGATATTCGTAGAATTCAAAATTATAATACGAAACTTTATTTTCAAACTGCGCCTCTTGATGCCAAAGAGTACGGAATTTTTAAACGAAAAGAAGGAGAATAAACATGTTTAAAGGAATTATTACCCCAATCGTTACACCGTTTAATCGCGATGCAGAAGAATCAATTAATTATGAAGCACTAGAACCCCTTATTGAACACCTGATTCGTAAAGGGGTTGATGGCATCTTTGTCATGGGAAGTAATGGTGAGTTTCACGTCATGGATGAAATTGAAAAAATCATTCTTCCAAAACGTGTCATCGAAATTGTAGGTGGACGTGTCCCAGTTTTTGTTGGTACCGGAAGCTGTTCAACACGGGAAACAATTCGTCTTTCAAAAGAAATGGAAAAAATGGGCGCAGATGCTCTATCGGTGATTACACCTTATTTCCTAAAACCTACGGATGAAGAGTTGTATCAGTATTTCAAAGATGTTGCGGACTCTGTTCGTATCCCTATTATTCTTTATAACATTCCCAAGGCAACTGGATGCAATATTCCAAAAGAAGTTGTTGCACGCCTAGCGAAGATTAAGAATATTCGTGGTATTAAAGATAGCAGTGGCGATATGGATAATCTTAAAGGTTATATTGAGGCAACGGAAGGGACCCATATGAATGTATTAGTGGGATCTGATTCAAAAATATCAGAAGGATACCGTATGGGTGCCACAGGAGCAATCGCAGGAACAAGTAATGTAATTACAGATGTGATTGTTGAGTTAGACCATGCGCTTCGAAACGGTGACGACGAACGCGCCGATCAATTACAAAAAGATATTGATGTTTTACGTGGAGTATTAAAATATGGAACCGTACCATCAATTATGAAACGTGCTGTAGAGTTAGCGGGAATTGCACCAGTTGGACCGGCTCGTCATCCTGTTACCGAAACCACTCAAGACGTGGATGACAAAATTAAAGATGTCCTTCAATTTTACGGTTTAAATCAATTAGAAGACGCTGAGTAATCGGAGTCGTTGCTTTAAAAAAACAGACTCAATTATGAGTCTGTTTTTTTATTGATATGAATTATCACAGGAAACCGATATAATAAGGATATAGAAAACGGAGGTACTAACTGATGACAAATGCTACAAACTATAATCAATACTTACAAAACATCATGAATACATTTCAATGCGAATTAGAGGAGATTACAAGTTTTGAACCGCTCTTTGGGGGATTAACCAATCATTCGTATACGTTTGAAGTAGATAAACAAAAATATGTTTACCGCGAACCGGGTTTGGATACGGATGCCTATATCAATCGAGAGAGTGAGTTTTACGCTCAAACTAAAGCCAAAGAATTGGGTTTGGATAACAGTCTTGTTTTTATGAATCAACAGGAAGGTTGGAAGATTTCTCATTTTATTGAAGATGCACGTTACTTTGATTATCGGAACGCACACGATGTATCAGTAGTTCTTTCGAAAGTTAAATACTTACATGAACAAAACATTCAAGGTCCATGGGAGTTTGATCTCTGGAATAAAACGCTTGATTTTGAACGTCAAATTGGTGACGTAGGACGAAAACATTTTGAAGATTATGATGATATCCGTGAACGGGTCGCACTTGTATACGAACGTGTATCCCAAGAAGGCTATCCAAAGACCCTCTGCCATAATGACATCTATACTACGAATATCTTATTTCAGGGCGAAACGTTTTATCTCATTGACTGGGAATTTGCGATGGTAGCAGATCCTGCCGTCGATCTTGCGACATTTATTGTGTGTTCACCTTATAACTTTGAAGAAATCATTCAAGTACTGCATGCATATGCGGGCGGAACTATGGCTGAAAAAGACCTTCGTCATTTCATTGGATATTTTGCGGTAACAGGTTTCTACTGGATGAATTGGGCAATTTTCCAAGAAAATAACGGAACTGATGTAGGGGACTTTTTTGAGAATTATTATAAATATACCAAGCTTTTCTTAGAACAGTCGGAAGCTTATGAAGCTCGCTAACATGGATAGAGCCCATCTTGGCAGAACGTAAAAGGGAGTAATTGGATATTGAATCCCTAAAGCTATTTCACGTTGGGTTTGTAGTGATTATTTTTCAACGGTATTTTTGAGATTCGTTTCAATAGAGTTTTAAGGATAAAAAAGTAAATGAGATTTTAAATAGCGTATTAAAAAAAGATAGACTTCCTTAAAGTCTATCTTTTTTGTGTGGTTTAATACATTTTTTAAGCCGATGTTGGTTTGAAACAATAAGTAAACCTACTACAAAAAATGCGATTGCAATATATTGATTTGCATTGGGGATACCATAGGGTGGTAACGTATTGATTCCAGATAATAACAGATTAATCTATAGATGTAAGAGATTCATCAGTGATATACACCTCCTTGGTCTCGTTGACTTTGTTCTCATATCATAGCAAGTGTTTATGCCGATTCCTATTGAAGTACTTAAGCAGGAAGGGGCTATACTCTTTTCAAAATGAGTTAAAACGATATTAAACTTTCTCGATGTAAAGGGTCTTTCAATGCTTCTCACGAATGTTTCACGATGCCATGATAAGAATACAGTTTGATACTTAAACAGTGGTTTTTAGAACGGTTTTATGTGATTGATAATCACAATGTGAAATATAAATCACAAAGAGTGGTGTTGTTAATGATAGGATACGATAAAGTACCGATTTCATCTGTACATTTTTGACGTGGCATTTTTACTGGATTTTATGCTGGCTAATACTTTCTAAACAACTGAGAAAAGAGGAGACACGATGTTATTTTCAAAAAGCCATAAGATGCGACCCCTAAGTATTGTCGCGTTAGTACTCGTATTAATCGTTTCGCAATTAACCATTTCTGCGAATCTAACTGAAAAGGCGTTCACAAACGATGAAGTCTTGGCGTTGGTTCTTGATGCTAAACAATCCAAAGTGATGATTGAATCACCGACGCAACCTTATAAAGCTCGCGTAGAACTTGAGTTTAATATTAGTGATGCACTATGGGTGCGCATCAAAGAGGAATTTAACCCGCTTTTGTTTAAGTTACCAGAACAGGTTACACTGACCCAGCTTGATGCACCAACACATACGGAAAAAGACTTAAAATCTGATGGAATCCAAGATCTCACGCAGATTAAAGCCGAAATGGAAACGGATGGATTTAGTTTAGATTTTGAAAATGTCGAATTAAATCCGAAGACCTTTAAGCTTGTCTACACCGTGGATATCATTGGTGATGTAAGAGAAATTGATGCTAAAGCATTTCCGGCTATCGGGATTGTAATGCAAGAACTCATCGATAAAATGGATGATCTAGCAACGCAAACCGAACCCGAAACGAACTTAACTGAGGAAGTGGAACAAATCCCCGAAGAAAAAGAAACTGCTGATAAACCTAGTGTGTCCGATGCAACAAAGGAACATCTAACGGGTGCAATCGAGTTGAATCTTAGAGGGAAACCCCATGCCAATCTGAGATATAAGAAGCAGTTGATCGATGCCAGCAATCCCGTCAAAATGGACGAATACACCGATGAATCAACCCAATTTAGTGTTGATGTTTTTACGGACGATAATGATTTTGTGGAAATAAGCTATAAGCTTAAATTAGACCAGGCATCACTTGATAAAATAACCGCGGATGACCTTATTTATGATTTTCATTATATGAAGGATGGGGAACGGGCCATTTACCAATACGAATATGATTTCCCCAAAGAGATGACGCTATTTACCGCAACGCAAGAACAGTTTGTTATTAGTGATAAATTAAAAGACTACAGTTCTTCAAAAATTGTGCGTATCGATCCTACTTCAAATGATGGAACTTTTAAACTTGTTGTTGATGAGCTTTTTGTGTCCAATGAGGAAGCGGGCATTAAAGATCAATATCGCTTCCAAGATTTGATTGCATTTAAGATTAATGAATATATTGCAACGGAAACGGAAAAAGGGACTTCACTTGAAACAATTAAAGAGACGCTTCAAGAAGGTTTTGAATTTGCGACTGATGAATACCCTTTTGCAGGTTATGCTTATAAACAAATGGATAAAGCAAAACTAGAAAAACTTGAAGATTATCCACTTATTATCCAAGACTTCATTGCACCCGATAATCACATAAAAGAGACATTTCCCGTTCAACCCTTAGGTGGTGAAGATCATAAACTGGAGCAATCTGGATTTAATGAAATTAGTGGTGGATTTGAACTTACATGGGATGGAGTTCTCAATACAAGTAGAAATCACACCATGAACGCGTTAGAACTGTCGTTTATAAGTCCAAAGATTGTCCAGGATTCAGGTTTCTCAAATTGGTCAATCAATACAGATGTTGAAGTAAGTTATTTCAATGTGAAAAATGATGGGTCTCTTGAATCGGATACGAAGTATCCATCTGAAACGCATCATTTGGTGAATGCATCGTCAACCAAGATTGAGGATATTAAGATTCCTTTGTTTGAAGAAAATCTTGTTGTGAAATATAATGTAAAACAAACCTTTACCAATACGAATCTTCAATTGGAAATTGAGGGACGACAATTAGGAAGATTGACCGCTTCCCTTGAAAATAAACAACTGGTACGCTCTGCGGATAATGAAAAAATGTATCCACGTTCGATTTTAATTTCAGGATATAAACGTGAAGAGGCAATGCCGACCAGTCTGATTTGGAATATTAAGTACAATAATAATGAATTAGTGCGCAATGAAAATGATGGTTTTGATTTTAGAATCAATCCAGATACATTCAAAACGTATAGTGATGACAGTTCGGGAGCGTATGTTGAAATTCCGGTGAGCTACGAATCCATGAAATTTAAGCGTACCGTACTGGTAAATAACAAAGCCATTGAAAAAGATGGTCGTTTTGAGGTTACTTGGAATGCAGAAGGTACTGATGCCCAAGTCCGTCTCAAACCGGGACAAAAACTTTCCGAACCGGTAGTACTAAGTATTATCTTTGAAAATGATATCAAACATGAATATCAACCGGGGAAAAGCATTCGTGATGAACTCATGACTTCACCGAGTTTGATGTTTGAGGGTGATGCAGAAGTTGATTCCTACACAAATGGCACGTTGATTCCTGCACCAAAACCAACAGAAGAAGAATTAGAAACGCGAAAAGCATCTAATTATCTCATCTTACTTGATAAAAAACCAATTATGATTGATTACCGTACGAAAGAAGTTATTTGGGCTGCATCCATAAATACTACGACGGCACACCGTGTTGGATTACCTGGATTATCGTATATGGATAAGTTTGGAGAAGGTTTAGAGTTTGAACCCATGGATAAAGGTCATAAACTGTTGTTGTTTAAAGTGGATCCCGAGAAAAATTCGTACCGAGAGTATGATCAGTTCCGCAAGGAAGTCCAAAAATTGATGGATGATTCCGAGTTGGAATCGATTCATATCTATGATGCCGTGTTAAAACTACTTGATGAACCGATGGGGGATGAGACCAATAAATCTAAAACCTATGGAGAAGTAGCGGAATTGATTGCGGTGGATGCGATGGGTTATGCTTCTCAGGCTAAAGAAACCTTGACGGATAAAGACTATATTGTCTCGCGTCCTAAAGCAAATCCTGGCTACGTAGAAAAACTAAAAGGTATCGTTATTAATGGTGACAGTGACGAAGCCCATCAATCAGACATTACTAAAAATGACCTCACGAAAGATGCGGATTTACGCGTAGACTTCGTCGCCTCCGATAAGGCAATCGGAAATGGTGAAGGGGATGCAAATACGTATTTTATAATGTATAAAACCAAACTTCATAGTGATAAACCGTTAGATAAAGTATCCAATCTTGGTCAACTTATTTTTGCTTCTTGGGTTCCTGGAGAAAGTAATAAAATCACCTGGAAAGGTGGAGGGCATGTTGCCAATCAAGATTTGGGCGAAGTAGCGAAGTATAATACCATCCCTAAAAAAGAAGGTGTTTTTAAAGTTGTTAATGACCATGAAACCGGTCGAAATCGACTTGGGGTTGAATGGACGATTAACTTTAACTACGATATCGATTTCCGTCGTATTGACCGTGTGAAAATGGATGTTCAAGATACGATTGATAAAACCTTTATATCGACAGGTCAAGAAAACCTTCAAAATGCTCAATTAACATTAGAAAAGATTGATAAACTTGAATTTAAAGCGTTTGAAGTCGATAAAGAAGGGCACTTAACGGAAGCAAAAGATGATGCGGGTAAACCCATCATCAAAGAAGCGCTTGTAGGCAGCGATGAGTTGAAGATAACAGAAGATGCCAACACTATTGCGTACCATCTTACCAAAGAAATGAATCCTAAATATGTTTATCAATTTAAGCTTATAACGTTTGTTGATACTGACGATGCACCGGATCAAACAGTTAATCAAAATCAATCGGAAGTCGGAATGAATGGAAACTTTACGAATAAGGTTGCCTATGACCGTGCCTTAATTCCGGATGGACCGCTACAAGGTGATGTTGGAGAGGCGGAGGCAAACGTCACCTTTGATCACATCACACGTGTTAAAAAAGAAGGAATCCATGATCCGCAATCCGGTTATCGACAACAAATTAAGTGGAGCTTAACGCTTAACGAAACTTATGAATCAATGTCACAGATTACAATTAAAGATAATCTTGAAAAAATGCATACTTTCGCATTTGTTGACAACGATAGTGAACTTGAAAAATTAAATCATGGTAAAGCAGAACTTAGTGGATTTAAAATGGAAATCTTCCAGTCTGGATCTTGGCGTAGTGTTACTCCGGCAGACTATGGATATACGTTAACCAATCTAAAAGGGGAAACTGATCTATTAGATGATTGGATTACGGGTGAGAGTGGTTTTATTATGACCTTCTCAGAAACGATTACCGACCCAATTCGTTTGACCTATGCTACATATGGACAAGTAGTTTCCGATAAAGAACTACCACTTATTAATTATGCAGACATAAGTTATCAATCCAATGGTGGGAAAACCGTTAATCATAAGGTGCAAGCAGAAGTCAATTTTAATATTAATAACAAAAGTGAATCCTATGATGATAATCGTATGGATTTAGGCTTATCCTTACGCTACAATGAAAATCAACAAACAGATCCAACTGAATTGGATGAAGGGACTGCGATTACGGGTGAGAGTGTGCAAAGTGCGATCATCTTACTTTACCGTTACCAAGCAGGACTCCCTGAAAACAACCATATTTATCGCCTCGGTCGAACAGACCAAAATGGATATATCGAGTTTAAAGATCTTGAAGAAGGGGATTATGTGGTCAAACAATTTGGGACGGCAAAGGGATACTCAGTTCCGAATTCATTGGGATTTGTAAGTAAAAACCGAGATAAAACGAAAGATCATTCTGAGGTGATTGGCGGTAGTCAAATCCAATCTCAAAAACTGGTGACGGTTAGTCTCAAGAAAAAATCAAGCTTCCTGAATCGTTTACGTGGCGATGCAGAAGTTGAAAAACGAGATTTCGCAATTTATAATACTACCCCCGTTTTTGAAGTCCAAAACAATGCGATTCAGACGGATGCAGCGTTGAAGTCTACAGAACTTCCTTTTGCGAAGGTTGCGATGAATGTATCGGGTGCCACAATTGGTGACCAACAATATACTTCAGATGATGTGGGGATTTTTAAAGTAGGAACCGTTAATGTTGGAGATCAGCCGATTGATTTCGGTGAATATCAAATCTCGCAGCCACACCAGAATTTAGAGGGTTACTTACATAATTCAGAAGTCATCGCACATACCATTAAGTCAAATCCTAATGGAACTGTGGATGCAACGACAAAAAACGCAACCTATCAAAACTACATGACTACCGCTGAATTGAGTGTCGTAAAACGTAACACGAACGATCCAATCGAAACCAGTGCTTTTAAGTTGTTTAAACAAGATGAAAATAAGGCGTGGGTACCGTATGAAACGATTTTTTCAGGTACAAAGACACAGGACATTTATGAAGTTAAAGATGGTAAGGCAGTATTTTATAATTTGGAGTCGGGAGCATATCAATTAAAACAGGTATCGGTTGATGGAAAATACTTACTCAATACGGAACCGCTGATGTTCTTTGCATATGGACCGGATGCATTAATTACAAGTTATGAAGGTAAGCCCGAACCAATGGCACTTCAATTTGATAATATTCCCATGGAAGTAACGATTTTAAATAAAATTGGGGACCACTTTATTGCTGGTTCAGAATTTAGTCTCAAAAAAGATGGTGTGGATGTTGAAACGTTTACGATTTCAGATGAAGCGGTGGGACATACGCTACCACTCGGCCCTGGAAAATATACGTTAACGCAGACTAAGACCACGGCCAACCGTCCATTAAATACAAAGACTGAATCGTTCGAGATTGCACAAGAGCAAGGAGACGAGACAACGTTTGAATTTGTATTTATGAACCACTTAGGTTCGGTTGATGTAAAGTCGCATGGTCCACTCGGCTCATCAATTGATATCGAACAGCTGACCCTTAACGGTCCGGAAGGCTCATTGCCAAAGGGACAACGAACAGACTTAAATCTGGGATCATATACCATTGATGATGTTGTGCTGGGTTCAAAATGGATCTACGTTGATACAGAGCCGAAGTTTGATATTCCAGCTACCTATCAAGAGCCCGAAGAACTTATTCAAACTGTTGCGATTTATGGAACGCAAGCAACGATGACGTATACCAATCGCGATGGAGATGATAATACTGCGGAATTGCTCACCGATGGACACTTCACCCTAACAAACACCACAAAGCAAAGCGTGACCGAAAATACTGATCAAACATTTAAACACATTGAGCCAGGAACGTATGTGGTGAATCAAACCCAAGCACCGAATGGGTATGGATTAAATACTGATATTCATCGAACGGTGACGGTACCTGAAAGTATTAAGCCGAGTGAGGTTGCAATAAACCAAACGGATCAAACAGTTGGATATTGGTTCTATGATCTTCAAACCTTTGAAAACTATCGAGGTAAAGTAGCACTGGCTAAAACATCAGGTGAGGACGATACCGTCCTTGAAGGTGTTGTCTTTGATCTGTATAAAGACGATAAATTATTGATTGAAAGCTTGAAAACAAATGCTCAAGGGATGATTGATGTTGAGTCGTTGGCGCCAGGAAATTATTATTTTGTGGAAACGGCAGGGGATGGTCAGCACACCATTTCTGATCAACATTATACATTTAGCATTGCGTCAGAAAATGCGGGTGTATATGCAATCCAAGAGCTTGGTGTTAAGAATTATTATGCCAATGCTATCTTTAAAAATACCGACCCTACGCAGGTGGAAAACTATACAACAGGACACTTCAATCTGTTAGAAAAAACGGATTCAGGGTGGCAAGCATTCCCTAATTATACCGATTTCACAGTAGAAACCGGGAAAGAAAACTTTGAGATTCGAGGAATTAAACCGGGAGAATATAAGTTAGTTCAAACCCAAGCACCGGGCCAAACCATACGTAATACGTATGAATATGTATTTGAAATTCCAACCTTTAAACCTTCACATGAAGAAAAACGTGTTGTTATTGCGTTGGATGATTATATAAACTATCAAGGGAGTCTGTCCATTGCGTTTGTTGATGAAACGGGACCTTACCCTCATGAAGTGGTGGGTACCTACGGTGATCAAAAGACACCGATAACGAGCGCGGATGGGATCTTATCACTCGACAACCTTAAACCTGGAAATCATACACTCACATTTACGGAAGCAACAGATGCGATAGTGTATGACGAGGAAGTCGATACCCAAATTCCTTCAGAAGCACATAATGATACGGGAATTAACCAAACGGCAACGGTACGCGTCGTGTATGGTCATCTTGCACTTCATTTAGTTGATGGGGATACATTGATGCCCTTATCCTCTGGACGTTATCATGTGGATGATTCTACGCTTGATGTGGATGAACAGGGTACGCTCAAACTTAATCGCTTGGGTCCAGGCGAACATACACTGGTTCAAAGTGAAGCGGCAACGGATTACATTCTAAATCTAGAAAATACCGAAACTTTCGTATTACCGAAAACAGTAGGGGGATTGGAAAATGCTTCAATCAATACTGAAGGAGTATTCCCATTTGTAGTCTTGGAACCAATAACCCATTCAAACTATCAAACACGTGTTCTGATTCATAAAACAGATGAACATCAAGTCGCTTTAGAAGGTGTTACATTTGCATTAACTCGCAACGATGTAGACACTTTTGCTCAAACGAATTCGGAAGGGGTTGCAATTTTTGAAAATATTGGACCTGGTTCGTATTCGTTAACCGAAACCGCTTCGCTTGAGGGTTACGAAGGCGTAAGCGATACGCACGACTTTGAGGTTGTAAGCAGCTTTGCAGGTAAACCTGTGGACTATGAATTCAGCGTTATCAACAAACGAATTGAAGTCCTTCCTAAAACAGGAATCACACCCACAAACGTAGCGAATGCGTCCGGTGTGATTGCGATTGGTTCACTCTTAATGATTTATGAACATAAACGTCGCAAACAAACGAAATCTAAAAAGTAATTATTCATAAAAAAACCGCCCACTATTATAGAGGGGCGGTTTTTTGTATGATTGAAAGGAATGGGACAACTATTTAAATGTAATTTAATTCAATGAAATCCCTCTAACAAAAATATCAATCATCCCACTGAGATTCTCGTGGTCGCTCTGAGTTGGGTTTGACGTGATATAGACGGAAAGAACTCTTAAAAATTGGAGCACAATTTGATCTGTATGGAGATCATCACGAATCCGCTCAGTATGCATTTGAAATAAGTCGAAAAATGGCTGAAAGTAGTTCTCTTTCCAAACCAAATATAATTCCGTACGCAAAGTTTGGGATTTGATAGCATTCATATCGTGAATTAACATATTAAAATTCATGGGATGTTTTTCTTGAATAAACAAACTCATTGTTTTTAAGTGAGAATGCAAATCAAACGAATCATTGGCAACAATGGTTTTTAAATCTTTGCCGATTTCTGTTGCGAAAGTCTGCAAAACCTCAAAATAAAGTGCTTCTTTATTTTTGAAATAGTGATAAAGGGCCGGCTGGGTTATTTTCAGTTCGCGAGCAATATCACGGGTTGAGGTCTTATCATATCCAAATTTCATGAAATGCCAATGTGCGGTTTCAAGGACGCGTGTTCTTATCGATTTCATATAATCACCTTTTCCATAATTAAAGCAAAAATAAGCACAAATTACAATCTTTAAGCAGATTACTTATCAAGCGATAAGGGATTTGCTAGAATGGTCTTATCACTTGATAAGGAGGCATTATGTATTTAGCTATTAAAGAAATAAAAAAGGAAAAAGGACGTTTCGCAATGATTATTCTCGTTATGGCATTCATTGCTTATTTAGTATTCTTCTTGTCGAGTCTTGCATACGGTTTGGCATCTCTTAATCGAACCGCAATTGATCAATGGCAAGTGGATTCGGTAATTTTAAATAAAGATGCGAATCAAAATGCACTCGCTTCCTTTATCTCAAAACAACAACTTGAGGATATGGATTGGGACAAAGATGACGCATTAAGAATTCGTGGAATCACTTTAACCCTTAAAGATGAACAAAACGATGCAATTTTAATGGGTGCAGCGGCATCGCGTTATTCTAAAATTGTCACCTTGAAGGAAGGTCATTATCCCCAAACAGATAACGAAATTCTCATCACCGAGGATATTCGTGCTGAAAACCAATTGAACGTGGGAGATGCATTATCGATTTCGAAGTATGGTGATTATCAAATTAGTGGGATTACACAGTCATCAAATTATAATACCCGACCGGTTTTTTATACAAGTCTCGATGGTTCCCAGTTGGAAGCAGGAGAACCATATAGTATGATTATGGACTCAAATATCGATGATGAATTTGAAATACTCACCAAAGCCGAACTCATCAACAATTTGCCCGGCTATAAGGCACAAATTTTAACGTTTGGCTTAATGATTGGGGCATTATCTGTAATATCTGCGCTTATTATAGGCGTATTTATGTATATTTTGACGATGCAAAAGAAACCGATTTTTGGTATCTTAAAAGTTCAAGGTTTTAAAAATAAAACGATTATAAGTTCAATTATAATTCAGACACTGATCTTAACTGTGGTCGGACTTGGACTTGGGTTTATCTTGTCCGAACTTACATGTATCGCTCTAAAAAGTGTGGTTCCAGTTGCTACGTATGTGCCGCTCTCATTAGGGGTAACAATCGCAATGATAGGTTTTTCACTTTTAGGATCACTATTTTCGTCACGAATCATTCTTAAGATTGATCCACTCAAGTCATTATAGGAGGTATGTTATGATATATTTAGATTCTGTTACAAAATCGTTTGCTGATGGTAAAAAATCCGTTGAGGTGCTACATCCTGTGACCTTGCATGTTCCCCGTGGTTCGTTTATTGCGATTGTAGGTCCCAGTGGTTCTGGAAAATCGACCCTCTTAACGATCATGGGAGCTTTACAAAAACCGTCCCAAGGGAGTGTCGTCATTGATGATCACCAACTTTCTCAATTAACAGAAAATGAACGCTCTACGTTGCGGTTTAATACACTCGGATTTATCCTGCAAACGTCTAATCTTATTCCGTTTTTTACTGTTTATGAACATTTTGAGTTTAAAGTAAGACAATCAAATCAAGCTATATCTGACCGTGATATTCAAAACCTTCTGGTATCGCTTGATATTGAAAAACTTCGTGATCAATATCCTGAAAGCCTCTCGGGCGGTGAACGCCAACGGGTCGCAATTGGTCTTGCTTTAATCTTAAAACCAAGTATTATTCTCGCTGATGAACCAACCGCAAGTTTAGACACTGAGCGTGCATTTGATGTTATTAAACTGTTGAAACGCATTACCAGTGAATATAACACTTCGGTAATTATGGTGACACACGATCTTCGTATGATCGAGGATTGCGATGAAACCTACGAGATGATTGACGGCACACTCAAGCATATTTAAGACGAAATCTGAGTCTTATGAATAATATCTTCGCAACTATTTATCATGCAATTTATTAGGAATCAATCATGCCTATATCTATTTTAAGACATACTCAGCGAATTCATTTTTTGGAGAACCTTTAATTATTTTTACGAGTATGTACATGCAACCCTTGGGTTGCATTTTTTATGTATTATGAATTAATTTATCTTAACAGAATGTTATAATTTAAGAACTTTAATCATAATATTATGGAGGGAAATATGTTAAATTTATTGAATACGTTAGACCGCAATCATTATCATCTCATTACTTACCTCAATAGTGATCAAAAACCGCATGCTTCAATTGCTGATTTGTCCAAACACTGCAAATGTTCTGAAAAAACCATTTATACCTATCTTGACCAAATTGCGCAAGAGTGGGAACCGCTTTTGATTATTGAAAAAGACAATGGTCGTTATTACGTCAATGCTTATAATCAAAAAATTAACGAGCAAGTACTGCGAACTTTTTTAATGCGATCACTCGCGATTTCACTTTTTATAGATATTATAAAACATCCAAAGACATCGAATGAAGACCGCATGACACAGTTCTACATCAGTGAATCGACGTTTTATCGGACTTTGCGTACGATGAACCAAGAATTTGCCTCAAGTGCCATTCAGTTTCAACGCAATGGTAATCGTCCTGTAAGCATCATTTCAGATCAAGAACATTATATTCGTAAATTCGTAACCTGTTTGGTGTTAGAACTTTATGGTACTGAAAATTTGGATGATATCTTACAAATTAATACCGAAGCAGCAAAAACGATGATTTGTAATGTTTTTGACCAAAAAGGGATTTACCATGATAGTCTAACACTTGTTTTCAGTGTTATTTTATTTGTAATTTCCGAACTGCGGGAACAACAAGGTTTCCACAGTAACCTCGTGATCACACCCGCAACCTTGGTTGAGTCTGTAGATTTCTCCGATGTCTTTAAAGGTCATCGCGATTATGAGGTGAAGCGTTGTATGAAGAGTTTGTCTGAAGTGATGTATTATCACACACACGTCCTAGAACCAAATGTGACCAAACAGTTTACAGATGCTTTTCTTATTGAACTCATGCAGACACACCATTATGCATTAAGTTCGAATACTCAAGCATTTATGAGCTTGATTCATCGAACCTTATTGAATAATTACACTTTATATCCTTTTAAAACCTCCTTGTTTATCGACCGAATTGCGGAATTTATGAAAGCGTTCAATGCCGAACACCCTCAATTACGTAAGGATGTTTACCAAGCACTGATATCAACGAATTCCATGATTTCACTTGACCCCAATTTATATCTTGATGATTTCTTGTATTGGACGATTATGAATTGTCCTGAAATTTTAGAACGAACACCTCGCATCAAACGGGTTCTCATCTATTCTGATTTAGGAACCCAACATGCATCATACATCCGTGATGATTTGATGAGTCGTTTTCAGCTTGATCCGATGCAAATTAAAATAGACTGTATCAGTTATTTTGAACTGAATTCAATGGATTATGATTTATGCATCGGCAATACCCCTAGCTTTGATGATGTCATCTTAATTGATGATTATCCAACACAAAAACAATATATCACTATCCTCGAAAAACTATTTTTTTGATGTGATTTTCATCACAATTGAGAACGCCCAACTTCTACAAAACCACTGTAAATCGTGAATGTCAGACACCTTCTATGTTCCGTTATAATAATGAAACAAAGGAGCGTTATGATGAAAAAGAAATTGATGATTGTATTGTCGAGTTTTTTATTAATTCTATCTATAATTCCGTTAAGCGCCAATTTTGAAGCGTTTAATTTAGAGAGTCATGCATACATGACTTATGATTCATTCAATAGTGGTGAGAAAAACAGTATTGAATTTAAACTTAAAGCAACTGGTGCCCATACAACCTTTACAAATTTGAAGGTAGAAGTATTGATGCCTGAATTTGTGCAAATGGATATAACCTCAATTAAAAATGCGCTTGGACCAGACTATACTGTGGTTCGTAATAATCAAGGGGTATCAATTACGAAAGCTGTTTTTGAATCAGGAACGTATCTGGAACTTCCGTTGATCTTTACAGTACCTAACGGGGTTACCCCAACAAAAGCCGCACTGTTATTTCAACTCAGTGTCACAACCGATCAATTAACAAAACCAGTCCAGGTTTTAGACACCATAATCTCAGCCAGCAGTCCACTTAAAGTGAGCAAAGCTTACGATGGTCTTAAAGATCCGAAGTACAATGGCTCATTGGGATTAAGTCCTGGGATGGATAGCGTTTGGATTACAAAAGCTCAAATTGATCGTCAAGATCAAGGTCAACTCTATATCAAAGAAGCAAGTAAAATTATGATTACGGAAACTTATAATGAGTTACTTGTATATCAGGGGATGCTGGAAGGACCAGAGCCGGATGTTGTGGACCCAAGCCAACGAAAACTTATCTGGTATTTTGAAGCCCCAAGTTATGCCGTTCAAGATCAATCAGAACAAGCATTGTTTAAAAAACATCTAAAAGTGAACTATCAAGCAAAGCCAGGGTCTCTGGATGCTGTTATCCCCGGAGTTGGGGTGGAGACATCAATGAGCTTTACCAATGTTGATGATGTAACGATAACGGATTCAGATTATGCGGAAACAAGTCTATACCCATCAGAGACGGAAACGCCAGAGGTCTATGGAAGCTGGTATGTTCCCGGACATTTTAGTCCTATTGATGCTTTTGGAAATCACTCTACAGACTTTGATGCGCTAAATAAACGTCCTACAGTCTATCCGTGGGCTACTTTGACGTATGCACACCAAATGACTGCTTTGGAACATGGCGAAAATGACCGTTATGTTGAGTATAAATGGAACTACTATATCAACCAACATTTAAAACTAGAATCGTTTAAAGCACCGGGTCGTTTTGATTATCGACCAAACCGTGAGCATGGTGATGCAACTCCGTTGTATGAACAACCTATTCTCAATGCACATGTATATGACGATCAACAGAATCTTATTGCTGTCTTTAAGCATGTAGAACACGATCAAATTATTACGCGTTCAGAAATATTAGCCCAACAACAATTACCAGATTCAACACAGATTCATCAAATCCAATATGACTTCGAAAAAACGGTTCCGGGTATGATGATTGATGACCCCTTGCCGCAAAAACATAATGGATTATCAAGGATGGCTACATATACCTTCAGCATTCACGATACGTGGCGTGAAGATGCGCACGATGGAGTAACTGCATTAAAAAACGAAATGGATATTGAAACGGCCTATGCCTACGGAAGTAGCACGTCCCTCGTACGTGAATTATATGATTTTAAAGAAGATACGGAAAACGATTACCACATCAGTTTCCCTGATGGTCGCAAAGAAGCATGGTATGAAGGATTTTACGTCCTCTCTGCCCCTCGGTGGGCCAATGTTGTGGAAACTGAGGCGGCATATCATCCTACAGTGACCAATACCATTGCATTGATGGATCAATATAAAGGTCAAGTTTATCAAGGTCCCAATAAATTAAACGTAGAAATTGTGAATGAGCCCTCTTCAGTAGGGGCGATTAGGGACAATGTTCATTCTATTATTTACCTACCGAAAAGCATTCAATTCACTGATTTATCGGTGAACGGTTCCCTCAAGTCGATACAAAAAATTGAAGCAGATCAAGCGAATTATGATATTTATCACCTAGTATGGAATCTGACACAATTGGCACCTTATGAGAGTATAAGTCATCAATTCGATGTGGATGTAGCGGGAACCTTGCAGGATTTAAATTTAAAACTTTATACTATCTTGGAGAATAACGAAACATATGAAACATTGCAAGTAGACAATCCAACCATCCAAGATACCCTCATCATTAAACATGATATTGATACAACAAGGACTCCGTTTAGCTCAACCCAGATGCTTCAAAGTCTAAATCATTACCAAATGATATCGGACTATCAACTTAAAATTAAAAAATGGGTTAAGGGGGCAAAAGATCCTGTTTATCATAGCGAAGCGCGTATTGATGTAGAGGACACAATCGATTATAAATTAAGTCTAAGCAATCAAACTGGACGTGCAATTGATTCTTTTGTCTTAATGGATCTTTTACCCAGTGTGGATGATCGTGGGATTACAGACTTTACACCTCGAAACACTGAATTTAATGTTACGCTTAGTGGCCCCATTCAAGTTGATACAGAAATGTTTGATGTTTACTATAGTACATCCAAAAAACCAAGTCGCGAGGATTTAAACCATAACTTGACGACAGAAGGGTTTGGACCGATTGTAGACCACGATGTTGAAGCACCAAATTGGGTGAACGGTGATGATGTTAAAGACTGGTCCAGCATCTCAAGTTTTAAAATCACACTCAAAGCTGGAAAACAGATTGCAATCCTGAAAGACTTTGAATTTATCTTTCACGCACAAATTACTGAACCGGAACAGGTCAAAGAACAATTAAAGACAATTCCACAAATGACTGCATGGAACTCGTTTGCGGTGGCAATCAATGGGAATCCAACGATTGAACCCTTAAAAGTTGCAGTCCATACAGGTATTATCACACCGGATGATATCCCCGAGAAACCGATTGAGAATGAGCCGAACGAAAAACCCAGTGAAGGGGATAAAACAATTTTAAACAAACCGGAAACCCTGCCACAAACAGGTGTATCACCGCTAAAATATCCTTATGTATTAGTGATGATCGGCATCGTGTTCACTTGGGATAGTTGGAAAAAACGTAAGAATTAAAGCCGAGAATTCGGCTTTTTTTAGTGGAAACGTAGTTGAAAATGCTGAGTTGTATTTAACAGAGATATCTTAGAAGGAAGTATGGTACGCTATAGTTATAAAATACGGAGGATGAATGATGTCTTTAATGTGGATAATTTTTGGAATTTTAGCGGCACTTTTTGTATTATTAAATCTATATCGAAGTCTTACCGGTAACTTTAAACATTGGTATGTATACCATATTCTTTCGTTTGCATGTACAATCTTTTTTCTACTTTGTGAATACATGATGATTCTGGATTATATCAATCTGAATGATTGGATTGCAATGATGGATGTAATGCCAATGTTGATTTCTCTAACGACAGGGTGTGCTTTGATTGCGCTTGTGTTAAATGGTATTTCACTTTATTTCTATATGAACAAAAAACAAATGGAAAACAACTGTTAATTATTGTTATTATAATTTTAGATTTGTATTGTAACTTTCGTTATAAATTAAGACTAATTGAAGGAATATCACCTTATTTGTACAAAAAAATAAGTAAAGCACTCTGAAATATAGTTAAGAAAACAAGAAGTGTTAGATAAGGATAACTTTTGATACATATTTGCATAGCTCATAAAAGAATCTAGAAGTATAATTATGCTAATCGTTCCATTCATATGAATTGCTCTTTAGCAACTACACTTTTCATGTGTTATTTGTTATAATATGTTTTAAAGTGTGAATAATTGTATATCAATATTTTTTAATGTGCAATGTCCGAAGTTGGTAAAGAGAAGATAAAATATTTCATGATTTAGACTTGTATACGAGCAAAACTTACGATGATATTATCATATTATTTTAGGATACGATTGGCATTAAGTCATTTACTTCTTAAATAATGTGATGTTGAAGATGTTAATATAAAAAGGGGAACTTATATAAATGAAAACGAATAAAAATAATAATTTGTGCACAGGCATGGTATCTGTGATTATGCCAGCTTTTAATGCTGAAAAAACGATTGAAGCATCCATGTTATCAGTAGTAAATCAAACTTATAAGAATATTGAATTGATTCTCATTAATGATAAATCGACAGATGATACAGATGCTATAGTGAATGATATCATCAAGCAGTATCCTGATAAAAAAATAAATTATATAAAAAAATCTATAAACGAAGGTGTTGCAGAAGCACGAAATACGGGATTCCGCGCCGTGCAGGGAGAATATATTGCATTCTTGGATTCAGATGATCTGTGGCACAAAGAAAAAATTGAGAAGCAGTTACAAAGCCTAAAAGAAACTGCTGGATATTTTTCAATAACATCATACGAAGTTATTGATTCGAACTCTAATAAATTAAATAAATTAATGAGTGTTGGATCGAAAGTTGATTATTTTACACAATTGAAGGGTAGTCGTATCGGTTGTCTTACGGTTTTAATTGATCGAAAAGTTGTTCAAGAAGATATTATCATGCCTTCAATTGGTCATGAAGATTACTTAACGTGGCAAAGAATACTAAAAAAACATGGGCCAGCAACACCACTTGATGAATGTTTAGCCTATTATAGAGTTCATAATAATACTCAAAGTTCAAATAAAATCAAAGCAGCAAAATGGCAATATTCTATATATCGAAAACATCTAAAACTAAATGTTATTCAGTCATTATATTTTCAAATGTTCTATGTGATTAATGCATTATTTAAATATAAACGAATGCAAGAGGTTAAGTAAATTGATTTTAATTAAGAATATAAGCACATGTGAGCTATAGAGGGTTAAGCAAACTCTTTAAGATTTGATTGTGCAATCTTTCTAAATAGTGTAACAAATTCTTTAGGATGAATTAACAATAATATAAACGTTTAGTCGCCAAATTAAGGAGTAAAAAATGAAAAAAATAAGAAAAATTAGGCTTAAAGATATTTTAGCAATTTTTAAATTTCTGTTAGCGTATCCAATAAGTAAAATATATAAATTATTTAGGAAGGACTTGTGGCTGTTTTGCGAAAATGGGTTAGAAGGCAGAGATAATGCTTACTGGTTATTCAAATATACGAATGAAAATCTAGAACTAGATACGGTCTTTGTTATTAGTGAGAGGTCACCTGATTATGAGAGAGTCAATCAAATTGGTAAGACAATTGAGCCTTTTACATTAAAACATTGGATTTTTTATCTTACTGCTATCGCAAATATTAGTACTCATAAAGGTGGTAAACCAAATGCCGCAGTTTGCTATATCTTAGAAGTTAAATTAAAAATGTCAAACAATAGAATTTTCCTTCAACATGGAATAACACTCTCTGATGCTAAATGGTTATATTACAAGAATACAAATATGTCAATGTTTATTTGTGCCTCTAAAGCTGAATTTAAATTTATTGAAGAAAAATTTGGATATCCTAAAGATAATCTAAAATTGCTAGGTTTTAGTCGTTTTGATACACTACCACGTCAACATAGTAATAATAAAGATATGTCGATTCTCATCATGCCGAGTTGGAGAAATTGGTTAATAAAGAATCCGGATGTAGAATCAGTTTCAGAAAAAGAAACAAAAAAATTTATTGAATCGGAATTCTATAAAAAGTGGAATCAATTTTTAAATGACGAACGCCTGAAATATTATTTGGATCAAGGGATTGAAATTAAATTTTTCCCGCATAGAAATATACAACCATTTTTATCTGCTTTTGAGAATAACAACGGTATTACGATGTGTGATTGGAGAGATTACGATATACAGGAAGAATTAAAATCAAATAGAATTCTCTTAACTGATTATTCAAGTGTATTTCTAGATTTTTCCTATATGAATAAGCCAGTTATCTATTATCAATTTGATCAACGTGAATTCAGGGAGAAACAGTACCAAGAAGGATATTTCAATTACGAAAAAAATGGATTTGGACCAGTTGTTACGCATAAAGAAAATGTATTTTCTAGTCTTAACAAGATTATTGAAAACAATTGCGAACTCGAAAAAATATATATAGACAGAATTGATGATTTCTTTTGTTACAGAGATAAAAATAATTCCAAGAGGATTACAAGTGCAATACTCGAATTTACTCAGAAAGAGGCGGTTAAATGAAAACGATTTTTATACTAGTGTACGATATCACTTTAATTGGTGGAGCTGAAAAAGTTGCTATCAATATGGCTAATGAATTCGCTAAAATAAGTAATGTATATCTAATATCATTTTTCAATAAAAATAAATCACCAATGAGTGAGGTAGACGAAAGTGTTAATGTTATATACTTATCAGATAAACCAAGGTCATTAACCTTGCATCACTTCTATTTTTCGAGGAAATTAAGAAGTTATGTAAAAAAGTTTTCTCCTACGTCTATCTTGGGAATTACTGCAGGTATGAATTCAATTATTTTAAGTTCAGCACTAGGTTTGAATGTAAATAAAGTATACGCAGAACACTCAAACTTATTAAATAATCATTATGGATTTAAACATAAATTTAGACAGTTTTTGGGCGCGAAGTATTTTAATTATGTAGTTTCGCTTACATCAGATGATCGAGATGAATTTATCAACAAGTTTAAAATTAGCGATCAAAAAGCAATAAAAATATATAATTGGATAGAGCCTATTGAGAAAGAGTCTGCATATATTCCAAATAATAAAATTGTTTCTGTGGGTAGATTGGTTAAAGTTAAAGGATATGACCATCTTTTGGAAGTTGCGAAATACTTAAAAGAAAATTGTTCTTTTTCTTGGGACATTTATGGAGATGGTCCTGAGAGAGAAAGCATTTCTAATAAAATCATAGATTACGACCTGGAATCTCATGTTTTTATTAAGGGTGCTATTACTAATGTGGATTCCGTGCTTAGTGATTATTGCCTGTTCGTTTCCACATCATTTTTTGAGGGTTTGCCACTATCATTTCTAGAGGCACGAAATCATAATTTACCAATTGTTTCTTTTAATTGCCCAACGGGTCCAAAAGAAATAGTGAATCACGGAGTGGATGGTATTTTAGTTGAACCTTACGATACCAAAAAAATGGCAGATGAAATTAAGCTATTATTAGAAGATAAGAATACAATGATTAAATTATCAAATACTATTGCTTTGTCGCGATCGAAATTTTCGAAAGAATCTATAATGAAAGATTGGAAAAAAATCTTATTAGGGGAATCAAATGGATAGTATGAGAACACGGTTTAAGAAAAATAAAGTAGAAATTTCATTTTCAATAATGATATTATCTGCTGTACTGTTCTTCTACGCATTTCGAAATAGTGCATTTAATCTTATGATTATTTCATCATATTTGCTAGTGATAGGAATACTCGTAAATTATGATAAAGATAATATTTTTCTTTATATTTTTTATTCAACATTTTTTATTTTTCTACTCAATAGATCGTTAATAGATTATCTTGATGGGTTTGATTGGGTTTCAAGATGGGATCATTACGGACTCAAAACTACTATGACCATATTATACCTTTCTGTCTTTACGCTCTATTGTGGTAGCAAGGTATATCCCATATTAATTAATAAATTCACACACTCAAAAATTTATAGCAAAGTGAGTTTCGTTAAGAACGAGAAAAAAAGAGTGCTTTCATATAAAAATCACTCTACTGCACAAAAAACAATCTTATTGATCCTTTTTATTCTCCTCTTGGTATCAACAGTAGCAAAAATGTATATTGAAATTGATAAACTTGTATTCATGATAGGCAAAAATTATGAAGAGTTCTATTTAAACTATAATCCGAATTATAGTTTAGTTTTAAAATTTTTGGCAGATTTAAATTTTTATGTTTTATGTAGCATTCTTGCTTTTCAGTTGAAGAAAAAAGTCGCGTTTTCTGTATTGTTAATCAATATAATAACAACATTACCGTCTCTGATTATAGGTCAGAGAGGTTCATTTATTCTTGCCTTGCTTTTTTCTTTAGTCTATTATTTGATCAAACAATTGACCGACAAAGAGCAAGTATGGTTTGGTAAATATGAAAAATATCTTATTATATTTGGAGTTCCAATTTTAGTTGTCTTGATGATCTACATTAATGAAGGACGTCACGGGAAAACTTTCTCATTTGAGGGTATATTATCTTCGTTCAAAATATTCTTGCATAAACAGGGTGTTTCATTTGATACATTAGCAACTGGCGTGGAAAACAGCTCTAGGATTTATAGAATTTCACCGAAAAAGAATTTTATGTTTGGAGAAATTATCAATTATTTAAAATATAACCCTTTAAGTTTAAAACTTTTTAATACAACACCTCTTCCACCGGGTAACAATGCTATAAAAGCCTTATATGGAAATTCGTATGCTCATTTGTTATCATACCTTACCCATCATAGTTATCTCAAAGGATTTGGGTTTGGAACTTCATACCTACTTGAAGTATTTCAGACTTATGGGATGTTGGGACTTGTTACCATTAATCTAAGTTTGGGGGTAGTGTTACGGTTATTGAAAGACAAATTCAATAAAGATATGATGATGAATTATTTTATTTTAGTGATATTATCGTCGATATTCTATTTGCCAAGACAACCATTTTCGAGTATAATGTTTTTCATCTTTAAACCTAGTTTTTGGTTTGTGATTTTTGTTGTTAAAGTTACGGAATTAGTAGGTAAAAAATTTCAGCCCGAGATATTTAGTAGTAAATTTATTGATCAATTTAATCAGAAAGTAGTTATTAATAAATATAATAATAATGAAGCAGAGGAAGAAATATGAATAATATACAAAAAGACTCATTAAGTGTTTTGAAAGATTTTCATGAATTTTGTGTAGAACATAACCTTAAATATTCTACTGCATTTGGAACACTACTTGGTACGATACGTCATAAAGGATATATCCCATGGGATGACGATATTGATGTTGTTATGCCGTGGGAAGATTATTTAAGATTTATAGCTTTAGCTTCCGAAAACAGAACACGTTTTGATGCTTTTTTTCTTCAAAACTCTGATACAGATAAGAATTATCACAATTTATATGTGAAATTAAGGAATAATAACGGGAAAGAGTACATTGAAAATTCGAATAGTCATATAAAATTACATCGTGGTGCGTGGATTGATATATTTCCAGCAATTCCTACGAGCAAAGATCCTAAAGAAATTGAACAGGATTTTTATTATATTGACAAAATGATTCGCAACATTGATATAATGACTTTGGTAAAACCATCAAAAAAAGACCGATTCATCAAGAAAACTATAAAATCTATAGTGTTTTATTTCAATAAAACTATTTATAGTCATAATCCTCTATTAAGCTTCTATGAAAAGAAAATTCGACAAAGATTAGAAGGAATGTATGATAAAGATGGACATCTAGCGGTCGTTTATACGATTCATTTGAATGGGAACTATGAAGAGTTTAGAAATTATTTTTTGGATATTAATATGTTTGATAATCTTGAATTAAGGAATTTTGAAGATATAAAAGTTTATTGTTTTAAAGAGTATGATTTTGTTTTAACAAATGCTTATGGCGACTATATGAAAATTCCTGACGAAAAAGATCGTGTCACTCATAATATCATTGATTTATAGAACTCAGTGATTTTTCTTGTGATTCGTTCGTACTAGTTAATAATATTTTATCTCGAATTGTAAGTGTTTAATTGTAAATGAAAAGACTAAATACATAATCAGAAATAGTGTAAGTCAATGTTTTAACGCATATCATTATTTACAGACTACCAAACATCATCATAGAAAAAGTGGTGATGTTTTTAATTTGTCATACACTACTAACTATCATCATGGCATTGGAATACTTAAATGGATAAATTTACAATAGAATTTTATTTGTAGTCTAATAGTATTTGATGCCATATTGTTGCTAAAGTACTTTAGATTATGGTGTCTTTGTAAATGAAAAACAAGATAGTCAGGTACAAAGAAATAACAGTTATCTTATTTTTTTAGTAGTTTGCAGTGGTACTTCAATTACAACGCTTACTAAAATTTCTTTTTTTATTCGTCCATTCTATTAGACTATTTAACAGCAAGATTCATAACTCATAGTGATTAGGTAAGATGCTAGCGGTTATGAGAGAAACAATAAAAAATAGGTGTAGTAGCGTAACAATTTTTTCACTGCACAGACAAGATGATAATGAGATATTAAACAACAGGAATTTGCTTGGCATTGCTAATCCAGGGAAAAATCACGATACAATATAAATCAAAGTGAATTTATGTCGTATATATTATTTAAAGTAATACTTACATCTACTAAGTTATGAAGAATGTTTAACTAAATATTGATTGCAGATTTATGAAGTTGTTAATCTATAAATAAACAATACATTTACAATTTTTATTCTAGCTGAGAAGAATCGTGAACGTTTGAGCATTGATGTAAATGTGATATTTATTATATTAAGTGATTTCAAAGAATAGGAAGTTCATTTAACATAAGTATTGCTTATGTCATACTAAGTCGTAAATATGTGATTTAATTACTAGTGAATTAAATAAGGAAATATACGAAATTTATTTGATTAATGGGAAAATGATCGTTTGGTATAGAAAAAAGCAATATATTAGATAAAAAACGATAAATTCATCGAGTTCAATCGTTGTATACGCACTTGTTTTGTTAAATATCGCATCGTTTTTCACAAACTATAGATATATTGCTTAGATTATGTGATATATATGTTAAAAAGTTCTAAATATGTATTGTTATCACTCCATAAGACCACGTTATGAGAGTATTATGTTTATAGCAAGAAGCACAGGGGAAGCAAACGTGCTTTTTGAAATATCAATTAACGGAGGAGAAATTAATGGATATTATTAAACAAGTCCTGTCAGATCAGGCATTTCTAGGTGCGATATTCTCAACAATATCAATCATCCTATTAGGTTACTACCTAAAGAAAACAAATAAAGTTACAGATGATGCATCAAAAGCATTAACTGCAGTATTACTTAATGTTGCGTTACCAGCATTAGCGTTCAAAGCGTTTATGACCGATATTAAACCCGAAACATTTACAGTTGGTTTAAACTCATTTATCTTTGGATTTGTTGCATATGTATTATTAATCCTTATTACACTTGCTTATAAAGCTAAATATAAAGGTGATAAACTTGATGCAATGCGCGGGCTAACAATCTTTGGTTCCACAACATTCTTCGGTATTCCTATTATTTCTGCTTTCTTAGGTAACGAAGGTGCACTTTACGCCAACTTATTTAACGTAGCTTACCGAGTATTCTTATACTCATATGGTTACATCCTATTCTCAGGTTTAAAATTTGAGAAAAAGAACTTAAAACAAATCATACTTAATCCAATCATCATTGCTACATTCTTAGGATTCTTTATCTGGATGTTCCAAGCAAGCTTACCTCAAGTAACTGTAGGTGCTGGCGAAGCTGCTAAGACTGTTGCATTCTTACGTTTAGATGTAACACTTCCATGGTTTATGAAAGCTGTTGGTTACTTAGCTTCATTATCATCACCACTTGCATGGTTAGCAATCGGTATGACATTAGCTAAAATCTCACTTAAAGATGCAACAAAAGATGCTAACGTTTGGATCTACTCACTTGGAAAACTTGTTATCGTTCCAGCAATTATGTTAGTCATCATGATTATCTTCAAACAAATTGGATTCTTACCTCTTGATTATGTTGCGATTACAGGTGTGATTATCATGCTTGCAACACCACCTGCAACTGTTGCTGTAAGTTATGCAATTAACTTTGATAAAGAAGCGCTCTTCTCATCAAATGCATCACTTGTTGCTACTGTATTATCAATTGTCGCAATTATTTTATGGTTAGTAATTCTAACTGCATTACACGGCGTTGGAATCATCTAATAATTTAAAAGGAGATTTAAAATGAAACTATTATGCTACGGTGTTCGACCAGTAGAAAAACAATTTTTCGTAGAACTTAATGAAAAATTTGGTTTTGACTTAGTATTAACAGAAAAAATGTTAAATGACGAAACAGTTCATATGGCAGAAGGCTGTGAAGCAGTTATGCTTCGTGGAAATTGCCCAGGAAATCGTCAGAATTTAGAAATCTATAAAAACTACGGTGTTAAGTATGTTCTAACACGTACTGTTGGATATAACCATGTTGATTTGGAAGCAGCTAAAGAGTTTGGATTGAAAGTTGCATATGTGCCTTTCTACTCACCAAACGCAATTGCAGAACTTGCATTGACACTTGCATTAACACTTGCACGTCATACTCAATATACAGCTAACAATACTCATAAAGGTAACTTTAAAATTGATGACTTTATGTTTAGTAAAGAAATCCGTAAATCAACCGTTGGAATTATTGGTTTAGGTAAAATCGGCTTTACTGCAGCAACGATTTTTAAGGGAGTCGGTGCCAATGTAATTGGTTATGATGTTGTTGAAAAAGATTACTTAGGAGACACATGTACTCAAGTTGACTTGGAAACACTTCTAAAAGAATCGGACATTATCTCAATGCATATGCCATATTTCAAGGGTTCAAATGATGAATTCTTGAATGCAGAGAAAATTGCTCAAATGAAAGATGGCGTTATTGTTGTGAACACATCACGTGGTGAACTTCAAAATATTAACGACATTCTTGATGCGGTCGAATCAGGAAAAATCCAAGGATTTGCAGCTGATGTACTTGCAAATGAAACAAAATACTTTAATAAAGATTTATCAGGGGAAGCATTTGATGAATTACAAACTCGTTTAAATGATCTTTACCCACGTGTTCTTGTAACACCACATGTTGGTTCATACACAGATGAAGCGGTAAGTAATATGGTTGAATACTCATATGAAAACCTTCAAGAATTTATTGAAAAAGGCGAATCTAAGAATCAATTAGCTTAAATTTACTCAAACCGTCGTAAGACGGTTTTTTTTACTTTTTGAAAATGAGAATGATTTAATGCAATTATCATTTAAAGTTCAAAGACCCGTGATAACATACTCATAGATTACGTATTATGGAGGCTTTATATGGGTAAAAAACTAAGTATATCACTGCTGGCATTTTTGATATTTATTTCAACGGGATTTATGGCTCCTGTTTATGCAGACAATCCGCCAGAAATCACAGAAGCAGAATATAATGAGATGAAAGATGCTTTTGATTACAGTATTGTTTTGTCGGGGTATCACTCAGCGCGACAATCATTTGTAACGGGACCTGTTGCGGTTCGTCGTGATTCAAGTTTGCCAAATAATTTGATGTCTTTTACTTATGGTGCGGAAGCCTCGCTTTCATTGGTTGAAAATGCGAAACCACTCGCGTTACTTATTGGCGGTCGGGTACGAAATCTAAATGAACACGTACAGCCCCAAATTCAAAAAACGAATATTTCCGGGAAACTGATTAACTCGAAATTAGTTACGGATGATTTCACATGGTCTGACCAGATATTTAAAAACGCTGATGGTACACCAAGTTTAGGCACAGAGCAAAAATCTTATTTGCCGACACCTCGAACTACGGAGTTGTTTTTAGGCTTTGAGAAACAAGTAAAACTTACCTCTGATACCATGAAACCGCTGGTGGAATCATTGGGACAATCCATTGGAAAAACGCTTGGAGGCAAATGGGTCAATGGAAAGCAAGTAAAGTATGATATTCAACCTTCACAAAAAAACGCCAAAATTTTGGTTGTTAATATTGAACCCAACGATAAGGGTGAGGTTTTAATTTCGGATCTAGGCTTTGATTATGAATCTGTAATTAATAATAAAAATATTGAACAGGTGATTATTACATCGTACCGTACGGTTCAAGGGAAACCGGAATATGCGAAAAAGGTAATCCATCACAGTAATTTTATGTCAAATAAAGGCGGGGCGGAACATACCCTACCTAGTGGGAGTTCGGAGATTTCTGAACACGGCGCAAAAATTATCAATTATATGCCCGAGGCAACCCAAATTACTGATTTTTATAATGATAAAAATCAAAATGGTAATTTCGTTGCACCACAGGGAATTACGGTGATGCATAATGGTCTCGACAGTGATGGTAGTTTACATTTAGACAGTGATGAGATCAGTAAAGAAAATAACATCATTTCCTATGATGATGTATTT
Source organism: Erysipelothrix tonsillarum DSM 14972 (assembly GCF_000373785.1). GTDB lineage: Bacteria > Bacillota_I > Bacilli_A > Erysipelotrichales > Erysipelotrichaceae > Erysipelothrix > Erysipelothrix tonsillarum. The sequence continues at coordinate 16,240 of NZ_KB892380.1, read as the reverse complement.
GGCACAATCTTTGCACCGAAGGCAAGTATCATGTTGAGCGGTGCAAATGTTTATGGTCAAATCTTTGCGGTTGATTATCACCAACGTGGTAATAATACCCATGTTTATATTCCCAATATGTGGTTATCCACCATGATTCCACCACAAACAGACAATCTACACACCATTCAAGTTCAAAAGGCGGATTATGATGAATTGAACCATGTTTTAGCGGGTTCGAAAATGACAGTGGGCATGGTTTTCGGGAATAAGCTTAAGTATTATCGTATTCGCAACAATGTTGTTGACTGGGTTGAAGATGTACAAGATGCTGCTGTTCTTGAGACGGGAGCAGATGGGTTGGTTGCCTTTCCAAGATTAATTCCGAGCCCACGTCCTTATTATGTGATTGAAATGGAAGCACCCACGGGTTATGACTTAGGCTTTATCGACGAAGAAGTGATTGCAGCCCCTGATCATACTGGCATTCAACGTAAGGGAGTACCAGTGACCATTACACAATCGGCAGGTAAGGTTATTGAAACTCACGTGTATAACCAAAAGACGCCTAAACCCAAAGTCCCATTCAACATCAATAAACACAATCAACAGGGAGATTTATTGGATCAAGCTGGTTTCTTACTCTTCAAAATAGATAATAATCATCGTTTTTATTACAGCACAAGTTCATCATCGACTGAGACTGTGTGGACACAAAAAGCTGATGAAAAGAATGTGCTGTTTACGGAACAAGGTCGATTTAATACTGACTTAAATTTAGAGGTTGGAACGTATTATCTTCAAGAAATTATTGCACCAGAGGGTCATGCGTTGAACTCAACAATACGGGAGATTACTCTGAGCGAGCAGGATAACCCTCATATCGAAACAATTCTTAATCAACAAATGGATGCAGACAATCAGTTACACCTTACAAAAGTAGGGGTTGAAGATGATGGCAGCATCACATCGTTTATAGCACCACTTTGGGCCCGCTTTAAGCTCTACAACATGCAAACAGGTCGCTATTATGCTGAGAAAGACCAAAACGTTGTATGGAATGTAGGAACGGATCCCGAAGCGATAATTGAAACGGACGGTTTAACTGGAGATATTCTTTTTAAAGAATTACCAAAGGGGGATTATGTTTTGCTTGAGGTAGAAACATCTCAAGGTTACGTGGTGGATACCCAACCGCGCATCATCCAGGTGGAAAATGCTGCGGTGACGCCGGTTGAATACCAATTTGAAAACTATAAAAAAGAACGCACTATCTATGGTACAGTCGCAATTGAAAAAGTTGATGCATCAAACCCTTTAATAAAACTTCAAAGCGCACAGTTTGTTCTAACAAAAAACGATGAGCATGGAGATACCTACTACTACACGATTGCGGATCAAGCTGTCAAATGGATAAAAAGTACAACTCCACCGGCTGATGCAATTGTGGAAACAAACGAGAAGGGTAAGGCTGTTTTTATTGGGGTAGAACCAAACCAAGATTATCAAGTTCAAGAAGTAAAAGCACCGGACGGTTATGAGGGGAATGCGACGGTGGAGATTACGAAAGCTGATTTTGATGAGCAGCTAGCAACTGTCCCTCTTGTTGTACGTAAAACCGTCACGAATACAAAAATTCACACATCACGTGATTATAGTTTTATAAAAGTTGATGAACATGATCAGCCGTTGTCCGGGGCGTCATTTTTACTCTATAATATGATCAATGGAACGCGGACCTATTATCGTGGTGATGGTACATGGACTGAAGACCGCAATCAAGCGGATCCAAGTGTGTCGACATCGTTAGGTATAGTGACGTTTAATGATGTACCATTAGGAAATTACTTTATTCAAGAAGTTGAAGCACCACAAGGATATAAGTTGAAAACTCAACCGTTATCCATTCAAGTGACAAAGGACTCTGGGACGCCTTTACGCTTCAAGAATCTAAAAGCACCACAACACCATCGCTTGGAAATCACGAAGTTAGATGCGGATAACCCTCGTGTCACCTTACGCGATGCAATCTTTGTCTTATATCGTGATCAAGGCGGTCAAAAAGAATATTATAATTCAGAAAATGGAATCATTTCATGGGAAATGACGGAGGTGCGCCATCGAAGCGATCGTTATGGCCATCTCTACTTTGAAAACCTTGAACCAGGAACGTACACACTTGAAGAAGTTCAAGCACCACTGGGATATCAAACGGCAACCTATAAAGAATCGATAACGATAACGGATAAGGATGATGCCCTAATCACCCGACAAGTTTTAAATCATAAAGAAGCAGATCCGATAACACCCGGAACGCAATATCACGCACTTAATATCTACAAAGTTGATGCAGTGGATGATACCAAATTGCTTCAAGGTGCCGCATTACGCTTAAGTCGTATGGACCAAGGAACAACATGGTATTACCATCAAGATGACTATGGTTTTGTGACTTGGCGCCTTGATCCTTCTGAGGGGACCGTCTTGGAAACCGATGCTCAAGGATTTATTCAATTTACTCAACTTGAGGCAGGAACTTATGAACTGGAAGAACTCAAAGCACCTAAAGGTTATGAATTACTTGGACAGCCTGTATCCATTGTGGTTAAGGACTCAGATGATACAACGTTTGTTTTAAAAAATTCGAAACAAGTGCAACCAATGCAACGTTATGATTTACTTTTAGTGAAACGTGATGCACAGACACATAAAACACTTGAGGGTGCTGAGTTTGGACTCTATCGTATCCAAGCGGGACAAAAAGAATATTACCAACTGGATGGTTCATGGTCTAAAGATGTCGCAACGTGGATTAGCGATGCATCCGGATCCATTCAATTCGAGAAATTAGCACAAGACACCTATTGGTTAGAAGAATTAGAAGCACCGCAAGGGTATCAACGCTTAACAGCCCCCGTAGCGGTAAAATTAACACGTTCGATGAGTATGGATGTCTTAAACACAAAAATAACGCCTGAGGCTCCTCAAACACCTCACAACCCACAAAAACCGGAGTTATCGGTACCAAGTGAAAAACTTCCCGCTACCGGTATTACACCGAAAGGAATTTGGCACTATGGTATTGTTCCAAGTATAATGGGTGGGTTGTTGTTGTGGATTAATCGCAAACAAAAAAAGAAGCGAAATTTTAAATAATTTCACTTGTGATTTTGAGAAGAACCTTAACAATTATCACAAGATGGATTCACTTTAGGGTGAATCCATCTTTTTTGTGAAAAAAAGTTCTAATTATGCAAGATGGAACTATGACAAAGTGCGTTGTCATGCTAGACTTGATACGGTGATAAATATGAAATCCATATATGGATATGATCTTAATGAAATGGGAGATTTATTTGAATCTTATGGTGAGAAGCGTTTTCGTGCAAAACAACTCTTCCAATGGCTCTATCAAAAACGTGTTACATCGTTTGATGATATGAGTGATTTAAGCATCTCTTTACGTGAAAAATTAAAACAAGACTTTGAATTAGATACGCTTAAAGTTGTCATGAAACAAGTTGCTTCAGATGAGACGACAAAATTCTTATTAGAGTGTAGCGATGGAGCACTCATTGAAACAGTCATGATGAAACATGATTACGGATACAGTGTATGCGTTACATCTCAAGTGGGTTGTGCGATGGGTTGTAAATTCTGTGCTTCAGGACTTTTAAAGAAAAAACGCAATCTAACCGCTGCAGAGGTTGTAAATCAGATTATGTTTGTGCAGCGGCATTTAGATGAGCAAGACAAACGTGTGAGTCATATTGTCGTGATGGGCATTGGTGAACCATGACCAGGGATTGGGGATTGGGGCACGTCACATTACAATTTCAACATCAGGTGTTGCGCCGGTGATTAAAAAATTTGCGGATGAACAAACGCAAGTGAATCTTGCGATTTCACTCCATGCGCCAAATGATACACTGCGCTCAGAAATCATGCCCGTGAATAAAATGTTCAATCTTGAAAAACTGTTTGATGCCTTGAAATACTACCAATCAAAAAGCAATCGACGTCTGACGTTTGAGTACATTTTGATTGATAATGTCAACGATCAAATCGCTCAAGCAAAAGAATTAGTAGCCCTTATTCGTGGAATGAATGCATACGTAAATCTGATTCCTTATAATGAAGTTGATGAAAATCCGTTCCGTCAAACAAAACCGGAGCAAGCAGCTAAGTTTTATGACTACTTAAAACGTAATGGGATTCAATGTACCATTCGTCGTGAAAAAGGAAGCGAAATTGATGCAGCATGTGGACAATTGCGTGCGAATGTGGAAAAACAACGTAAACAATAAATCAAACCGAGTTAAAGAAACTCGGTTTTTATTTGTTTCTTTGGGCACGATTATGTTAGAATTTTGATACAAAAATAAGGAGTTCGCTCATGGCAACACATCAAAATATAATACTGAAGACCTACCGTAAAGATATCTGGTCAAAATTTATGAAAGGCATTACGCATTATCAACTGATTCAACCCAATGATTGCATCGGGGTTTGCATATCGGGTGGCAAAGACAGTATGCTCATGGCACTGTGTTTTAAAATCCTTGTGCAACATACAGAGATTCCTTTTACCGTTAAATACATCGTTATGGACCCGGGTTATAATAAGGAAAACCGTCAACGCATCTACCAAAATGCACAGGAACTGGATCTCGATATTGAGATGTTTGATGCGAAAATCTTTGACTATGTGGATCAAATAGAAAAGAGTCCGTGTTATTTGTGTGCTCGAATGCGTCGGGGTCACCTATACCAATTTGCAGAACAATTAGGCTGTAATAAAATTGCTTTGGGGCATCATTATGATGATGTCATTGAAACAACGGTGATGAATCTTTTTTATGGGGGTCAATTTGGCACCATGATGCCCCGACTTAAATCCACAAGCCATCCAGATATCGAGCTTATTCGTCCGTTGTATTTAGTGCGAGAAGCAGCAATAATTAGATGGGTTAATTATACTGGCCTTGAATTCTTACAATGCGCATGCCGTTTCACAGAGCGCGATGATGAACTCCATCATGAAACACAGAGTAAACGGAAAGAAGTGAAGGAATTCATCAAAACATACAAAGCCACGAACCCATTTATTGAGGCCAATATCTTTAGAAGTGTTGAGAATGTAAATCTTAGCAAAGTTATCTCTTATTTTGATGATCAAACCCAACATCATTTTTTAGATGATTTCAAAGAATAAAACATAAAATAAAAATTGAAAGGTCCGTGAGATTGCCCGCGAATCGTTTATTTCATGGTATGATAGAATTATCAAGAAAGTGAGTGATAAGCCATGTATGATTACTTAAAAGTAAGCAATGATGATTCTCTTTTTTACATTAAAGACTTAGTACCCAACCCACGTGGTGTCGTGCTCATGTGTCATGGATTCACTAATCATTCAGGTGACTACGATGTCTACGCACGTGAACTTAATAAGAATAACTATTCGGTATATCGTTACGATATGCGCGGTCACGGCAAGACGATTTCAGAAAAAGGGGATATTGATTCGTATAAGACCTATATTACGGATTTACACACCATGGTTCGTATGGCAACCCGTGAAAACATTCATATTCCGTTATTTACCCTCGGATTTAGTATGGGTGGTCTTGTATCTGCACTCTATGGTATTGAGTACCCAAACAGTTTGAGTGGACAAGTTTTTCTTGGACCTGCTGTGGGTTATGTCAGCGGTGTTCGAGGACCTAATCGCCTCGGTATCAAACTGGCAAGCAAATTAGCTGATGACATGCTCGTGAAATTCACAGAGGATTCCTTGGAAATCAATAATCCAATCAAAAAAGAAACGCTGGAAAAAGATTATATGTACACCAGCAAAAACCCGATGCGTTTATCGTACTTTACCGTTCGTTTTGCACGGTCTGTATTTATTGATGGCGCAGAAGACTTGATGAGTCGCCGTGAATTTTATCGTTATCCAACTTTTATTGCGCAAGGGGAAGAAGATCCCACGGTGCCTAAGGATGTGTCGGAATCTTTTTATGAATGCATTCAATCAAGAGATAAAACCTTAAAAATATATCCCGGAATGCGCCACGTGCTTTATGATGAACCAAACGGGATGGAGGTCATCCAAGATAGTATTAATTGGTTAAACGACCGTACAACCCCTAGAAAATAGTCCTTTGAGACTATTTTTTTGTTATAACCCCATTTTGATTACATTACTCCTAACTTATATAACATTCTTCCATGAAGTAAATTGATATCTTATATATTTATTGTGATGAAGTCGTGAAAATAGGAGACGTGTATGAATCAAAATAATTTTTGGGCAATAATCGCATCCATTCGGAATCAAAGTCAGAATGATGATGCATTGTTTTATTTTCTTTTCCAAAAAAATGTAAATAACATGGCTCCCCAAGATTTAGAAAACTTTAACTTGTATTTTTATGGTTACTTAGAAGCCTTAAATCAAAGTGTTTGGCCACTGATGCTATGTCAACTGATCAATGAATCCGTTGAATATAAAGTAGTTGAAAACTTTAACTTATGGATTATAAGTCAAGGATATGGCGCATTTTGTACTGCTTTAGACAATCCCGATATGTTGGGAGATGTCGTGACACATATTCCTTATAAAAATGCACAATTTCCACAATTAATTGAAGTTGTGGGCGAAAAACGATATGGGGATGTACGCATTGAGGCACCAAACTACTATCGCAATCTAAAATGGGGAAACTATAAAAATGTGGAAGATGCATTGCAAGATATTCCAAATGCCCTTCCATGTATGAACCGTTCCGTGGCACTTAGTGGCATGAAAAATTTACCAAAAGAAGATGTGGCAAACTTACTCAAAGAATGGGGTGTGGATGCGAAATTGTTATCTGAATATAAAGAAAACAAAACGCAACCCTTATTCAAAGAAGTAAGCAGTCAAGTATGCACCGAGTTTCTTAATATTCAAGAACCTCTTCATGAGATTCTTGAACTGTTAACCCTTCAAGAGCAATATTTATTTTATTGTTCGGCAAATCCACAAACTCATGAAAGTCGCATCGTACGTTTTAACATAAATACAAATCAAAAAAATGATATTTTTAAATCAAACTGCATTACAAAAGTTTCATTTCTAGATCGTAACAAAGATAATCTCATTTTCTTTGTTGATCATGGATATGAAAACCAGCATTGTGATGATGTTTATCTCATTTACAATATGAATACAAATACGATTGATTGCGTAAAACCAGAGTTTAGTGATGAGGTTACTTTATTAGATCAAGCTGTTCTAATTGGTAAGGATTTATTCTTCTGTGCAACAACACATAAACCAAGATCATTTGATATTTATCGCTATAGCACGTTAACGCGTACAACATTCAAAATGATTCTTAATGCAGGAAAGTTAACGCGTTATCAGAGTACCTTTATTTTCGGAAAAATGCAGGCAACCAACCAAGTTCACTTTGTTCGAGGTATTTATGAATTTTCAGTCGATAGTGAACAAATCATCACACATCATTCTGAAATATTTTATAATGAAGTTTCGATTAATGGTGACGACGGTATTTTTGGTCTAAGAGAAGGATTGCACGTTTGGTTAAATCGTTTTGACTTTTCAAATAACAAAATGGCTCCTCTCGAGTTTGATGATGTTATTCCAGTCGTCTATAATGAACGCATGTTGGTCAGTCGTATGCGCGTGGAAAGTGGATTACGACTTGTAATTATCGACCGTTTAACAAAACAATTGTACGGTTTAGAAAAAGGTGTTATTAATGAATTTGATGAGCACCATCTCGACTGGATGACGATGGATCATTATCAACGAAGGGTAAAAATTAATCATCTTAAATATTAAAAAATCAGAACTTACGGGTTCTGATTTTTTTTCGAATCTTGATATAAAAGTTCATCGACATTTTTAAACTGTTTTTGAATGTAGAGATAAATTAATATAATAATGAGCAGTGGTATCAATAGCAAGACCATTACAGTAATGGTGATACTTGTAGCATTTATAGTCTGAAATGGACTCTCTTCACCATTAGAAGAAACATCACGATTCACAGCGGCCCATGTTGCTTTCTTTTCACTCACCTCTAAAACTTTAACTTTAATGCTCGTATGATTACTTGTCTCGAAAGTGACAGTAATACTATCACCGTTTTGTTCCTTAACTACTTTAAGAATTGGAATGACTTCGCCGGTTTCTTTAACCCAAGCCTTAGCGTGGGCTAATTCAATTAAACGTTGATCAGTAAGGCGGTCAAATGTTCCTTGTGTAATTTCTATGTTAGAAGCAACAATGACTTCGGTAATATCGCTCAGTTCTTGAGTTTCAGTTTGGAGTTCTAACGTAGGCTTTATGCTGGGATTGGATGTTTGTGTCAAATCATCTTCAGTTATGGTTAATGTGATGATATCGGAATTTTCAAAACCCTTATCATCGATGTAGTAGATTCGAATTCGATATTGACCTGGTTCAGTAATTTGTTCAACCGAATCGTAAATCTTTTCATCTTCAAAGGCAAAAACAGGCACTAAAGTAATTACTAATAGAATCATTGTAGTAAATATCTTAGTGAGTTTCTTCATCAGGTTCTCCAGTTTCTTTAGGAAGCACAATTGAAATAAATACATCCTTATCATTTGTTTTAAGGCTATATGACCCATTAGCCAAATTTGCGAGATCTTTAATTAAAAATAGTCCGTTTCCACTACTATGTTGATGTTCTTTGTCTTCATTTAAGACATTAAATAAGAATTCGGATTTCTTCATGCGTTTGAGATTATTAGGACTACTTTCATTTTCATATACCATTTCAACCGAATCAGAATGTTCGTGAATCGAAATCGTGACGGTTGAATCAGGAAGTGCATAGTGTCCGATATTTGACATTAAATTATGGATCAGCAATTGAAGAATTACTTTGTTTGATTTAATATTTAATGATTCAGGTCCATCAACTTCCACCATAAGTCCTCTTTTAGAAAAACTCTGTCCAAAATAGCGTAAAGTTGTGTAGGTTAGGGCAATTAAATCAAAATTCGAAATATTATTTTCAAGTGTTAAATTGTCTTGGTTAAGTACCTTTAAAATTTCATTAATACGATCCATAAGTTTAGTACTTTGTTTCATATTCATTGATGCAACCGATGATGGAGAATCCGTTGTATCGATGTTATCAAGAACCAATTCATTCATCATAATTTGTTGGTGTACTGGCGTTTTTAGATCATGAACAAAAGAACGTGAAACAACCAAAGAGTTGTTTAAGCGTTGTCGACTAATCTCTAAATCCTTCTCAAAATCAGTATAACGATGTGATGCTTGTGTCATTGCATTATCAATTTGAGAGGATACGTTTGAAAGCTTCTGATTAATCACATCATCACTGTCTTTGATTTGATCAAATTCATAATTTTGAAGATGTTCGAGCGAAACTTTTGCCTTCTTCAAAGGTTGCAAGAGCGAATTCATAATAAAGAAGAACGCTAATGTAATAATGATAAAGGATAAACTTAAAATAATTATTTGCTTCGCAAGGAAAGGCATTAAATAAACATCATCAGGGAAATTATACAAACGTATAAAAAATTGATAATCTGAGTCATGAGAACTCATATTGCCTTTTGCTTCATAGAGTACTGCTTTAGCTGAAACAATGTCAAAGAAATTCTGATCATCGAGTGCTCCTGAAGATTGGTAAATAACTTTCCCATCTTCCATTACAAGAAGATCGAGCGGATAACGATCAGCAAGAAAATCAAAACGATTTTCTTTAGTTATAGCATAATCATCAACAGATTTACTCACTTCAGCTTCAATCTTTTCAACAGCTTTTGACTCTTCAAGTCGATATTGAGCAGGAAGGTTGCTGAGGTTTATTGCATAATAAGCTACGATTAATACATAGCCTAAGGAGAGCGCGATTCCGAATAGAAAACTTTTCTTATTACGCTTCATTCCACTTATAACCACATCCACGGACGGTCACAATTGAAAAAATACCCATTTTAGTACGCAAATTTTTCAAATGTACATCGACCTTTCGGATGTTTTCAGGAGTAGGCTCTTCGGCCCATACAGCTCTAAGCAAATCTTCGCGCGTGATTAATTCAGACTTGTGACTTAAAAAATATTCAAGAAGACCAAATTCAGTAGGAGTTAGATGATATTCAACATTGTCCTTATAGACACTTCTAAGACGTAGATCCATCATAATGTTTTCAACACTTGAGGCTAAAAATTTAATATGAGTGATTGGGACTTCTTCACGATCTAATATATTGGCTACATACTGAAGAATTAGTTTCAAACTTTTTGTTTTCTCGATATATAAATCTGTGTGCAGTTTAAGCGATTCAAGTTCAGTACTGTTGCTTGGTTTTCCGGTTAAAATAATAGAACGGGTACCTGGAGACATTTTTCGTGATGCTTCTACAAGACGTAAACCATCAAGCACATCTAATTCAAGATCAGTTAATAATAAATCATAATGGTTTAATGCTAAACTTTCCATCGCATCAATTCCACTATAAACACAATCGACATCATAAGGAACCTTCTCAAGCCGTTCCCTTAAGAAATCTGAATATTCGACATCATCTTCAACAAACAATATTTTTTTCATAAATACACCTCTTTATAATTAAGATTATCCTATCTTCATTTTCTACATATGATTATAAAATGATATATAAATATTCAAAAATGTAATAAAAAATAGAAAAGATGAAACATTGGATTGATAATATGTAATAAGTAAATAAATACAATGAAAAAGAGTGTTTTATGAAAAATATATAATATGTTTATGACATTTAGAGAACCATACATTACATAATTGCGTCAGCAGTAAGAATCGGCATTTTGATAGTAATGTGATAATAGGTTATTGCAAACTATTGAAAAAAGTTAGACATGAAGAGTATCAAGAAATCTTTAGTTATATAAAGAATGGAACTCAAACGAACCTACTTTCTAAAAAAGTAGTTAGCCATGAATTGTAATTTACTAAAAGAAGAAGCGAGGAATAAAGAAAAAGTCAGCATTTTTGGGGTACAACATCAGGATTGAAAAAGTATCTAAGAATAAAATAGTTATTAAAGGTAAAAACTCAATTAATTAGCTAGATCTTGTAGGCGAAAATAACATAACGTTTATTAGACCGATAAAGCAATTGATGACTTCAAAGATGGATTAATATTGATACAGATAATTAACAAATGCAGATTATTAAACTGATGAACTTTGTAAGAACGAACTTAGCGTTTACAACATTGTCTTAAATTACAAAATTTGTTCGAACTTGCTAGATAGGTCAAAGATATTCTTGAATTAATAATCAAGTTAAATTGAATTATGTTGATGATTAAAAATGAGTATCTGATGGAAAAGGAAATAGTGGTTTATGTTACGGAACAAGCAACGCTTTATGAAATGGAAGCAATACCGGTTCACTCCCTTTAATAAGAGTTTCAGCTAATGTAACACCTCTTATTAGTGATAAAATACATTTCTTTTGTTTATTTCTCGTTTTCTTAACGAATAAGAAAAATACTGAAGAACAAAAAAGCCAATAACCTCATAATTAAAACCCATAATAGGTTTTGAATTTAGTATAAGAATTTTAAGTGAAAAAGTCGATAATTAAGTGAATTATGAAGATAAATATTCGTTTATTCTATTTTGATATATTTATATAAAATTGATAATAGCCACTTTAAAGTGGTTATTACTGATTTCTTAGAATACTCATTGTTTAAATTGTGTACTTAATTATCTACATAATTCATTATTTTTTTTATAACATATACCCTTTTGTTTATGACAAATTGCGCAAGAAATATACCCCGTAATTTAAGATGCTTTTGTAAGCACACCCAACGTGTGTTAGAAGGAGGATGAGATATGAAGGGTATTAAAAAACACTTAGTTACTTTATTATCTGCAGTATTGATGATGACATCACTCGGTATCGCTCCAGCACTTGCTGACGAAGCGCCACTGGGAAACGATGACTTCAATATCGTAGTGAATAAAAAACTAAACCCCAAAGATCTTACATTAGATTTAAAAATCAAACTTGAAGATAAAAATCCTACTACTCCTAAAGTAGTAAGTGACTTATCACAAGTATTCAAAGACGAGGGAAAGGAGAACGAGAAACTTGATCTTGTAAAAGATAAAACCAATGAGTATGAAATGGTTGTATCTGAGAATGGCGAAGTTGAATTTGAACTGAACTATTCAAAAGAGGTCAAAGCAGCGGAAGGTGAAGCTGAAGCAATTAACCGCGATGAAAAACATAACTTTAAAGTTAATGTAACTGAAATCGAAGAAGCTAAAGCAGAAGAACCTAAAGTTGAAGAACCAAAGGCAGAGGAACCTAAGGTTCAAGAACCAGTATCTGACGAAGATGTTGTGGATGTACCCAAAGCTTCTGCTGATGGAATCACCACTTATGGTGTTGATGGTACTGTAACTGTAGATATTGAAGATTATACTCCTGCATTAGGATGGAACCTGCTAGATCAAAAAAATGTTAAAATCAATGTAGATTTTAAAGATCAAACAAGTTCTGATAAAATCCTAAAAATAACAATTCCATCAGAATTTGAGTATAAGAGATATCCAGTGAAGGGAATGCCAAGTAATGGTATTGAAGAAACAATGTCTGGAGTTCTTGATAGTTTGGTTGAAACTTCAGAATCCGCAAATATGGATTTTCATGGTTCATATGGAACAATTACCTATAAATTTAAGCCTACAACTGAAAAAGCAGAAATACAATTTTCAGTAGCCCCTCATATTAGTACGCTAAATCCTGAAAATGTATTAAATATTAAACTAGAGGCTGAGTTGAGTAAAGCTGGTGTAAAAGTTGATTCAGTTGAATCAATTGTCGATTTGGATGGTAAGTTTATTACTTTAATTTCTACACTTGAAGGGAATCGATATTATGATATTGAAGCTTCACTAGGGGAAACTAATCCATTAAGTCTAGGTAAATATCAGGTGCTTGGTCGAATTGCCAGAAAAGAAGGCGATCAACTTATCAACACCATAAAATATTATGATGAAGTTGAGTTTACTCGTTATTATCCAATCGGTGCAAAATTTGTTGGGTTTACTGATACTAGCAATCCAGCGACAGTAACTGAGGTGAATGATGCTCAAGGTTTCGTTAAGTATAAATTGGTGAATCCACAAGGAAATCAATGGGTCGGGATTGATGTAGATGTTCGTGATTTACCTGAAGGCGATCATTTCGCACCTAATAATAATGAGGTTAAGGTAACTTTCCACGATGGAACTCAAAAAACAGTTGATATCAATCGTCGTCAAAATATAAAAATTATTGATACTAGTGTATTGCCGAATTCACTTAATATAGTGGTTAACGATGGTATATATGCAGATATTTCTCCAAATTACACTATAGCTGGACCAAGATTCAGATTTGAAACTAAAGCTAAAGAGGTTAAAAACCAATTTATTTCATTAGATATCGAGCCTGACTTGATTGTTGATAAGGTTCGTATTCCAATTGGAACTTCTGGAAATAATAGTGTAAATTTTGTAAATTATCGAACTAATATTTCTGGTTCTACAGTTAAAAAAGCCGTCGGGCCACAAATTATTAAAACAAATAGTTATTTTGAAATTAACAACAAATCACTCGGATTAGGACAAAACGAACATATAACGTTTATCGAAGCTGAATTAGGTGATTTCAAACCTAATTATTCAACTAATTCCAGTATTAATTATATACGAGCAAACGATAGCAATATAATTAGTTCAAAACTAAAACCAGGAGTTTCTAGTGCCAAGGTTAAAATAAAAACATACTCTAAAAATTCATCCAATACTATTGATACATCAAGTATTACTGAACAGACAGGAATAGTTACTAGAAAAAATTTGAATGATACTAAGAGTTCGATGCGACCAGAAGTAATGGTAAGTCCAATGGTTGCTGGAGATTCACAGTATGTTAGATTTACATTGGATAATAGTCACTACTATTATGCAGATAATGCTGCAACCAAAAACCCTACTTTGTTGCTGGTTGAAAAAGCCGGATATTACTATGATCTTGAAAAAATTAAAATAAGATCACAAGATGTAAAAACTGGTGAATTAAAAGATTTGTCGTTTGATGTAGAAAGAAGATTACATCCTAATGGAATTGACAATTTAGTAGAAATAAATATTAAGGGAAATTTTGGGACGTTTTTTGACAAAGCTCAGCTTAAAGCTTTAGTCGATATTGAATTAAAATCAACTGGAATTGCTAATATAAATTCATACTATTCAGAAATTGCGTTTTGGTCTTTAGACGCAAAAAAATTAGTTGAATTTAATGGTTATCCTAAAATTATTAATGACGTAGATGATTTAAATAGAGATGGATCGATAACTGACCATCTATTGCCTGTTCATAAAATCCCATTAATTATTTTTCCAAAAGAGGAACTTTCGATTGATACATATATTGTTCCACAAGGTGGATCACGCCAACCAGCTTATGATGCAACACTACAGAATGCTGTCGGTTTTATCCCAGGTTCAATGTCAACGTACTATGTAAATATTTTAAATAATCGAAAAGATACAGTAAAAGAAATTATTACATATATTCCAGTACCTAAAACAGGAATGAATCTTGGAGTTGATTTCCAAGATAATAAGTTCGAATGGGATATGACTCTGGCAAATTCACCAAAAATCAAGGTGGCTGATGCAGCAGGAAATGATGTTACAGCAGTAAAATCAGGAAATTATGTTATTGAGTTTACGAGTGATGCAATTGATTCAACAAATTATAAGACAGCGTCTTATGGTAACTCATTTGACTCAGATACTAAGATGATTCGAGTAACAAATACGAGTAATAGTATTGAGGCGGGAGAGCATGCTGAATTGAAGTTTGACTTCGAAATTAGTGAAACGGATATTACAAAAGTTGGTAAAATTAATGACTTCCGTCCATTCTACTCATTTGAAGACACTGGAAACAAAGGCGTTGAACATGGGACTCGTGTAGGAGCAGAATTAGTAATTGGTGAAGTTTCAGGTGTAGTGTTTGAAGACAAGAACATGAATGGTATTTATGACGCCGGAGATACACCAGCGACTGGACGTACAGTTGATTTATGTAAGGTTGATGCTTCTGGAACAGGATGTGAATCCACTTCAACTACAACAACGCAATCTGATGGTTCTTACAAATTTACAGGACTAAACAATGGAAACTACACCGTAGATTTCAATAGTGCTAAGAAAGCAGATGAAGAATTTACATTTAAAGGTGTTGGAATAGATCCGATGAAGGATTCAGATGTTTCAATTGTAGGAACAGATCGTGGTATTGTTAAGAATATTAGTTCTACCCAAAGTTCTGGTCAAGAAGTTACAGTAGGTTTCATTAAATATGATGTATCTAAGTTAGATGTAACAACTAACGATAAAAATGTACAAATATTGGAATCATTAGGTGCAAATATTTTCGAAAAAGATTTAGCACCATCAATTAAAATTTCACCAAGTATATTTGATACAATTAAAGACACTGATGGAGCAATTACATGGAGTAGCTCTGATGTTTCAACAGTAACGGTTTCGAATGGCGTTATTCAAGGTAAAAAACCTGGAAATGCAGTAGTAACAGTAACTATTAAAGACATGTATGGAAATGTTGCAACAGAAACAATTAATGTTGAAGTTGTTAAGAATAACATTCCTGTACTAACTCTTACTTCAAGTAATGAAGCGGTCGAAATTAATTCAATTGTTAACTTGAAAAATTATATTGCTACAGCTTCAGATATTGAAGACGGATTGACTGCAAATGATGTAGTAATTTCCCCTTCAACCATTAATACAAGCACCTTGGGATCACAAACAATTACATACAAATTAAAGGATTCCCACAATAATGAGGTTACAAAAGCCTTAGTAATTACTGTTTACAATTCAGTTGATCCTACAAATAAAGAAGCAGTTAATGCACATGACTTTAATATTAAGTTAAGTGATGTTAATGCAACAAATGTACTTGCAGGAGCAGAAGCAAAAGGATTTAATCTAAATAATAATCCAGCAACAGATGAACCTGTAACAGTAGTATCAGTATTGCCAACAACAATTGGCGATCACAAAGTAAAATTCGCTACAGCAGCTGGAACATCGAAAGAAGTAACAGCACATGTATATGATGAAATTGACCCAGTTAATAAAGAAGCAGTTAATGCA
>NZ_KB892379.1:25915-398993 GCF_000373785.1 Erysipelothrix tonsillarum DSM 14972 | reverse complement strand
GTATTACTCACCCGTTCGCCACTAAGTTCCAAGGAGCAAGCTCCTCTTCACTTCGTTCGACTTGCATGTATTAGGCACGCCGCCAGCGTTCATCCTGAGCCAGGATCAAACTCTCCATTTGATTCTTTCTCTTTTTAACTCTGACGAGTTTTGTTTATTTATTTATCCGTATTTCTTTTTGAAATTGACGTTTCCTGTTTAGTTTTCAAAGACCATTTCTTGCACTCGGTTTCCCTTAGCGCTTGTATATAATACCACCCTCTCTACCCACCGTCAACACTATTTTCACTTTATTTTGTTTTATTTTTTTTCGTGCTTTTACATCACGGTTCCTAAATTTACCCTTCCTTATATATAGGGATTTTTAATCAGGTATACAAACTATAAAAAAAGGCATTTCTGCCTTAAAGTGTTTCTATATAATGTTCATCATAATGTGCAAACATATGCAATAGTTTCTCTTTTGTGAGTTCAGTTTTTTGACTTCCATTTACGTCATTGATGATTGAACCATTGTGAAACATTAATAATCGCGATCCATAATCAAGCGCATGTTGCAAGTTATGAGTTACCATAATTGTAGTAATGTTTCTTTCAGCAACCATTTTTTGAGTTAGTTTCATTATGGATTCAGAACTTTTTGGATCTAAAGCCGCTGTGTGTTCGTCCAACAATAACAAATCCGGATTATTCATAAGCGCCATTAATAACGATAATGCTTGTCTTTGCCCACCAGAGAGTTGGCCAACTTGAACATCCAACTTATCTTCTAAACCGAGGTCTAGAGTTTTTAATTGTTCAATAAACTCTGCCTCTTGATCTTGATCAATTGCTTTAGAGAGGCTCATTAATTTCCCTTTATTCTTCGCCAGCGATAAATTTTCTAAAACAGTGAGAGATGGTGAAGTTCCAGCCATTGGATCTTGATACACTCTTGAAATTGTTTTAAAACGGTGATGGTTCTTCATTTTAAGAAGGTTTTCATTCATAAAAGTTAACATTCCTTTATCCGGTGATATTTGACCGCAAATCAAGTTTAATAAAGTAGATTTACCACTTCCGTTTGACCCGATGACCGTCACAAATTCCCCTTCTTCGATTTTCAAATCAAGATTATCATAAAGCGCGGTTTGCATTGGAGTATTGCGATTGAATGTTTTTGATATTTTATCGAGATGTAGCATGGTCAGTATCCTTCTTTCCTATAAGATTTGCTATATTCACTTTATTAAGCATAATTGCACCGATAAAGATTGCAACCGTAATTAATTTCATATACTGAGCATCGACCCCCATTTTAATTGCCAATGCCACAATAAGACGGTAAATGATTGCACCTACAATGACCATCGTCGTTGGTTTAAATTTTGTTTTTCCTAAAACAGTCGTTCCTAAAATCACCGATGATAGACCAAGTACTACCATTCCGGTTCCTAATGATATGTCAAAGTATTTATTAACTGATACAGCAACACCACCACTCAAGCCTACAATTCCATTTGCTAACGAAAGACCCAAAATTTTCACAAGACCAACGTTATGACCCAATGATGTAACTAGGGACTCATTATCACCAGTTACTTTAAGCAAATAACCCATCTTTGTATTAAGCAAACGATCAATTATACACTTAATAACTAACACAAGCCCAATCATTACAATTAGTTGGAAATTATCAATAATGAATTGAGGTGCATGAAGCGTTTCGAGCCATTGTGTAGAGAATAATGTTTCAAATTTGAATAATGAAATATTCGGTTTTCCACCTGCAACAACTAAGTTCACTGAGTACAATCCAGTCATCACTAGGATCCCACTTAACAGTGCTGATATACCAAATTTAACATGAAAGATTCCCGTCATAAGACCCGCAGCACATCCTGCAAGAGTTGAAAGTAGCAAAGCTAACCATGGATTGAAACCATTTAGAATTAGAATTGCACTGACTGCTGCACCTAAAGGGTACGTTCCATCTACAGATAAATCCGGAATATCTAAAATTTTGTACGAAATTAATACCCCCATTGAGAGAATGCCATAAAGAAGTCCTTGAATTAAAATATCTACAATAAACGTTGTATCGATTACTCCCATTATTTCATTACCGCCCTTTCACGCACTGACATCGGAATTTGAATATTGAGGTTTTCCGCAACCTGTTCACTCACAAAGAGCTCTGTTTCTTCCGAAAAGTAGACCGGAATCGCACTGATTGCCGTTTGATTCACAAGTACATCATGTGCCATTTCACCAGCTTTTATTCCAAGCAGTTTGTAACTCACTGAATCCGCTGCCAAAATCCCTTCATCAAATTGGCCTACTTCAGCCATAAAAACAGGTTTTTTTGATTTATTTGCTGTATCCACTACTAACCCTGTTGCAGATGCAATCATATTGTCATTGACAATAAAAATCGTATCCGTTTCTTTAACAAGTTGTTGTGCAGCAATAGCGATTTCATTCGCATTACTTACCCCTTTATCTATCACGGTTAGATTTGAACTTGCTGCAATTTCTCGAACTTCGTGAATTTGATTTTGGCTGTTAATTTCACTCGTATTGAAGAGTATTCCAATACGCTCAGCATTTGGTAGCATCTCTTGAATTAATGCTACTTGTTTCTGTAAGGGTGGTAAATCACTTACTCCCGTTAGATTGCCACTTGGACTTTCAAGATTATCAACAAGTCCCGCCTCTTTTGCATCCGACACTGCACTAAAGATTACAGGAATATCCGTTCCTTCTACTGCATTCATTGCCGCTTGAGCCGCAGGTGTCGCAATAACGTAGATTAAATCTACCTCGTCACGCACAAATTGACTTGCAATTAAATTCGCGGTTCCAACATCTTCATTCGCATTTTTAATTTCTAATGAAGCAATGTCACTTAATCCCGACGACTCAATTCCTTCCTTAAAACCTTCAAGCGAATCCGCAAGAGCAGGATGCTCTGCCCATTGAATGACACCAATTGTCATTTCTTTAACTTGTTGTTGACCACACCCCGTAAGCACAAAGATACTTACAAATAATATTATAATTTTTTTCATCTCGATCTCTCCTCTATCATTCCAACAAAAAAGCCATGTACATAAATCTACACGGCTTGGTTAAATTGATACGAGTTTCATGAGAGCCTGTAGATTTTAGTAACACAAAATAGCTAATATCCACGTGGCATATTAACTAATTAACTAAAATAATAATAGTAGCTCCCTTGTTGGGCTTGATTTTGGTTTAAATTATTTAATGTTTTCATATTTCTTCCCAACCTTTCTCATAAACAATAACACTCTTAAATTTGATATGCAAGAATTATTTCAACTTCTTTCATTGTTTTCATCATTTCTAATATATTTTTCATTTCATTACATTTCGACTCTTCAAAGATTGCGGAATTTCTAGTCCTAATTGTTCTGCAACATCATTATTTATATATAATTGTGTCTCAGTCGAAGTCACTACAGAAATATTTTGTGGCTTGGATCCTTCAACTAAAATTTCATAAATCAGCGCACCTGCCGATTCTCCTAATGCATAATAACTTAAAGATTCAGTTGCAAGAATCCCTTCGCCAATTTGTCCATCTTCTGAAGCCACAACAGGAATATTTTGTTTTAATGCAATATCTACAATATTGGCCGTAGAAGCTACAATCATGTTATCTGTTATATTAAAGATTACATCGACATTTTCAACAAGCTGCTGTGTCGCAATTGGGATTTCTTGGACACTACTGATTCCCGATTCCACAATTTCGAAACTATAGGCACTACTCAAAGATTTGATTTTTTCAATTTGCGTAACAGAGTTAATTTCGCCAATATTATAAACAATCCCTACTCTATGTGCATCCGGACATAATTCCTTTATTAATTCCATTTGTTTTTCTACCGGCGTAAGGTCACTCACGCCCGTAATATTACGCCCCGGTTGAGTCCAAGAATCTACGAGACCTGCACTAACAGGATCCGTAACAGCATTAAATACTACCGGTATTTCTTTACCGTCAGTAGCATTCATTGCACTTTGGGCAGCATTGGTACCAATAGCATAGATTAAATCTACGTGTTCTGAGGCAAATCCACGAGCCATTAGTTCATTATTCCCATTATCACCTTGAGCATTTTGATAAATCAGGCGATAATTGCCTTCTCCAATTGTTTCGTTTAAATGTGACATCATACCTTCGTAGGCAGCATCTAAGGATGGGTGATCCGCATATTGTAGCACTCCAATTGTATACTTCGCTTGATTCTTTGTTCCAGAGCATCCTACAAGAACTATAAGTAATAGACAGATAATCATTGTTTTTTTCATCGTTTTCCTCCTTCAAACAAAAAAAGCTGCGAATGCAGCTTTTTTGTTTGAATAAGCTACATTCTATTAACCATTGGAAAAGGGTTAATACCGTGTAGCGATATTAACCTTTACCTAAAGTTAAAAAAGAAGCTTAATTGTTTATGATTAATGTTGGTCATAGCGCACCAACCTTTCTGTAAAACAACTTTAACATTTAATTATTCCAGTTTCAACACTTTTCTGATAAATATGATTAAGTTTTCAATAGAATGTAAATACCTTACATTTTTATGATATAATTTCAATACATTAAAAAGGAGAATCAATATATATGTACAAATGGAATCTAGACGCCCTGTATAAAGGTTATGACGAAACCTACATAGCAGATGTAGAACGTCTTAAATGCGTCATCGAATCAATGAATCAACTTGCACCCAATTTAAAAAATTGTGAAGATTTGGAGCGTTTCTTACAACTCGATATCGAATTAAACACAATTGGAAGTTCACTCATTAGTTTCGCAAGTTTACAAATTTCCGCAAATGCGAGTGATACCGAGAGTAATCGTCACATGGGTCAATTACAAAATATCCTCAGCGAAACATCACGCGCTTATGCTTTATTCACTAAATTCATGGCTGATTCAAAAGATCAATTTCCTAAATGGGTTGATCAAAGTGAGATTGTTAAGGAACATGAATTCAAACTTCAAGAAATGATCGACTTAAGTAAGCATAACTTATCACCCGACGTTGAAGAAGTTATTTCTAAACTAAACATTAATGGCGCAAGCGCTTGGAATAATTTGTTTGGTCACCTCACTTCCATGACAACTATTGATTTTAACGGTGAAAAGCATACAATGGCTTCGATTCGAAATCTAGCCTATTCACACGATGCAACCATACGTAAACAAGCCTATTATAAAGAACTTGAATTGTATGAGAAAATGGACGACTCCATTGCTTTTGCCTTAAACAGCATCAAAGGAACCGTAAATACTATTTCTGAATTGCGCGGTTATGAATCCGCTTTAGATAAAACTCTTTTCGACTCTCGAATGAGTAAAGCGACATTGGATGCCCTTATGGAAGCAATTGAAGCATACCTACCAACATTCCGAAAATATCTCAAACATAAAGCGAAACTAATGAACCACGATAATGGGTTGCCTTGGTATGATATGTTTGCACCTTTCGAAACAAAGAACCCGAAAACCTATACGGTTGAAGATTCTAAAGAAATGATCATCAACAGTTTTGGTGAGTTTTCTGCAGACCTTGCCGATATGGCAAAACAAGCATACGAAGACAATTGGATTGATTTTCTTCCACGTGAAGGAAAACGAAGTGGCGCCTTCTGTAGTAATCAATCACAGATTAAACAAAGTTATGTATTGACCAATTTTGATGGTTCAATATCCGATATTGTAACAATCGCCCATGAACTTGGACATGCTTATCACGGAATGATGATTCAAGATTTATCAATCCTCAATACCGATTACACCATGCCAGTTGCTGAAACAGCATCAACTTTCTGCGAAAACATCGTCTTCAATGCAGCTTTAAAAGCATCAAGCGATGAAGAAAAACTTGTTCTAATTGAAAACTCGTTGCAAGATTTAACACAAATTATTGTCGATATCCTATCTCGATTTAAATTTGAGTCTGAAGTATTTGAACGTCGTAAATCTGAGTTCTTATTCCCTAATGACCTTAAAGAAATTATGGTTGAAGCACAGCGCCAATCTTATGGTGACGGACTTGATGCTTCAACATACCACCCCTATATGTGGGCGTGCAAAGGCCATTATTACAGTGCTGGTTTAAGTTATTACAACTTCCCTTATGCATTCGGCGGCCTCTTTGCCTTAGGTCTTTATGCTAAGTTCGAGCAAGAAGGAAAAGATTTTGTTCCCGCATATCGCAATCTTCTTAAATCAACCACCACAGCGTCCTGTGAAGATGTTGCTGCTCAAGCAAACATAGATGTCACCGATGTTGCTTTCTGGAAGTCAAGCCTTCAAGTTGCAGCTGATCGTATTGATATGTTTATAGAACTGACAAGCAAATAGTTACACAACTTCAACATTCGATGGTTTAATCTAAACTAAAATAAATGAAAAGAACATCACATTGTGATGTTCTTTTCATTTGTCGATATTATGATATTCATTGATTGACAGGATGTTAAAGCATTCTACCCGATCCATCAAAGTGGTAACGAGTACCATTTATAGTCATCGTTGTGTTTGAAACCATAACACAATCAGAAGGATTTAGATAATACCACGATCCCCCTAGTTTGATCCATCCTTTTTGAAGAGAACCCGAACTCGTTGCATAGTACCATTTATTATTTAATTTAACCCATTGGTTTGAGTACATCATTGAATTATTAGCAAAAGCATATGATGAACCACCAATACGATGGACACCTCGGGCTGTTCCGCCATGACTTAGGAAATAATACCACTTACCACCAGACTGCGTCCACTGACTCGTTAACGCTGCTCCACTTCCAGAAACATAGGACCATGTTCCACTCGCATTTTGATACCAACGGTTTGATAGCATTGCGGTACTCGAATCAAAGACATACCAACTTCCGTTAATTTTTTTCCACCCGGATACCATTTCGCTATTATCATCTGCATAGTACCATTTACCATTAACTTTAACCCATGCATTTTTAACAGCACCACCACTTGAGTTTAAATAATGCCATTTCCCTCTAGTGTTTTTACTCCATTGATTTGCCTTCATCATCGAATCGGCACCAAAATCGTACCATTTACCGTTGACAACATGGAGTCCAGAACGCAACATTTTACCGTCACTTCCAGCATAGTACCATTCATTTTCAAACTTATACCATACATTTTTCAGGGCACGTCCATCTGCATCAAGGTAGCTCCAACGCCCTTGTGCGTCTTTAGTCCATGTACTTGAATACATTTCCCCTGTAGTATTGTTAAAGAGGTAAAAACTACCTCCAATCTCATGCCATCCCTTTACTGGTGCATTATTTTCGTAATATAACCAGTTTGAACCATCATTGACCCAGCCGTTTTTCGGTACTGACGGACCGCTTTCTGTTATTAAATAATCTTGCGATACATAACCTACGTGATTATTATAAGTCACCTTGGCCCAGCCGTTTGAAGTTACGTTAGCTTGGACCACTGTTTTCGCAGGAATTGTCGTAAGCACTCTATTTAAGATACTCCATCCACTACGTAAATTAAGATCTTCTTTCACTGTATATTTTTTTGCACTTTCTGCTATAGTAATTCGTGTTCCTGGCGCATTTGCTTTTTTTATACCGCTATTCTTTACATTTACAATTGCATTACGTTGAATGTACCCTAGGTGCGCCGGTAAATCAACTGGCATTGCTTTTGTTGAAACAGCACCATTCACCACAGGCATTGAAAGATATGTTTTCATAAAACCAGCTGCCTCACCGAGATTAAGAACAACTTGGTCATTTCGACCAGAGTTCGTTGCATAATAGACGCCTGAATTTGTTGTAGGACCCTTATAAACCGAAGTCGATTGTTGGTTTATAATTCGGGCGAGATTATAAGCATTATGATCTTTAAACCCCGCTGCTCGATCGGTTGTATATGCAATTCCCGCAACCTTGATGCCATAGAAAGGATCTGATGCGTAACGCACAGTAATCCCCGAACCTTTATTACCAAAACTAAGTCCAGCATTGCGCCATTCCGGTACATCGAAATATGAACTCAATTGTTTTGACATATGATAATTAATACTGTTATAAACTCCTGTATAAGCCAAAGCTTGACTCGGATCTGAATCAACCGCATTCCACCCAAATAAATTAAATTTATTTTTGGCTAACCATGATGTCCCATAAGCGGACTCATGTGCTGCCTGCGCAAAAAGCAAGAGTGGATTCATTCCATAGAGGTGACCACTTTCAATAAAAGCTTGTTCATTCCCGTACATAATCGAATCTGTTTTATCTAAAGTACGTAGCCGCGCATTGAAATCATCAGCTGAAATGTTTGAAAAACTTCTCACTGGCAACCACTGGTAATAAGCATAAAATTCGCCCGGTTGCCCTCCATCCATAACAGGTCGGGTTAGCNCTTTATCGCTAAAAAAATGAACGCCATCTTCGGAATAGTAAGGATTCCCCGACTCAGGAAGCCATGATGGTGCTTGCCCGTATGTGATTCCTTGTTCACCACTTTGTTGATAGGTTTGAGAAAAATACAACGAAATCTCGCCATTTTTCACCCAATAATAATCTGGACTAATTACTTTTCGGTAACCATCTCCATCTAAATGACCGCCAAGATAAATCGGTTTCTTCTGATCGACGTAGTCCATAGGGATTAAATCAACTTTGTTTAAGTCAACATAACCATCAGCCCCTTGGATATTAATATGAATTACCGGATTACCCGAATCCGTAAGTTCTGTACCCTTATATTGCATTTTATAATTGCTCGAGATATATGTAATCGCAGACCCCGAAAGATTTCGATTGCCATAAATGTTTAAAGTTTCTCCGCTCGCAATATCCTTTACAACACCTTTTCGTTTTGGAAAAGAATGAGCATAACCTGAATTAACTGCAACGATTCCCAATTGACTCGAACCATGTTTTGAGGTTACAACATACTTATCCCCGAGTTGCTTCATTTTTGAAACAGCATCATTCAAATTATCACTTTCAAATGTTGGTTGCCCCTTAGCAATACTTCCATCTTCCAAAATTTCCTTAACTGAGTAAGTATGGGTTGCACTTGTTTCACGAATTAAATGACAGGAAGAATCAAAGTAGTAAGAAATATCACCAATTTGTTTCCATTGTGACGCTAATGCCTTTCCACTTGTGTCAAGGTAATAGGAAAAGCCTCCGAGAACACTCCACTGATCGTGAAGCATAATCGAATTCGCATCAAACAAATACCAGTCGTCCCCAACTTTAGCCCAGTCATTTTTGATTGCACCGCCACTCTTACCAAAATAGTACCAGTTTCCACCACTTTGATACCAAGACTCGGCTTTCATTGCACCATTGGGCTCAAAGTAATACCATAAACCACCGATTTCTTTCCAACCTTTGACAGTTGTTCCTTTGTCACAATAAAACCATGTTGTACCCTTTTGGATCCAACCATCTTTATTGCAAGTTGAATCAACAGCATCCGCACTGAAACTTTGCACCTCAACCTTGGATTCAGGAATTACAACAGATTCACGCTGCTCCTTTTGATCTTGAGGCTTACCTTCCGCCTCTAACACTTCGGTATCTTCTTTAATAAATTCCATTTCAGAATCTGTAATATTTTCTTGAACGGTATCATCAAGACTTACTGACTCATGTTCATCTAACGCAAATGTATTATAGCTAACGGATGTAATGAGCATCACAAACGACAAACATAACATAATAATTTTTTTCTTTTCCATAAACACAACCTCCTAGACATAATTTAAATTGTGACGATTTTCCCTCTAAATTATAAACGATTTATCTTTTTTAAAATGCAATAATTATCAAATATTCATTAAAAAATCTTAATTTTTCAACAAAAACACGCACAGATAAAAAAAGCACTTTTTAAAGTGCTTTTATCGAGCTCCACTTCCTGTAAGAACAACACGTATTGTTTTAAATATAATTACAACATCTTGTTTCAAAGAAAATTTATCTAAATATTCACGGTCAAAATCGAGTTTTTCGGCCGGTGTAATATCATATCCACCATTCACTTGGGCCCATCCCGTTATACCTGGTTTTACCAAGAGCCTTTGTTTAAACCCTGGAATTTCATCTTCAAACTGATCCGTCAAGTCTTTTCGTTCTGGACGCGGACCAATAATACTCATATCGCCAATAAGGACATTTAGAAATTGTGGTAACTCATCAATCCGGACTTTACGAATAAATCGACCTACTTTAGTAATGCGTGGATCGTTTTTTTCAGCCCATACTGCCCCTGTATTCACTTCAGCATCCACACGCATCGAACGCAATTTATAAATTTTAAATTCTTTATCCGCCTGCCCAACACGTAACTGTGTATAAAAAGCAGGTCCTCTCGAATCCAACTTAACAATAATTGCAAAAATCACAACAATTAAAATGATAATTGGTGAAAACAATAGTGTCAAGATAATGTCAAAAAAACGTTTTAAGTATACATAGTTATGTTTCTTCACAAACATTCGATATTTATTTTTAAGATCCTCATTCTCCTCAATACTTGAATTATTCATCGTCATATATTCCATCCTCATAATATTATTCGAAAAGTGGCTCTATTTATCCGTGTTTATCATCTTAGTACAAACGAGACAATTATATCACGTTATAGCCATATGAACAAGATAGCATGGAACTAATTATTACTATAATGAGATAGTATCTTTCATTCTTTTTGCTAATATATTTATTTCATTATTTCTTAACGAATCCGTAGCGTATTCATCGTACTAAATATAATTGACTATGCCAATAAAAACTTTTAAGTTTCATTTCCGTACTCGAATGGGTTAAGTTTTAATCGTATGTTTATCATTCGTGATTTTTGGAACTCGTAAACAAACCCTTATTGGAAAGCACTAACAGTTAAAACTTTCCAATTTCATTCGATTAAATAAACTTATCCATTCGTAACGAATTTGAAGCATACAAATTGACTGTTTTCATCTGCAAGTTTAGTTTCAATGTCGATGTCTCCCCCCTTAATTTTCTCAGGGTTAATAAATTCATTTAATTCTTTTTGAATCTAGAGTGTATTTCACTAATTATCGTCAGTGCTCATTAACCCCCTTACTTTCGGAGCATCTCTTTGTCCTAACTAAAATCAAGAACATGAGGTATTATTCTACCACATCTTGATCGACAAAACTTTTGTGTTTACATTCAAAGTAAAATAATATCCTACACGTTGTATTAAGATATATCAAAACTACAACAAAATCTAACTGAGATTCAACGCCATTAATACCGACATCTTGATGTGCAATTAGAGCAGTTACAGATGCGCTGTCGCAAACATTCCAAAATTGAACCATTCATGTCACATATTATGACAATTATTTAGTTTTGAAATATTTTGAACGTAATAATTCATATTTAACACAATCTATCATTTTGATTACTCATTTTTACAATAACTACATGATATTATTGTGATATCAACGAATGCGTTTTCTTACTAAATTTAAAGGAGGATTTATGAAATATTTAAAAAGAATTACCATGATATTAATGACGTTTTCTTTAATTGCACCTATAGCACTTTTTGCTGTTGAGGAGACTCAAACACAAGAAGTCAATGAACCACAAACTAGGGTTAACGACATTGATAGTTGGATGCCCGACAAGGCACTTCAAGAAGGAATTTTAAATTATTTCATCGACAGAGGAGATTTGCCGCTAAATAGTACTCCAGATGATATTACAAAAAGCGCCCTCTCTAACATCAACAGCTTAGAACTTAGAAATTGTGGCATCACTAACCTTACAGGCATAGAATATCTCTTAAATTTGGATGAATTGAGTTTATCAAACGATTACTCAACTCACTCACAAAACCGCAATATCATTCATGATTTTTCTCCAATTTCCAGTTTGAATAATCTAACAACTCTGTTTGCATCTTATGTCGACTATTCCGGAGATTTGGAATTTGCGAAAAACTTAAATCGAATCGTACTTGAAGCAAATCATATTAGTTCACTCAAAGGCATTGAGGATTCAACATCGTTATCGTTTATTGGTTTACAATATAACGAAATCGAAGATTTGACCCCCGCTGCTAAAGCTTTAGAAAACTTTGTTGATACTACTGGATGGGTAGATTATGTTGTTTTAGAAATAAATAATAATAAAATAACGGACTTTAGCCCCCTTGAAGCGACACGAAATCGATGGAACCCTAGTGGTAGTTTTACCGTTTATGCAGATGGTCAAAATATTGACGATATTCCATTAGTACTTGATAATGCAAATCAAATTGACTTGCCCTTAACATATTACTCAACAATTCCTATTGGTGAGGAAGATAACATAATCATTGATCATCCGGATGTTAAGCTGATTAACGGAAAACTTGATTTCTCTAATGTAACTGAATTACCTGAAACTGTTACCGTTACTTTTGCAGTAAACTTGAGACGTGATATTGCAGATCCAATCGAACGCAAGGAATATAATTTTGATTTTAATGATACTGTTATTTTCGGATATATCCTCGATGAAGATATTGATAATTTACCACCTGGCCGCTGCAATGGATATTCCATACAGTATACTTACCGGGTTCCAAAGAAAATGGGTAGTGTAACAGTAAATCATGTCGATGAAGATGGCAATAATTTAACAGATCCTATCATTCTAACCGGAATGGAAGATGAACATTATGATACTCAAAGCAAAACATTCAAAGGGTACGAATATCATCATGTCGTCGGCAATCCTTCGGGTCTATTCACTGATTCTTCTCAAACGGTTACCTATGTTTACTCAAAAGAAGTCGTTGTGATTGATCCTGAAAAACCTAATACAAATGATACAAAACCAAAAGAACCGAAACCCGAAGAACAAACACATGATACACCAAAATCGGAAGACCCAAATACACATAATCAACAGTCTCAGAATCAAAACAAACTTGATAAAAAAGATAAAAATCTTCCACAAACAGGAATTAACAATAATCACTATTTTGGATATTTAACTATTTTATGCGGTGCTTCGATGCTAACGTTATCACATTTAAATAGAAAAAATGATTAATAACTAACGATTTATTATGATTTCTACAATTAGATGCATATCCGCTCATCTTTAAAATTATTAATTATATAAAAACAATCTAACTCAGTTTATGGCTGAATTAGATTGTTTTTTTCTATTTAGTTTTTCGCTTCAATATTATAATAATTCCCATAATTCCAACAACAATACCAGAGTATAGAACACGTGAATTTGAAATTCCAGTATGAGGCAATTCTTTCTCTACTTCACTCTGTATCCCCTTGTCCTCATTTTTTTGAGGTTCTTTTTGCGTATTTTTATTAGTTAATTGTTCTTGAGTCTTCGTTTCATCTTCGTCCTTTTCCGGAATGTAAGAATCTTCTGGACTACTTGGTTGTTGTGGTTTTTCCTGTTCTTCTGGAACCTCAGGGTTTGTCGGTTGCTCGGGAACATTTGGCGTAACCGGTTTTTCGGGCAAAGTTTCCAATTCTTTATCATAGATTGCATACAGTGTCATATCTGCCGACACTGTATCTTCGACAGGATCAAAAAGAATCCCTTTACCATCTTGCTGAGAATTCCATCCCATAAATTTAAATCCCTTTTTATCTGTTTTTGGAATGGCATTGGAAGCAACTTTCTGTCCGGATTCTACAGAAATATTTGTGACTTGTTTTTCATTAATAAAAGTTACTACATGCGTATTAAGCGCATATTGGGCTATAAAATGGTTATTATCGTCTTGTAAATTTGTGTCTTTTGTTTTAGTAATAAACTGAGGACTCCAACCACTAAAATGCTTATTGACACCATTCGACTTAGGACTTTGGTTCATAAACGCATTATAGGTATCTGCCGAGATTACAAGCTCACTCGGATCCAGAATTGTATAACTATTAAATAAAAAATTAATTGTGTTGCCTTCAGTAAAAGCACCCTCTCCTGCATCGATTTTCGGTCCAATAAAGGTTCTGTTTGAATTTTTATAATCATACTCTTTAATCTTATCATCGTGTGTAATAATAACCAGCGGACTTAATGCTTCAGTCATAAACATATCATCGGTTGTTATAAAATCGTTAAGTTCCCATCCACTTAAATCAATTAAATTTAGATTTGTCGTGTTTTTAAACATATTTTGACTTTCGTAAATGTTGCGAGTATCCCAATCGGATAGATTAATTGATTTCAGCGATTGCATACCTTCAAACATGCTCTCAGTATTTTCAAGATTTTGCGTATCCCAATTATTTAAGTCTAAATGCTTGATTTTATGAGCGTTTTTAAACATATTTTGAGATTCTTGTATATATTTAATATCCCAACTCGTCATGTCAACTTCTTCTAATTGGACTGCACCTTCAAACATGGATCTTGTATCTTCTAAATTAGGAATATCCCAATTTGCGATATTTATTTTTTTTAAATTAGTAGTATTCGCAAACATACCACTTAAGGCAGTAACGCCTCTTAATTTTACATTAGGCGCTTCAATTTGTTCCAAACCGGTTGCATTAGAAAACATAGAGTAAACCGTTCGAGTCCACCCAAAATCCCAATTAGATATATCAATAAATCTCAAACTTTCAGTATTCGCAAACATCGAGTCAGCACTATATAATCGACTCATATTCCAGTTTCTCACATCTAAATTATCAAGACTTTTCGCGCCAGAAAACATGCCTCCAGCATATGTGAAATTATTCGTATCCCAGTCTTTTACATTTAAATACTCTAAACTTTCTGCTGAATTAAACATGTTCCTAACATTATAAACATTACCCATATCCCATTTTGATACATCCAGTTTTTTTAGCTTTGATGCGCCTTGAAACATGGATTCCAAATCCCATGCATTGGTCATATCCCAATCTTGCACATCTAATTCTTCAAGGCTTTCGGTATTCGCAAACATGCTGGTTAATTGTCGCACTACAGGCATTCTCCATTTGGAGACGTTGAGTTCTTCTAAGCTTCTTGCTCCACTAAACATACTGAAAACATATTGCGCTTTGGACATGTTCCAATTTGTTACGTCGATATTTTTTAAACTTGTTGCATCTCGAAACATATGACCAAAATGATACCCATTTTGAATATCCCAATCTTTAACATAAACCGTTTCTAAATTCGAGGTATCTCTAAACATACTTTCAAAGGTACTTACATTTTTTACATCCCATTGATTGACATCCAATTCCGTTAAGCTTTTAGTACCCCTAAATGTTCCAGACATTTGTGTAACATTTGCTGTATCCCAATTCGAAACATCCAGGTGCTCAAGGTTTGTTGCATCTCTAAATGCAAAGGTTAGACTTCTTATTTGTGATACATCTAATCCTTTTAAATCTGCTTCGATTAAATTTGTATCAAAAACATCACGAATGTAATCATCAACATGTCCAACTTTGTGGGTAATACCCGCTTTCGTTATTTCCTCGATAATTACGGACTCAACATTTTTATTTTTTAATATATCTAAATTTTTAATATTAATTTTGATGATATTTCCTTGCTCATCATTGATCATTGAAGGTATATAAACATGATGCTTATCTGTATTTATATAGTTATTAAGTGTCCACTCCCCGGCTACAGAAGTATCGATACCCCAATCATCTTTATTAAAGTTATTATTATCCTCAATATAGGGATTACTTCCCTCCTCCTCTGACACTGTATGTCCATTTACAGAATTTGTATTTTCTTCTTTTTTTTCTATTTCTTCATGATGACTTAATTCATTTGAATCTGAAATCGTAAGCTTAGTTTGTGCTTTCGTTTGTTCTTCATTCGTTTGTTTTTCATCGTTTTTTTCCGGACTTTTCGCATCAACGCGGTCTCGTGTTATATCAATACCTTCAGTTGTAGAATTTGTTTCTATCTCATCATTTGCATGTATCCCTAAAATCCCAACCCCTATCAATAGTGTTAAAAATCGTATTAAATATTTCTTCATATATCGCTCCCTAAACAATCTTCATTGTTTTCACATTCTACATAAAACTACAATTAAGCCATCTCATGTATTAAAAGTAATCAAAGTTATTATTTTAGTAATAAAATCTTCATTAATGATTTTTATATGAAATACTCATCAATAATTTTCACAATCCTGCTTCTTCAAATTACGATATAAATTTATGACATAACGTGCTTTAGTTGAACATGTTTCAATTTTAAATGGTTCAATCAAACAATTTTTCTTTCAATACGTGACCTGTTGGTAAGATACCTGAAGATTTTTAAGACTGAAATCTAATCAATACAAGATATTTAAACTTAATGAACGCGATATGATATCTGGAACACTTTTTTCTTATGGTATTATCGCTTTAAAGTCATGATTAAATAGATTATTTTTAGGAACTTTTGTGACTCTATAAGTTTGTTATTACGGATTTTAATTTTAATGAACACAAAAACACCTCTCTTCAAATCACATTACTATGATTTGAAGAGAGGTGTTTTTGATATTAATGAATCTGTTTATTTCTTAAATAAATCTGTTTTAAAACCTTGACTCAAAAAAAATAAAACCCACTCGAAAGTGGGGTTAATTTAATATGGCGGAGAACATGAGATTCGAACTCACGGAAGCTTTCACTTCGCCACCTTTCCAAGATGGTGCCTTAAGCCACTCGGCCAATTCTCCAGTGCTTATTTATTATACATAAAAATTTAACAGAAAACAATGTATAATATAGAAAAAGGAGGCAATCTTTGTGCTACTTATCAATCGAATTAAAAACAGTACCCAACTTTCTGATGCAGAACTTAAAATTGCACACTATATTCTAGAAAACCCCCATTCGGTTACGCAATTGACAATTCACGAATTATCCGAAGCAACATTCGCGAGTGCTTCGACGATTACACGCTTTTGTCGTAAAATGAAAACGGATGGCTTTAGTGATTTTAAAGTTAAATTGGCGAGTGAACTTAGCTCCTTCTCAATTACAGACAAACGCATCCGTGATGATGTACCTTTCCAAAAAGACCAATCAACATCAGAAATTGTTCAAACGATCTTATCTTTAAATTACCAATCCATGAATGACACCTATAATCAAATTAACATTGAACAACTTGATCGCATTGCCCATATGATTTATGAAGCCCCGCACATCTACCTTTATGGTTCCGGACAATCTTTAATCTTAGCGCAAGATTTTCAATATAAACTATTTCGTATTGAACTCGATTGTAATCTTGAATCAGCAATGGGGTTCCAATCACTTAAAGCTCATACCCAACCTCGCGATAGCATCGCTGTCATCATTTCCTATTATGGACAAAACGAGAATAATTTAAGTATTGTAAAATCACTCAATGAACGCAACATTCCATATATTCTTATCACCGGCCCTTTAAACAACCCACTGTGCCCAAATGCCGCTGAGGTTGTACATGTATCACCGCAAGAAGAACTTGTCACCAAAATGGCATCATTTTCGTCTCGAACCTCTATGCAGTTAGTACTTGATTTTATTTATGCGCTCATCTTTGCGATCGATTATGAAAAAAACCAAGATATTATTCGCAAACATCCTTGGTACATGAAAAAAGACTCAGATCATGATTGATCTGAGTCTTTTAATTAAAATTGATAAGCGTCAAGATAACACTTTACGCCTTCTTCATCATTAAGACCACATACTGCATCGGCAACTTCCTTTACTGCCGGCGTCGCATTCTCCATTGCAACGCCATGTCCTGCATCCTTAACCATGTGAATATCGTTATTGTTATCACCAAATGTCATAATTTCATCGTTGGATATTTCGTATTTATTCATATAGTACTGTAACCCAACCATTTTATTAACGCGCGGATCCATAAACTCTATTAATTCCTTTTGTGAATAGAACGCAACATAGCGGCTATCGGGATGTTCTTTAACATAACGATCAATTGCTGCAAGAGTATCGGGTTCACCACTAAATATGATTTTAGCATGAGCATCCTGCACTTTAGAACGAACATCAACATACTCCAAATCAATATGCGTTCTTACTTCAATATTATAGAAGTCTTCAAACTGAGTATACAATTTTCCAGGACCCGTAAGTACAGGGTTACCACCCATTGGCATGAAAGTATCTAAGATTTCACGAATCAAATCACCACTTAAAGGATATTGTTCATGCACTTCACCATCAGCAAAATCATAAACGAAGCCACCATTATCACAGATTGCAAAATCTAGCAATGTTGCCATATCAGGAACTCCAAAAAGTGCGGAATCCATGGGTCTACCAGTAGCAACTCCAAATTTCAGTCCTTGTTTTCGGAGTTCAATAATTTTTTCACGCATCGCTGGTGTTAGTTCATGATTATTATCCAAAAGCGTCCCATCCATGTCTGTCGCAATTAACTTAATCATACATTTCCTCTTCTTTCATAAAAAAAAACAGAAGGCAAAGCCTCCTGTCCATTATAGCAACTTATTCTTTATTCTGCGACGTATTTCACGCCCGCTGCCTCTAATTCCGCAATTTTATCTGCAAATTGTGGAAGATAATCTTTATTAGCTACCAACATTTCATTGAGCATGTCAACAGTGTAGTGACCACTTTGAATCATTGGGTTAATCGTAAATGCTTGTACGGCTTTATTATAATTACCCGTTACTGCAGCTTCAATAACCGTTTCTTCCATTGCTTTCATCATCTGCAATTGACCTCTTGCGGATGGTTCAAAAGATCCCCAGTTAAACGGTTCCGCCCCATGTGATGTAATCACACTGGTTACCTCAACAACACAGTCATAAGGTAAATCAGTGATTGTGCCATTATTTTGAGTGCTGACCGTCATTACCGTACGAGCATCATTATGGATAGACGCAATGAGTTGACAAGCAGCATCTGAATAATGTGCGCCCCCACGTTTGGTAAGTTGTTCTGGTTTATAATTTAAATTAGGATCTTTATAAAGTTCAAACAACTCCGCTTCGGTTTGTTGAACTGTTTCAGCACGTGTTTGATGATTTTCCCAATTTTCCATAAACTCTTCTGTCATATCACGCGCGATATAATAATAGCGGTGGTATGAACACGGAATCATCCCTAAATCTTCTAACTGCGCTAAGTTATAAGGGATAGGAGTAATATTCTTTACTTCTTGTTTCTTAGAAAACTCACTCTCGGGATTAAAGAGGCGTTGAATAAGTTCTTGTGTCACTTCTGTACCATCTTTATCCCAAACACGGTGCCAGTGGAAATGATTAATTCCAGCAAATTTTTCAAATAGCACATTGGCATCTTCTGCATAACCCATTGCTTCATGATTTACCTTGGTACATCCGACAGGTATATTGCAAAGACCGATCGTCCGTTTCCATCCGCCCCATTTAATTGCTGCTTCCGTAACAATTCCCGCTGGATTCGTAAAATCAATCAACCATGCATTGGGGCAGAGTTCTTCCATATCTTTGATAATATCAAGGATTACTGGAATTGTGCGAAATGCCTTAAAAATACCACCCGCTCCATTTGTCTCTTGTCCCAGCGAACCGTATTTCCCGGGAATACGTTCATCGCGAGAACGTGCCTCAAGCTGTCCTACTCTGAATTGTGTCGTAACAAAATCAGCATCTTTTAATGCTTCACAACGATCAAGCGTTAATTTAACATTCCAATCCAATCCCGCAGCCTCAACCATGCGTTGTGCCATGGCTCCAACAATTTCCAGTTTCTCTTTCCCCGCCTCAACATCTACAAGCCAAAGTTCCGATATATCCAGTTGATCTGAACGATTAATAAAACCTTCCATTAATTCCGGTGTATAACTGCTTCCCCCACCAATCGTAACGATTTTTATTTTTTTACTCATGATAGCCTCCTGTATAGGTTTATTGTATCGATATTTCCAATCAGTCGCAAACGCTTATACAGAAATTGATTAGAAGTTTCATATAACACTACAATTCCCTTTGAAGTGTGAAATAAAATACCAAGGTCTTATGGTATAATTTATTAAGGAGGCTTTTATGACGAAAATTTTACTTGGAACTTACACAAAATCTGAAAGCGAAGGAATCTATGAAATTGATTTAAATCATGACCAATTAGAAAACCTTACACTTATTGCAAAAGCGGGGAATCCAACCTACCTCGACTTCAATGCATCAACGCAAACACTTTATAGTGTTTATCAAAATGATGAAGGTGCCGGTATTGCGACATGGAAGTATCAAGGCAGTGAAACAAAGCTTCTTGAAACATTTGTTGAAGCAGGACCAGCGCCATGTTACGTTGCCTATGATGAACCAGAAGATCAAATTTATGATGCGAATTATCATAAAGGACGGGTCAATGTTTATAAAAATCACCAAGTTTTTAAAAAAATAGAATACAAAGATGGATCGCACGCTCACTTTGTAAACAAAAAACCGGGTACAGAGTTTGTTTATGTTTGTGACTTAGGTTTAGATACTGTACGCAAATATGAACTAATGAATGAAATTGCAACTTACAAAGCACCATCTGGCTCAGGACCGCGTCACTTAGCCTTTCATCCAGACCTACCAATTCTATATCTTTTCTCGGAACATACCTGTCATGTTACAGTTCTTGAAGATGATGGCTTTGACTTTATTGAACACGGAACATACGATGCATTACCTGATTCCGATGCGATACGTTCGGCAGCTGCAATTCGCATCTCAGCCGATGGGAAAAACCTATACGTTTCAAATCGTGGCCATGATTCAATCAGTGTCTTTAAAATCAGTAGTAATGGTTTAAAACTTGAGTTTATTCAAAATATTTCAAGTTATGGTGCCCACCCACGTGATTTTGCATTGAGTCCTGACAATAAGCATCTCGTTTGCGCAAATCGTGACACTCATAATCTCACGCTTTACGCACGCGATCCTTTTTCTGGAACACTCACGTTACTTCAATCAAACGTCTATGCTCCAGAATGTGTAGCAGTTATCTTTATCCCATAATTATATCTTATAGAAAAGGCATCCACTTCAAACGATGCCTTTTTCAATACAAAAAAATCACGCACTTCAAATACTCATAGAGCATTCGAATGCGTGATTTTTTGGACTCATCTCAATTTGATTTGAATCATGTTTAATAAATTATAAATTAAACAGTTCTTTCGTGTGCAGTTCTCATAAGAACATCAAGTTGTTGTTCTTTTGTAAGTTCTACGAAACGAACAGCATAACCTGATACACGAATTGTTAAGTTAGGGTATTTCAATGGATTAGCCATAGCATCTTCAAGAAGTGCGTTGTCAAATACGTTAACGTTTAAGTGGTAAGCACCTTGTGCGAAGTATCCGTCCATAATTCCACGAAGGTTTACGATACGTTCTTCAGAAGTTTTACCCATTGCAATAGGAGCAATTGTTTGTGTATTTGAGATACCATCTAGTGCACAGTTATAGTCTAATTTAGCTGTTGAGTTCAATGAAGCTAATAAACCATTCTTTTCTGCGCCGTATGATGGGTTAGCACCTGGTGCTAAAGGAACACCTTGTCCACGACCATCAGGTGTATTACCTGTTGCTTTACCATAAACAACGTTTGATGTAATGGTTAATAAGCTTAATGTAGGACGTGAGTTACGGTATGTATGGTGACGTTTGATTTGTCCCATGAAGTATTGTAATGCCCAGTTTGCAAGATCATCTGCACGGTCATCATCATTACCATATTTAGGGAAGTCTCCTTCGACTTCATAATCTACAACTAAACCTTTTTCGTCACGGATAGTCTTAACCTTAGCGTATTTGATTGCTGATAAGGAGTCAGCAACGTGTGAAATACCTGCAATCCCTGTTGCAAAAGTACGTTTAAGATCTGAATCCATTAATGCAAGTTGTGCTTTTTCATAAGCGTATTTATCGTGCATGTAGTGAATTGAGTTTAGTGTATTTACATATAATTCTGCTAACCAGTCCATCATGTCTTGGTAAGCGATTTTAACTTCATCAAAGTTTAAGTATTCTGATGTAATTGGGCGTAAACGTGGTCCAACTTGTGCTTTGGTTACTTCATCAACACCACCGTTGATTGCATAAAGTAAACATTTAATTAAGTTAGCACGTGCTCCGAAGAATTGCATATCTTTACCAACAACAGTTGCTGATACACAGCATGCGATAGCAACATCATCTGAACCCCATTTTTCACGAAGTAATGTATCATTTTCAAATTGAATTGAAGATGTTTCGATTGCTACGCGTGAAGCAAATGTACGGAATCCTTCTGGTAATTCTTTACAGTAAAGAACTGTTAAGTTTGGTTCTGGTGAAGGTCCCATGTTAATAAGTGTATGAAGTAAACGGAAGTCTGTTTTTGTTACTAGTGAACGTCCATCAAATCCCATACCAGCGATTGATAATGTAGCCCAGATTGGGTAACCACTGAATAATGCATTATATTCAGGTGTACGTGCAAATTTAACCATACGTAGTTTCATAACTAAGTGGTCAATAAGTTCTTGAGCTTCTTTTTCATTAATCACGCCATTATCTAAGTCACGTTGGATATAGATATCAAGGAATGCTGAGATACGTCCGATTGACATAGCAGCACCGTTATTTTCTTTGATTGCTGCTAAGTAACCAAAGTATAACCATTGAACTGCTTCCTTAGCATTTTCAGCTGGTTGTGAAATATCATAACCATATGAAGCAGCCATTTCTTTGATTTCAGCTAATGCACGGATTTGGTCACTGATTTCTTCACGTAAACGAATTACGTCGTCAGTCATTGTTTTGTATCCAGCATGTGCTAAGTCATTTTTCTTACCTGCTACAAGACGGTCGATACCGTAAAGAGCGATACGACGGTAATCACCGATAATACGTCCACGTCCGTAAGCATCTGGAAGACCTGTAATGATCTTGTTCTTACGTGCTGCACGCATTTCTGGTGTATAAACATCGAAAACACCTTGGTTATGTGTCTTGCGCCATTTTGTAAAGATGTGTACTAACTCTTCATCTGGTTCATAACCATTGCTTTCAAGAGCTTTAACAGCCATACCAATTCCACCAAATGGAATAAATGCTTGTTTTAGTGGTTCATCAGTTTGAAAACCAACAATTTGTTCTTTTTCCTTGTTCATGTAACCAGGACCGTGTGAACTTACGGTTGATACAATTTTTGTATCCATGTTGTAAACGCCAGCTTTTTCACGTTGTACAGCATTCATTTCCTCAAGTTGTTCCATAAGATCCAACGTATTTTGAGTTGGTCCTTCTAGAAATTCGTCATTGCCAGTATACTCTGTGTAGTTATGTTTAATAAAATCACGAGTATCAATGTTTTCTTTCCAATAGCTTCCTTTGAAGCCTTTCCATTGATTATACATTAAGATACCTCCTTATTCTCGGGTTTGATTCCCAATATCTTATTTGTATTACACGCTTATTATATCAAACTTAGTACAATACGTTTTATTTTTCACATCCTTTTTTTGCTTGTTCATGTATACACTTGTTCTTAATTGCTCAAAAACCAACTAGTTTGAGAATTCACAGACTTTTTTCACAAAATCAAAACTCTCGGTTCAAAATGGAAAATATACACTGTTAAGTGAACTTTGTTCAAAGACAAGTCTTTTCCTTCTCGCGCCAGTTTTCACAAACTATTATTCGCGATGTAACACTATATTGCTCTTTTGGAGTGTGTTTTTTTAGTGTTCTTTGGATTAAATCCGTCTATTTTAATGACAATCGATAATATTCTAACCTTAATATCAATTTTGTTAGTACTTTAAAGGCAAGATTCGGCTATATCGAGCCAAGATTATCATTGCCACAAATATTCTTCCCGTTTTTATTTAAACAGCCCTAACTAAAAAAAAGACGGATCAGAGATCAGTCTTTAAGTGCTTCAATTAATAAAGGAAGGTAGATTGGTAAATCCGGTGGTCGGCGACCTGATACAACATGTCCATCACGCACTGCAGGTTCATCAACCCAATGCGCTCCAGCATACATGAGATCATGCTTAATCCCTGGTGTACTTGTAACCGTCTTTCCTGCCAAAATCCCCGCAGAAGAAAGTACCCAACCAGCATGACATATTTGTCCAATAACTTTTTGATGTGCATCCATGTAGCGCACAAACTCAAGAACTGGTTCCAGGCGTCTCAAATAATCCGGAGCCCATCCACCTGGTATTACGATACCATCATATTGTGTAATATCGACTGTATCAAACGATGCATCACTCACAACACTCAAGCCAAATTTTCCTTGATATGTTAGACCAGCTACCTCTCCTGCAATATCAACACGCGCCCCTGCCTCACGCAATCTGAGGATAGGGTACCACAATTCCAAGTCATCAAAATCATTACTTACGACTGTCAGAATTCGTTTATCTGTTAATTCCATGCAATCACCTCTTAGAATTAGATTACCAATAACACTCAAAAATGTATAGTTATTTGCTTTACGATTGTAGTCCGAGAATGTTCTTGTTAGGATATTCATATATATAAGGAGGAATTTTTATGTTTTATCTCGGTTGTCATCTCTCATTTGCGAAAGGTTATCAAGCAATGGGTGATGAAGCACTCCGTATTGATGCCAATACATTTCAGTTTTTTACACGAAGTCCTCGTGGTGGTAAAGCAAAGCCTTTAAACCTTGAAGATTTGCATAATCTCAATGTCATGATTGAGCAACATGATTTTAAACACATTCTCGCGCATGCCCCCTACACGATGAATCCATGCAGCAACAAAGATTACACACGGGATTATGCTGAAGAATTGATGGTCGATGACTTATCACGGATGAGCCATATTAAAGGAAGCCTTTATAATTTCCATCCTGGAAGTCATGTTGGTCAAGGGGTCGAACCCGCGATTGTAATGATCTCTGATATGTTGAATCGTGTCTTGGATCCCGCCCAAGAAACAATTGTGTTGTTAGAAACCATGGCTGGAAAAGGAACTGAAGTGGGGCGCACGTTTGAAGAAATAGCAGCAATCATTGAAAAAGTAACCGTTAAGGAAAAAATTGGCGTTTGTATGGATACATGTCATATTTATGACGCTGGGTATGATATCGTTAACGATTTAGATGGTGTGATTGATCATTTCGATGCCGTAATTGGATTGGATAAGTTACATGCAATTCACTTAAACGATAGTAAAAACCCTTTTAAATCTCATAAAGACCGCCACGAAAAGATTGGTCAAGGATCGATCGGTCTTGAAACCTTTGAACGCATCATCAACCATCCCAAATTACGTCATCTCCCCTTTTACCTGGAAACACCACAAGAAGACAATGATGGATATAAAACTGAAATTGCGCTCTTACGATCATTACGTAAATAACATCTTAGCCCCCAAATATGACATCTTACCTTTTTTTTGTTTGTTTTGTTTTATAATTTTTTATAATAGGGTAAGGAGGACATTCCGTGAAGCTTAAAGTTATTATTAATCCAGAGATTGAAGATGATATTATTCTCGAATGCCGTGAAATGACACCGCAAATCGAAAAGCTTATTCAGGCCCTCGATACCTTATCCATTAAAGCGATCCATCGCGATAAAGAGATTATGATTGATCTTGCGGATGTCTGTTTTTTTGAAACAGAAGACGAAGCCGTTTATGTTCATACGGCCAAAAATTCTTATCGCACACGCTATCGGCTTTATGAACTTGAGGCATCATTACCGAAATCGTTTATGCGCGCATCAAAGTCAGCGATTGTTAATTTGGATCAAATCGATTCATTTGAACATAATATTACTTCATCGCGTAGCGTTCAATTTTTCGATAGTCATAAGATTATTTATGTATCACGAATGTATTTCCAACAAATCAAACAACGTATGAAGGAGGAAAGTTTGTTATGAAAAAAAAGGATTATTTTTGGGGTTTTGTTTTAGTACTCGTTGCCCTGGGTCTATTTGGAAGTGCTTTTAACCTCTATAATTTCGGCCCAAATGCATTCCAAATCGCATTTACTGTAGCTCTTGTTGCCTTCGCCATTTCAAATATGCCGAAGTTAAACTTTTTTGGGATTGTCTATCCCTTAACGTTAGCCCTTTGGATTAACCGCATTTACTTCAATATCCGTGGTAATGGTTGGTTATTATTTTGGGCAAGTACATTCCTTGCGATTGGCCTTTCGGTTATTTTCAAACGTCGAAAGCACCAAGTGAATTTCAAGAATTATGAATCATTTAAGGAAACACATTCCTCAAACTATGCTACGGATGAAGATGGCAATCATTATGAGTACCACACGGGCGATGGTACGCGTTACCGTGATGATGACCACGCGGACTTTATAAATATCGAAGCTTTGTTTACGGATCGAACCCGCTACATCCGCTCGGATAATTTTACAGGCGGCTATATTGATAATACTTTCGCATCACTTTCAATTTATTTTGATCAAGCACGCTTTAACCCCGCAGGTGCACAACTCGATGTAAACTGCGCATTTGGACAGGTAAAACTATTTTTACCTTATAACATAAACGTGATAAATAATATCGATAATACGCTTGGAAGTGTGAATGATCCACACCGACGTACAGTAGTGGATGGTCCAACCTTGACTTTAAACGGTGACGTTACCCTTGGAGAACTCAAAATTGTATACGTATAATCACTATTTAAGCGGTTTTTAACCGCTTTTCTTTTATTTTCACTCTTTTTTAATTTTTCTTTAATTTGGGTATTGCTTTCTTAGAAATGGCTTGTTATAATCTATTAGCAATACAAAGTGAATACGCGGGCGTGGTGAAATTGGCAGACACACTAGACTTAGGATCTAGCGCTTCGGCATGGAGGTTCGAGTCCTCTCGCCCGCACCAATTAATACATAACAGTCATTACTTCGGTAATGACTTTTTTTTATACTCGAGTGCTCTTATGCATGATTATGCTATAATAAAATTCTAAGGAGATCTGTATGAAACCATCAATCAATGATCAAATCCGCATTTACCAAGACTGTATTACCCGTAATGATTTACACGCGACTTATAAATTTTTACTTGATTTCATGAACCAATTGCAACGAAATTTCAAAAATAACATGGCTTCGTGCTTTACAACACGAAATGTGCTCAATGGTTACTTGGATTATACCTATTTTTACTTCGATAATGACCACTTACGATCACTTAAGTTAAAAATGGGAATTGTACTCAATCATAAAAAAATGAAGTTTGAATTATGGTTAATGGGTTCGACCAAACCGGTTCAACTGCATTTTTGGAATCAATTTAAAGATACCCCGCTGAATCTGGAAGCGGACATGCCACAATGGTATGTTGTTTCAGTAGATTTAGTTAAGACACCAAATTTCGAGGATTTAAGTGACTTATCAGATTATATTATGAAACAAGTTCCCTTGGCTTATGATCAAATTGTAGCCTATTTATGACCTCACACAGACGCTTACATTCGAGTGTTTCTTATTTTCAATGCAATGAGAAGACATTTTAATACATTTGTTTCGTGATGTTCACATTCATAAACTATAATAAACTTATAGAAAGAAGGATTCAACATGAAAAAATTTTTGATATCAGATGATTTTTGGACTTTATTTCCGGATGCCAGTTTCGGTATCGTTCTTGCCCATAATACGGTAAACAAACCCAAATCGCCCGAAGCAGATGAAGCCATTGCTCAATTGCTAGCAGATAGTCATAATATGGCTAAACAATATCTCACTGCAGATGTTCTAAGTCAAAATGACGTAATTGCCGTGTGGCGCGATGCCTATAAGAAATTTAAAACGAAGAAAGGTGCTCGTGTTTCGATTGAAGCGCTTTTAAAGCGTGTATCAAAAGGAAATACAGTCGGATCGATCAATCCTCTCGTTGATATTTATAACGCGGTGTCGTTGATGTATGGCCTTCCTTGTGGCGGTGAAGATATCGATACCTTTGTCGGTTCCCTACGTTTAATTAAAACTGAAGGTGACGACCATTTTATGGCCTTAGGTGATACCGAACCGGATAACACTTTGCCTGGAGAAATCGCATATGTCGATGATGAAGGTGCTGTCTGCCGATGCTGGAATTGGCGCGATGGACAACGAACCATGTTAACTGATGATACGACAAACGCCTTTCTTATTATCGAATGTGTTGACCCTAAACGTCGTGATGACCTTGAAGCAGCAACACAAAAACTCGCAGATCTCGTCAATACGCATCTCGGCGGATCCGTGAATGCTTATGTGCTCGACCAAGATCATCCTTCTCTTGATTTAGAAGAAGCTTGACCCTCACGCCATGTTAGGGTTTATACTCATATTAACAAACGGAGGAAAATGCTATGGCACGTCCACAA
Source organism: Erysipelothrix tonsillarum DSM 14972 (assembly GCF_000373785.1). Classification (GTDB taxonomy): domain Bacteria; phylum Bacillota_I; class Bacilli_A; order Erysipelotrichales; family Erysipelotrichaceae; genus Erysipelothrix; species Erysipelothrix tonsillarum. The sequence continues at coordinate 370,623 of NZ_KB892379.1, read as the reverse complement.
ACAAAAGAAGCCCTGCTTGAAGCAGCTGAATTAAACTTTAAAAAATTAAAGGATTATATCGAATCCTTGACTGAAGAAGAACGTCATGCGACCTTTATTCTTGAAGATCGTGATCATAATCTTCGAGATGTGTTAGGTCATCTCATTGAATGGCATAAAATGCTCGAAAAATGGTATCAAGTTGGTGTTATTGAAAACGGTATGCCTGATATCCCGGGAAAAGGTTATACATGGAAAACAACCCCGGAGCTTAATTATAAAATATGGGAATCATATCAAGCCACACCACTTGAAACAACACTCGAAGAGATTAACCAAACACACGATCATCTTGTCAGCCACATTTATAATCACACACAAGAAGAACTTTTCGACCGTAAGGTTTACCCTTTCACAAAAAGTACAACCCTTGGTGCTTATTTTATCAGTGCCACTTCTTCACACTATGATTGGGCTTTAAAGAAATTAAGAAAACAATATAAAGCGCTGAAGCGTGGTATAATAGATTAAAAGGAAGTGATACCATGGGTATTGATAATTGGTTTAATTTTCGGCCAAAAGTGGATGTTGATCGGGACCGCGAGCAGTACATGAAACAGGTCTTTCCAAGAGGGGATCAACATAAACAAATGATTCAGGATGTATTAGTACAACTCTTTCCAAAACGTGATCAAAAAGAATTGTTATACCATTACATTGTCTGTAAAGAAATCATCACTAATGATGACTTGGACCCTTTTGACCAAATTAATAAGATCCAAAAAGCATTGCGGCGCGTTCGTCCAAAATTAGATTTTACGGAAACGGAAACCTTAACCAATCTTCTCTATATCGATGCGAATGAGTTTGAATCCTTAGATTCAAAATTACTCTTAAATCGTGTTAAACATAAAGCCATCGTATGATGGCTTTTCTTTTCCACCTATTAATTTGACTTTTTAATACCTTTTATTTGTGGAATTGAACTGACGAACTTGTAACTTTAGATATCCTTATTTATGATGTGTATCGTTATTAAAGGAGATTTATTGTGTCTAATCATTTAAATTTAAATCGCGTCGATGGTGATCTTTATATCGGTAAAGGTGCCGGTAAGGAAATCATGACGTATCTTGATCAAAGTAAACATGCAATTAAAGTTGTATCCCCCTATGTTAATAAAGAATACGTTGAGAAACTATTAGATCGTCATCAAGCAGGTGTTGATACTGGACTTGTGTTCACCTGGGACTATAAACAAGGACAAAGGGTAAACCGTGAATTGGCGCATACGCTTTTCACACAAACAAAGCTTAAAAGTAAAGAAGCTTTACAGAAAAAACGGAAAGGGCGCCTAATTGCATTTGTATGGTGTTTTATTAATATAATTATCTTTGCACATGCAATGTCAATTCGCGGGTCTTTTGGATTTTGGTTAGAAATGATCGTATTTATAGTTCTTGGGATTGCAAACATTAAGTACCTTGATTGCGTTCATAAAACCCCGATCTATACCTACACCTACGAACCTAAAATGCCAATTGCAATCTGGAAAACCAACCGTCATCAAAAGCTCCATACAAAACTTTATGTTATTGATGATGTTGCTTTTGTAGGTTCACTCAATTTCACCAAGAACGGTTTCTATTCAAACTATGAATCATGTATGAGTTTAAAACAAAAAAACGAAGTCAATGATATTCATCAATACATCGATTCATTATTAAACGACAAAGATCATCAACAGTTCTATTTTAATGAAATCGGTAAACAATATTTCGAAGAAATTGCTTATTAAAAAAAGTCCCTAGGGACTTTTTTTAATCAATAATTTTGATGATTTGTGCTGGATTTCCGGCAAGTACGACATTATCGCCGAAACTTTGTGTTACAACAGCTCCTGCGCCGACCACTACATTGTCACCTAAGGTAACACCCGGTAAAATGACACAACTTCCTCCAAGCCATGCATTATTACCTATTGAAACAGATTTTCCGTATTCAAGACCTGCATTTCGTTCAAGAGGATTAAGTGGGTGTGTGGCAGTGTAAATTTGGACATTGGGACCACACATGCAGTCATCACCAAAACGGATTTCACAAACATCAAGCATGATACATTGATGATTCGCAAAGAAGTTTTTCCCAATATGAATATTTACACCATAGTCACAGGCAAATCCTGGACAGATACAAAACGAACCATCAGTACTTCCCAGTATTTCCCGGTAAATTTCCGAACGTTTTTGACCGTGTGGTTCTTGATTTGCTCTAATTATTGTTTCCATGGCTTTAAGACTGAGTTCCATTAAATAGGGATCATCACTGTTATACATGGCACCAGAAACCATTTTTTCATACTCACCCATCAAGATGACTCTCATGAATTGATTTAAGATCTTTATAAATCAATTCCACATCATGGCGGTATGGGTAATGTTTTGTTGCTTTAAAGAAATTATTATAAATTTGTTCAGCCTGCTGCATGTCCTGATCAACAATGCGCGCTTTAAGATATTCATACTTGAGACAGTCTGGATTTCCTTTTAACTTTTTCGCGATATTATTCATCAACGGGGTTGGTTCAATCACTTCCCCTTCCATCATCAGACACGACGCATGATCCAAATCAACCAACACACGTTGGAGCGGAATCATCTCAATCCCTTCAAGGGCTTCATAAGCTTCCAAACGATCACGGTTTAGAGGCAGTGATTCAATATAAATTAATTGTGCTGTGAGGCCAATTACATTATCACAATTCTGTTTTGAGACAGGTTGGATCATCTTGGAATTAATCGCCTCATAGCCTTTCCCTTGCGCCTTCATCCCAACTACGTAAAGCTGCAACCAAAAATACGGAAGTAATTCAGGCCGATTACGCAGTAATGCTGCATTATATCCATCGTTTGGGGTATCTTCCATCACTAAGCCATTGACCAAAATCGAAAAAATTCCCAAAAGTATTAATAACGTTAAAAATATTTGCATATAAGGTCCCGTACTTCCAAATATGAGGATGACTAAGGCAACCAGCGCAAGCACTGCATTCATGATAATACCACCGTAATTATATAATTGCGTTGGAAAAGGTTCATGCATTGACTTTGGTGGACTCATTAAACATTGTCCACCCGTCCCCGGCACTTTGAATCGTTTCAGTTTAAACCCCTTATCCGTCTGAACAAGTGTTAAACTGAAAAAACGGATGAGTATAAAGTGATAACCACTCACAAGTCCAAAAATAAGATGACCTACCTCATGCATGATTATATGGATAAGAAAACTCAGGAGGATAAATCCCATCGAAGCACTAAAAATATGCAATGGACTCATACTATATGTGAACGATAGTTTTTGAGCCATGTGACCACCCGCAAAACCTAAAAAAGCACAAAGAAAAATTAAGATAACTTTAAGTAATTTGTTTTTCATAAGACCCTCGTTTCATGACTATTAGACCATAAAAAAACCACTCATGCAAGAGTGGTTGAAACTAGAATATTCGATTTAATTCGTTTTGAAGTTTAGCTTGTTCGCGAACATATTCGTCAAGTTTTGTTTCGTTTTCTTCATAGTTGTTTTTAAGACCTGCAATTTCTTCTTGTAACGTCTCAGAATCATTCGTGAGCGCTTGGCCCTCGAGACTTGCAATCTTCATTTTTATTTTTTCATTAAGTTGTTCAAGGGCGTCACAACGAACGTCTAGAAGATCAAGTTCTTCTTCGATTTCATTACGTCGTGATTCTTGACGATTGTAATCACGATTTTTTATACGTGCATAGAACTCATCTTGAAGTCCACGGAACGTATCCCAAAGTTTTGGTTCATGTTCACGACCACTGTGTCCCGCTTCTTTCCATTCGTCAAATAATGATTCCATATGTTCACGTGTTGTTGTATCGTTAAATGCTTGCACGAGATCTTGCGCTTTTTGGATAATAGCTTCTTTTTTCTCACGTGCTACATCATGCTCTGCACGAAGTCCATCGAAGAATTCTCTTTGTTTTTGGTAGAAACTTTGGCGATGACCATTGAATTCTTCCCACAAGCGATCTTCATGTTCTCGTCCTGCAAATCCTGCCTCTTTCCATTGCGTCATTAAATCACGCATAGCATCCGAGGTTTCTTTCCATTCAGTAGAATCTTTAATTTTTTGAACTTCTTCAATCAATGCTTCTTTAGCAGATTTTGCGTCTTTACGTAAAGCATTCATTTGGTCGAAATGGGCACTACGTGCATCAAAGAATTCATCATTGATTGCGCGGAATTTTTCCCAAAGTTCTTGATCTACATCTTGACCTGCAAATCCTGCTTCTTTCCATTGTTTTTGTAAATCCTGCAATTTCGCTGCTGTTTTATTCCAATCAGTTGATTTTTTAAGTTGTTCCGCTTGTTCAATCAACTCTTTTTTAATGGTGCGTGCGCTAACAAGTCGTTCTTGACGATGTTCGTATTGATCAAGAGCAGTCTTAAACTTATCTTCTAAATCTTGGTCAATCCCTTCTTCTGAAAGAGACTCCCATTCACGCTTGATAAACTCAATGCGTTCATCATCTCCTGTACTCATTACACTATATACTTCTGAAATTAATTGGTTTTGTCGAGACGTTTCCACAGAAGCAAGACTTTCCCATCCAAAATCATGTCGTGAAAATTCAGGCTCTCTTACTTCCTTTTCTACTACTTCTTCTGTCTCATTAATCTGTTTCTCGTTAATGTCGAACACCTCTTTCTTATAGTACAAATATTTTATCACGGAAAATTATCCCGTTGCGATAAAATACTCTTTTTTTATCTTATAAATCATATCATTTATATGTGTTTTAAACGTGAAAACCATGTGTGCAAACCATTTATTTTTGATTTCTTTCATTATTTTTGATTTCTTTTTCAGTTTCTTTATCATTTGCTTCTGTAAATCTATGAAACAAGATTAATCACTCTGTTTAAAGGCTATTTTTGACTAATCATCGGCCTGAAACAAACCGAAAAAAGCCTCTTTTATATTTGTTTTATGAACTTGATGGGTTCAATCTTTAAAATCTACACGTCTTTTAGTTGTAATGAATCCTGTTTCATTTTATAATCTTACGTATAGTTAATTCTATGCGAGAGGAGAAGTGTATGGTCGATACTGTTAATCTATGGCTCCTAGTCGGAGTTCTTATTATTGTTGTTGGATTTGCATTGAAAATTGATTCAATTGCTGTTGTCTTAGTCGCTGCAGTTGTTACCGCTTTAATTGGTGGTATGAATTTTGGTGAAATATTAGAAACACTTGGATCAAATTTTGTTAAATCCCGTGGCTTAACAATCTTTGTCCTAACGTTACCTGTAGTAGGGGTATGTGAGCGTTATGGACTGAAAGAACAAGCTGTTAAGTTAATTCAAAAAATGAAGGTTCTAACTGCAGGACGTGTTATTTGGGTTTACCAATTAATTCGTCAATGTGCTGCCGCTGGAGCATTGCGTTTAGGAGGGCATCCCCAATTTGTCCGTCCATTAATTCATCCTATGGCTGAAGGTGCTGGAATCCAAGAAAAAGGTTCTGCACTGAGCGTAGCAGAGGAAGAAGAAATTAAAGCAGGTGCCGCAGCTGCTGAAAACTATGGTAACTTCTTTGGGCAAAACCTATTCCCTTATGCAAGTGGTGTTATTCTCATTGTAGAAACACTCGTTGAACAAGGTTATGATGTTACACACCAAGGAATCGCACTCTGGAGCGTTCCTGTATTTGTAATTGCTCTAGTACTTGGAGGCGCTCAAACAGTTCTGTTAGATCGTCGTATTAAGAAAGGGGCTAAATAGTTTATGACAGCTAATTTTTGGGAATTATTCTTAGAAATGTGGTATATGGTTGTAGGATGTATCTTCATCGCTACTGCAATCTCAGCTTACCGTAATATTGAGGATAACCGTAAATATGGTGCCGCTACATTTTGGATTATTTTAGCCGCATTATTTATGGTTGGGAAATACATCCCTAATAAAGTGAATGGTCTTCTTGTCTTAGCACTTGGAGTCTTATCTTTCATGAAAACCGTTAATATTGGAGATATTGAACAAATATCTCAAGAGTTTCGTGATGAACAATCAGATCGAATCGGATTTAAAATCTTTATTCCTTCTGTATTTATCGCAATCGGAGCATTCTTATTCTCCTTTGTGTTGCCTAAAATCGCACCGGGCGTAAGTGCTGGTGTGCTTGGTTATATTGCAATTGGATTGTCCGCTGCATGTGGTTTAGTTGCCACATTTATAATCACAAAAACAAAACCTCGAGGCGTTATGAATGACGCTACACGTTTAATGCGTACAATGGGTTCATTCAGCATCTTGCCTCAATTGCTCTCAGCACTTGGCGTTGTCTTTACAACTGCTGGTGTTGGAAATTTAATTGCAACCTTACTTGGTAGTTTCATCCCTAACGGAAGTATTTTCGCTGGTGTTGTTGCTTACTGTGTGGGTATGGCAATCTTTACGATTATTATGGGAAACGCTTTCGCAGCCTTTACTGTAATCACAATTGGTATCGGAATTCCATTTGTCTTTGCTCAAGGAGCAAACCCACTTATTGCAGGTGCGCTTGCAATGACAGCTGGTTTCTGTGGTACACTTCTAACACCAATGGCAGCGAACTTTAATATTGTTCCAGCTGCATTGTTAGAAACAAAATCACAATATTCTATTATTAAATATCAAGCACCTATGGCTCTTATTATGTTAGTAATCCATATCTTCTTGATGTATTTCTTAGCTTTCTAATTAATTGAAGGAGGACGTATATATGAAAGTTTTAATTACAGGTTTTGATCCATTTGGTGGGGAAAAAATGAATCCTGCTTATGAAGCAGTTAAATTACTCCCTGATACAATCGAAGGGGCCGAAGTACTTAAACTCGAAGTTCCAACCGTCTTCAAAAAATCGGTTGAAGTATTAGATGAAGCGATGGCTAAACATCAACCTGACATTGTCATCTGTGTTGGTCAAGCAGGGAACCGTTTTGGTGTTACACCGGAACGCGTGGCAATCAATCAAGATGATGCTCGTATTAAAGATAACGAAGGCAACCAACCTATTGATGAAACAATCTTTGAAGATGGTAAAGCAGCATACTTCGCAACATTGCCAATCAAAGCAATGGTTGAAAATATGAAGCAAGCTTCAATTCCCGCAAGTGTTTCCAATACAGCAGGTACCTTTGTATGTAACCACTTAATGTATGGTTTACTTTATCTTGTTGATAAGAAATATCCAAACGTTCGAGGCGGGTTCATTCATGTGCCATTTGCTACAGAACAAGTTATGGATAAACCTACTTCACCAAGTTTGACTTTAGATCAAATCGCAAAAGGTTTAGAAGTATGTATCGCTACAGCAGTTACAGTTAAAGAGGATCATAAGATTCAAGGTGGCGCAATTAGCTAATGAATAATCAAATGTTTGTTTACGGATCTTTGATGGAAGGTTTCTTTAATTTTGATAAATATGTCGATGGACATGTTGTTTCGATTGAAAAAGCTTTCGTCTTAGGGACTTTATACGATATGCCTTATAAAGGTTATCCTGCGCTTCTACAAGAAGGCGATACCAAAGTTTGGGGCGAAATCATTACAGTAAAAGACCTGAGTCTTATTATTGACGATATTGATGCCATGGAGGGCTTTAACGGCCGCGATGATGATGAATACAAACGTATTCCATCAACCATCACTAAAGAAAATGGTGATACTGTTGAACTCGGTGTTTATTTCTATAATTTAAAAGATCAAGATCCACATTTTAATGAAGCAATTCATCTTCCTGAGGGAAGTTGGAGAGCTTTTAAAACTTCAAAAAAATAAAAGAGCATGCCTTAGGCATGCTTTTTTATATGATTTTAATTTTATATAATGAATCCTCTTTGTTCTGTGTAATCGGAACGAGCTCAAATTCATAGTGATAATCCCGATTCACTTCAAGAAATTGGGGTTCATGTTTTGAAAGCCAACCAACCACATTCATCGCAACGATTAAATCAACACCCCCATCTTGACGTCTTCGTGCACCGACATTCAAAGGTACTTTATCCGATTTAACCATCAAACCACAGTGGTTCTTATTAGTTAGTGAAGCCCAAAACGTATTCGTATGGTTTTCAAACGTCTTAGGGGAAGATGTCGCCATAATCGATTCTTTGTAAACACCTAAGGGCAAATCATCATTTAGATTTTGATAATTACTATACGGACCTCGCCCAAAGTATAAAAACTCCTCCACTTCAGGTAACATGGGGATTTCAAAACCAATCATGGACAAGCCTGTTGTTTTAGATGGAATAAACGATTGTCTAACCCAAATACGTCCATCCGCAAAGACTTTGTAGATTGTGTGGGCCACAGAACCGTTTCCAAGGGCGCTGCGAACCGTAACCCGAACTCTTGAATCGTTAACTACCACAATGGAAAAATGAAGTGTCGTCGTGTTAACGGCTTGCTGATGCCACCCTTCAGTAAATTGATACCAAAGATGATCATCCTCATAATTCATCGGCCCGCGATTACATAATAATCCCATTGGATGTGATAACAATCCTCTTCCCTCAAACACATAGGATTCAATAAGGCCAGATTGTTTATTAAATCGCAATGAAAACGATTCTCCGGCAATATCACAAAAGCTCTCATCCTCTATAACATCCAGATGGCCATAAGACTCATCCATCAAGACCTCCTGCTTCACCAAATGATGCAATCGTTGTTGATGGCACAACACAGGCTCCTGGGTATAGGGATCTTCGATATAAAAATTCAAATGATACATTGCATCCAATTCATAAAAACTGGGAATGTTCAATGATATTTCTTGCATTTCCCCCACATCCGTGTAAATCTTAAATTCATTCTCAGAGCCTCGAATCATAAGTCCATCCTTAAGGACACACGACCGAAACACCACATTTTTAGTATTAAGATGTTTAAAATTATTTCGTACATGGATGGTCTGTTGCTTGGGATTAAAATGCGAAAAGATGAGTACATCTTGGCGCGGTGAAAAAAGTCCCGATAGTTTGCGTTGACACCACTCATGTAATTCATCAAACTGAGTCTGTAACTGACACCCACTTTGATTGCGTAACCTGAAATCTTGCGACCGATCAAGATCAGTGCTCCTGCTTTTGTGAGACAAATAAAATTGCCTGCATACCTTTGAATCATAACCAAAATATCCGCTTAGGAAATGACTCTCAAATTTCGGAACACTTATTCTTTTTTTCTTAGAGCTACACGGAAGTTCATCTTCCTGACTCATTAATTCAAATTGATCGCATTTCATGACTTCGCCTCCTAAAAATATTCATTCGTATGAATGCGCTTTCTAAAAAGATACCACCGCATGATGATGATGTCAAATAAAATTTACCTCTTTCGAAATTTCCATAGGATTCATATAAGCATATCGCTTTACTATTATACCCCCAACGGTATAATAGTATTATAATAATTTGAGGTGGAACAATGATGTTTAATGAAGCATTACAAAAACTAAAAGCTCCGCGAACGTTAATTCAATGGACGCTATTTACAATTTTCTTTTTTGGAATCTATACGTTGATTGATTCGTTCAATCTGAGCTATCGTGATATGGTGCTTGAATTCGGTATCTATCTCGTTATTATCAACGTATGCTTGAATCTTTTAATGGCCCTACTCAGTGGGCTGCTAATGGTTCTGAATACGATAATGGTGGATCTCAAGGGGATCGAGAGTAAGGGTGCAAATCTCAGCTTTGTATCAATTATCTTCGGAATCCTCACTTATGGATGTACACCTTGTGTTATTGCTTTCTTCGCAAATATAGGAATCGCATTCTCTGTAATCGCACTTCCTCTTGCCGGCCTACCGTATAAACTACTTTCTTTAGTACTAATCCTTCTTGGCTTAGGTTGGACACGTTATGAAATCAATAATACAACATGTAAAATTAAAGCACCTACTGCATAAGGTGCTTTTAATTTGCATAAAAAAAGAACAGTTGCCTGTTCTAACGTGATTTAACGATTAAATTAATGGCTTCCTGAACTGCTTCGTGATCGCGTCCAGATTCATCAACACAATCCAATAAATTATCTACTGCAATCAATTTAATAATTCGATCAACACTTGATCGCACAGCAGTCAGTTGAACTAAAACATCCTGACAACTCTCGCCTTCTTCAAGCATACGTGTTACGCCACGAATTTGCCCTTCAGCGCGTTTTAAACGATTGACTAATTGTTTCTCACATGTCATCGAGACATCGCTCCCTTATAAATCGACATACCACCCATTACATTCACAACGTTATACCCTTGCGCGGAAAGAAACCCTGCAGCCTCATCCGATCGATGTCCAGTTAAACAGATAATGTAATAAACTGCATCTTTAGGGAGTATTGAATAATTCGCTTCAAGCTGTCCTAACGGAATATTAACAGCCCCATCAATATGGCCGCTTTCAAATTCCCATGCATCACGTACATCAATGATATTTAACTTCGTTTTTTTATTCAGTTGTGATTCTAATTCGGGTGTCATAATTGTTTTAAACATAGTATTACCCTTCCTAAAAAAAATATAATGTGGTTTCCACCACATTATATCACACCATGATACTTAAATTTTGCTATCTAAGTACTTTTCAAGCGCTTGTTTTGGTTGGAATCCACTAATCTTTTCAACTGGTTCCCCATCTTTGAAAAGAATCATTGTTGGAATACTCATTACATTGAAATCTGTCGCTGTTTTGCGGTTTTCATCAATGTCCAATTTAGCAACTTTAATTTTACCTTCATATTTTTCAGCTAACTCATCAATAACGGGTGCGAGCATCTTACATGGTCCACACCATTCTGCGAAGAAATCTACAAATACGAGTCCTTCTGCTGTTTGTTCTTTAAAATCTTTGTCTGTGATATGTAATGTCATCTTGTTTACACTCCTTTTTGGTTTCTTTACCTTATGACTCTATTATACCCCCTCCGGTATAATAGTAAAGCAATGTGCTTAATAAAAAGCCAATCTAAAATTAGATTGGCTTTTTATTATTCGTTGCGATCTTCAAGTTCATTAAAACGCTGTAAGTCTTTTTCTTCAACAAGAACGAAGAATAAGTCTCCTTCACGAACTTTATATTCTGGACTCACAAGAATTTGAAATTCTTGATTGTTGTCACACTTCATACCAAGAATATTGAATCCATAGTCTTGACGAAGATTTAAGTCGTTAATGCTTTTTCCATACCATGATGAGAGCGCATGTATTTCTACAATATTGTAACGATCATCAATTTTTAAGGCATCGATTACACTGTGTTTTGCAATTTCATTAGCGAGGCGTTTACCCATTTCCACTTCAGGTAAAACAACACGGTCAGCCCCTACTTTTTTAAGTACTTCGTAGTAGTCCATATTTTTAGTTTTCACGATAACATGCTTACAGCCCAGTTTTTTGAGGTTTAATACACCAAGTATCGTTGATTCTAAGCGTTCACCAGAAGCAATAATTGCGATATCAGCATTCGCAACATCCGCTGCTTCAAGTTGTTCAAGTTTGGTGAAATCAGCTTGTACTGCATGTTCAACTAAATTCGCTACTTCTTCAACACGTTCCATTTTTGAATCCATCGCGATAACATCAACCTTGTGACGCGCTAACGTTTTCGCAATAGATGCTCCAAATAATCCAAGCCCTAGGATAGCAACAGTTTTATTTGTCATTATTTCGCTCCTTTATCCAATTAATACATTACCTTCAGGGTAACGAATTAATGGTTCTTTCTTTTCTGCACGGCCACCAAACGAGAGGAAGAATGTTAATAATCCAATACGTCCGGCAAACATTAATACGATTAATACAATTTTACCAATCACCGTTAAGTTTGGGGTCAATCCCATTGTAAGACCTACAGTACCAAAACACGAAAATACTTCAACAAGTACATATTCGATTCCATAGCGTTCCGGAATTGTTTCTGTAATCAACAATATGAGTGAAGCAAGTAAAACCATAATAATCCCAGCAAATACAATTAAGAGCGCCTTCTCTACTTTTTCGTGAGAGATGGAGCGATTCTTAAAATGTGTTTGTTCATCCCTTAACTTGGAGCGAACAAAGAGAATAATTGTCGCGACCGTTGTAACTTTTACACCACCACCCGTTGATCCGGATGAGGCACCAATAAACATTAAGAGAATTGTAACAAAAATACCCATTGACGAAACCGTAGCGTAGTTAACATTCGCATATCCTGCCGTACGCGGCGTAATCGCCATAAACAAATAATTAATGAGTTGCAAGTGGAACGGTAAATCCGCAAAAGTTCCATTGCGACTTTCACTTAACCAAAATAGGATGAAACTTATTCCTAATATTGAAAGTGTTGTAATCAGTGTAATCTTGGTATGCATAAGTAATTTACGATTTCGACGGTATGATAACACATCACGCCATACGATAAACCCTAAGCCACCCACGACTATTAATCCACCAATTGTTAGAATTACGAGAGGATTTTGAGTAAAGCCTTCTAAACTGTTCCCAAAGAGGTCAAATCCTGCATTACAGAATGCAGATATGCTATGAAAGAACGAAAAATAAAGACCCTTCCATAATCCGAATCTCGGAATAAAATCAATCGCTAAAAGTCCTGCTCCAATTGCTTGAATTGTCAATGAGAACCGAATGATATATCGAATCAGAAACTGAGCATCTGATAGACTATCGGTATTAATTGCCTCACGTACAATTAAACGCTGGCGCAAGTTTAAACGCTTTCCTAAAAAGACAAAAAACATCACAATAATTGACATGAACCCCAGTCCACCGATTTCAATTAGCGTAATGATTACCGTTTTTCCAAAATAGTTCCAATGTTCTGCCGTATTTAATGTAACTTGACCTGTCACACATACCGCCGAAGTCGCTGTAAATAATGCATCAAGAAAATTCGTAGCATGACCACTTTGACTTGATATTGGTAAAGACAACAAGGTCGCACCAACAAAAATCGTTAGTGCGAATCCAAGTGCTATATATTGAGGAATTGTAAGTTTTTTAAATTTACGTTTCATTTTTTCAACCTCAACCTCGACAATGAACGCATCAGAGCTAATTGAGCCCGTTTTAAATCAAGCCCATCTTCATACTCTTTTTTTTCATTCAATCGCTGTTCAGCACGAATACGTGCTTGTTCAGCGCGATGGAAGTCAATCTCTGCTTCACTTTCAATTGTAGCAACTAAAAGGGTTCCTTGATTGTTTTCAAACGTAAACAATCCTTCTGAAACAGCATAATTTTCACGACCATCTTTAGATTTAGTATACATTGTTCCAATTGCTATTGGCAATACAATTGCCATATGCTCTTGAAGCACCGTGCGTTGTCCGTCAGAAGTCGGAAGTGTGATGGATTCCACATCAACACTTCGATACTTCCCTTCCGGTGTAACTATATTTAAATTAAACATTTTCTTGGGTTACGCCTGCCTTGCGGTAAACGTCATCGATTGTAGAAGCGAACAAGAATGCTTGTTCTGGTAAGTGATCCACTTCGCCTTCTAAAATCGCTTTAAAACTACGGATTGTGTCAGCAATTGGCACATACGAACCCGGAATACCCGAGAACGTTTCCGCTACGAAGAATGGTTGGGATAAGAAGTTACGGATCTTACGCGCACGGTTAACCGTTAACTTATCATCTTCACTCAATTCATCCATACCAAGGATTGCGATAATATCTTGTAAATCTTTATAACGTTGTAGAATTTTTTGAACTTCTGTCGCAACATAAACATGTTCTTCCCCAACAACATCCTCAGATAAGAGATTACTACTTGATTCGAGTGGGTCAACAGCAGGATAAATTCCAAGTGCTGCAATATTTCGATCCAATACAGTTTTCGCATCTAAGTGCGTAAATGTAATGGCAGCAGCAGGGTCAGTTAAGTCATCCGCTGGAACATAAATTGCTTGAATTGATGTAATAGAACCTGACTTAGTTGATGTAATACGTTCTTGTAACTGTCCCATTTCTGTTGCTAAAGTAGGTTGATATCCAACAGCTGAAGGCATACGGCCTAACAACGCTGAAACTTCTGAACCGGCTTGAGTAAAACGGAAAATATTATCAATAAAGAGTAAAACATCTTGCTTATTTTGATCACGGAAATTTTCAGCCATCGTCAGTGCCGATAATGCAACACGCATACGCGCACCAGGTGACTCATTCATTTGTCCGTACACAAGTACGGTGTTTTCAAGAACTTTTGCATCTTTCATTTCATGGTACAAGTCATTTCCTTCACGTGTACGCTCTCCAACACCTGCAACAACTGAAAGTCCGCTGTGTTCAATCGCGATATTGTGAATTAACTCTTGCATTAGAACTGTTTTACCTACCCCGGCACCTCCGAAGAGTCCAATTTTTCCACCTTGTGGGTATGGGCAGAGTAAGTCGATAACTTTGATACCTGTTTCTAATACAGTATTTGTTGTTTGTTGATCTTTAAAAGGTGGTGCTTCACGATGGATTTCATGCATTTCCACACCATCTGTATTAAATTCTTGTTCATCGATTGGTTCTCCCAATACGTTAAACATTCGGCCTAATATTTCTTTTCCGACCGGAACCTTGATTGCATATCCTGTGTCCTCAACCTCGAGTCCACGTGATAGTCCATCTGTAGGGCCCATTGAAATACAACGTGCCAAGTCATTACCAATATGTTGTGACACTTCAAGTGTTACATCCATTGATTCATGTTGAACTTTTAAAGCGTTGTATAGTTTTGGCATGTGCTCTTTTTCAAAGCGTACATCCACTACTGGTCCTACAATTTGTACGATACGTCCTTTCATCTAAGAAACCTCCATTCCAGAAACAATTTCTGATATTTCTTGTGTGATTGCTTCTTGACGCACACGATTATATTTGCGGCCAAGATCATCAATCATGTCTTGAGCACTATCGGTTGCTTTTTCCATAGCAATACGACGTGTTGTATGCTCACTAACCTTTGATGTGAGATAAGTATATTTAACTAAACTCATAAGCGACTGCTTAATCATCATCTCAGATGCTTCTTCGAAGCTCGGTTCATAGATAACATCATCGCGACGATCACTTGCTTTTGTATTCAATATATGAAGATTAAAATCAAGGGTCATCGCACTTTCATACTCAGGTATAATGGCAACGATTTGATGAGTCGCTACATAAGGCTCAATCATTTTAATAATGTCGAGGAGTTCAATCCGTTCACTTGATGTTTCTGCATTAATGATCTTAACATCACGTGTTTCTAAAAACTCGTATGCTTGCGTTCCTAAGCTGATTACAAGATCATCCTGTTTATAAACTTCCAAGAGACGGCGAGCAAGCCCTTGGGTATATGCAGAGCACAATCCCAAGTCTGGCATCACGACGAGATAGATGCGAGGCATGTCACCGATGGTCGCTTCATCAAAATGTATAAATTGATCGGATACTTGCGTCACAGCCTCGTAATAATCTTTGAACTCACTCATTTGGTCACGATACCGTTGGAGTTTACTCAACGAAACAAGCTTCATGGCCTTTGTGATTTTTTGAGTTGAAGAGATGGATTTAATGCGTTTTTTTATACCCGAAGTATTAGGCATGATGTGCCGCCTTAAAGTCGCTTATCTCTTCATCAATAACTGTTTTTAAATCTTGAATTAACGCATCATCAAGCACATAGTCTTTTTTAATTCGTTCTAATACATCCGTATGGGTTTGTAGAAAACGATTGTGAAGGTGCTTTTCAAATGGTAAGACTTCTTTTACTTCTAATTGATCAAGATACCCGTATTTGTTTAAGAACATACTAATAATCATCAACTCATGAGGTGTCTTGGTTAAGGCCCCTTGTTTTAAGAGTTCTGTTAAGCGACGACCATGATCAATTGTTTTTTGTGTTGCTTCATCAATATCGGAACTAAATTGAGCAAAACTCAATAATTCGTGATACGTTGCAAGTTCTAATTTTAGCGATGATGCCACATGTTTCATTGCCTTTGTTTGCGCTGCTGAACCAACACGGGATACTGACATACCACTATCAACCGCAGGTCGAACACCACTGTTAAATGAATCTAAGTTTAAGAATAATTGACCGTCTGTAATTGAAATAACATTGGTCGGAATATATGCTGAGATATCTCCAGCTTGTGTTTCAATGATTGGTAACGCAGTCATCGATCCACCACCATAATTTTCATTCAGTTTTGCAGAGCGCTCAAGTAAGCGTGAATGAAGATAGAAAACATCTCCAGGATACGCTTCACGTCCTGCTGGTCTTCTTAAAAGAAGTGAAATGGTACGGTAAGCAACAGCATGTTTTGATAAGTCATCATAAACGATTAGAACATCTTCACCATTGTCCATCCAGTGTTCTCCAATCGCACACCCTGTATAAGGTGCAAGATATTGAAGCGGTGCCAATTCGCTCGCGGTACTGGATACAACCACAGTATAATCCAATGCATCGTGTTCTTTAAGTTTCTCAACGACCATCGCAACAGTCGAAGCTTTTTGACCAATTGCAACGTAGATACATTTTACATCTTGACCCTTTTGATTCAAAATCGCATTTAAAGCAATGCTTGTTTTACCCGTTTGGCGGTCTCCGATAATTAACTCACGTTGACCTTTACCAATAGGAATCATTGAATCAACAACTTTAATCCCTGTATGAAGTGGTTCATGAACGGACTTACGTGTCATAACACCCGGTGCTACACGTTCAATTGGACGTACATCAACCGTTTCGATTGGTCCTTGACCATCAATCGGTTGACCTAAAGCATTTACGACACGTCCTAAGAGCGCATCTCCGACTCCAACTTCAATAATATGGTTTGTACGGTAAACGACATCCCCTTCTTTAACGAGTTTATCATTTCCTAAAAGTACAACCCCTACTTGGTTTTCTTCTAAGTTTAAAGCTAAGCCATAAACTTCATCATTGAAACGAAGCATCTCACCAGATAGAACTTGATCTAAACCACGTACAAAGGCGATACCATCACCGACTTTGAATACCTTACCAACATCAACATTGGCATCATCAAATTCGATTGTACTTATTTTTTCCTTTAACATCTGTAGGATGTTTTCAGTTTGGTTACTCATTTTCTAATCCTCCCTGGTTTAAGATTCGATCTAACTTACTTTTAATACTTGTGTCATAAATATCATGGTTGACACGAACCACAAGACCGTTGATTAGTGAAGCGTCTACGTTATAGACGATTTCAAACAAACCCGCATATCTTGCTTTTAAATTTGACATGAGCTGATCTTTTTCGTTCTCACTTAAAACATCAGGACTTGTTACTTCTACCACATTCAGATGCTTTCCTTCTTCAAGGTAATCGCGATATTCGCGTACAATCCGGTGAAAATCACTCATCAGATTTGCATCTTGAATAATACTTAAAAACTTTACAACTTCCTGTGGGAAAGTTTTTCCCAATTCATTCCATACAGGTTCCAATGTTTCTTGATCTAAGAATGTTGCAACCATAATGCGATAAAATTCTTGATCCGCTAGAAACTCTTGAAAAGTTTTTAACGCCTCATAGAACTCAAGGGGTTTTCTTGCTTCAACCCCAACTTGATAAAGTGCCTCTGCGTAGACTTTAGTGCTTATAATCATAAGCATTCATTTCCTTTGCAAGATCATCCATCATCGTCGCATTATCCAGTGCAGCATCTTGCAGCACTTTTCGGTTTACATCCACTGCAACTTCCAACATGTATTGTTGAACTTCTGTATAGAGTTTTTTCTTTTCTAATTCATATTCTTTTTGCAATGCTACTTCACGACGGTCAATTTCCACCTGAGCAGACGCAATAATTTCTTTCCGTTTTGCTTCGGCATCAGCCATCATGTCACCTTCAATTTTTTTCAGGCGCTCCATTGCAACAACATACTCATGATGTTGTTCTTCTTTTAGTTTACTTGATTCTAACTTAAGTGCTTCTGCTTCTTTTACTTCGCTCTCAATTAATTCCGAACGTTTTTCTAAGTATTTTTGAACAGGTTCGTGTAAATATTTTTTGTACATCAAATATATTACGAATGTAGCACCAAGTTGAGCCGCCATAGTCAAAAGATTAGGCATTAACTTTTGTGCAATATCGATAGTCATAGAACCCTCCTAATAGATTAATTAAAATACAAAGATTAACAAGAATGAAATTAACATACCGTAGATAGCAGCTGTTTCAGCAATACCAGCACCAAGAATTAACATCGCACGGATTTTACTTTCTGCTTCTGGGTTTTTACCTACTGCTTCAACAGCCTTAGCTGCAGCATAACCTTGTCCAATTGTTGAGAAAATACCTGTCATAACCGCCATTGCAGCAGCAATCGCTACTAAACCTTTACCAACACTAATTGTATCCATTTTAAATCCTCCTTATTCTGAATACTCGACAGCAATTAAAATTGATGTCAATGAAATAAATATAAATGCCTGCAAAAATGCAGAAAACAAATCAAAATATAAATGTAATACTGGAGCTACAATAACTCCCATAAAGTTGAATCCACCAATTACTGGAACAAAACTACTTACCCATCCTGTGAAGGTATAAAGTAATGTCATAATGACCGTTCCCGATAATACGTTCCCAAATAAACGTAATGACAAACTGATTAATGGTGCTACTGTACCAAAAAAGTTTGGAATAACAAATGGGAAGAATGGTTCAAAGAATCCTTTGATATATCCCTTAACGCCATTCGCGTCAATCTTTGCAATTTGGATGAGTACAAACGTAATAATAGCAAGAACAAGTGTAACACTGTAGTTACTTGTTGGTGCCTGTAAGCCTGTTAATCCCATCATATTTGCGAGTAGAATGTATATAAATACACTCCCAATGTACGCCGCCATGCGCTTTCCATGTTTTTCACCCATGTTCTGCACAGTAAACGTCGTTATGGTTTGAACATAAAGTACTGCTTTAAGCGCCAATCCTTTTGGGCGTTCTTCAAGCGTAAGTCCTTTAAGCTTTGTACCAATAACATAAAACAAGGCGGAGATAGCAACTGTTAAGATCAAGACTGAATAGAGTTCACTCTGTACCATGCTTATTCTCCTTTGTAAATAACCCGGTCATAAATAATATGAGTCGATCAATCAAATACGATGCCGCCAATGCATACGGGTTAATTGCATTAGGAAACATAAAGGCGAGTAATAATGGTAACCATAGAATTAAAAATACAAACACGATGTACCGTACATACTTCCCAACCGTAAACTGATCTTCATCGAGAATAATCGCATAAAATTTTTCTCTGAAAAATCCTAGCGTTAAAAGACATGCCCAGCCAATGAGCCAACCAAGAGTCATTCGCCAATCAAAGAACATCAGTACCATTGCCACAATCGCAATCATACCAAATTTCACTTTCCTTGCCATAAGCACCTCCATAATCTCAAAAAAACCCCGTTTCGTGCGCATCAACTTTCTGTAAAAAAAGTTAGACATTCATAACGGGTTATCGACTCCTTCATTCAACACTGTGAATACGGGTAAATCGTAACACATCAGACTTCTTTTTTCAATGAATTCAGCATGTCCAACCACGCAATATTTATGAATCGATTCGTTCCAATTTGCCCCTATATAAATAGGATAGGAAAACGACTCTTTTTCGTTGGAAAATTAACCCAATCTTAACAAATAATCGTTGTATTTTAATTGCTTTTTTAGTTTGAAAATTTTATACTGGCCAAAAACATAAAAAAAGAACCGCAATTCTTGACCCAACAAGACTACGGTTCTCTAGTATTATATTTTTATTTTACGTTGCTTGAATGGGAACCATTGATAGTTGAACGCGTTGTTTCGCAGCATCCACATCCATAACCCAAACTTTAACAACATCTCCAACAGCAACCACATCGGTAGGATGCTTAACGAATTGGTCACTCAATTTTGAGATATGGACTAAACCATCTTGCTTCACACCAATGTCAACAAAGGCTCCAAAGTCCACAACATTACGGACCGTCCCATTTAATTCCATTCCAGCTCTCAAATCTTCCATCGTCAATACATCTGATCGAAGCAGCGGACCGCTCATCTCATCACGCATATCGCGACCTGGAGCAATCAATGCTTTTAGAATATCTTTAAGTGTTTCTTTACCGAGTTCATATCGCTCTGCGAGATCATTGAGCGATAATGACTCCAAATGTTTGCGGCTTGCTTCGGTACCAAGTTCCTTTAAACTAATGCCTTCATCTTTTAAAATTTGTTTTGTAACAACATATGTTTCTGGGTGAATCCCCGTATTATCCAAAATGTTTTTCCCTTTAGGGATGCGCAAGAAACCGATGGCTTGTTCAAATGACTTCGGTCCCAAACGCGGTACTTTTTTAATTTTCGTACGTGAATCAAACGATCCATTTTCTTCACGATATGTCACAATGTTTTGAGCCGTCGTCTTAGTTAGTCCCGCAATATGTTCTAACAATTGCGGACTAGCGGTGTTCACATCCACACCGACTTGGTTTACTGCCGTCTCAACAACAAAATCCAATTGATTCGTTAAGTTCTTTTGACTCACATCATGTTGATATTGTCCAACCCCTACTGATTTAGGATCAATTTTCACAAGTTCTGCTAAGGGGTCTTGGATTCGACGAGCAATACTTACAGCAGATCGCTGTTCAACTTGTAAATCCGGAAATTCTTTACGCGCAATATCACTTGCTGAATATACCGACGCTCCCGCTTCATTTACGATTAAATAAAATGCTTCAGTATTTGTTTTCTTAAGATTTTCTGAAACAAATACTTCCGATTCCCGACTTGCAGTACCATTTCCAATGGCTACCATATCCACTTGATATTGTTCCATCAGCATTTTAAATTTTTGTGCTGCTTCCGCTTGTTTATGAGCAGGTGCAGGTTTGTGTGGATAAATCACATCAATAGCCAGTACCTTTCCCGTTTCATCTACAATCGCCAATTTACATCCGGTACGATACGCAGGGTCAAATCCCATAACCGTACACCCTTTAAGCGGTGCTTGCAATAAAAGATTGCGAAGGTTTTCACCGAAAATCGCAATTGCTTGTTTCTCAGCATCTTCAGTCAGCATATTGCGAACTTCTCGTTCAATTGCTGGTTTAATAAAACGTTTGTAGCTGTCTTCATAAGCAGTTCGAACGGACGCAACTGCTGGTGAATCTGTTTTATTTCCAATGATTTGGTGATCTAAATGACGCATGACTTTCGGTTCATCGACAACAATATCAACTTTGATGACGCCTTCTTTTTCAGCGCGATTCACCGCTAATACGCGATGCGAAGCCGCTTTATTGACAGGTTGCGAAAAGTCATAGTACATTTCGTAAACATGACGTTCATCTTTAGATTCATCTTTTAAAACCGTCGTTAACACCCCAGTTTTAACGGTGAAATCACGAATCCACTCACGGAATAACGGTTCATCACCGACACGCTCCGCAATAATTTCATGAACCCCTTGATAAACATCATCCAACGTATTTAATTCCAGTTCATCATTTAAATAAGGCGTACCTTGCTCATCAAAATCAAACTCCTGAGGACAACTGAACACGATATCTGCAAGTGGCTCTAAACCTTTTTCTTTCGCAATCGTTGCCTTTGTTCTACGTTTTTGTTTATAGGGTCTATATAAGTCTTCAACTTTTTGAAGTACCGTAGCTTTGGTAATCTTCGCTTCAAGTTCTTCAGTGAGCTTACCTTGCTCATCAATAAGACGTAAGACTTCTTCTTTACGTGTTTCTAATGATTCAAGATAATGGTGACGCTCTTCAATTTCACGAATTTGGACTTCATCTAAAGTTCCTGTAACTTCTTTACGATAACGTGCAATAAACGGCACCGTATTCCCATCTGACAGCAGTTTTAGCACTGCATCGATTTGATGGGGACTGTATTGTTTCAGTTCCTTTTTGAGTAAATCAACTATATTTTTTTCCATTTAATTTCCTCACTTCTATACTTATTCTAACATACCTGCAAACGAATAAAAAAGCGTGGTTCACGCTTTTGAAAAATCGGCTAATAAGCCTTCATATACAACTTCAAATTGATCAACCTTACTAAAATCATAGGGATGAACAAGATAATTGGGCGTTTCCCAAAATACCAGATTTGATTGTTCCATAACTTCAGCGACAAACTCAGAACAATAATAGCCATTTTCACGAGCGATGCGGCGTTTAAACGCGGCACCAATCAACCCAACGAAGTTATAGTGGTACAAATCCATGTTTTCAATAAACACCCTCACATTTGCTTCTAACAGTGCGTAGGTGTCCGCTTCAACCTGAAGCTTTAATACAAGACAACGTGTATTTTTAAAACGTTTAAACGTCCCCTCGTAAAAACTTTCTTCAACAAACCCACCCCAGAAAGGGTTGTGAGGTTGTTTACGGCCAAAGCTGTACAACTTATGAAGCGAAGCATCAAACGAGATTGAAACATGATTATAGGGAGCACCTGTAACCATTTTAATAATTCGTGTCAGCAAGCTCCCTGTATCACTTAAAACAATATAAACTTCTCTTTGTTCCACGACTCACCTCAAATAATATCGAGCATATTATAGCATACCCTTTAACGCAGTCCAGTAACCTTACCCCCAATGTAATCCATATCCATTGCATTAGGATGCTTCGGCAACCCCGGCATGGTTAGAATATTTCCAAGAAGGACAACGACAAACCCCGCACCCGCAGCAAGACGAACATCACGAACATGGACCGAGAAATTTCTTGGCGCATTGAGTTTTTTCGGATCGTCACTAAAGGATGTTTGCGTCTTAGCAATGCAAACTGGGAGCCCTTGGGGATACTTCTCCTCAATGTGTTCGAGTTTTTTAAGCGCTTCGTCATCATAACTTACAGCATCGGCTCGATATATTTCCTCTGCAATCGTTTCAATTTCATGCTTGAGATTTGATTCAAGTGGATATAACGGTTTAAAGTTTGATGGTGATTCGCACATCTTGATAACCTGTTGCGCCAAAGCTTCGCCGCCTTTACCACCTTCCGCAAACACATTGGTTAAAACGACTTCACACCCTAACGTTTTACCCAATTCTTTCAATACCAAAATCTCTGCAGGAGTATCGGTCACAAATTGATTGATTGCAATAATGACATTATCAGAAAATTTCTTTAAATTTTCAAAATGCTGCACTAGATTTTGTGAACCCTTTTGCAGCGCTGGAATGTTCTCAGCATCTATATCCGTTAAAGGTACACCCCCGTTGTATTTGAGAGCGCGAATTGTTGCAACCAAGACTGTAGCAGCTGGTGTAAGACCTGCAGTGCGACATTTGATATCATAAAACTTTTCCGCTCCTAAATCAGCGCCAAACCCTGCTTCTGTGACAACATAGTCGCTTAAATTGAGAGCCATTCGTGTCGCAATCACTGAATTGCAACCATGAGCGATGTTTGCAAACGGTCCCCCATGAATCAATGCTGGGGTATGTTCTGTTGTTTGAACTAAATTGGGCTTCATCGCATCTTTTAAAAGCAAAGCCATCGCTCCCACCGCTTCAAAATCTGCGGCAGTTAACGCGACTCCATCGAGATTATATGCAACCACAATTCGACTTAACCGAATTTTTAAATCATCCACACTTTCCGCCAAGCATAAAATAGCCATAATTTCTGAAGCAACGGTGATATCAAAAGACGTTGGATGTGCAACACGTTTGCCGTGAATTTCCAAATCACGCAAGGATCGATCGTTCATATCCATCACACGTTGCCAAACAATGCGTTTCTGATCCACTTGCAAGGCGTTTCCATGGTAAATATGGTTATCAATCATCGCCGCCAACAAATTATGTGCTGAAGTAATGGCGTGGAAATCACCTGTAAAATGTAAATTAATGTCATCCATGGGTACAACTTGCGCATACCCGCCTCCAGTTGCACCGCCTTTCATGCCAAAACAAGGGCCTAAAGAGGGTTCTCGTAAAGCACTAATAGCAGAAACCCCAAGACGATTTAATGCCATCGATAGACCAATGTTCACAGTAGTTTTCCCCTCACCTGCTGGTGTAGGGTTTATCGCCGTCACCAGAATTAACTTCCCTTTTTGCGGTTGTTTAAGCAAAGACATCGAAAGTTTAGCCTTGTGATGACCATAAGGTTCAAGCATTGATTCAGGAATATCAAGTTCATGGGCAATTTTTTGAATCGGACGCAATGCAATCGCCTCCGATATTTCTACATCTGTTTTCATAACATTCCTCCTAAAATATAAGAAAGCATAGGGTTCCTATGCTTTCGTTAATCGCGATTTATAGGGTTCAAGATACTCTAGAACCTTTTTGATAACAACAATCTTAATTGGAAGCATCAACAAAGACTTTGTCACCCTTACCGGCACCATGGCCATATAACTTTTACCAAGTATAATGCTGAGCCAATAAGTATTTAAAAGCAGATTGACAGCAATTGTGTTAAATAGAGCAATGCCCACAATAAGCGACAGGCGACAATCTGAGTCTTTTAACAAGCCATACATAGCTCCAATTAAAAAAGCAGAGAGTGTAAATCCCGGAAAATACGCTCCCCCTTGCGGGAAAAGCACAGCCCCCAAAACATCAGCCAACAACGCTGCAACACCGCCAAATACCCAGCCGTAGAGGTATCCCGCAACAGCCATCGGTACAAAGGTAAAACTAATTTTAACAATCGGTGTGGGGATGGACAAAAATCGTGAAACGACCAGTTCTAGTACCACAAACATTGCTAAGTGTGTAATTTTGCGTGTATTCATAAAAATCCCTCTTTTCTTTGTCAAGCATAAAGAAAAGGTCTCGCAACGGACGCAATAACACATCGCGCTTTCGCTTCGTCATACAGCAACTTCCCATCTGTATGCACTTAACGCGTGTTATTTACTTTGCTTGATAAATTAAGAATACCAAGACTGCCCTAATAAATCAACATATGTTAATATATATTACAAAGAGGTGCAAGAATGAAAAAAACAAATGCAATGCGCATTCTCGATCAAAAAAAAATTGAGTATCAAATGCGCGAATATGAGACTGATGGCGATCACCTTGATGGTGTCACCGTCGCACAGCAAATTAATGAACCCATCGAACACGTTTATAAAACCATTGTGCTCCAAAATGGCAACAGTTACTTTGTTGCTTTAATTCCCGTAGCCGACCACATTGACTTAAAAGCGTGTGCGAAAGGATTTGGTGTAAAAAAATTAGAACTGCTTCATGTTAAAGAACTTTTTAACCTCACCGGATACGTCCGTGGTGGATGTTCACCAATCGGCATGAAAAAACAATTTCCAACCTTGATCGATGAATCATGCCTTCAATTAGACACCATCATCTTCTCCGGTGGTCGCATCGGAACTCAGATTGAAATGAAGCCCCAAGACCTCCTCAAACTCATCAATGCAAAAACGGCTCCAATAACCGCAAAAACAGTGTACTAGGTACACTGTTTTTTTAATGCGTTTGTTCTTGACCTACATAAACAGTACGTGTGGGAAATGGTAATGAAATATCATGAGCCGCCAATGCATAAATAATAACACGTCTTAAATCACGCTCTACGCCCCAATTTTTACCAACATACGTTTTACATGTAATGCGGATATTCAACGAACTGTCTTCGTAATTTGTCACCCCGTGCACCACCGGTTTTTGCATAATTTCTCCCGGTTTTTGATATTGATTAACCGTTTCATTTAAGATATCAAGAATGGTATCAAGATCTTTTTCATATGGAACAGGTACATTAACAACAGCATACATATATTCTTTCGACATGTTCGTTACCATTTTAATCTCACCATTCGGAATAATATAGACCTTACCATCTGTTCCATTACGCAACCGTGTGGTTCGAAGTGTGATATCTTCAACAGTTCCAGTCACATCCGATAGAGAAACAACATCACCTACATTAAATTGATTTTCGGACAAGATAAAAAAGCCATTGATCACATCTTTCACTAATTGTTGTGCTCCAAAACCAACTGCCACACTCCCAATGCTAGTAACTGCAAGGATGGGCTTTGTGTCTAATCCAATGGTTTCTAAAATAATGATAAAAGCAATGAAATATATGATATAAACTAAGGTTCTTGAAATAATCGGATAAATCGTCCGTTGTTGTTTTCCCAAGGGTACTTTATTTTCAATGTTGATAAGACTTCTTCGAATAATTCTCACGATAACCGTCATCACAAAAAGCGTTATTACTATACTTACCAATCTCAATACGATTGGATTTTCAAAAAATGCTAAGATTTTTTCCATAATCGTCAACTCCTTATAAATAGTTTAACAAGGTTTTACACCCAATACAATTACCTAAAAAAGAAACACCCTCGTGTTTCCTAATCCTCTTCATGTTCCTTCAAATCCATCGACGGATCATCCGAATTGTCTTCTTTCACTTCGACATGCTTACGTTCAATCCGATCATGAATAAATTTTTCTTCGCGTTCATCGATTTTATCATTTGTTTTTTCAAGAAAAGAAATTAAGCGATGCTTACCTTGAACGGGCAAGGTGTCATCACGAACAACATAATTAATACAATAACCAAAGAAAATCACCCAGGCAATAATCCAACCTGAAATCAGAAGAATCATCATCGAAGCCAAGGGCCCATAAATTGTTTGGTAATTGGAATATTGATTAATATAGACAAAGAAGAGACGGCCGAGCAAGATTAGTACAATCGCAGTCGTTACCGAGCCCCAGATAACATCGCGAAAACGCGTGTATTTAAACGATAAAAGTCGGTAGAAAAATACAAAGAAAAATGTAATGACAATTGGCGTCGTAAATTTATTGATGAATGGCACATAGCCAATTAAAATTCCAAATGCCATGATGCCTAAAACAATCATAATAAAGTATATACATGCTAAGATGCGTAAAAAGAAATGATTGATGTTCACACCATCTTGTTCACTACTTAAGAGCAAGAATGAATAAATACTCTTCGATGCAACCCAAATCGACACTCCTAAAAGGGATATAATCAGCCATAAGTTCGACAAATCTGAAGTTTGTATGTAATCCACAAACGGCAAAATGAGATCAGCCGGCACATAGCGTTGTAACAATTGAATAATTTGTGACACATCATACACATACGTCCCCACAAATACGACCGAAATAATGATAAACGGTGCAATTCCAACAATAATTGAATAAGCTAAAGCGTACGTAAAAAGCGTCCCTTCATTTGAGGACATCATTTCCATAACCGTTTTGATTTTTTTTATGAAATTTTTCATGCACCACTTCTCCTTATATCAATGTAACAAAAAGACTGGAATAATTCCAGTCTAAATGTTTTTTTCCAAAAAGGCATTTACTTTTGACGGACTCGTATCGACAAGCACATCCTGTTCTCCAATCAATGCAGGTGTTGCCATAATTCCATGGTCCAAAGCCAACATCTTGAAACGTTCGGGATCATCTTCCCGTTTCACTACTTCAATGTCCGCTGCATATTTATTGCGTAATCCCATTTCCAAATAATTTTTGAGTGCAATGCACTTTGGACAATTATCTTGGGTTAACATCATTATTTTTGCCATTATCGTTTAATCCTTTCTTTGTCGAAGAAGAAATCATCATCACGCAAGGATTCTGATTTCATTTTTTGATAACCATTTCCCTTCATCGAAAAGTTATCCATTGTCTTAGTCTCGGTATTTAAACCATTCAGAACTACCGGATTCACTTCTTCGTATTCATAATACGCATCAAATCCAAGATTCATCATCGCTTTATTAGCATTATATCTTACAAAAATCTTCACATCGTGGGATAAATCAACTGGATCATAAATCGTTTCAATTAACTCAACTTCTTCCGCATAGATGGTATCCAAGTACGTGGTGAGCCATTCGTAAAGAGATTCTTGTGTTTCTTTATCAAATTTACGGTATATCTCCATAGCGAGGTTTCCAATGTAAAGTCCATGGATGCTCTCATCACGCAAGATGAGGTTAATAATTTCCCCTGCTTGCATCAGCTTCCCTTGACCATAGAAATACAGCGGGTAATAGAAGCCACTATAGAAAAGACAGGATTCAAGGAAAACACTTGCAACCATCGCTTTCCATTGCGCAACATCATATTCAAATTGATCAACGGGCTCGCCCAGTCCAGCATATTGTTTACGATACGTTAAACGGTCAAGATTTTCATAATAACCAACAATCAACGCCAATATGTTCTGCATATTTTTATTTTGTTCACCCCAACGATAGAGTTCATCAATTTCTTCGTTTTTCATGTATGTCATAAAAATATTTGAATAACTCTTAGCATGAACCGCATTTTCCATTGCCGCCATAAAATTTAAAACTGATTTTCGTTGGTGGAATTTCGGGTCAATGGAACGCGAAACGACCGGCATTCCAATATCCCCTTGATAAGTATCTAAGAACGTCAACACCAACAAGTTGCGACCGTAGGCTAGTTTAACATTTTCCGGTAAACTCGCCCATAAGTTTAAGTCTGGTTGCAAGCTGATATCCTCAGGTCGCCAAAACTGACTCAGATTTTGTTCATAAAATGTTTGGGTAAAATTATCTTCATGTTCATTCCAATTGGCTCCATCGTATTCACGATTAGCCTTTGTTTCATTAATTTGCTTTAACATCTTCCCATCCTCCTTAGACTGCACAACTTTCACATTCATCAATTCTTAGTTTTTGTGTACGTGTATAGTACAACGTTTTAATCCCTTGGTAGTGTGCATACAAGTAGTAACGTTGTAAACTGCGGGTTGTTTCATCCGATGTAATGCATAATTCAAATGAAATTCCTTGATCCACATGTTTTTGAGCTGTTGCAATCACATCGATAATCTTATATTTATCCATTTGATATGCTGATTCGTACATAAATCCAGCGACATCCGCTGCAGGCATTGGGAAGTATGTTTTTGAGTTCCCATAAGTACGTTCTTCAACAATTTGTTTAATCGGTGTTAACGACGGTGTCGCACTCATAACATAAGCAATCGACCCATTTGGAGCAACGGCAAGACGATTGGAATTATAAAGCCCGTAAGTCATTACATCTTCTTTTAATTGTGCCCAATCTTCATCCGTAGGAATGACAACATCTGCTAATAATCCTTGAACAACCTCTGTTTTGGGTAACACTTGACCACGATCTTTAAAGTATGAGCCGTCCGCATACGAACTGCGTTCAAAACCATAGAAGGTTTCCCCTGTTTCTTTTGCCTTTTCCATAGAATGAACAAGACTGTAGTAATTGATAATACTAAAGAACACATCAATTAAATCAATATCTTCTTCGCTACCATATGCAATATAATTTTCCGCAATATAACCATGGTGTCCCATAATTCCGAATCCAACACTGCGCATAATACGATTCGCACGCGCAACCGCAGGAACATGGGCAATATTTGTTTTTTCAGATACCGAATTCATAATTTCCATTGCAGCAAATACTGTTTCTTTAATGGAATTGTTTTTAATCATATTCCCCATGTGTCCACTTGCAAGGTTACATGAGATATCCAAACCAATTTCATCCATGTCACGACGGTGATAATCACCATAATGAGATACAATCGACGGTTGAAGAATTTCGGTACATAGGTTTGAAAACTTAATTGGATCTGCAAGCGGGTTTTCTTTGTTTACATTATCCGCATACATAATGTAGGGATATCCGGATTCCCCTTGAAGTTGGGCAATCATATCAAACAATTTACGTGGATTGATCTTACGTTTTCGAACGTTTGGATTCTCAACCAATTTGTCATACCACTCTTCCATTTTAATTGCGACATCAGAAAATGGAATGCCGTACTCTTTAAATACTGTATGTGGGTAGAAGACATACATATCCTTGTCTTCACGTGCCAACTCAATCATCTTATCGGGCATAACAACCCCCATTGACAACGTTTTAACACGAACATCGTCATCCGCATTGAGCTTTTTAGTTTGCAGGAAATCTTCAATGTCAGCGTGGAATACATTTAAATAAACCGCTCCCGCACCTTGACGTTGCCCCATTTGATCCGCATAACGGAAAGCATTGTCTAAAAGTTTTGCAACTCCGACGACCCCTTTTGCCACATTGGGAATATCTTTAATCGACTCACCTTTCGCACGTAAATTAGTAAGGTTAATCGACACACCTCCCCCAAGCTTAGAGAGTTGCATCGCAAATTCCTGTACACGAGCGATATCATTAAGTGAGTCATCAACTTCCAAGAGGAAACAGGATACAAATTCTCCCCGCTTTTTCTTTCCGGTATTGAGAAGTGTAGGTGTTGCCGGTGTAAAGTCTTGCGCAATCAACGAAGTAATGAGTTTCTTCGCCAATTCGAAATCACCATCTGCATGGTAAAGCGCAATTACCGAAAGACGATCTTCATAGCGTTCTAAAAAGACACGTTCCGCATCAATCGATTTGAGTGCATAATCATTATAGAATTTGAAAGCTCCCATATAGGTTGGAAAACGGAATTTCGCATCATAAGCGATATCATATACAG
Source organism: Erysipelothrix tonsillarum DSM 14972 (assembly GCF_000373785.1). Classification (GTDB taxonomy): domain Bacteria; phylum Bacillota_I; class Bacilli_A; order Erysipelotrichales; family Erysipelotrichaceae; genus Erysipelothrix; species Erysipelothrix tonsillarum. Next base: position 340,015 of record NZ_KB892379.1, on the reverse strand, counting down.
TTTGAATTTGATCGAAGGTATATTTTTCTAGAAATTCTGTTTCGTAATACCCATTTGTAGTGAGATATTCTAGTTTTTCTTCAAGCGAATGAAAAAACTGAGTTTTCTTGTTTATTTCATTTAAAAAGTACGATCGCACCGCCTCTTTATCTTTATTTAAATCTTTAATATTTCCATCACCATCCACAATTTGATTATTAAGAATAACCCACTCTGGAATTTGGTTTGATTTATTTTGTACAGTCATTGAATTTTCCTCCCCTTATACGTCGTAATCCATTGCTGGACAATTTCCACATCTTTTGTAAACCCTGAACCTTCAAATTTTAAAACAAGTTCAATTTCATAAGCATCGCGAATCTTATCGCCAGCCGCACCGAAATTTGTGCCCCAGTTGCGATTCCCACCAACCGCAAGACCAACAACCTTATCTGCATACTGCTCCAGAAACGCTTTACTTTCTTCCGTAACCTTCCCAAAATCCCAGGACCGTGTTACAAGAAATACGTCCTCTTCATTGGGTTCGTAATCCAAAATATCAATACAGGTCTCACCCAATTTTTCTGCGAATCGTTGACATTGACCGGTTAAACTATCAAAAACTACAATCACATCGTCACACCCTTTCGAACTAATTTCATTTAAACATAACCCTCCTTAAATTTCTTGAGTATTACATGAAAATACTGCGAAATTCAAAAATGTAAACTTGAAAGATTAAATATTTATCGTTTAACATTGTTAGTAACTTTGTTTTTCATTTATCATGATTTTCTGCAGTCTTTTTCACCCATCCCTTGACACCCTTGTTTTTGTTGATAAGAGGTCGATTTTGAAAACGCTTAAATTTTATGCACGAGCGTTCGTGCAAAAGTCCCTATGGAAGTGGTTTCATGAGGTATGTATGATAAAAGCGAGCAAAGGAAAGAGAGGTGACTCAATGAATACATTAATGGATTGTATTATTGAAATCCCAGAAAAATTGGAAAATATTATTGATAATCGAAAGATTATTGAAGCGGCAATTATCAACGCGACTGAGGGAGAATCAGTACAGAAAGTTGTTGTCGTTGGATCCGGTTCTTCGTACAATACCGCATTCACAACGAAATCATTCGCTGAATCCGTCTGCCATATTGAAGTCGAACTTATGTATCCAAGCATCTTTGTTGAACACTACAATTTAGATTTATGCGATAAAGATGCACTTTATATTTTTATCTCACAAGGTGGTCATACAAAACTTGTATACGAAGCCATACATAACGCAAATGAATTAGGATTAAAGACAGTATCAATTACGGAGTCGCTCGATACGCCTATTGCTAATGAGGCAAGGACAGCCCTCGAAATGGGAAGTGTTCATGAAACTTATATATTTAGAACGCTCGGCTTCTCAACGACATGCACAGTCTTATATCTTGTTTACATAACACTTGGTGTACATAACCGTCATATCGACCCCACACTTTATGAAATTCTAATTAAAGATATGACCGTCATGATTCACGAACTTCCCCACATTCGTGAAGCATCGAACCAGTATTATGCAAAACATCGAGCTTACTTCGCTAAAACGGATGCATATATCTTTGCAGGACCTGGTGTACTGTGGCCCATCGCTCAAGAAGCTGATATTAAGTTTATGGAAATGCTGCCAAGTCTCACCAACAGTTTCGAACTCGAAGAATTAATTCACGGTCCTCAAAACATGTTCACTTCAAATCAAGGATTCTTCTTACTGGCTCATCATGAAAATGATGTTGAGAAGTGCCGTAAGATCAAAAACTTTATTGAAAACGAGGTCAAAGCACATTGTATGATAATTTCGAATACGGATGACGATGATTTTAAAATCAACACACACTCCACATATTTTTTCCCACTATCATACATCACATTCTTCCAAGTTCTGGCTTACCACATCGCTACAGATCGTGGTCGTGATTTGTCAAAAACAATGTATGCAGGTCTGACACATTATATTAATAAAACCTTGCAATCGGAGCAGCTATGAGAAAAGTATTAATCGCTACCCACGGGAAGTTTGCGGAAGGCATCCGTACTTCACTTGATATTATTATTGGAAAAAATGATGATATTGAAGTGATTAACGCTTATGTCGATGACCAAGTCTTTGAAGATCAGTTAAAACACTATCTTGAGAGCGTAATGGATGATGACATCCTCATTGTTATGACCGATTTATTTGGGGGAAGCGTCAACCAGTGCGTTATGCGCCATGTCGATGTTAATAAAACTTTCGTTATTACCGGTGTTAATCTCGCGATAATGCTTGAAGTCTTATTGATGCCGGTAGATAATCTATCTCGTGAAAGCATTCAAAATGCCATCATCACATCTCGAGAACAATTGATGCTTGTTCAGTTCGATGATGATGATTCCGATGACTTTGATGCACTTATATAAAGAAGGAGTTTATGATGATACAAAAAATTAGAATTGATGATCGTTTATTACACGGTCAAGTAGCATACAGTTGGAAATCCGCATTGAATTATGAAGCCATTGTCATCGCAAGTGACGATGCTGCAACCAATGCAATTCGGAAACAAGCACTCAAGCTTGCGAAACCGGACGGTGTAAAACTTGCAATTCGTTCAATCGATGAAGCCATTACACTACTCAACAACGATAAATTAAAATCACTCAAAGTGTTTGTCGTTACCGCTTCGCCGCTTGATGCATTAAAACTATATCAAGGCATTAAAGAAACCCCTACATGCACAATTGGTGGTGTTCAGATGAAAGACGGACGGAAAGCGTTCGCTCCAGCTGTTTACTTTACACCCGAAGAATTGGAAGCCATGGACAGCATCGTTACTGCTGGGATTTCTGTTGAAGTAAAACAAGTTCCTGATGATAAAGGGAAAGAGTTTGTTGATTTACGTAAAAAATATTTAGAACAATAATCATATAAAAATATAAGGAGGAAATATCTATGCAAGAAGCATTACTTGTTGGTCTTGTCGTCGCATTGGTATGGTTCGTAGAGAAAATGCTTGGAACCCCAATGGTCAACAGACCGCTTATTATCTCACCCCTTGTCGGTCTCGTATTGGGTGATTTACAGTCAGGTATTATTATTGGTGCAAGTCTCGAACTTGTCTTCATGGGTGCAATTCAAGTCGGAGCCGCTGTGCCACCGGATGTACTTATCGGTTCAGCCTTAGGTACTGCATTCGCCATTTTATCCGGTCAAGGATCTGAAATCGCGCTTGCTCTCGCACTTCCAATCGCAATTCTCGCTCAATCTCTAAAAGTCATTATTTTTATCGTAAGATCGTGGTTTATGGACTTTGCGATGAAACTTGCAGAGAATGCAAACATTAAAGGTATGTTTGCCCTTAATATTGCTGGATTGCTCTTACACTGTCTTATGTACTTCACCGTGGCATTCGTAGCCGTTCTCTTTGGCGCAAATGCTGTCGAAGCATTTGTACAAGCAATTCCCGCAAATCTAATGAATGGCTTGGAAGTAGCTGGTAAACTCTTGCCGGCTGTCGGTTTCGCACTCTTGTTGCAACCAATGATGAATGGCAAAAATGTTCTTTACTTCATCCTCGGATTCATTCTCATTGCGTATCTTGAACTACCAATCTTAGCCGTAACGCTCTTTGGTGTCATCCTCGCTTTCATTATCGTATTCGAAGTGGGACAACACCCTACAGGCTCAACATCCGTACAACACGATGAATTGGAGGACTTATTCGATGAATAAAATTGAAACAACTCAGGAAGATAAAAAACTATTTAGAGAAATATTCTGGTATTCATTCCTACTTGAAAACTCATATAATTACGAACGCCAACAAGGTCTTGGCTTTGCCGTGGGTATGTGGCCTGCAATTAAGCGTTTCTATCATACAAAAGAAGATCGTGCCGATGCACTTGTGCGTCACATGCAAATTTTTAACACAACACCTCATGTTGTCTCCGCGATAACCGGTGTTGCAACTGCACTTGAAAAAGAAGCAAGCCAAAACCCTGATTTTGATAAAAATACAATCAACAGCATTAAGATTTCACTCATGGGACCGTTTGCTGGAATCGGTGACTCCTTCTTCTGGGGAACCATTCGAATCATCGCAACCGCAATCGCTTTGCCCCTATCACAACAAGGAAACATCCTTGGACCGATCCTATTCCTTATCGCTTTCAACATACCACACATGATTGTACGTTACCTCGGTGGTGTATTTGGCTATAAATTTGGAACCAACCTTATGGATAGCGCATCCGAATCCGGAATCTTTGCGAAGATTACCAAAGCAGCAACTATTGTTGGTCTTATGGTTATTGGTGGGATGAGTGCACAGATGGTTAAACTTCAAACCGTTGTATCGTTCTCATTTAATGAGACCGAGTTCCTACTTCAACAGTATATCGATCAAATTTTCCCACTCTTATTACCCTTGCTTTACACACTATTTATGTTCTATTTACTTAAAAACAAGAAGAAGAGCTCGATGTTCTTACTCCTTGTAACGATTGCATTTGGTATCATTGGATCCTACATTGGATTACTCTAATTGCACAAGTGAAGATGTTGCGTTATCGTAAAGATACGCAACATCTTTTTTAGGAGGATTTATGGAATTCACAAATCGACAACTTATTATTATGCATCATCTCGCACAGGGTAATATAGTAACAGCCCATGAACTTGCTTTATCCAGCAACGTATCCATCCGCACCATCAAAAAAGAAATCCAAACCCTTCGTGAAGAACTCAAACCTTATCATATTGAGGTTTTATCCATACCAGGGCACGGTTATCGTTTGAACGCTTTGGAAGAACATCAGGAAGAAAAAATATTTGAAACCATCGGTTCCATCAGTTTAATTCGGCGCATGAACAGTTTTTCAAGAAACAACTCAGAGCGGGTATCTTTTCTCATCCGTACACTTCTAGAAGCTGATGATTACCTCAAAATTGAAGCCCTCGCGGAACGCATGTTTGTCAGTCGTACCACCGTCCATAATGATCTTAAAGATGTTCGTGCTCAACTCAAGCGGTTCCACTTAGAATTAAAGGCCCGACCAGCATATGGGCTCAAACTAACAGGAACAGAATTTAACCTACGGCTCGCCTTTGCAGAATATTTTTTTCATAATACCCTAAGTTTAGTGGAACCTAAAGAACGCGAACCCTATATCCAAAACCAAGATGTCCTAGCACAGACCGAGGATATCGTTAAAAAAAGCTGTTCAAACGCTCATATTTTGTTATCAGATTTCTCACTTCAAAATATAGCAATTCATATTCTCATTCTCTTTAAGAGACGGCGTGATGGCCATGAAATTCATGAGCAGTATCCTCTTGACTCGCCCCTACTTCCACTTGCAACTACGATTACCAAACAATTGTGTGAGCAATTCAATGAACCACCCCTCACTTCCCCTGAGTTGCTCTATATTGCAACTCACCTCGATAGCAAACAAATCATTGCTCACTCTGGAAAAACAGAATCACAAGATGAAGCACTCATTTATGATATCTTCACTGAAATTGATAACAACTTCGCTATCAATTTCTTTGATAATCACGAACTCTTTCGGTATTTATTGTTGCACATTCCACAAATGATTAAACGTATTCAAAATGGATTAACCATCCGTAACCCCTTAATTCATCGCAACTTGCGTGAATTTCTCTTCGCCGCTAAAGTAACCATCTCCGCGGTTGCCGTTATCGAAGCAAATTACCCTGATATAACCATTAATCTTGATGAATTTGGCTACCTGCTTCTTTATTTCCAAGGCGCTTTAATGACTCGACGTCACCAACAAACCATTGAAATTGGATTCATTGGTGGGAATGGACGTTCCGAAACCATTGTATACGGTCAAAGTCTGCGTGATCACTTCCACCACGATCACGTTACCGTCAACGTATACGGGTCACTACAAGAAATTACAAAACCTTTGGACATTGGTGTTTCAATGTCCAAAATGACCATCCCACAAGCCCGAGAAGTCGTTGCAATCGAAGATGGCAACTACCTCACTCACATCGAACATAAAATTAAGCAGTTTGATCTTGCAGAAGCTGACTTAGACCTCTATCTCAAACCAGAATATTATATTCGCAACCTCCCTGGCAACCATAAGGAACAAGTTCTTCATAACCTCATCACCATGATGGCAGATATGAACCTTCTTAAACCCCATTTCGATCAAAACCCGTTTGCAACGCATGAAATTGGTCATCAACTCGTTCATCTCCAAGATTTAAAAAAACACGTTGACCGCGCTCTCTGCTTTGTTGCTGTGCTTGAAAAACCCATCATCTGGGAAAAAAGTGAAGTTCATGTGCTCTTTCTAATTAAAACCAAACGGGATGGCGACCACGATCTTTTCTACCTTTGCGACCTCTTTTCCAAATGGTCGATGGATCGGTATAAAGTCCAACAACTTATCGAAGGACAATCTTTCGAAGAATTTAAAAAATCCTTGCTTTCGGCATAAGCGAATGGCTTGTCCCCAAACGCACCATCGTGTATGATGAGTGCATCTTTAAGACTTAAGGAGTAAAAATCATGATACATAAATTTATTGATAATGGCAGCGACAAAACCCTGGTCCTTTTCCATGGGACAGGCGGGGACGAAACTGTACTGCTCCCCGTTGCGAAAATGGTTGCACCTACGATGAACCATCTTTCTATTCGTGGCGACGTGGTCACTTTTGGGAAACGTCGTTTTTCAGCGGTACAAAATGAAACCCAAATTCTCGATGAAGCGGATCTTTTGGGCCGAACAGAAACCCTATTGAATGTGGTGAAAGACCTTCAAGCACAGTACAACCTTGGAGAACTGTGGGCACTTGGATTCTCTAACGGCGCCAATACTATCGCAGCATTAATCCTTGAACATCAGACCCCTTTTAAGAAATGCATTCTCCTAAGGCCGATGAACTTCACAAGTGATACGAAAGAATGCGACCTTAATCATATGGATATTCTTATTCACAGTGGTCGATTTGATGATATAATTCCTTATGAAAGTGCCGTTGCGCTTGAAAAACGACTCATGAATAACAATGCACAGGTAACTCATCGCATTTATGAGCTTGATCATCGCATGCGTGCTTACGAAATCGAAGAAATCAAACAATGGTTTGATATGGAGCTTAAATAATGAACAATGCATATGAAATTCTTACCACATCACAAAACTTTGTGGTTGCCGGCATTAACAACAAACCGGACAAATACGCCTACCGTATTTATAAACTATTAGAAGAAAAAGGAAAACAAGTAATTGGTGTTAATCCTAATTATACCGAAATTGAAGAAAAAACAGTTTATCCTTCAATTTCAGAAGTACCTGGATCCATCGACATTGTCGTGATGGTTGTAAACCCAAAAATCGGTATCCATATGTTGGAAGCGATTAAAGAAAAAGGCGCTAAAGTTCTATGGCTTCAACCTGGAACAATGAACGATGCTCTTCTTGCTAAAGCGAAAGAGCTTGAATTAAATGTTATCGAAGCGTGTGTCTTAGCCGTTTACGCAATCAACGAACCGAAAGCATAAAAAAAGCAGAAGTTCTCCCAATTATGGGTTGAACCTCTGCTTTTTTTATTTTTTTTATTTTACTAGAAGTGTACGCAACTCTGCCATACGTTCCCCAAATTTTTCAAGGGTTGTATCAACTGCAGTCGGTTCCGTCATATCCACACCTGCTTTACGCAAGACATTGATTGGATAATCTGAACTTCCTGATTTCAAGAAATCAAGATAAGGTGTTGCATCGCCACCATTATAGATGGTTTCACTAAAGAGTGTTGCAGCACTAAATCCAGTAGCATATTGGTATACGTAATAATTATAGTAGAAATGAGGAATTCGTGCCCATTCATACCCAATCTCTTTTGTACTAATTGATTCACCATAGTAAAATTGGTTTAGTTTGTAATAAGATTCAATCAAGTAATCCGCCGTCAATGCAACGCCGTCTTGGTCCGCTTTATGAATAAGGTGTTCGAATTCCGCAAATTGTGTTTGACGGAACACGGTCCCTTTAACGGTGTCTAAATAGTGGTTTAGCAAGTAAGCGCGGATCTTTGGATCATCGTATTGATCTAATAAATAATTTAAGAGTAAATTTTCATTGGTTGTAGATGCAACTTCCGCTACAAAGATTGAATAATCTCCATAAATGTACGGTTGATACTTACGTGTAAAGTACGAATGAACACTGTGTCCGAGCTCATGTGCTAGTGTAAAGACATTATCAATATTTTCATGCCAGTTAAGCAGAATATAAGGAGCACTTCCGTAAGTTCCCGAAGAATAAGCACCCGATCGCTTCCCTTTATTTTCCACTACATCAATCCAACGTTCATCAAATGCACGTTTTAAGACTGCACAATATTCTTCACCTAAAACACTAAGCGCATCAAGAATGACTTCTTGTGCTTCTTCATAAGTAAATTTAAGGTCAACTTCATCAACCATCGGTACATAAATATCATACATTTGAATGTCTTCAATACCGAGCGCTTCTTCACGAAGTGCTACATAATCATGAAGTAAATTGATATTGTTATGGATTCCTTCGAGTAGTGAATCATACACAGCTTCATCAATGTTATTCTCTGCTAAGGCAGCATGACGTGCTGATGCATAGTTACGAATTGCAGCATTAAAATTATGAACCTTCACATTCCCAGACAAGGTACTTGCGAGAGTGTTTTTTAAATTACCGTAAGTTGTTTGCATTGCTTTAAAAGCATCTTCACGAACACGACGATCCGCACTCTCCATAAAGAGTGAATAACGACCGTGTGATAGTTGTGCATCATTGCCTGCTTCATCTTTGATAGTTGGGAATTGGATATCAGCATTATTAATCATCCCAAAGGTTTGCGATGAAACACCGAAAATTTCACCCGAAGAAGCTAGAATGCGTTCTTCTTTTTCACTCAGAATATGAGGACGTGATTTGAATAAGCGATCAAATTCATGATCATAAAGACTCAATGCTTCATTCGATGCTAAGTATTCTTTAATAACTGCTTCATCTGCCGATAGAATTTCAGCTTCATAAAACGAAAAACTTGAACCAAACTGAGCAAGAAGTGATTGAACACGAGCGTTCATCGCTTGATACTTCGGATTGGTTGTATCAACATCAAAACTTAGATGAGCATAAACATATAAAAATTCAATACGATAACTGAGTTCATCACGAAATTTAAGACCTGCCAATAAACTATCAGCATTTTTAGTTAAAGTACCACGGTACTTAATCACTTCACTTAAGTCGTTTTGAATTGCATCAAATTCTTGATTCCATGCGTCATCATCTTTAAACATAGGCGTTAAATCCCATGTATCTTTTATATCCACTTCACTACGAAGTGGTAATTCATATTTATCCGACATAAATACACCTCTTATCTATATGCGGTTTTACCCGTTGTATCTATTTTACCACAAGACGATTACCTGTGCTAAAAAACACACAAATCTCCAAAATTCGCAAAAAAAACTCACTTCCTAAGAAGTGAGGTTATTGACACTATGGTGACCCGTACGGGATTCGAACCCGTGAATGCATGCGTGAAAGGCATGTGAGTTAACCGTTTCTCCAACGGGCCATAGAATGGCGCTTGTTGCAGGACTCGAACCTGCGACCCACTGGTTAACAGCCAGTTGCTCTACCGACTGAGCTAAACAAGCATCGCCAAGTGCCCATAAAATATAACACACTCACGATACCTTGGCAAGCCTTATTTCACAAATTAATCATACTTTTTTAAGTTCTTTATATTCTGTGAATATCAGTCACATATTTTTTGTTTTTTAGTCGGATCACATTCCGAAGCATACCAAAGAAAAACCTCATCACAAGGATGAGGTTTGTTATTTACACTATGGTGACCCGTACGGGATTCGAACCCGTGAATGCATGCGTGAAAGGCATGTGAGTTAACCGTTTCTCCAACGGGCCATAGAATGGCGCTTGTTGCAGGACTCGAACCTGCGACCCACTGGTTAACAGCCAGTTGCTCTACCGACTGAGCTAAACAAGCATCGCCAAGTGCTCATAAAATATAACATACACCCAATGACTTAGCAACCTTTTTCAGTAAAAATAATTGATTATTTTGAGAAAGATTAAACCTGTGATTTAACGGCACCAGAATTGATAATTTATGATTCTCATTGGATCTCGCTTCGATTAAAATTCAACTGAGAGGTCGATAAAAGCCAAATACAAGGCAAACCAATAAGGACCTATCCAATTCAAGGGACTCATATTACGTCGCTTAGGCCTGCTTCTAACGTCCATAAACTGAAACCAAAGAAAAACCTCATCACAAGGATGAGGTTTGTTATTTACACTATGGTGACCCGTACGGGATTCGAACCCGTGAATGCATGCGTGAAAAGCATGTGAGTTAACCGTTTCTCCAACGGGCCATAAATGGCGCTTGTTGCAGGACTCGAACCTGCGACCCACTGGTTAACAGCCAGTTGCTCTACCGACTGAGCTAAACAAGCATCGCCAAGTGCTTATAAAATATACCATACTAATATTGCCTTGACAAGCATATTTTAAAAATAGTTTAAGTTTTTTGAATAAATTTAATATGGGATGGTTCAGACTGCGTAATTTGAGATGGTTTCCGTCTTGGGAGACAGAAAACCGCCACAAATAGAAGACTGGTTTGAACTGCAAAAAGGGGTATATCAAAAATGCCATACATGATCGTCGCGACTAACACCCCCAACGCGAGTGGATAATCCAAATAATATGCATTTAAATAAATATCACGTAGTTTTTCAATTAAAAATACAACGAGGATAAATGTTCCGCAGATTCCAAAACTTAAAAAGCTTTCAATAAAAATGTTATGCGCATCAATATTATCGAACAATAAAGCATACGTAAACATTCCTTTACCAAACCATGGTTCTTTAATAATTTGATGGATTGCTTTATCCCAGATTTCCAAGCGAATGCCACTGTGCTCTGCAATTTGCATAAAACGAGGAAAAAGGTCAGGACGCATAAGAATAAAGAGTGTCAAGAGCGCACCACATAGAATCAAGACTTTAAATTGGGTCCACTTTTTCTGCACGAGGATTACTGTTAAAAGGCCAAACATAAGAGCAACCACAATTGAACGCGTCCCCGTTAAAAACATTGCATATAAATTAATGATAAACGCCCCAGCGTAAAAGGCACTCAAGCGATAGTTTTTAAATGTAAGTTGGAATTGTAATTGGTTAAAACAAACCAATAAAACAATCAAAAGGATGAAAGCATACAGATTTGGATTATCAAATGTCGAATACGCTCTAAAATATCCATCCCCATAAAATGGCAAATGCCCCATTTGAATGACTCCGTCAAATAAGCCCATGAATGATTTATACCAAGACGGTCTCCAACGAATAAAGTTGAAGAAAAAATTGAATAACGAACACCACACAATATAATATTGCATTTTCATATATTCCTTTGGTCCCATCCGTCGATTTAATACGAATGCATAGGCAACTATAATCACAAGATAAAGCGTTCCCATGACACCTTGCATATTTTTATTCACCAAAGCAACAATTAAGAGATAAGCCCAAAGGATCCAAAACGTACTCCATTTATAGCCCTTGTAGCGTATCCACTCATACAAAACAAAAACACCTGCGACAATAACTGCGGGATATAACAAATAGTCTGGTAAGAATAACACCATGATCATTAAGAATATGACATTCTCAGATAAGCGTGTCCCTACTTTTTTACAAAAGTCTTTAATTATTTTCATCATACATATTTTACCACATTAAAAAGTGACGACTATTACAATAGTGTCACTTTTATCAAAGAAGCCATCTAATTAAGCGAAATCACTATAGTTTACTCTTCTTTTTTCTCTTCTTTCGACGGTTCTCCGTTTTCATTTGCTTTTTTTTCTTTTGCTTCTGCCTGTTCCGTTTTTAAACGTTCGACAAGTTCTGTATCTTTTGATTCTGAAACGAGTTGGATCTGCTTCTCTTCCATATTTCCGTTTTTAATCAATTGGTAATAAATGAAATCTGAACGATTATCTTCGTTCACATCTGTAAAGTTATAAAGGTTAATTTCTAAATCATACTGTTTTTTAGAACCCTCTGTTTTGAAATAAGATTCAACGGGTAACACCGCTACAACCTGATCATAAGCTGATTGAATTAAAGCTTCCGCATCTTCTTTTGATGTATCTGGCTTCATTTTCAATTGAATTCGTAATGTAGCAGTCTTTAAGGAAACACTGACTTGTTCAAATTCTGAGCTTTCTTTCAATACATCTTCAACATTCTTTTGAAGTTCTGACGTAATCGCAGGATCATGATCATTTGTGAATCGTTGTCCTGTCAGCGGTTTACCGGACTCCATGGAAGCTTTCACAATTGTGAATCCCAGCCACAGTGTAGGAATTAGGATTAAAACAAGACAGATAATGATTGCATAATAAGACCAGTCATGTTTTTTATTTGTTTTTTGATTTTTAACTTTAACTTCTTGTTTCTGCTTTGGATCCATTTTTTTTGTCATTGCGATCCTCCTTATGCACCTAAATATTATATTATTTTCTATTTATTATCAAGCACACTCACGACGAGTTGATTTGTAACACGTGGATTCGCTTGACCTTTAGATACTTTCATCACCTGACCCACGACGAATTTAATCGATTTATCCAGTCCGTTTTTATAGTCTTCAATTACTTGCGGATTTTGAACTAAAACATCTTCAATCCATGCAGTAATTGTTGTTTCATCACTAATTTGAACCATTCCGGATTTTTTAATAACTTCTTTAGGCGATTCCCCTTCAATAAACTTAGCAAACACTTGTTTCGCTTGTTTTGAGTTAATGGATCCAGATTGGATTGCATTAATGAAGTCTACAAAGTGGTCACAGTTCAACCATGCTTCAAAGGTGCGATCCCCTTTTTGATCTAAAACCGCTAAAACATCTTGAGTAAGCCAGTTTACGACCAGTTTATACTCACTCGTTTTGGCTGCAACTTTATCAAAGTAAGATGAAAGTTCGGGATTTTTAACCAATACGTTTGCATCATAAAGACTCAATCCCATATCGTCTTGATAACGTTGAATACGCGCCATTGGAAGTTCCACGAGCGTTTGTTCTAAGATATCCTTACCAATACGTACAGGAACAATATTTGGTTCTACAAAGTAGCGATAATCCACAGCAGTTTCTTTAGTACGCATCGCTACGGTTTCTTGTGTTTTCTCATCAAAACGACGTGTTTCCGTTACAACTTGATCACCCTTATTTAAAATTTCTGCTTGGCGTAGGCTTTCAAATTCAATGGCCTTTTGCACATTGTTTGTTGAGTTTAAGTTTTTAATTTCAACCTTAGTACCAAATTTTTCTTGACCTTCTGGGCGCAAAGAAATATTCACATCACAACGTAACGACCCTTCATCCATACGTCCATCAGAAATACCAAGATAAACAACTAATAGTCGCAATGCATCAACGTATGCTGCTGCTTCTTCGCCGGTTCTAAAATCTGCTTCCGTTACGATTTCAAGTAAAGGCGTTCCTGCGCGATTAAAATCAATCAGCGTTTTTTCACCTTCATGAAATTGCTTAGCAGTATCTTCTTCCATATGAATGCGATTGATGCGAACTGTTTTTAACGTTTCCCCTACAAGCACATCAAAATGCCCATGTTGTCCAAGTGGGAAAAATTGTTGAGTAATTTGATAACCTTTTGGTAAATCTGAGTAAAAATAGTTTTTACGATCAAAGCGGATTAAATCATCAATCTCGCAATTGAGTGCCTTACATAAACGAACACCATAATTCACAGCTTGTTTATTAAGTTGTGGAAGGGTTCCAGGATAGCTTAAATCAATTTCGTTGATGGCTGTATTCGGTTTTTGACCGTATCCCAAAGGTGCTCCGGAGAACATTTTTGTCTGTGTTTTTAACTCACAATGAATTTCAATTCCAATAACTGCTTCGTATCCCATTAGAAAGCCCCTTTCCAGTCAATAATCGACTCAAATGCATGACCATATGCAAACATGATGTCTTCCGTAAACGGTTGGGTAGAAATATTGATTCCTACAGGTAAGCCCTCTACGAGGTCGAGTGGAATCGTCATGCTTGGGTAGCCACTAAAGTTATTGATTACCATATGATTTTCACCAATTAAATAAGCATCCGATAATTCATCCATTGTCGAACCATCCAATTTTGGAGCAATGGTTCCTGATGCTATCGTTACCATAACATCAACATCATCAAAGCAAGACGCATAAGCATTCACTAATAAACGACGCACTTTTTTAGCTTGGTCAAAGACATCTTTTTGGTTTGCATCATCCAATGCAAATGCCCCAAAGATAAAACGACGTTTAATGAGGCTGCTAAAGCCATTGGTCCGTGTGTTTTTCATAATTTCTTCAAGTGAATCACCATCTTGTGATAATCCGTAACGAACCCCGTCTAAATTGGCGTGATTTGCAACGGCTTCTGAATTTGAAATGACGCTGTAAACCGGTAACATGGTACGCATCAATGTTTGGTCCACATTTTTTTCAACTAAGACTGCACCCTGTGCCGATAATTTTTCTTTAAACGCTTCAAAAGCTGCTTTAATTTCTGTGTTTTCTATGGAATCCTCTACAGTTTTGAAAATTCCGATGCGTTTTCCTTTAAGATCCATGTCAAGTAAGTCGGAATATGCTTTAACCGGTTCCATTGAACTGGTCATATCACGATCATCACGACCTGCCAAGACTTCTAGAAGGCGTGCGGCATCCGCAACGTTTTGGGTGAAATAGCCAACATGATCCAGTGAGGATGCATAAGGAATCACACCATATCGGGAAATACGTCCATATGTTGGTTTTACCCCAACCGCACCGCAATATGCAGCGGGTTTTCGCACGCTATCGCCCGTGTCACTTCCCAATGCTGCACGAATCGCTTTCGCCCCAACAAGAGCCGCTGAACCCCCTGAGGAGCCCCCAGAAATACGGGAAACATCATAAGGATTGTATACCGGTCCAGTAATGGCAGATAAATTCGTACCACCCATTCCCAATTCATCCATTGATGTTTTCGCAACAATCACAGCCCCCTCTGTTATCAAACGATCCACAACATGTGCATTGTAGATTGATTGATGATTGGAGAGCAACTTACAACTTGCAGTTGTAAGTGTGTCTTTCATATTGATATTGTCTTTTAAAGCAATGTCCCAACCTGTAATCAAGCCTTCTTGAGGTTCTTGAGGTTCTACAAAACTTACAACCGCATTTAGGCGTTTATTTTCATTTTTTAAATTTGCGATAATTTCATCAATTGTTTTACTCATTTGTTAACCACCTTTACAATTTCAAAATAATCACCATCAACACGTGGTGCATTTTCAAATGCAAGTGCTTGGTCAATGACATGATCGGGCTCATCTTCACGAAGCCATGTTGTCTCCATTTCAAATGGATAGGACATAACCTCAACACCTTGAGTGTCGATACCTTGTATTTTATTAACATAACGTTCAAAAACCGGCGCATTGGCTGCAACCATTTCGAGTTCTTCGTCAGTTAGGCGAAACATCAAATCGGAAGCAAATTTTTCAATGAGCTCTTTATCTAAATTTTTCATAAATCCTCCTAAGTTACTGTAATAATGACCGGTTTATTATTACCGGGTTCTTTACGCACAATCATGCGCGAATTTTGGTAAACTTTGATGTTTACCGTAATGGGAGCTTGAATATCTGAAAAGGCACTAATACGTTCGGATACATACTGAGCAAGCCCATAGATTTCAAGATAAGTCTTAGCGCCCGTTGTTAGATCAATGTCTAATTGTTGCACACGTTTGTCGATAACAAACATCTTACCGGTAACACCGATGCTTTCATCGTTCATAAAATCAACGACTTCACGCTTAAACACCGAAAAATCTGAGGATGTCTCTGGGTATTCTTCAGATGCTTCCTGAGTCCCTAATAACGTCCACTTCTCATTGGTTTGTTCAAACTGACCACCACGTGATTCAAAAAAGCCTTCGCCAATTACACGACCGGGCAAATATTTCCCTGGTAATGTGTCAGTATCACTTTCTTGAGCATAAAGCACAAGATAAATTGGTACGTCACTCATCCCTTCGATCGTACGTAAGTATGAAATCAGTCGATTCCCAATTGATGTACGAGCTACCTCATACAGCGTTTCATCCGATAAACGAATCGGCAGCCCTGTCCCCGCTTCAGTTTGAACACGTTTCATGACAAGCGCAATACCTACTCCGTCGAGTTTATTGATATCCTTACCAGAATGGAAATTGACCTCCACCACATCTCGAACAAAAGTTGGATTTTGGATTTTCCGACCTTTTTCAGTGAATTCAGTCCCGTCAACGGGATTAAGCCCATATGGATAGTTCTTCGACTCGTGCCGTAGTAATTGATCATAATGTTCATCATTAATAATAGAGCCTTCCGAGATATTATAGTTTGACGGATTAAAGTGGTCTTTTGATTTATCTTGTAAACGACGACCAATTTCAATCATATCAACCTCACGAAAGTTGGATCCATAGATTTGTCGTAAAGGTGATGTTTTAAACGGCGTTAGAATTGAATATTCGCCTTTACCACCCTGAATTACCGAAACACTTTCTTTTTCCGTTTCGGGTTTGTTTTCCTGGCTTGCACACCCCGTCAAGAGAAGGAGTCCTGTTAAACCTAAAATCATCAGTTTTTTTAATTTCATGAGTTCACCTCATTTAAGAATTCTTCTTCTGTCCATGTTTTAACGCCCAATTCTTGAGCTTTGATAAGTTTCGAGCCAGCACTTTCACCATAGACAACTACATCCGTCTTGCTGCTTACGCTACCTGAAACATTACCTCCCAACGATTCAATCATTTTTTTCGCATCTGCACGTCCCATTGTTTGAAGCGTACCAGTCAGTACAAACTTCATCCCTTGAAATTTACTCGATGTCACTACATGATTGTAATTCCCATTTAATCCTCGTTCAAGTAAATCTTGAATTAATTCACGATTATGATCAATTTCAAAGAATGAAACAACAGATTCTGCAATAACACTTCCGATTTCATCAATTTGAATGAGTTCATCATAATTCGCATTCATCAAGGCTTCAATTGAACGATAATGAGCCGCAAGTACATTGGAGGTTTTCGCCCCTACATGGCGAATCCCAAGCCCAAAAATTAATTTTTCAACTGAATTTTCTTTACTCGATTCAATTGCTTGCAGTAATTTTTCTGCGCTTTTGGGTCCAAGTTTATCCAATTGAGTCAAAGCTTCAACATTTTCATGCAACGTATATATATCCGTAATTGTGTTAAGTAGCTTCGCTTCATGGAGTTGATAAACCCGTTTTTCCCCGAGTGTATCAATATTCATTGCTTCACGAGAAGCAAAATGTACTAACGCTTCCGACACCTTTGCCGGACAATCGACATTAACACAGTAATGATCTGCTTCACCTTCAAACCGAACTAAATGTCCTAAACAAACTGGACATTCCTCTGGGAATACATATGGCTTAATGTCTTCTGTACGATTAGTCACATCAACCGAAACAATTTCAGGAATGATTTCGCCCGCTTTGCGAACAATGACATCATCTCCAATGCGTATGTCTTTATTAATAATATAATCCTCATTATGCAAGGTTGCATAACCCACTAGCGATCCCGAAATCTGTACAGGCGTTAATTTTGCATTCGGGGTAATTTTTCCAGTACGACCAACGGTCACGAAAATATCCTCAACCTTGCTCTTTACCTCTTCAGCTTTAAATTTGTAAGCAATCGCCCATCTTGGAGTCTTTACTGTAAATCCGAGTGCATCTTGCATTGCAAAGTCATCAACTTTAATCACAACACCATCGATGTCATACGGCAATTCGGCACGCATGTGCTCAATCTCTTCAATGCGCGCCCAGACCGCGTCAATGGAGTCACATTTACGAATTTCAGGATTCACTTTAAATCCTATATTTTTAAGATAAGATAACGCCTCGTATTGACTTTGAACACCCAATTCCTTGGCATTCACCAGTGTATACCAAAAGCCATCCAAGCCACGGCTTGCAACTACTTTAGAGTCCAACTGTCGAATCGTACCGGCAGCGGCATTCCGACAATTTGCAAACAGAGCTTCATTATTCTCTTTACGGGTTTCATTTACACGTGTAAATGATTTAACCGGCATAAATACTTCCCCACGAACAGTCACATCTTCTTCTACATTCAAACGCAGTGGAATCGAATCAATAACACGAATGTTTTGGGTCACATCCTCACCAATTGTTCCATCTCCACGCGTTACTGCTTGGGTATATGACCCATCCTCATAATCAATGGACATTGCAAGACCATCAATTTTTAATTCCACTACATAGGACACGGTGGGAAACTGTGATCGGATGCGTGTATCAAAAGTTTCTAAATCAGAACGTGAAAACGCATTACCCAACGAAAACATTGGAAATCGATGCGTTACTTTTGAGAATCGATCGGATACCACTCCGCCAATTTTTTGTGTAGGTGAGTTTGCATCAAAAAGTTCTGGGTGTTCCAACTCTAAGTCATTCAACTCTTTGAGCATCTGATCATAAGTAGTATCAGGAATGGTCGGTTGGTCCAACACATGATATTCGTAATTATACTGATGTAATTGTTTACGTAATTCTAAAATGCGTTCTTTACTCATGACATGTCTCCCTTCAATCGAATGCCTGCGTATTTCCGTGAGATTACTTTTGTACCATGAGGGAAATTAAAGGCAATTTTAATCGTTTCATCATCAACGCGTATCACAATGCCTTCCCCAAAATCATCATGCACAACTTGGTCACCACTTTTAAATTTAATTTTTTTACGTAACTGAGTGAGTCCTGATCCACGTTCGAATGAACTGAGTGTCTCTTGCACCTCACTACGATCGATGTTTGTTTCCGATTGAGTCGATTCGGTTTTTTCATCTAAGTGCATTTCTTTAATAAAACGTGATGCACGGGCATAACCACCCGCCACAAAGTTATAACCATTGTTATTTGACAAAAACAGGCGTTCTTTCGCACGTGTAATCGCAACATACATCAAGCGACGCTCTTCCTGAATCCCTCCAGATCCTTCTTGGATACTGTTTTTATTAGGGAAAATATTATCGGATAGTCCCATAATGAAGACATTATCGAACTCGAGTCCTTTGGCAGCATGCACCGTCATTAAGCGCACATACTCACCCTCAACAACTTCACTCTTGTCGCCGTAAAGACTTACCATTTGGATGTATTCATCCAAACTCGGATTTTCATAATTTTCCTGAAACGTAAGTGCATCGGAAATAAGTTCTTTCAAATTTTCAACACGCTCAAGTTCTTGTATTTTTTCAAAATGTTCACGAAGTCCACTTCGTTTGAGGACATACTGCATAACGTACTCAATCGATGCTTCTTGCGCAACTTCACGAAAATCTTCAATCATCATCACATAATTTCGAATTTTAGGGGTTGCCTGTTGATGATGCACATCGTAAAGCATACTTTCATACATTGTCAGATCTCGTTCTCGTGCTTGAAGCATAATCCCATCTAAGGTTTTTTCACCAATACCGCGACGTGGTATTGCAATACTACGTCTTAAAGCGAGGTCATCACCGTGGGTAATCATGCGCAGATAACTCATCATATCCTTTATTTCTGCTTGATCGTAAAAGCGCAACCCTCCATAAATCACATAAGGAATACTGCGTGACATCAATACTTTTTCAAGGGCACGTGAGAGATAGTTTGACCGATATAACACTGCCATGTCTAAATAAGATGCCCCTTGATCATGCAACTCCAACATTCGGTTTGCAATCCAAAAAGATTCAGAATCACCATCATCTAAGGTTGCATATTGAACAGGAAAATCACTTTCTTTATTTGCATACAGCGCTTTATCAGGTCGATCTTTATTATTTTTAATGAGCGTATTCGCACTGTCGAGAATATGCTGTGTGGAACGATAATTTTGGTTTAAGGTTATGGTTTCCGAATCTGGATATTTTTTATCGAAATCAATAATAAAATCCACATTGGCGCCACGCCATGTATAGATTGTTTGGTCTGGATCTCCAACTACATACAATTGGTTTTCTTCCCCCACAAGCGCATCAACAATGCCATATTGGACATGGTCCACATCTTGAAACTCATCCACCAAGACCACATCGAATCGACGACGCCATTTATCTCTTACTTCCAAGTTTTCTTTAAATAATCGATTGACCTCAAGGAGTAAGTCGTCAAAATCCAAAGCAAAAAGTTCACGTAAACGATTTACATAAAAACGATATAAATTCACTTTTTTTTGTTCATGATAGTTTGATCCCGCCATGCGTTCTGCCTGACTCACATCAACACCAGCAAATTTATTATTGGAAATATATGTTAGTGCCTCTCGAAAAGAAATATCCTTTCGATCGTACTCAAATTGTTTATACGCTTCCCGCATCACAGCTTGCTGATCAGACGTGTCTAAAATCGTGAAGTTACGAACCAAGTTTAATGCTTCGTACTCTTCCCGAATAATGCGAACACATAAGGAGTGAATTGTCGATGTGTGAACACGAATCGCATCCGGCAACATCGCTTCCATACGTTCTTTCATCTCATTTGCAGCTTTATTTGTAAATGTAATTGCACAGATTTTTGAAGGATAATATCCAAGATCTGCGATTAAATGTACAATCCGTGTTGTGAGAACCCGAGTCTTACCACTTCCTGCTCCCGCAATCACACGTACATGTTTTGCATTTGTTAATACTGCTTGTTTTTGTTCTTTATTTAATCCTTGAATATAATCCATTTTATCACCGCTAACATTATAGCATATTCACCCGTTTGACTGAGTGACATTTACCAAGGAAATGTTTGCGCTCAAACACCTTTGTAACCTATAATATGGATGAATATATTTAGAAACTGAGGTAAGAGTATGAGAGTCCCTACTGAATGGACGGATTTTGAAGTCCTTGATGCCGGCAATGGCACCAAAACGGAACGCTATCATGATATTATTGTGCGCCGTCCCGATCCCGTTGCAACATGGAAACCGGTAACTCCTGGCATGCCAATTGATGCATTTTTTAAAGAGGGTTGGCATTTCACCAAAACGTTACCCGATAGTTGGGTCATCCGTTACCGTGATTTAAAATTCAATGTCCGTCCCACATCGTTTAAACACACAGGTATTTTCCCTGAACAAGCTGTAAACTGGGATTGGATGCGTTCTGTAATACGTTCCCATAATGAACCCGTAAGAATTTTGAATTTATTTGGTTACACAGGGGGTGCCACAATCGCTTGCGCCAAAGAAAATGTCGAAGAGATTGTCCACATCGATGCCCTTAAAGGTATGATTGCTTGGACACGCGAAAATATTGAACTGAACGATTTAGAGGATAAAAAAATTCGTACGATTGTTGAGGATGCGATGAAGTTTATTGAACGCGAAAAACGTCGTGGTCGAACCTACCACGGCATTGTCATGGACCCTCCAAGTTTTGGCCGGGGTCCCAAAGGTGAACGTTGGAAAATTGAAGATCAACTCCAACCCTTACTTGATGCAGCGATGGAACTTTTAGATCCAAACGCTTTGTTTGTCGTTCTCAACACTTACACAACCAATCTTTCCCCTAAAAAAGTGCGTCACGCTTTAAATGATGCCTTAAGAGAACAACAATTTCCGCTTAACACCCACAGTGAAGCGATTGGTCTACCCATCACAACCATGGATACCATCCTCCCTTGTGGTGTAACAACACGGTGGTGCTATGATGAAAATTTATTATGAGGATAACCACGTTATTGTTGTTGAAAAAAAACCAAACCAACCCTCACAGGGTGATGACAGTAACGATCACGATTTACTAAGTGCCGTAAAAGAGTATATTAAAATTAAGTATGACAAACCTGGAAATGTTTATGTGGGACTAGTCCACCGTCTTGATCGCCCCGTGGGCGGCATTATGGTCTTCGCAAAAACATCAAAAGCTGCAGGTCGATTAAGTGACCAAGTCCGAACTCGAACCCTTGATAAGACTTACACCGCTGTGTGTACCGGCTATGTCGAAGCGATGACATATCGCGATACGTTGGTTAAAAATCGTAAAACAAACACCTCTTATGTTGTGGACAAAAACCATCCCGATGGCAAGTATGCAGAATTGCATATTATCGAGGCACATTACCACCCCGAGACAAATCTGTCCAGTGTAAAAATTAAACTCGTAACAGGACGTTCCCATCAAATACGAGTTCAATTTGCTTCACGAGGACATGCTTTATGGGGTGATGCACGTTACAATAAGCAATCCGTCCCTGGACAACAAATTGCTTTATGGGCAACAGAATTAAGTTTTGATCATCCCATAACAAAAGAGCGCATGACCTTTACCAGTCATACGCCCTCGGAATTTCCATTTAATCTTTAGAAACCATGGCCATGATTTCTGCGCGTCGCGCATCACAATCGTCATGTGCCATTTTAAATAAATCTTCGAACTGTGCTTCAGTTCCTTTAAAGCGGCCGACACCCACTTCTTGAGTTGGGTAAATATAAGCCGCTTTTCCTTCGTCCACTAGTTTATCAATGAGCGCACGCTCTTCATAATAAACATCACGACGACTTTCAAAATCTTGTACTAGTTTCGGTGATTTACGATACACGGTGCGTAATAACATTTTTTGCGCAAATCCTTGGTCCTTCCGTACGTAATCTGCAGATTTCGTGGTGACAACAATATGGCGGGTACATCCCTCATCAATACTTTTTTGAACGGGAATCATAGTCGTAATTCCACCGTCCATATACTTCCTACCATCAATCCAGACTGCACGCCCTGCAACCGGTAAGGTGCAGGCAGCTTTAATAAATAGCGGTTCTTTTGCCAAAGCTTCTTTATTAATCCAAATCGTTTTTTCAGCCGCAATATCATAAACACCAATATCAAACTTGCCAGGAATTGTATTAATCTCTGTAAGCGGGTAATCCAAATCTTTTGTAACTGCATTATAGAGAAAATCGTAACCTACCAATGTCTTTTCAGCCATAATGGATTTAATACCTACATTTCGTTTATCTGCCGCAACATTGATGGCAGATTTTTTTAGGGTTTCGCCTTTACCTAACGCAAACATGCCTCCGTATAAAGCTCCCGATGAAATCCCAACGATATAATCAAATTCAATTTTTTCTTGTAATAACCAGTGTAAAACACCTGCTGTGTATGCACCGCGCATACCTCCGCCTTCTAATACTAAACCAATTTTTTCCATTTTAACCTCACATTAAGCCACTAAAAATACGGGCAATTGATCGAAAGAGTCTTACGGGATAAGGTACTGCCAGACAGTCCTCTAACGTAATCTCAATCGCATTCTCTGTAATGGTGTGCATTACATCATCATAACAATCTTGTACTACATTGTTATTGATGAAGAGAATACTGCACTCAAAGTGCAAATAATAACTTCTAAAATCCATGTTTGTTGTTCCCACAAGGGCAATTTGGTCATCCGCCACAAAAGTCTTCGAATGAACAAATCCCGGTTCGTATTCATAAATACGAACCCCGCTCTCAATAAGAATTTGATAATTCGATTTTGTGACATGGTTGACAATTTTCTTATCGGGAATATGTGGCACAATAATCCGCACATCAACCCCACTTCGCGCCGCTAATTCGAGGGCCTGAATCACTTCATGGCCAACAATAAGGTAAGGCGTCTGAATGTAGATATAATCCCTTGCATTATTAATCATCGATAAATGAGCATCCAATCCAAGATCGTAATTATCAGTAGGGGCATCTGCAAAGGGCATGACATACCCTTGTGCATCGCTTAGCGTACCAAATTCATATTTATAATCATTAGGATTTTCAATCTCTCCCGTATAATAACGGAAAAACTGCAAGAACATCAAGGTAAGTGAATGCACAGCATCCCCTTCAATCATCACTGCGGTATCTTTCCAATGACCGTATTTACTCCCAATATTGATGTATTCATCGGCAATATTAATTCCACCAATGAAACCTACGCGCCCGTCCACAACACAAATTTTACGGTGATCGCGATTATTCATTTGAATCGCTAAACGCGCTACAAGCGGATTGAATTCAACACAGACAATCCCTGCTTCTTCACATTGTTTTTTTAAATCACGGAAGAGTGCACAACCCCAATCATCATACATAAGGCGAACATCCACACCCTCAGCAACTTTTTTTCGAAGTATAACAAGTAATTCTTGCCACATTAAACCTTCTTTAATTATAAAATACTCAAGAAAAATAAACTTTTCAGCCTTGCGAAGTTCTTCCTTCATGTGTAAAAACTTTTCTTCACCACTAGCAAGGTAAGTTGCTTCCGTATTCTTATAAATTGGATAGTGTGAGCTCCCCATCAAATATTTGACTAACCGAGCCCATCGAGGCGCAGTTTCAAGCGATTCTTCAAGAATTCCAAACGACTCGTCCTGAAGGAAAGCATCTTTGGAATACGTATCACTGATGCGTTCCCGTAATTTTTTAGGAACCTTTTTCCCACCAAAAATGAGATAACAGACCGCACCAATTGGTGGAAATGCTAAAATAATAATGGTCCATGCAAGCCGATAGTATGGGTCATCATTACGATTGGTAATATAAATGATTAGAAGGACGGATAAAAACACAAAAAAAGCATGCATAAAAGCGTAATTTAACGATAAATTCCAAATTAAAGCCACAACAATCGCAAACTCCGCAATTACAATAAGTCCCACCATAAAAATCTTATTTGTTAATAAACGTAGTAATGTTTTCATAAGTCCTCTTTCTATATGTGAATTATACTTTAAACTAAATTCAATAATCAAGTTCCTACTTGATTAAGACCACTGCAAAAGTTATGATATTAAAGATAGAGAGGTTGATACAAAATGACAATCAAACCAAACGACAATAAAGAACTCGAAGTTAATGTCGACGGCAAACGTTACCAACGTTTACCTTTAAAAACAAAGTTAATCATGCGTGATGATAACTTAATTGAAGTAATTAAAGAATTTGCAGATGACTCACTTCAAGATGGAGATATTCTGTTTGTAACCGAAAAAATAGTGGCCATTACACAAGGCCGTGCATATCCTATTAAAGATGTGAAACCACGTAAACTTGCAGTAACACTATCGAATTATGTAACTAAAACACCTCACGGCATTGGCTTGGGCATGCCTGAAACCATGGAAATGGCATTACGGGAATGTGGTACACCCCGAATTATTCTAGCTGCTGGCGTTGCCGCAATTACAAAATTCTTCGGACGAAAAGGTGATTTCTACCGTATCGCGGGTTCTAAAGCACGTGCAATCGATGGACCAACATCGCACACAATTCCACCTTACAATGAATATGTTGTTCTTGGACCTGAGCGTCCACACGAAGTCGCTAAAGAAATTAAAGCCGCTTTCACACAAGATATTGAAGTTATTGTAACGGACATCAACGATCTTGGCGGAAATATTCTCGGATCAAGTTCATCAAGCATTGACAATAACTTAATGGTTAAAATATTAAAGGATAACCCCCTCGGTCAAAAAGCTCAATCGACACCTTTAGGAATTATCCGTAAAATTTAAAGTTTAATTGTATATATTTCCTTAGACGTTTCTCCAAGTTTGTACAACTCATGATCTTCCATAATATCTATGGTTGAGTAATAGTTGCCTCCAAGCTTAAGAATCGTCTTTTTTGATGCAATATTGTCAGGATTACATGTAATGATGACTTCAGGCAATCCAGTTTTGACTTGCCTAATGATTTCAAAGAGCTGAATACACGCATGGTAAGCAAAGTTATGCCCACGATATGGCGGATAGATAATATATCCAATATTGCCATAGTACCATAAGTCACGCCCTTGTTCGTTACGATATTCACAACGACCCACATAGCGTTCAATTTCCCCTACATAAATATCGAACAATAACGTCTCAACGCCGTTATCATCAAATTCATCTGAAATATCAATCAGCTTAAGCTTCATTGTAAATCACCTCTAATTAAAAATCTTTTTTATAGACTTTATAGCCAACATAGCCAACACCGCTCGATATTGCGAATTTAATTAAAATCAAGAAGATTGGATTGGCAATTTGATATTTCGCAAATTCGATAATCAATCGATAAACAAGAAGAATACCTACAGCCATGACACCATACTGAACTTTTTTATCCTTGCCTGTAGTAAATAAACGGTAAAGAATAATAAGAACCGTCGCATATGCAATAAAGTCCGCATACACCGAAACTACAACATCTAAATATCCAAGTGGTTGGATTGCTAGTACAGTATCAATCGCTGTTTGAACTGCAGCTGGGTCAGTATTTTCACCCATAAACTTAGCGGTATCACCTTTGTTAATTGCAAGGGCTAGCATGACATAGTTCATCAACGCCATCGCCGTTTGAAATACATTCATCAACATAAAACCCAACACCATCATAATAGGTGTTTTTTCATTATGTTCTTTTTTAACGAAAAAGTGCATCACAACACCCGATACGAGGGAATATGCCAGGGCTACAATGACTGTAAATAAGAGAAGTTGCCCTAATGGTGGCATTGCTAAAAACCAGCTTGCCTTATTCAATACAAGTCCAAAGCCGTTTACAATCGCATTGGTTCCCATAAAAATAACAAGACCCCAAATCAAGGTACGACTTAAATTTTCTTCACGTCGATAGCGGCCAAGCATAACGACCATCATTGAAATTATTAATACAAAACTTACGATCATCATCGTAATTTGTAACCCACTTACATGTACTGCTCCATCCATAAAGAACGACCTCCACATTTACTTTTATCTCTATTCATTATATTATAAACGAAGGAGGAATACCACATGAATCATCGTAATGAAAATGCCAGTTTCATGGATATAAATGTTACTGTCATCAGCATTGTCCTATGGGCGCTCAGTTTAGTGACAGCCCTCAGCAATCGAAATATGAGTATCTTTCCACTTATTCTTGCAATCATGACCTTATATTTAGAAAAGCATAGTCAGTACTTGCGTAACCACGCAAGTCAAATTGCTATTTTGAACATCACGATTATCATCATCAGTTTTATCGTAGGTGTGATTCAAACGCTTATATTGTCTGTTTTTGGTTGGGTTGTTTTAGTGGGACCCAGTGTTGCTTTAATTTTTAATATCATACACATCATCCTGAGACTCATCTCCTGTCTATTTCATATTTTCGGGATTGCGAAAGCTGGAAAATATCAGTTTTGTAAATTACCCATTATTGGTTTTTTAGGGGATAAACTCGATCACATACTGCAACAAAATTGATGCAACATACTTTATCATCAAAAAAATAAATACCGACCATCGTTAGAACCAACTAAGTTCCAATGAAAGGCGGTATTTTTTTTTTTTTGAGCATCTTTTGCTTCTACCCAAACTAGATTTATCTATAGCGATAGTGTTGTCTGATATAGCCTTAAAATTCCGACTTGGACAAAGAAAAAAAACAGTGGTTGAACCACTGTTTTTATTTTAGCTCACTAATTAGATAGCTCTAACGTTTGCTGCTTGTTCGCCGCGTGGACCTTCAACAACTTCGAAGCTAACTTCTTGTCCTTCTTCTAAAGTTTTGTATCCATCAGCAACGATTGCTGAGTAATGAACAAAGATATCTTGCCCACCCTCGATAGTAATGAATCCGTAACCCTTTTCAGCGTTAAAGAATTTCACTTTACCTGTACTCATGCTAGTACCTCCTATCAGAATAAGATGTACTCAAGCGTAATTCGCAAACTAATATACCAGTTCTTCAAAACACATTGAGTTTATTACGATTTAATATACAATACTAATCATAAACATTCTTATTACAACTTGATATTATCACTTCTAAAAGGGCTTGTCAATGAATTATCGTGCCACAAACCGAGAATTATTAAGCGTTTACATTTATACAATAAAATGTGGGAAACAACTGTAAACAATGGTAATATAGAATTAAATGGAGGGATCACTATGAAAGTATCAGAAATGATAAAACACCAACGAATACAAGCTGGTTTATCTCAAAAGGAACTTGCTCAAAAATTAAAGATTTCTAAACGCTTGCTTAACGAGATTGAGAGCGAAAAAAAAGCTGCAACACCTGATCAAATTATTCATATTTCGGAGTTGTTTAATGTTCCGGTTGAACAATTAGTAAAGGGATCTAATATTCTCGATAAGCCACTTATAATTGGGTATAAACCATCTCGAAAGGACTTCGTTAAGACTTACCTTTTCAGCGCACGTTCCACCCCTTTATGGGTAACTGCCCTCGCCATTTTTATTTCGCCTGCACATCAATATTGGTATGCTAACATTATCGGTTTAATTCTATTCATCCTCTCCTTAATGTTAACCATTGAAAATTTTGCCCGCCATTACGATTACTGGATGATAAATAATGAACAAATCGGTTATTTCGAGAATACACAATTTTCGATGTCAAACCGACGCGTATTGTCTCTGATATTCAAAGATGACGACGCTGAACTTCTCACAAAACTTTCATATAAAAATGTGTGCTCAGCGGGTTTCTATGACGTTCGTACCGCTCCTTCATCTCGACTTAATCAAAACGAAATTTTATCGTTTATAACACCACAATCACCGTTATTTTTAAAAATTATAACAAGCGATACGCCTAAGTATTTAAATATAGCATCCAATGTACTTACAACCGAGCGAAGGGCTATGTTTTATTTATCCAAAATTCAAAATTGTTTTCTGAAACAGGATCTACCATTCGATGATCCTCATGATGTTTTCAATCAAGCGCAGATTCGTGACTACTTAAACTAGCGATAAGAAAGAGAATTTGTATCTTTAATTCAATTTTTCTGTCATAATAGAGTTCGAAATGAGGAATATATATGAAACATATTTTAAAAGTACAATATAATGATGAACTTTTGAATTATCTTCTGAGCCAAGACATACCTTACAGTCGCTCAAAGATTAAATCACTCTTGAAACATGAGTGTATTTCAATTGATAACGAAATAACAACACAATTTGATGATGCAATCACAGTGGGGCAAACAATTACAATTGTAAGTCATAACCAACAACGTGACACGCCCTTACAGATTCTTTACGAGGATAAGGATATTCTTGTCATTGATAAACCCTACAAGTTGTTGACAGTCTCAAACCGTAAAGAGGAAGAACTGACAGCCTTCCGTCTTGCCAGCGATTATGTCAAAAAGCAAGATTCAAAAAATCGAATCTTTGTGGTTCACCGTCTTGATCAAGATACATCAGGCGTTCTTATGTTCGCAAAAAGCGAATATGTAAAACACCTTTATCAAGATAAGTGGTCTGAACTGGTACAAGAACGGCTCTATGTTGCGATTGTGGAAGGTGTAGTTCCTAAAGATAAAGACGTTGTACGTTCTTTCTTAAGACAAAATAAAACGACTCACATGTATTCAACGACTACAGGTCAAGAAGCGATTACCCACTATGAAGTCATTAAACGCACCGAAAACAATTCAATTTTAAAAATCCAAATTGATACAGGACGTAAGAACCAAATTCGTGTTCATATGAATGATATTGGTCATCCCATTATCGGTGATAAAAAATATGACGCAAAAACCAATCCTTTAAAACGATTAGGATTGCACGCTTACCGACTCAAGGTCGTGAATCCAAAAACAAAAAAAGTGATGACGTTTGTGTCACCACTTCCACCTAAGTTTAAAAAATTATCAAAAATAACACCCACACAAGAAGCATCGATCTAAGATATATTAAAG
This sequence comes from Erysipelothrix tonsillarum DSM 14972, assembly GCF_000373785.1. GTDB lineage: Bacteria > Bacillota_I > Bacilli_A > Erysipelotrichales > Erysipelotrichaceae > Erysipelothrix > Erysipelothrix tonsillarum. The sequence goes on along the minus strand of NZ_KB892379.1, from coordinate 310,086 downwards.
CGCAAGAATCATCATGATTCTTGCGCTTCTTTTTTGTGAAGTCTTATCGTATTTTTTAAAACAAGAATAATCACCGATATAAAATACAAGATAAACAACGGTGGAACGCTCCACCCCATTAAAATCGTTCCATCAATCCACTGATCATAAACATCGAGAGACAAAATAAAATGAACAAAAACTATGATTACAGAAAGTCCAATTCAAATAATAAAATTAAGTTTTCAATAGAATTTAATGTAGTCTTCAAGCTTAATCACCACATTTACGCAGATTCCTTTGATAATCAATGTCTGATTGGATGCATTACTAAAGATTATTAGCTGAAACTGTCGGTTTCATCGATAAATACATTTTTCAGGTTCTTAAAAAAGAATAGATAAAATAATGCACTAGAAACCACTTAGTATGATCTCAGCCGTATCCATGAATACTTATACTCACTAACCTATCCCTAACATTAATAACAACCAGTCCATAAACATTTAGCTTTATTATATTAACAACAATAAAAAAACAACTTTCCTTTAGTTGTTTTTCTTTCCCGCTTCATAAATTTCAATCCAAGTTTCAGGTGTAATCCTGCTTGCCAGCGTCGCAATTAATTCATAGGGGATTTCCGTGTTTTTCGAAAAGCGAATACAAGATTTCCCCATATTTAATTTCGTATTAACTTCTCTTTTATAAGCATCTTGAAACCAAGCTCGAAGCTCTGGGAGTGCATAAATTCCCAAATGATAAAGGCTAATATGATTTTTTTGGTACCCAAGACTGATGAAAGGTAACGGAACCTTGGGATTATCCAAATACCCTTTAGGATACAAGGTGAGTGGCACCACAAACGTCGGCATTTTATATTGCATGGTTAACTCAAACCCCTTTGGTAATGCCGTCTTGATGACATCTAAAAGTTTTTGATAGCCATCTTGAAACTGCGCATCCCCTTGAGCAATGTACGTTTGAATATCCATTAGAACATTCTACGCTTTACTTCCCATTCATCACGTAGAATTCCGTATTTTAGTGCATCATAATAAACACCTTCATGGTAACGCACCTTACGAATTCGTCCTTCAAGTTTCATCCCAATGTTATCTCCTACACCCATCATTGCTTCATTTCCGGACCAAGTGGAAAAGCCAAGATGTTCAATTTCCGGGAAGGCTGCGAATAACTGATCCATCCAAAACATTGCACAAGAACTTCCCAAACCATGACCCCATTCCGTTTCATCATAAATCACAATTCCAAATTCAAGCCAACGCGTTTTATAAGACTCCCAGTAATAGGATACTAGCCCAATCAAGCGGTCATCCTTAAAAATACCCTGTCTAAAATCGACATCAAGAAATAATTCAAGTCTGGATGCTTCAAAATCTTCATAGGATAACGGAATATGTTCATCAACAAAGGGTGCGTCAAAAGCCATCCAAGGTTTTTCTTCTTGAAAAGCTGACATCCATAATGCGTTCATATCCTCTTTTTTTAGTTTACGTATCTCAATCATAAGTCACACTCCTTACTACCATTATACCTTAAAAAGTGCGTCACTATCGTCTCAAGAATCTTTACGTTATAATATATCTATAAGGTAGGTGTTTTATGGAAGATTACTCAATTCTTACCATGCTTTCAATCATAAGTCTTGGTCTGGCGATAGTCTTGGCGATTTCGTATAAGCGAAACCGTGGACGAATTTTAAATGGATTTCTTTTTAATATATTACTTGGTTTTTTAGGGCTCGATCTTATCGCGTATTCGTTTATCACCTCCAATGATTTTATACGAATTTCTACGCTTATTGTTATTATTGTTTTTATGATTGTATTTTTGGTAGGCTATCTTTTTCTCATTATAGGTTTATTTAAAAATGCTCAAATTTTAATCCGCAAGGAAGGATTTCGCTTTTCAAATCTATTAACATTATTTGCGGGAATCGCATTCGTTCTCTTTATCTTTGTAATGCCCATTCTTTCACAGCGCATCCCTGCTCATTATAAGGTAGTACATATCATTTTAGCCTGCCTAACATTTACGTTCTTTTATGTTGTCTTTGTTTTTGTGAATTTCTTATCCTCTTCTTTTTTATATCAGTTTTTCAAACCACGTAAACCACGTAATTTTATCATCGTCCTTGGAAGTGGACTGCGTAATGGTAAAGAAGTGCCACCACTGCTCGCAAGTCGTATTGATGTGGCATTGGATTTTTATTGGAAACAAGCAACATCGCATACACCACCCCTCATGATTTTTAGTGGTGGGCAAGGTGATGACGAGCTTATTCCTGAAGGAGAAGCAATGCGTGCCTATGCAATCAATCAAGGGCTTCCACAAGCTCATGCGTATGCAGAGGTTCAATCTACAACCACTTATGAAAACATGCTTTTTTCGAAAGCAATTATGGATGAAGTGATGGATGGTAAACCATACAACTGCTTGTTTAGTTCCAATACATTTCATATTTTCAGAGCGAGTCAATACGCTCAAATGGTAGGTTTGGATGCACAAGGAATTGGATCTAAAACAGCACGTTATTTTGTGCCCAATGCCTTCATTCGGGAGTTTATTGCTTTAATGGTCATGCATAAACGCTTCCACCTTGTAATCCTTGGGATGGTCTATGCATTGATTTTACTGGGTCAATTCTTATAATTATTCCTTAAAGAGTCTTAAGTGGCTCTTTTTTTTGTGATTAATATTGACAATATTTGTTCATTAAAGAATAATTAGAAAATAAAATTAAAAATTAAGGGGAATTATATTTATGAATAAATTAACAAGATTTCAATTACTTTCCGTAAGCTTAATGCTTTTCTCGATGTTTTTCGGTGCGGGGAATTTAATCTTTCCTACTATGATTGGCTACCTAGCCGGATCTCATAAGTGGATTGGAATTTTCGCTTTTAGTATCACAGCTGTTATCTTACCAATTCTTGCGCTGGTAGCTGTATCCAAACAGGACGGATTTCTCAACCTTGCACATAAGGTTCATCCATGGTTTGCACTCGTTTTTCCAACACTGCTTTACTTATTAAGCGGTCCCCTTCTTTCCGTGCCACGTGCAGGGATCATGCCTTTTGAAACCTCAATTCGATTATTTTTTAATAATTCACACGATGCACAACGTGCACTGTTGATTTATTCTTTTTTCTTTTTTCTAATTTGTTTTGGTTTTTGTATTAAACCACAAGCACTCAGTGATCGGGTAGGAAAAATATTAACACCGCTACTCTTACTCTTTATTTTAATTCTTTTTGGTGGTGCATTTTTTTCTACTTTGACACAGCATTCAGTTTCAAATGCTCCTTATCTATCTACGGGATCATCCTTTGCGCATGGAATCGTAGATGGCTATCTCACGCTTGATGGTTTGGGGGCTTTAAATCTTGGGATTTTAGTTACGATGTCCATCAAAAGTTATGGCCTCAAAGATGATGGTCAAGTTCGTAAAACGGCAATTCAGTCCGGAATTATTGCAGGGATTCTACTCTTTATCGTCTATTGCATGCTTGGTTTCTTGGGGAATTTGATGGCCAGTGATTCCATCGGTGCACCAAACGGTGCTGTCGTGATCGCGCAAATTGGAAACCGCTTATTTGGTGCTTATGGTCCTATCGTATTAGGTATTCTATTTTTTCTTGCATGTCTCACGACTTGTGTTGGATTACTCAGCTGTTCTGCCGAATATTTTGCGGAGCGCTTCCCACGGTTAAGCTATTCTAAAAGTGTTGCCATCCTCTGTTTCATCAGTTTTGCGATATCTAATATCGGTTTAACAACAATTTTAAAAGTAAGTGGACCAATTCTTGCCTGCGTATATCCGGCAGCAATTGCTTTGATTTTACTCGGACTTACCACCTTTCCTTCCACTCTTACATATCGCATTGCAATCATATCCAGTACAATCTTTAGTATTGTTTCGGTCCTTGATCACTTTAAGTTTGAACTTCCTTGGATGACAAATCTTTGTCGTTCCATTCCCTTCTACAATCTTAACCTTGGTTGGATTTTACCCACGTTAATTGCCACCTTAGCTGCATTAGGCTATCAATTGATTCAAAAGAAAAAGGAACTTGTATAAGTTCCTTTTATTGTGTTAGTTGGTAAATAGTTTCAATATTTTTTTGATTTAAGTGGTGTTTTAAATAAACGAAATGAAGAGGTCGTTTTAAGGTAAAATCTTCGAGATTTAAAAAAGAGAGTTCCCCACGTTCAATTTCCGCACTCGCAACTTTCGTATACATAAATGTGACCGCATCCGAATGCTTCAAAAAGGTTTTAATCATTTGAAAACTCCCAATTTCCTGGACTGATTGAAAGGATGTTAGGCTATGATTTTGGGCAGTGAGCCAATTTTCGAAAATTGAGCGGGTGCCCGATCCTGGCTCGCGTACAATGATCGGGAATGCCAAGAGTTTCTCCAAACTTACACTCTGGCCCGCTAAAGGATGATTTTGGGCAACTACAGGCATAAAACGGGCTTCCGTGAAGATATGTGAAGCAAAGATATCTTGATCGAACATTCCTTCAATTAGTGCGCAATCAATGCTCCCCGATTTCAAATCTTCAAGAAGCGTATTCGTATTTGCAACTTTTAATTTAAAATGATTACGTTGCGAGAGCAAATAAGTTCTCAAATGTGATGGGAAATAATAGTCGGCTATCGACAACGTCATTCCGATTGAAATCGGATTCGCTTGTTGTTCAAGTTTTTGAAACAGCACCTCTTGATGTGCATGTTGCATTTTCGCGAAATCGTAAAGTAAATACGCAGATTGTGTAAAGTGCAGCACACGCCCTTCAAAGTATACAAGTTTACAATTATAAAGAGCTTCCAACCGTTTAATGTGTTGTGATACTGCTGGCTGCGTCAAATGTAGTACACGTGCTGCTTCCGTATAACTTTCCAATTCCATAATCGTCATTAGTGTTTTTAATTTTGGATCCATAAGCCCTCCATAAATTTTCTTTATTCATTATAACATACAATAATAAACCGTTATAAATGACAGTGCTATACTTTCTATGGAAAGAGGGGTCTTATGAACTCAATTAAAAAATATACACCAGGATTTTTGCTGGCAGTTGCTGTCGCAATACTCGCCGTCTTTATTGAAAAAATACTTCCCATTAAATTTATCGGCGCATCGGTAATTGCCTTGCTTATTGGAATGTTGATTAACGCTTGGGTTGAACCCAGCGATACCTTTAAATCAGGATTTAAATTCACATCCAAGCATGTTTTAAAATTTGCAATTATTTTACTGGGAGCATCCTTAGATATTAAAATGATTCTCAGTGTTGGGAAAATGTCCTTAGCCGTCATGGTCTTTACACTTCTAACTTGTTTTGGAGGTGGATACTTTATTGGAAAAAAACTGGGATTAAATTGGAAACTATCAAATCTAATCTCTGCAGGAACCGGAATTTGTGGTGGTTCCGCAATTGCCGCCATCGCACCCGTTATTGAAGCAAAAGACGAAGATATTGCCTATGCAATGTCCGCAACCTTTCTCTTTGATGTCCTTATGATCGTTTTGTTTCCCCTTATGGGAAAAGCATTGGGTCTCACGGATATGGCTTACGGGCTTTGGGCAGGTACTGCCGTTAACGATACTTCAAGTGTCGTGGCTGCCGGTTATGCATTTTCAGAGGCAGCAGGTGATTTTGCGACGATGGTAAAACTTACACGAACCTTGGCAATTATTCCAACCGTCATCGTTTTCTCACTCGTCAATGCTCACGTCAAAAAGAGCGCGGGTTTAACACCTAAAACTGAAAAACTCAAATTGACACACATCATTCCATGGTTCATTCTTCTCTTTATTGGATTGGCATTAATCAACAGTACTGGAGTGATTCCACCCGAAGTCAGCATCATTTTAAAACAAATTAGTAAATTCTTAATGGTTTGTGCGCTCGCCGCAATTGGATTAAATACGAAGTTTAAGTCAATGATTAAAACAGGTTTAAATCCTTTCCTTCATGGATTTATAATCTCATTGCTTGTTGTCGTGGTAGCGTTGGGTGTTGAATTTATGATGGGTATTGTATAAAAAAAACAGGTCTTAACACCTGTTTTTTTGTGTCATTTGGGAATTGGAGGGACACATAGTGGAAAGAATATGGATTGATAGAAACGGTTTCGGTGACTGTTTTAACTTCTATCAAATCAACGAGATTAATTACAATATTATGTTCAAGCTACCTCCATTTCACTTGACAATGTCAGTATACAAAAAATGTAACTAAATTTAAATTCCATTTTTCTTAATAATTCTTAACAGGGAATTCGAGCATGATTAAAAACGTAGTCGCATTACGATTCCATGAAAGTCTACCTTCTTGAAGACTCATCAAGCGCTCACAGCTGCGAAGCCCTATCCCATAACTGTCATGCTGACGCGGTTGGGAAGCAATCTGATTCTCAACTGTTATTTGGACTCGGTTTCCCCGTTCTTCAATAACTACCATCACCCCCGCTTCATAATCAGCATATTTAATAATATTTGATGTTATGTTATCAAAAATACGTTGCATCAGTATCTGTGATTGATAACACCAACCGCTTTGACCTGCATCATCACGTATGCGCACTTGGATTCCATAAACATCAAGCGTACATTCAAGTTGCTTCAAAAAATCAGTCTTAAAATCATAAAATGCTGTTTTGATGATTGGAAATGAATGCTCTTCATGCGAAGCAACGGCCGTAAAACATCGTAAAAGTTCGTGAGTTAGCTGTTTCACTTGTTGTGCTTTTTGAAAACACAAATTAATTTTTTCGCGTTGCATTACGGTTAATGTATCATCAATTTGAAGGTACTCAAGATAGCCTAATAAGATGGTCATCGGGGTCCGAATATCATGCGATAAGGTTGTAGTCGCATCCTTCAAAACTTCCTGAGAACGAACAATCATTTCGGTATTTGTAAGTAGAGCTTCCCGCATTAGATTAATCCCTTGTGCAAGATTGGTTAATTCATCATTCCCTTTTTCAGACACTTTAGTCTCCAACATACCGCCACCGATTGCATTAAGTTCATCCGTAAGGGTTTTAATGTAGTCTGTAATGCTTCGCAACAGAATACACATCGTAGTCACAAAGACAATAAATGCAATGCCGATATTCACACGATCAACCCGTGTTAAATACTCAATGACGTCATAGTTCATAATATCAACCCGTAACGGCGTCCCATTTACATCCAAAGCAAACGTTTGTAATGGATAGGAAGCATCATTGACCGTGTCATAGGCTTTCGTTTCGATTCCAATATCGTTAGTATAGAGCAAATGGGATTGATCATAAATATAAACCAATGAAAACGGAAACTGTTTGACCCATTGATTCAATTCATCCAATGAATCTGTTGTAACGTTGTGCCGATTAATAAAGGTTTGCAATGCATCTATACGTTCCTGAACTGTATTCCGGTTTGGATGAGCACTATTTATATAAACATCCGCTAGCCTCCCCAACAACATATAAGTTCCTAAACTAATCATCGTGGCAATCGCAATATAGACAAGAATTTGAAAAGATAAGTGCGTCGATCTTTGTGTCCGTCTAAACACCATCGTACTTGTATCCCTTTCCCCATACATTTTTAATTATTTTAGGTTTATTGGGTTCATCTTCAATTTTTTTACGGAGATTGCGAATATGCACCATCACCGTATTTGAACAGGAATAAAAGTAAGTATCCTCCCAAACGATTTCAAATAATTGTTCGATGGTATAAATCCTGCCTGGATTACTGAGCAGTAATCTTAAAATACGATATTCACGTTCTGTAAGATCTAAAAGCACATTGTTTTTATAAACCTCATTGGTTTTTCGGTTTAGAGAAATTTGTTTCTCATGCAGAATTTCATCCTGCGGGTTTTGAGGTTTACTGCCATAATTACAGTAACGCCGCAACAATGCCTTAACCCGAACACTCAGTTCTAAATAAGAAAAAGGCTTCATAATGTAATCATCCGCACCAACCGAAAACCCTAAAACAACATCCTCTTCGTTTTCTTTAGCCGTTAAGAAGATAATGGGAATTTGATGTTCATCACGGATTTTTCGACAAAGCTTAATCCCATCAATTTCAGGCATCATAATATCTAAAATTGCGAGATCAAACCGTGTATCAAATTCATTCAGGGCTTCATAGCCGTTGGCATAAGTTTCAACTTGAAAGCCATCGTTAGTCAACAGCAATTCCAACAACTCTCGAATTTCATGATCATCATCCACTACCAGTATGCGATTCATAATTCAACCTCCTCAAGTAAATCATGTTTAAATATAGAGATTCTCACTTTTCTTGTCAATAAATGTTATTCAAAATCACATAAAAAAAAACGGATGCCTTATGAAGTTGCCTTCAACATTCCGTCTTTTATTGCATGTCTGATTCAAGATATTCCATGACCCAAGGGCCACGGTCACGATAAGCTTCTGTATTCCCATTCATTGTAATATAAATCATTCCATCTCGTTCTAACTCAGGGCGATCCAAACGCATAACATATCGTGTCATGATTGAACCGATGTAAAGCACACACCCCAGGAGAAAAAAGGTTAGAAAGACGCGCCGAGTAATGTTTTGCACACCATAGCGCTTATCGAAGGGATTGGGTCGCACTAAATAATACACAAGATACAAAAGTAGTAAAATGATACATATAAAGAAACTTCCATAGAGAAACATTTTAAAGCGAGACCGATAAACCAGATGTAATTCAGAATAAAGAATCACCCGTACAATCGTGAGCATCATAAAATTTAAACTTGCGAACAAGACGATGATATTTCTAAACCGCATTAATTTTTGATTCATATGCATCGCCTCCTTAAATCTATTATACGTGAGAATTAAGGACGTGTCACTGTAATGGGAATGTTAATTTCACTTTAAAAAGGTCACCGTCAATTTCAAGGACAAAAGCACCGTCCATAACTTCAGTCAGAGCTTTCGCAATGGAAAGACCCAAGCCGCTTCCCTCTGTATTACGCGATGCATCCCCGCGTACAAAACGCTCCATCAGTTCGTCCGAACTGATATTCAACGATGCCTGGGAAATGTTCTTTATTTCTATTTGGGCTTCATCAGCTGTTTGCTTTAAACTCACATAGACACGAGAATGATCTAAGGAATATTTATATACATTTCCGAGAAGATTATCCAAAATTCGGAATAAAACATTACCATCTAAGTATGCACTTACCTCATCTTCTGTGATGATTAGATCTAATTTTTTTGTATCAAATCGATCCGTATACTCGCCCACTACTTGTTCTAACAAGACATTCAAACTGGTCTTTTCGCGATTGAGTTGAATGGATCCCGAACTGGCTTTGGAAGCATCCACCAAATCTTCAATCAATTTTTTTAGTCGGGCCGATTGACGTGTAAGCACTTGTAAATATTCTTGAATCTCTGGATCTTCAAAGGTTTTCTGTTCAAGTAATCCCACATAGTTAATAATCGATGTCAAGGGCGTTTTTATATCATGGGAGACATTGGTAATCAATTCCGTTTTCATTCGTTCGGATTTCATTTGTTTATCAACCGCAAGTCTAATCCCGTCAGACAATTGATTCAAATCCTCTGCATGTTCTTTAAAAGCACCGTGAAGATTGCTTATTTTAATTTTATCATCGATATCTCCTTGCGCCATTGCATGAGTTGCTTGGCGCACAATTCGAGCCTCGATACATAATTTAATTGCAAACCAAGTGATGACACCCGTTTTGATTACCCAAAAGAAGACCATTCCCCCATTCCCATTAGCAATGGATCGAAAGGTAAAGATATCAAATATAATGGATGCACCGATAACAGAGCCCGCCTTTAAAACGAGATCACGGTGCCAAATCGAAGTTTTTATAAGTCGCATAACGGGTTGTATTATCAAGCGGTTTATCAATGAATTTTTGAATAATTGCTTTGTTTTAATGCGCTTAATCAAAGAATCATAAAAAACAAAACCGATTCCAAGTCCGATGACACTTGTAATAAGCCCCATTAAAAATGCGTTGTGAACATCGCGGTGGAATTCATTGGTGCTTATAACGAGAAATCCCATAACAATGAAAACCACCGAAAACAAGAGTGTTATAAATAACTCAAGGGGCAGACGATCAAAGATATTGAGTTGCACCTCCCCATCCTCATCTCGAACGCCAGAGTGCATACTAAATCCAATCAAGGAAGCAAGACTTAAGAAGGCCGAAACAATTAAGATGCCATAATAACTATAGTTAATTTCCACGAGGTTATTTACCAGTGCATCAATATACCAAAATTGATCACGTGCCCCACTTAGTATTTGACTCTCAACCGTATAATGTTTTTCAATTATTTCTGAATTTATATAACGACCTTTTTGATCAAGTTTATCCACGCGTTTATAAGTTGAAAAAGGATATTGTGTGATAAATCCATCTTGAGAAGCGGATTCCTTGCTGTAAATAAGCTTATTCTCCGAATTGTAGATTTTAAAAAAATGATTCGGTGATATTACCCTCTGCTCGCTGCGTTTGAGATCCTCAACAAGTTCTTCTTCCGTTTCACGTCCATAATCATAGAAGAGTTGATTGATTTGGTATTCCGCTGTTTCTTTATAATACTGCTCACGGACAGCATCTTGCGATTGACTGTTAATTTGAAGTTGTTGCATCTTAACAAGTGCATAAACACTACCAACTAGAGTACCTAAAGATGTAATAAAAATGGCTGCGGTTATAATTCGAATAATTAAATGCTTTCGTTTACTCGGATTCATGGTTCATCGCTCCTTCTATTTTATATCCCTGTCCCCATACCACTTTGAAATATCGCGGTTCGGAAGGATTGATTTCTAATTTTTCTCTCAGATGGCGGATGTGAACGGCAACCGTTCCTTCAGATCCATAGGGACTGTCTTGCCAGACATGTTCGTAAATTTGTTTTGGTGAAAACACCTGATTTGGATGCGACATCAATAATTTCAAGATGTCAAACTCAGTTGGAGTACATCGAACGCGTTTGCCATCAATGTGTACGTCTTTCGATTGATCATCCAGTTCGAGCCCACCTACTTTTAATTGATGGGCGTTATCTTGATATCCTTGGTTAAATTGAGTATACCGACGCAATTGTGATTTCACCCGAGCAATCACTTCCATCGGATTAAAAGGTTTTGTAATGTAGTCGTCAGCCCCGACATTCAAACCTAAGATTTTATCGGTATCTTCACTTTTAGCCGTAAGTAAAATGACGGGAATGGTTGATGTATTACGTATGTGCATCATCGTTTCAAGTCCATCCATTTTAGGCATCATGATATCCAACAGCACAAGATCAATCCGTTCTCGTTTTAAAATTTCTAAAGCATCGATGCCATTATATGCTTCATAAATAATGTAGTCTTCTTGCGATAAATAAATTTTTAATGCATTTACGATATCTTTTTCATCATCGCAAATCAGTATTTTTGCCATATGCCACCTCTTACATCTATTATAGGTTTTAAATCTTTAAAAACCAATGGGTCAAATGTTTAAGAATTGTTTAAGGTTACACAATGTTCTATAATTGATTGAGGAGGTAATACTATGAACCTTAAAGACAAATTAACCCCTTTGCAATATGATGTTACCCAAAATAACGCTACTGAGGCACCTTTCACCGGTGTCTATGATGATTTTTATGAACCCGGTATTTATGTTGATATTGTAAGTGGTGAACCCCTTTTCTTATCCAATGATAAGTTTAATGCGGGTTGCGGTTGGCCTTCTTTCTCAAAACCAATTGAATCCCTTTTGGAAGTAGAAGACGTCTCTCATCAACGCGTCCGTACTGAAGTTCGTTCCCGTAATGCGAATTCACACCTTGGGCATGTCTTTGATGATGGCCCCCGTGAACTAGGTGGATTGCGATATTGTATTAACGCGGCAGCATTACGGTTTATTCCCCGAGATCAAATGGAAGCGGAAGGGTATGGTCAATACCTTGAGGCCATCGACCATGAATGATACGGAATTATTAGAAGCATTGCTCCTTGATGCACCACAGGACGTTGTTGCCTTATGGGCTGCTGACTGTCTTGAGCACGCGCTTAGTTTGTGTCATTACAAAGATGTTCATGCTACTCAAGCCCTACGCGCTGCACGCAATTGGAGTTCAGGTACTATGGATGTGTCTGAGGCTCGTACCATCGCCCTAAAAGCACACAGTCGCGCACGTGAACTTACAAAAACAGAACATGTCTACCTTTTAAGAGCCAGTGGCCATGCCGCCGGCACCGCTCAGGTCAAAGCACATGGAATCCGGTGTGCAGACTATGCACTCAAAGCAATTAAAGTTGGCCGGCGTAGTAAAGGTTCCATTGAGCGAAAATGGCAACTTGACACCTTAACCGCATATGTACATAAAAAAACTTCTTGATCCTACCACCAAGAAGTTTTTTTATGATTCAATTCCTAAACGCTTTTTGAGTAACACAACGGTTTCAGCATATTCCGGTACATTCATAAAGTGCATACTGAGCATATAAACAACAATACCAACAACAATACCTAGCAATACCCCTTGTTTGCCCATATCGACTAGAGCGGTTTGGTAATAAACACCATACACTGCCACCCCCATCAATAAAGATGCCGCAAGGGTTTTCACAAAAGAACGAATAAATTGGCCCGTACGCAATCCTTTTAGACGTACCCGTAAAGCATTATAAAGTAACAATGCCCCGGTAAATGCAGCGATTGTTGTTGCTAAGGCTAATCCGGTTACCCCCATAACGCGTGACAAGACAAGATTCAAGACTATATTCACCAACACGGATATCACACCGATACGAACTGGTGTTTGGGTATCCTCCAAGGCATAAAACGTTTTGGTGAGTACCTGGCGCATCCCAAAAGCTACCAAGCCTAACGCATAGTAGAATAGAATTGTCCCCGTTACAAGAATCGCTTGATCATCAAACTTACCATGACCCAAGAGCATCATCACAATGGGTTTAGAAAGCACCATAATGCCTACAGTTGCAGGTATGATTAAAATATTCACGACATTTAATATTTTTGTTAAAGTGCTTTTTAATTGTTCTGTTTCATGACGTACTGCATTACCTACAAGCGTCGGATACAGAACCGTCGCCATTGTTGATACAAAAACACTTAGAACCGCATCATTGATTTGCGACGCATAACTGATAGCGGAAATGGCGCCATCATTGAAGGTGGAAGCAATTGTACGGTCAATCACGAGATTCACTTGATCAATCGAAGCCCCTAAAATAATCGGTAATGCCATAACCGCCATCATTTTTACATATGGATTGTGTACATCAAAACTTTTTTTACGTTTAAATCCGTGTATGTGGGAGGTAAAACCAGCAAATAGATATTGTATGATACTTGAGACTAAAATCCCTAAAGGTAAGACCATAATATCGGTGCGCACACTCATAAAAATAGAGAGGATTACTACAATATTCATCATGAAACTTCCCATTGGCGCGATAAGGAATCGATTATGAATTTCATGGTAACTTTCATAGATGGAACGAGCACCAATAAAGAAAATTGAAAGCAACGTCACTTTCGTAAAACGAACAGCGAGGTCGAGTTTGATGCCTGTGTATCCACGCGCAAAAATTAACACAACCTCTTTGGTAAATACAAGTCCTAAAAGCACAAGAACCAGGGCCAAAATCGCCAATAAGTTTAAGGCATCACTCATGTATTGATCAGCGATTGCTTCACCTTTTTCTTCGCGCGCACGAATATAGACCGGAATAAAGGTGCTTACAAGTCCCACCGCAACAAATCCAAAGATAACATTTGGAATACTCCATGAAGTGAAATAAACATCGGATACAATTGATGTCCCATAAAAATAGGATAAAACTAAGCCTCGAACAAGACCCAGTACTTTGGAGATAAGAATTGCGATGGTTAAATACGCTGCATTACGTTTCATGTGATCCCTCTTTTCTATTCTATTATACCTGTTTCATCGTTGAAACATTCAGAAAAGTGAATCTCACATAATAAACCAAAAACACTTCGATTCCAATACACTACACAACATAAAAAAAGGTTAAAATATTTTAACCTTTTTTGTATTGATGTTTAAAATAGTAAAAAATGCCTAAGACTGACCATACAATCATAAAAATAAATGAAGGTAATTGCAATTGACCGGGTGAACCCGGGATTACAAGTAAACCTACAAATACTAGGCTCACCAACGCCCCAACTGCACTCAGACCTTTTGCAGTGCCGTTTGATTTTTTAAAGCTAATAAAACAAACATAAAAGTACACAATTGCTGCCAAGAGGGAAGACATATCCACAATATAGATAATCATTTCACGTCCAAACCACGGAGCAACAAGACTTATAACCGTAATAAACCGAATGGCATTCACATACATACCGTTTTGATTTTCACGACTATATTTTTGGGGAATAAGTTTATATTGGGATAATGCACCAATCAACTTACTACCACCAAGCATAAAGCCATTTATTCCACCAGAAACAGCACCTGCTAGCGATATGAGCAACAGTATAAATGCCGCAAATCCGAGTTTATTCAGTACTGCCGAGCCCAATGCCCATTCTTCAAGCAAACCTTCTTGGGGAGCATAGACAAGAGCCGTTGTGATGTTATTAAGGTTATAAAAAAGAACTCCCGCAAACACTGCAAGCACAGTTACCCGAACTGCTTTGGATGCACTGAAATCCAGATCCGTAGAGACTTGTGGAATGACATCAAAACCTACAAACAGGAAGGGTGCAATCGCAAAAATTTTCGCAATTTGACTGAGATCAAAGGTATAGGGCGTAATGTAGTATTCTTTAAGAACAGATGTTCCTTGAACCCCCAACATCATTGCGAATAACAGAATAATATTGGCAACCGTTAGTAAAATCATTACATTTTGTACCCTTGAACTCATTTTAAGTCCTTGAACATTAATTTTCGCAAACAGAATAATAATAAAACTTGCGATAAGTATTTCTGAAAAATATACCGATGTTCCACCGATATCATAGAGATATCCAAACGTTACAACAGATCCAAAAAGTTTTTTTACGACGAGTACAAAGGCTGTGGCATTGAGTGGAACCATACTGATATAACAAAGAATTAAAAACCAGCCTACAATAAACCCGTGTTTTTTCCCTAAGTTATTATACGTGTACGAAAACTCCCCACCGTCCTCGGTATGATCCGACATCATAACATGATATCCTTGCACAATAAAGATGATTGCAATACCACCAAGAACAAGCCCGATAGCAGTGTTAATAACACCACTTTCGGGCAAGAACTTGGTTCCTGGGAGCGTAAACGATCCCCAACCAATGATTGAACCTAATGCAAGCGCTAAAATATCAATTTTACTGAGTCTTTTGCGCATGATTTATCCTTTAATTAAAGTTATATTCTGTAACGATTTTGTCACGGCCCGTAACTTGATCGTTAAAGTATTCATATTCACAGATTCCTAGGTATGACCCAGAAATATTTACAACATTATCAAAGCCAAGATTTTGTAATGCCATAACCGCATTATATGAACGTTGACTTGAACGGCAATGTAAGTACACAGGTTTATCTGTTGGAATTTCGTCCAAACGATCACGAATTTGACTCAATGGAATGTTTACCGCATTGATTAAATGACCTAAAGCGAATTCAGGTTCTTCACGGACATCAATAATAAAGGCACCCGATTCAACAAGTTCACGAACTTGTGTTACAGGAACTTGGTTAAAGCGTCCATAAAGAAGATTTAATGCAACAAGTGCAGCATGATTGACTACATCTTTTGCTGTTCCAAATGGTGGCGCATAGCATAGTTCAACTTCTTTAAGATCTTCGAGTGAACCGCCCATTTGAATCATGGTTGCAATTACATCGATTCGTTTATCGACATTTCCCTTACCAATTGCTTGAGCACCCAAGAGTTTACCTGTTGGGTATTCATAGATAAGTTTGAAGTGCATAGGATTTGAGTCGGGCATCAACCCAACTTTATCGCCAGGAATAATGTATACAAAGTCATAATCAATACCTGCAGCTTGTGCAGCTTTTTCATTCAAACCTGTTGATGCAGCATTTAAATCAAAAACTTGAACACATGAAGATCCTACAACACCGTTATTGTTGTGTGGAATACCATACATATGGTCTGCTGCTGCACGTGCTTGACGTTGAGCAGGACCAGCTAAAGCAAGACGTGTTGGTTTACGTGTAATTTGGTGGAAGACTTCAATTGCATCACCGACTGCATAGATGTTTTTATCGTTAGTGAGGTAGTTGTGATCTACTTTAATACCACCTGTAACCCCAATTTCAAGACCTGCATCCTTTGCAAGACCTGTTTCGGGTGCAACTCCGATTGCCATAACTACAGCACCCGATTCTAAAATTGTACCGGAGCCAAGTTCAACACTTGTTTCTGTAATCTTTTTCACACCATCACCAAGAATTAATTGGATTCCGTTATCCATCATTTCTTTGTGAAGTACTTGAGCCATATCGTAGTCAAATGGACTCATGATTTGATCAATCGCTTCAACTAAAGTTACTTTTTTACCTGCATGACGTAGATTTTCCGCAACTTCAACCCCGATGAAACCACCACCGACAACGGTAATGTTTTCAATATTGTTATTTACAATATGACCATTAAGTTTTTTAATGTCGACAACGTTACGTACTGTAAATACATTGTCGCCTTGAATTCCTTCAATACTGCGTGGCAAGATTGCACTTGCTCCTGGTGATAAAACAAGTTTATCGTATGCTTCATCCGTTTCTTCACCAGTTTCAAGATTTTTTACGGTTACCGTTTTTGCATCACGGTTAATTTTCATAACTTCAGTGCTTGTGCGTGCAATGATGTTATATTGGTTTTTAAATTGTTCTGGTGACATCAACACTAAATCATCACTTGATGCAACAATACCACTTAAATGGTATGGTAATGCACAGTTTGAGAAGGATACATTAGGTCCTCGCTCAAACATAATTACTTCTGCATGTTCGTCTTGACGACGTACACGCGCTGCAACTGAAGCGCCTCCAGCTACACCCCCGACAATTAATATTCTTTTACTCATTCGATTGCCCTCTTTCTTTTCTAAGTTATCGATTTTATATATCTATTTATTTTTGTAATTTTTTTGCCAGTTTGTTTCCTAAATAGCCACCGATGACCATCACAACAAGGAATACCCAACCGGATAATGAGAAGTTTGCAATCGGTGTATACAATGCACCAACATTACATCCATTTGCTAAACGTGTACCAACACCCATGGTAATACCACCCATTGCGTAAAGTAATCCATCTTTAACAGTAATGTGAAGTTCAGACATAAAGGTTGTTTTGAATTTACCAGCTGTCAGTAAGTAAACCGCTGTCCCAACAAGAATCCCCATATTT
Organism: Erysipelothrix tonsillarum DSM 14972; assembly: GCF_000373785.1. Classification (GTDB taxonomy): domain Bacteria; phylum Bacillota_I; class Bacilli_A; order Erysipelotrichales; family Erysipelotrichaceae; genus Erysipelothrix; species Erysipelothrix tonsillarum. Next base: position 292,635 of record NZ_KB892379.1, on the reverse strand, counting down.
TGAACTGTAACTGGGTTTGCAAGGAATGGTTTTGAGAAAACAGCTGGATCCATCTTAGTAAAGGCACCCAATGACTCTGCAGAAGCTCCAAAGAGTGTTAAGAATTTTCCAAACCAAAATCCGTAAGGTGTAGATGCACCCCAACCTGCTTTGGTAACCCCCATTAAGAGTGTAAAGAGAATTGCAATAATTACTGCACCTTGTTTTAAAGACCAAGTCTTAACAAAGAGACGTTCATAAGTGCTTTCTGTAGGGAAAGCGTAATCTTTTTCAACTTCAAATGCTTTCATACTGTCTTGGCCCTTTTCAACAAAATGACCTGTGTATGTTCCTTCTTTTTTACGTTTTGCTTCGTATTTATTGGCAAGAACGACTACTAAACCGCAAAGCAATGCAGTAAGTACTAATGCACCGAGGTATCCACCCAGTCCATCCCATTTAAAGAGGTCTGGCAAGAATACTCCACCTGCTGTTTGAGAACCGACTTCAGATACAAACCATGAGTTCGCAACCCATGCTTGTTTTTGAAGTGGGAAACCAATAAAAACACCAAAGCTAAAGAAAATTAAAGTAATTAAAGCACGTGGCAAACTTGTAATCAAATCTGTTAGAACTCCTGAAGCACAGCAAGATGAAAATGCCATACCAAATCCAAAGAGTACACCACCAACAAGCAACCCACCATTAATTGGGTTAACCCATAAATCCATTTGTGATGGATCTTGGAAAATCATAAATGATGCGGATAAAACTGTAGTAATAAAGAACATAAACATTAATGTCTTCATTAATTTTGTTGATCCTGTATTTGCGGCACGGTTTACACTTCCTGCAAAACCGGTTGCGGCACGTGTTAAGGTATATCCTAATGCGATACCTATCACGAGTCTGAATAAATGCATATCAGACGCTAAAAAATTCTTTCCTAAGATAAATACTGCGAGTAGCAATACAAATCCAATAATATTTTCTGTCTTCTTCATGTTCTCCTCCTATGAATGACAAAACGGCAAGGATTCCTTAGAACAAACATTTCAATGAATATCCGATCCCCGAATCTTATGTATGGATAATCATCAAAAGTTTAAGGCTTATCATTGCCTTGCCCATAAATCGTATCACTTACACATGACAATTCAACCATTTCACCCTCGAGTTTTTAAAAGTTCTGTCATAATTTGCTCTTATACCTCATTTTTTGTTTTGAAAGCGTTACGTTTTGATTTCATTTGTGAAATTATTAACTTGTATCACAAAATTCAGCCCTATAACACGGATACGTCATAAGTATTGCTTATAACATTAACCTATCGTGCAATAATGATTTGTTATGCCCTAAATCATAAAAAAAAGCCGTCTTAACGGCTTTGGATGCGTCGATTCAGTTCTTTCAGTTCTGTCTCGCTCAGATAACGCCACATTCCAGATTTTAAATCGCCCAATTCAATATTCATAATTCGAATACGGTTTAATGTTGTTACTTTGTATCCCAGGGCTTTCGTCATACGACGTATTTGTCGGTTTAACCCTTGATTTAAGATTATACTGAATGTTTTCGGTGCAAGTTGTTTCACAACAGATGGATTGGTTACTTGCATACGGTGTGTTTGTTGATTGTAGATTTCGACACCCGCTGCCATTTTGTTTATAAATGTTTCATCAATCGATTTGTTTACAGAGACAATATACTCTTTATCATGACCGTACTCAGCACGTAATATTTTATTAACGATGTCTCCATCATTTGTAAGTAGGATAAGTCCACTTGAATCTTTATCTAAACGTCCAATTGGGAAAATTAGTTTTGGATAATTCATAAATGTCGCAATATTTCCTTCAATCTCGAGATCTGTAGTACATGTAATGCCACGTGGTTTGTTTAAAGCAATGTATACACGTTCTTCATCCTTATATATAGCGTTCCCTTCCACTGTTACGTGTTGACCACGCAATACTTGTTGACCAACTTCCGCAACCTGGCCTTCAATCGTTACGAGCCCTTGTTGGATATAACGATCCGCTTGACGCCGCGAGCAGTAACCGGAGTCACTGATATATTTGTTGAGGCGCACCGATTCACGAGTTTCATGTTGAATTGGGTTACGATCTTGGATTGTATTTGATTTTTGTTGGATTGCTTGTTTCATATTTACCTCAATTGATTTTCTCTTAGTTTGATATTGATACTCTACTATTCTACCATTTACAGTATAATATATCTTAAGGAGATATTCTATGAAAACCATACGTCGCATTCCTACTGAGTTGACCATCCCGATTCGTCATCAAGCACTCTATCCAAATCGTGAACTTGCTTTAGCCCATACGGAAGATGATGCACATGCCAAACATTACGGTCTTTTTTTAGAAACAACGTGCATTGCTGTGATTACCAAAGTCAATCACCCTCATGCTATACAATTACGAAAATTTGCCACCCTTCCAGAGTTTCAAAATCAAGGATATGGCAGCATGCTTTTAAATCATGTGCTATCATTATGTACAGGACGTGTTATTCTAAATGCACGGATTGAAAAAAGCATTTTTTATGGTCGCTTTGGTTTTAAGCAAACCGGACATACATTGAGCCGCAATAACATCGATTATTGTGAGATGGAGGTACTTTTATGACAAACCCTTACCCTTATACGCTTGATAATAAGCGTTATCAGACTTACAACTATTTTACACAAAAAACATACGGACAAAAAGCATTTAAAGTTGGGATTGATGCTGGATTTACATGCCCAAACCGAGACGGAACGTGTGGAAGTGGTGGATGTAACTTTTGTAGTGCCCGCGGTTCCGGAGATATGATTCTTAAAAATCCGGATTTAGAAATGCAAATCAAACACAGTGAGGAAATTATGCTTCATAAATGGCCCCATGCGGCCAAAATTGCTTATTTTCAAGCTTATTCGAATACGCATGATTCATTAGAAAACCTAAAAAAACTTTACGATCCTTTCTTTGAAGACGATCGTTTTGTCGGCATTGATATCGCAACACGAAGTGATTGTTTAGACGATGCTAAAATCGCCTATTTTGAAGCCATGAGTCATAAGAAAGATTTAACGATTGAGATTGGCTTACAAACCATTCATCCTGAAACATCAGCATGGATGAATCGTGGACACGATTTAGAATCTGTAACGACCTGCATCCAAAAATTAAAAGCAGCCGGCATAAGAACGTGTGTTCATATCATTAATGGCTTTCCTGAAGAAACCCCGGAAATGATGCTAGAAACTGCAGACTATTTGGCTGCAATGCACCCTGAAATGGTTAAAATTCACATGTTGCATATTATTAAGGGAACCAAACTTGGTGCACAATACCTCGCACAACCCTTTCCCTTACTGTCACGTGATGAATACGTTTCGATTGTTGTACAACAAATCGAACGGCTACCGGAAGATATTGTCATCGCACGCCTTACCGGCGATGGCATGGCCGATGACTTATTGGCCCCCCTATGGACCAAACGTAAAATCGTGGTCACAAATGAAATTGACAAACTGATGGTCAAACAAAATACCTGGCAAGGGAAAGCATATAAGAAGCGCTAAGCTTCTTTTTTTTGGTAATAATTTTCGAAAAACACCCGTGTTTAATGGAAAAATTAGGGGTTTTAAGAAAGTCATTTTCATCATTATGAAATTTTGTAAATTGTTTTGGACATGCTTCTCAAAGATGCTATAATGTCGATGAATGAAGCGCTTACATTTAAATCATCCATGCTTTACTTATACGAGAGGGGACTTTAAATTGAAAACAATAAGTAAATTTTTTGTTATGCTTCTAGCACTTATTATGGGCATAAGTCTGTGTCCAAATTCTGTTTATGCAATGAATGATCTAAATATGAATGATTTTTATCTTAGTGGTGAAGGCACAGATCTTTCCGCTTCCTTGTCCAGCTTAAAAGATTTCAATCAAGGTTCGTTGACACTAAGATTTCGATCCGAGTCATTATCTAATGAACTTGTCTCGCTGTTCTCTGTGTCCAATGCATCACTAGAAAACAATTATTTTGCACTCTACTATCAAAACAGTACCGGAAAAATTGGAATTGAATTCCGTGATGAATCTGGAGCACATATCATCAATACTTTCGGTACGTCTACCAAACTGGCCAACACGCACTGGCACACAGTTACTGTTCTGAATCATGGCCATCGTGTTGAAATCTTCGCAGATGGAGAACACATCGCAACACAAGAAAGTATCGATTTTTCTAAAATCCAAACCATACCGTGGAATCGCATGAAGTTGGGGAGTGTTGCCCGTTCAAAAGGTGAGAATCTGTGGCCATTTACAGGTAAGATTGCATCCTTTTCCCTATCATCCCATGTTGATACCCTGGAAGAAATTAAAACAAAACACGCCGATACGGCGTCATCGGTAGAGACAACGGCTTCAGAGGCGATTGAACTGTATGCACCCGGACAAGATGGCAGTAAGAATTATCGCATTCCTAGTTTACTTACAACACAAAATGGAACCGTATTAGCCGCAATTGACAAACGGAATACACATCAAGCCGATTGGGGTAATATTGATATTGCATTGCGTCGCAGTTTTGACAGCGGTAAAACATGGTCTGATAGTGAGGTTATCATTGACTTAAAATCCGATGACTTGGTTTCACAAGAAAATGTGAATACTAATTATCAAAATGCTGCCTTTTTAATTGATGCTGCAATGACGCAAGATAAACGCAACGGTCGTATTTATCTTTTAGTTGATATGTTCCCTGAATCACGTGGATTCTTCAGTGTACAAAATGAGGATCAGGACTTTGGACAACCATACGTAACCAAAACTGACGGAACGTTTATTGTACTCAAAAACGCGCAAGGCGATGCTTATTACGCTAAACCCGATGGGTCGGTCTATACCTATGATACCGATTATAAAACCGACTACCGGGTTGTGCTTAAATCTGAAGCTGGGATGCCTTTTAGCGACTTAGGCGATCTTTATGAAAATGAAACCTATGTCGGCAATATTTATCTTAAAAAAAGCCCTTTACGGATTCGCCAAACAGCCTACCTATGGCTCACACATTCAGATGATGAAGGGGCAACGTGGTCTTCTCCTCATGATATTACGCCGCAAGTTAAAGCAGATTGGATGCAATTTATTGGGACGGGTCCAGGTGTTGGTCTACAACTTGAAAATGGCGATCTTGCATTCCCTATTTATCATACCAATCGGCACGGAGGTAACTCTCAATCAACATCGATGATTAAAAGCGCTGATGGTATTACGTGGCATAAAACGGAATCCCTCAATGACAACCGTAACTTCAATGGCCAAGTATTGCATTCTAAAACACTCAACAACAGTGGTGCCTTGGTGACGGAATCACAAGTCATTCAATTAAATAACGGCACTTTAAAACAATTCGCACGAAACGTATCCGGTAAAGTACTTGTCGGAACATCCTATGACAATGGGGAGACATGGGAAAATGATTTAGAAACGTTGCCGATTACGGATGTTTATTCACAAATGTCTGCATTGCATTATAATCACGACGGCAAAGAATATGTCTTACTTGCGAATCCCAATGGACCAAAACGCACCAATGGGGCCGTAAAGCTCCTTCAAATCTTGGATGATGAATCCATGGTTCTCTTATCCAATACGCATATGCAAAGTGGTAATTATGAATATAATGTCGTTCAACCCTTACCTGACGGTCATTTTGGTCTCATGTATGAGCACAAGAAACCAGAGAATGGCGATAATATGTCGATGATGTTTAAACGCTTCTCCTTTGAAGACCTTGGTGTAAAAGATACATCTAACTTACATCTTGAAAGCCATGATGACTTTATTGAACTTCATGCAGAACAATCACTCATTTACAGTTCAAACTTGATTCTAACGTACAACGATGGAAAAGCAGCTCAACCCATACGGATTGATACACATACCCTTCGTTTCGATATCGTCGAACCCTTGACACACCTTTCAGGATTTACCCAAGGATACCTCGAAACCAGCGAAGGAAAAAACCTTAATATTGCGAATAAAGAAGGTCTTAATGAGGCAGTTGATAAACTGCGTTCGCTTGATTTTAAAAACTTAGCACCTAGTGTTAAAGCAGAGGCAGATCAACTGATTACCAAGGCGGAGCTCTTGAATGACAATCCATTTACCCTCGGTGATTTTGTACATCAAATTCAGTCACTAATTGCTAACATTGATCCGACTTATATTCCGTTATCACTTTTTGATGTTACGGCCTCAAGTCAGGAAACAGAAAACGGAAATACGCAAGTAGAAGGACCCATCGCCTTAGCATTCGATGGTGATCCTACCACTTTCTGGCACTCAAAATGGGGTGATAAAAATCCTCCCTTTGATGTTACCATTTCGTTTCACAACGATATGATTTTAAACACATTAACATATTTACCGCGACAAGATGGTACGGTAAATGGTGTTGTTACCGCCTACCAAATTCTAGGTAAACTGGGTTCAAAACCACTTCATGTCATACAAGAAGGCACATTGGCATCTACACTTACAAAAAAAACAATATCATTTGAGGATGCTCATGTGGATACCTTAGTTTTTAGGGTTGTGAGTGGTCTTGAAAATTACGGAAACGCATCAGAAATCACATTACACGGTGCCATCTATCAAGCACCCTTACAAATAGAAGACCTGAAAGACCTTCTCAGTCAAATTGACAGCCTTAACCAACATTTGTATACCGAAGCAAGTTTTAGTGTGCTTCGTGAAGCGCATGCTAAGGCTACGGATGTACTTGAAGCATCCAGCACAACACAAACAGATATTGATCAAGCAGTGAGAGTCCTCAACGAAGCACTGAAGTCTTTGGCCATCACAACGTATACGCCAGAAACATTGCAGCTAAAAATTCATGAAGTTGAAGCCTCTCTTGAAACTTTAGACCTCGATACATACACTGAAGCAAGTGTACAGGCTGTAACGACAGCACTGGAACAGGCTAAACAACTTTTCATAACCCCATCCTCGAGTTTTAGAAGTTTTAAACCACGCTCAGTACCAACGGAAGAACAAATAAAACAGGCAATCATAAATTTAGAACAAGCGCTTAGTGGGCTTACAAAACGGGTGGTTCCTCCTGTAGAAAAACCTGATGAAACCACCCCCAAAATCCCAATGACACCTATTCTAGATGAATCCATTCAAGCACCATTGATAACGGAGCCAACTCAGGAAACAACCTCTGTTGCCCAAACCCATCGTGTACCAAATCCGGTCACAAATTTAGGAACAACACCATTACCTCCCACAGGTCAATCCACTTCATTATCACTAACACTGGGGTGGACAATGACAGTTTGTGGTTTACTGATATTAAAACGTAAACGCTCGTAGATCGTTTAAAGCACCGATTGATGTCCGTTCAATCGGTGCTTTTATATTGGGACACATTAATGTTGCAGACAAAAACCGCACCTTTTAACGTGTGCGGTTCCTCAAGTTGTAAGAACTATTAATTACAGTAAACGTTCATATTCCGTTTTATTAGCACGATTCACTTTACGTGGACGGCCTTTAATCGGTGTTGTTTTCAGAGCATCTAAAACTAAATCCCCTTTGCCATTTAAAATTTCCACAAAGGTTGAAACGTCGACAATGCTGATTACTCCAATATCTTCAGCGGTCATGCCATCAATCGAGCACAACGCACCAACCACATCAACGGGACGCATTTTCGTTTTCTTGCCAGCATTAATATGAATCTTGGTAATTTCTTGTTTGAAATCATGTGCTTTGTCTTTTTTAATTTTCGGTTGACGATCACGTTTCGCTTCAAACGCACTGCGACGTGCATCAATTAAACTTTGACTGGGTTTCACAACTTTTTGTAGTTCATGATCTGTATCATTTATGATTTGGTTTGTATATTTCATTTCGTAAGGACTTGAGAACGAAACCGCTTTTCCGTATTTATCAACACGTGCCGTACGGCCTACACGATGCGTATAACTTTCCGTATTCTCAGGAATATCAAAATTAACAACCAGCGAAACATCATCAATATCCAAGCCTCGCGCTGCCACATCCGTAGCCACGAGGTAGCGGAACAAGCCATGCTTAAAATCTGCTAGGACCTTTGTGCGGAATCGTTGTTCCATTCCACCATGTAGGGTATCCACCTTACATCCCATGTCTTCCATAAAAGTCGTCACAGATTCGACCTGTTCTTTTGTATTACAAAAGATAATTGAACTGTCTGGATTTTCAGTAATCAATACCGCTTCTAATAATTCCATTTTGTCAGGGTAATCAACGATATAGTATCGTTCATCAATACGATCTTCTACACGACTTTCAGTTTCAATATCAATCCAGTGTGGATTTTTTATATAAAGCGTGCATAAATCTTTAACACGTTCAGGCATCGTAGCTGAAAATAACAGTTTTTGACTCTTCTTAGGGATGCGATTAATAATACTTGTGATTTGCTCAATAAATCCCATATTAAACATTTCATCCGCTTCATCAATGACCAATGTCTCAATATGAGATAAATCAACCGTTCCACGCGCCATATGATCTAACAAACGACCGGGCGTCGCTACAATGATATGCGTCATTTCTTTTAACCGTTGTGCTTGTTTTTCAAACGAACTACGGCCATAGAGCGCTTCAACTTTAAGACGTTTAAATCGACCAAGATTAAAAAGATCTTCTTGAATTTGAATTGCTAATTCACGTGTTGGCGCAAGAACAAGGACTTGCGGCTTACGTTTTTCCCAAACAACTTGATTACAAAGAGGAATTCCAAAAGAAGCTGTTTTCCCACTTCCGGTTTGTGACTGTACAACCACATTTCTGCCATTTAAAACAGCAGGAATGACTTCTTGTTGGACTTCCGTAGGCGCTTCATAGCCTAAATATTGAATTGATTTTAGAATCGACGCGTCGATTCCGTAATTTTTAAATGTATGTTTCACGATATCATCTCTTTTCTATGCATGGTTATTCTTAACCGAATTCACCATACCGAATTGACATGTGTGAAAGTGCCTTTCCATTATACACTATCTTGGGGCATAAAGGATACGAAGCAATCTAAAACGATGCGGTTATCCGCATCGTTTTAGATTATATATTGTTGATAACGTTTTTGATCCGACTCACGAATGACTGCGCGAAATTGTGCACCTGTCTCCGTATAGGTTAAGCCAATGATTTCATAATTTGAAGCAAGTACATCAAGCACACCTAAATCTTCGAACGGAATTGCGAACGAAACTTTCTTAAAATCTGCTTCCAATTCCACTTCGATGGCATCCACCAAACGATCGATATCCTTAGGATCATGGGCACTTATATACATTCGATTTCCAAATTCATTTTGATATGAAGTGATTTCATTATCTATAGCACAATCCATCTTATTGAAAACGGTAATGATTTTACGGTCTAAAACCTCTAAATCTCGCAGCATTTCATACGTTGTATCCATTTGAATGTTTAAATCAGGATTGGAAGCATCCACTACGTGAATAATTAAATCCGAATATTTTATTTCTTCAAGTGTTCCTTTAAAGGCTTCCACTAAAGTATGAGGTAGTTTTGATACAAATCCTACCGTATCCGTAAGAATTACATTCAACCCATTATTAAGTCGGGCCTTGCGCAAAGATGGCTCCAGTGTCGCAAATAGCATATCTTTAACAAAAACATGTTTTTCTTCTGACAGTGGATCTCCGTTTTTTAAGATGGCATTCATCAACGTTGATTTCCCAGCATTGGTATAACCAACAAAGGAAATAATCGGTAACGTTGAGTTTAACCGTTTATTTCGTGTAATCTCACGGTTTTCTTCTGTTTTTAATAACGCATTTTGAACATGCATAATTTCACGTTGGATATAACGTCGATCCAGTTCAAGTTTTTGTTCACCCGGACCCCTTGTCCCGATTCCACCACCGGTACGTGATAAATAATCACTATAACCAACAAGTCGTGGTAATCGATACTTCAATTGCGCTAGTTTTACTTGAAGTTTACCTTCGGCAGTTGTTGCGCGCAGCGCAAAAATATCTAAGATAAGATTGGTGCGATCAACAATCTTACAACCAATCATGCTCTCCAGATTACGAATTTGCGATCCGCTTAATTCATCATTAAAAACAACCGTATCTGCATCATACGTTGCGACTGCCTGCATCACTTCTTCGATTTTCCCTAGGCCAATATACGTTGCACTTTCGGGTCGCTCACGGTTTTGGGTAATCTGATACACAACGGTTCCTTCCGCTGCTTCTACTAAGTCTGCGAGTTCAATCATGGATGATTCAAGGTTAAAATCTTTCTTCCCAAAATCTACTCCAACCAAAACAATACGTTCTTTTTCTTCTTTTGTATTTAACATGGTATTCCTCGACCTTCTACTATCAATATAACAAGTTTTATGAAAAAGATACACACTTAAGCGTGTGTATCTTTTTTATTGAGTGCTTTTCGTCTCATTTAAATGTTCTTTGAGCGTACGTTTATACGTCATAAACGCATCAGAAAGCATAAAGTTGTCATCGCGTGGCTTCGGTGCATCAATTGTTAATTCATAGGTAATTTTTCCAGGTTTCCCACTTAAGATATAGATGCGATCGGATAATAAAATTGCTTCATCGATATCATGCGTAATAAAGAACGTTGAAAGTTTTAATTGACTCATAATTTCCAAATACCACGTTTGCATTTGATGCTTCGTAATTGTATCCAAAGCACTAAAAGGCTCATCCAATAAAGCAACGTCATCTGAAAAGAGAAACGTTCTCAGAAAGGCAACCCGCTGGCGCATCCCACCCGATAATTGGGAAGGATAAAGCATCTCTGTCCCCTCAAGTCCAAAGGTTGAGAAATATGCACGTGCTTCATGACGACTTTTCGCCTTATCCATCCCACGAATTCGCAATGGTAATGCGGCATTATCCACAACGGTTTTATAGGGTAAGAGCAAATCTTTTTGAAGCATATACGAAACGTGTCCGGCACTCCCAGTAATGTTATTACCATGTAACGAGACCAACCCTTTATCCGGTTTTACAAGACCCGCTATCACATTAAAAAGCGTTGTTTTTCCGACCCCACTCTCACCGAGAATACAAACAACTTCTCCTTGGTGTAATGCAATCGAAATATCCGCTAAAACGTTTTTAGTCCCATAACTCATCGAAATGGACTCCAGTTTAAGAACTGGATCGTTAATTGAGATAGTCATTTGTAAAACCTACATCTTCACCAATGGGCATCGCAATTAATTCATGCTCATACAGCCACGTATAGAACTTATTCCAACGCACGCTATCAATCCTGCCCCATTGTGCCACCTCAGCTTTATATTCATGTGCTAAGTATTGTTGGCTTGCTTTCATTAACTCTAAATCCAATTCCGGCACATTACGTACAAGAATTTCGGCTGCTTCATCGGGCTTATCAATGGCATATTCATACCCTTCTTGAATTGCTTTAAGTACGCTTCGCGCTTCATCCCCATGTGTTTCTAAATAATCATTATTTGCGATCAAAACTGGACTATAATAATCCAATTCACTACCGTAATCGGCAAAGTTTAAAAAATTGGTTTCCAATCCGGCTTGTTCAATTGCAATTCCGTCCCAACCCTTAAAAATCCATACTGCATCAAGGTTTGTTTGCAATGCAGATACCACATCCGTCACGGTATTGGGAACCATGTTAATTGCATCATAATCGCCACCGTCATCCGTCACAATTTTATGAATGATCGCTTGTTCAATTGGGGAATCCCACGTTGCATAGGTATGTCCCGCCAGTTTACGTGGGGCATCAATCCCTTTTTCTTTCAGTGATACAATCCCTGACGTATTGTGTTGAATTAAGGCTGCAACTGCTGTAACGGGCAGAGGGTGATCACTTGCAAGGGCTGGCGCCATCGTGTCTTGGAAACTAACACCAAACTCCGCACCACCCGCTCCAATTAAGGCCGTTGTCGACCCTTCTGGCGGTTGCACAATCTCAACTTCAAGGCCTTGTGCCTTGAAAAAACCTTTTTCTTGGGCAACATATAAACCAGTATGATTGGTATTGGGGGTCCAGTCTAAAACAATGCGTATCGGTTTGGATGTCTTCGATCCACACCCCGTTAAAATCAACCCGAACACCAACATTCCCATAATATTTTTCTTCATTAATTGTTTGCTCCATCTCTTTGTGTCGTTTCCGCATAAAGCCATGGTTGGGTGCGTTTCTGTAACCACGAAACCAATCCCATTAAAACCAGACTTAAAAAAGAAATAAAGAAAATTACGGCAAACATCTTATCAAATGAATACGACTTACGAACTCGGGTCATATAAACCCCTAATCCACTGTAACCACCTAACCACTCGGCAATCACGGCACCTATTAGAGAATAAGAAACCGAAATTTTCAAGCTGGAAAAAAAGTAGGGTAAGGCATGTGGAAATTTAATATGTCGAAAGGTTTGATACGTATTTGCGCCCATGGATTTCATTAAGTTCAATGCATCCCGATCACAGGATTGAAATCCATTCATACACCCCATTGTAATGGGGAAAAACGACGTTAAGATAATCAACGTAATTTTGGGTAATAAGCCATAACCCATCCATAACACCAAAAGAGGTGCTAAAGCGACGGTCGGAACTGTTTGCGTTAAAATAATGAGCGGATAGAACATTTTATGGAACCAGGGTACATGATCCATAATCACCGCAAAAATAAAACCCAACAAAATTCCAAATGTTAATCCTAAAAAAGCTTCTAAGAGTGTTGTTTTCGCATGATACATGAGTAAACTAAAATCATTAATAAAGGCATTGACGACATCACTGGGAGCCGGCAACATAAAACGTGGAATAATTCCCAGTGACGAGAGTCCTTGCCATAGAATCAGCAATCCCAAGATTGCGGATACCGACAACAATTTATTTTTGATGTTTGGTAATTTTTTCATCGATTGTTAAGATATGCGCTGTCGGTGCATATGAAATCTTTACATAGGCAGAAACCTTGTCTGCTCCTGCCTTCACAGCAATCAACTGACATTGTTTCACAACGTCCATCAGTTCATCATAATCCCCTTCAATTGATGTTTCAAACGGACCGACAACATAATTTAATCCTGTTTGTTTAATATAAGCGATAACTTCATCAACAATACGAATTGTCTCTTCGTTTGATGTAGTTTTGGGTAAAACTTGAATTGCGACACTTGCGTTCATAAGAACCTCCTTATAATATAAAAAACCTCTTCTCGTACGAAAAGAGGTATACACGTTTACTCAAAAAAAGTATGCGATTGATACATCCCTCCGCCAGTATTACCTGGATCAGGTATTAAGCATTATGCTTAGAGTTTAAAACGTAACCGTTTAGTCTCAGCCCGAAATACGAGCACCCCTTGTATGAATTCAATTTTCTTAGTCTCCATCAGAAACTAACCCCATTATACTAAACCTCCTCATATATGCAATCAAAAGGCAAAAAAAATATAACCTGGCACTGGTTATATTTTCACAAGCAATTACGATTATGTATAAAGCACTCACGAGTGATAGGTATCACGAGCAAGAAACAGTAACAATGGCGCTATGAATGCAAGAACGCTTGTTAACCCGAATAACAGCGAATCATATGCCGTTAATGTTATTACTTTATAAACATTGTTGTAATATAAGAAAGCTGCAAATACATTTAATACAGCGTTAAGATAGAGAAGTTTTTCATCTCTTACCTCATGCTTTAAATTAAATATTTGTGTTCCTGCAAATACGATAATCACAAGAAATGTCACTACACCACTTAGGGTTAGGAGTAAGTCTGGTTGAATCACGGTTCTCGTTAGAACAATGAGCGTAAATGCAATAAACACAGCATAATAGTTCTTCATAAAAATCCCCCTAACTACATGCTTGTTTGGCTCTCTACACAAATTATACACAATTATCACATAGATAGCAAGCGCTTACACTAAGGAGCCTTTAATCCTGTTTATTTTGTATAATTAAGGTTACATGGCACGGCTCAGCACCCGCCTTGCAAACAAGTATTCAATCTAAAAGAAGTTATAGTAAAAAGAAAAAGCAGAACCCTATACGCGGTTTCTGCTTTTCATAGACCTGCTCAAGTTATTGCGCCTCGCAAGCAAAGTTATTACTTCTTAATTCATTCAATACTTTTTCAACTGTTGCCCCATCTTGATATGGAGACATAAGAAGCATGGCACTGCGATCAAGGTTTCCTTCACTTAAAATCATATTTGTATAACCATAATTATCGGCGAATCGCGCAACATCATTACCACGCACACGATCAAAACTATAAATAAACATCAAACTCCCATTGGAATAAGGATGTTTCTCAAAGTGATCCACTGCATTCACATTATTTTGCGGTTCTGCTGTGTAACACGCATATTCTAATTTGAAATTCGTATAGGTGTCTGGGTGTTTGGCATAATCAGCTTTAATTTTTGTTAATGCTTGATTTTGGAGCTCTTTGTATTCTTTTACATCATCCATCGAGGCGTAGATATTACTCAAGCCTTCAACTGTCACCGTTGTTTGCTCTTCGGCAATCTTAACTTTATTTTGATTCATTGCCGCCATAGCATCTTTATTAAAACTTGCCTTAACCGTAAGCTCATCACCATTCATTAAATTTTTATCTTTAGAGAAAGTTAGGGTCGTTCCTTCTACTATGGTTTGGAGATAATCTGCTTCCACATCCATTGCGGATTCATATGAAACCGTTCCATCACCATCAACACCGGCAAAGCTAATACTGAATTGATCAAAAATACTAAAGCTTTCAGAATCATATAAACCCTTCACAACGATTTCTTTCTCTAATGTATCGAAGCGATACTTTTTAGTTTTTAAAAGTTGATCGGTTTCGTCAGATTTTTCTGCAACAAGTTTTACTTTGTCACCATTCGATAACCCTTCATCCGGTTCGAGTGTATACGTTAAGGTTTCTAAAATTTCCTTCTCGTCTTTTTGTTTTACAGTTTCCAAATCAACTTCAAATGCAGCCGTCCCTTTAGTATCTACCCCCTCAAAAGTAACCTCTATATGTTTAAAGGCATTTAGGGGCTGTCCACTAAATTTCAGTTTCCACACAGCGAATCCGCCCACACAAAGCAGTACCAAGATGACTAAGGCGATGATGCCCTTTCGCTTGTTCTTTGACTTCTTATGCTTCGTCTTTCCGTGCTTGTCCGAACGTTTTTGCGTATGCTTTACTTTTTCTTTTTTAATGATCGTTTCTTCGATTACATCGGTTTCAGGTTCATCGTCTTCAATGACATATACCGTTTCCGCTTCAGCTTCAATCATGTCATCAGGCATTTGATCCAACTCATCTAAAATATCATCTAAGTCTTCAACGGATTCTTGGATTGCATCATTTTGATTTCCTTCATTTTTAGCTTCTTCAAGCGCCTCAAGGCGTTTCGCTTCAGCTTCTAGCTCTGCTGCTTTAGCATCGACCTCATCAAGAATATCATCTAATTTGTTTTTATCATCCATATTCATACCTCCTAAGGTTGTACTTTCACAAGAACCAATTCATCGTGTTTAATCAACACCACGATGAATGCAATCACCGTCAACAAACAGAGCACAACGGTAATTTTCCCCAGTACGAGCGAAAACATCAGTTTTAAAACAAGATTAAATTTATTAGAACTTGCCATTACAAAGATGCCCATTGCTGCATTCAGCAAACCCAGGGAACTCATCCATAAAACAAGTTTCCGACTTAAGTAATACTTAGCATGTTCGTTTTCATTGCGTTCAATCATGCGAATTACAAGCATTGATACAAATAACAAGACACTGAGAATTATCCAAACCAAGGGCGTTCCCTGATCAAACATACTAACCATTTGACCAAAGCTATGATTGCTGAGCATAACCACAATCAAACTCACTACGGAAAGTCCCGTTAATAAAGAAGCAAAAAACCGTGTACTAAATCCAGCTTGTGAATCTGCTTCCGATTGCTTTTCTTCTGCGATAGGTGGCTCAGGTTCGCTGATGACTGTGGTTTGCTGGGTAACATCACTTATTTCTGCATAATGATTGGCAACAGAGGCCACAACCCGAGCATATTTTTGCGGAGATAATTTGGGTTTAATATCACGACGCACGCGCGCCAACGCATCATCCAAATCTACTACACCCGCTATATTAAGCCGTTCTAATTGATTATCATCGAGCACGATACTCCACCTCACTTTCTAAAACAATTCGAGTATCCTGTTTAAAAGCATGAACAGCACCAAGAATTAATCCAATAACTCCAATAACTCCCCATGCAATAATTCGATAAACGGAATGAGATGGTTTGACCGCATCAATCACTGCACTGATTTTAATTATTTTATTAACATTAACAAGCGTCATAAAGAAAAAAACAACACCAATTAAACTGTAAACACGATTTATATAGCCGCGTTTTTCAGCCATTGCCACATAATCCCAAAGCATTAATAAACCAACGATTACCGAGACAACAAGCAAGATGCTTACCATTACTTTAATTTTCATCACATTCGCTGCTAAGAGATCCAGTTGTTCCATTGATTTAAAAATATTCCCAAATGTTACTTGAATTAAAACAAGCAACACGACCAGCCCAACCAAGAGTACCATTGGACCCCATTTAAACACCATATTTCCGAGATTTCCTTTTGTTTTAAGTCGATATTCTTCAATCATATTTTGCATACAATACCTCCTTGATGTTCTTTACACCTTCTATCTTAGCACAAAGCCGGAAAGCCCTTAATTTAACTGTCTTATTTTCATAGATAATTCATAAGAAAAAGGTGCAAAGCACCTTTAAATTTGATCGCGTCGTTGTGAAATAAATTGAATAAGATAAATAACTCCTACGATAACACCAATGCCACCCAAGGCTCCTAAAAACCACTGGTAGGTTTCAACACTGGGTTCCATTACCGCGAGGTAAATCAATAAGATTCCCAGAAGACAGTAAAGGCCACTGTTGAGCAGTAAACTCGAGGCAGCGATATCTTTCTGTTTTATTTGTGCTATCGGTACCGGTTTGCATTTTTTAAGAAATACAAAACGATATCGAAATTCTCCCAAGAGAGCAAATCCAAGTGATAAGCACGCACTGAATGATGTCGGAACATTAAAACTCACCAACAGTATTCCTAACATAATGGCAATCACATAGCGATTACGATAAAAAAGCATGGTTTTTTCTTGACCTTTAGGTACGGTATAAACTTTACGTGTCAAAAAATCAGTAAAAGTGTTCGTTGTTTCTGCTTTCATAGTTGACTCCTTTTCTTTATTGTACTGTACCATATCTCATAATCACTTGTCTTTTTTAACGAGGTTTTTGTATCTTTAACCAATTTGGTTGAGGTCCCTTCACCCCTTCCCTATAATGACATTGAACAACGATAGATAGGAGACATATATTTATGTTTAATAACAACGAACAAACTTGGAAAGATCTCAAAGCCTTTGATACGGCAAATGAAATCCACCAACAACCTCAAACGTGGGATAAAACGTACCACATTGTTTTGGAACGTCGTCAAGAAATCCAAGACTTTGTAAATCAAATCATCAATGAAAAAGAATACGATGTAATCTTTACCGGAGCAGGTACCAGTGAATTTGTCGGGAATGCCCTCGCCCCTGTACTCGTAAAAGAATTTAATTCAAATTTTAAATCCATTGCGACTACAGATATCGTCGCTACCCCTGCACTCTTTATCGACCCTGTAAAACCAACACTCCTTGTATCCTTTGGTCGTTCAGGGAATTCACCTGAATCTATTGCTGCAGTTGATGTGGTAAATGAAATAAATAAAGGTGCGAAACACTTAGTTATTACCTGTAACCACGAAGGAAAACTTGCATTGCGTGAAGATGAAAACATTTACTCAATCAAACTTCCAAAAGAAACAAACGATTTATCCTTTGCGATGACAAGTAGTTTCTCAAATATGTTCTTAGCTGCATTCCTTGCTTTCAATACCGACCATTTAGAAGCACTTTATCCATCCATTCAAGATATTATCCGTGTCGGTCAAGCATTCAACGAAGAAGGCTATAAAGTTGCGATGGAACTTGTCGAAAACTTTAAATTTGATCGTATTGTTTATCTTGGTGATGCCGATCAAAACGGTTTTGCTCAAGAGTCTGCATTAAAAATGCTTGAACTTACTGCAGGTGAAGTTGTAACAATGCATAACTCACCACTTGGTTTCCGTCATGGACCTAAATCAATCGTAAACAGCACCACACTTACTGTGGTCTATATGAAAGAAGATCCATATACACGCCAATATCAAAAAGATATTATTAAAGAAATGAGCCCACAACGTAATGGCAATCAAATCATGGTTGTGGATACTATGAATGATGATGAAATTCGTGCACTCGTTGATGTTTATGTCGTAATTAACTATAATGAAGCTACAAACAGAGATTTAGTTGGACTCAATATGGTTATGTATGCACAGGTACTTTCCCTTTACAAATCACTTGATTTAGCAAAATCGCCAGATAATCCATGGCCATCAGGACTTGTAAACCGTGTAGTACAAGGTGTTATTATTTATCCATATTCCCACGAGGAGGAAAAATAGATGATCGGTATTGTCGTAACAGGACACGGACGTTTTGCGGAAGGCTTAACGTCTGCTGTGGAATTAATCGCTGGAAAACAACCGCAATATGAGGCAGTGCTCTTTTTAGAAGAAAAAGGCCCCGATGCGTTGTCTGAAGACTTAAAAAATGCTATTGACCACGTTAACACTGGAGATGGTGTTCTCGTTTTCACAGATTTAAAAGGTGGAACACCTTTTAAAGAATCCGTCATGATTGCGACACAACATGAGAATGTTGAAGTTCTAACCGGAACGAACCTTTCCATGTTGCTTGAAGCCAGTCTAATGCGACTTGGTGAACCGCTACTCCATGATTTCGCCCTTTCCCTAAGTGAAACGGGTGCTTCACAAGTTGATCTCTTTGATATGGCTGATTTAGAACGTCATGAAGAGCTTGAAGATGGAGATGGCATCTAAAGAAACGAGGAAATGATATGAAACCCATACACGTAATTGTTTATACATGCGTTACGGTTGGTGTCTTGCTTGCCGTATTTGCCATAATTTATTATGTTAAAACTGCAAAATCAATCAAGGCTTCCCGCCAACGTATGGATGATTTACTTAAAGCTTTAAAACCAGGTGTTAACATCATGTTTGCCGGTGGATTGATGGGTGTTTTTGTAAGTAAAGATACTCAAAATTCTGTAGCGAAGGTTAAACTAAGTTCCGGACAGACAATCGAAATTGCGCTCTACAGTATTTCAAATATCATTGATTCAAAATAAAAAAATACCAGCTAATCATCGCTGGTATTTTTTTTATATAAAGACTGGGCATACTCACTGGGAGATAAACCAAACTGTTTTTTAAATTTTCTTGAAAAGTAATGAATTGAACTGAACCCTAATCGCATAGCAATCTCAGTAATTGGAAGGTTTTCTTCAAGAATCATCACTTGCGCCCGCATCATTTTAATATCATTGATATATTGCTTAGGTGGCATATCCATGTTCTTTTTAAATAGGACCTGCAAGCTGGATCGACTGATGGCAAAATGATTGCAGAGATCTTCAACCGAAATGGGTTCACAAATATTATTTAGGATATATTTATTAATCTCATTCACCAATTCATTTTCAAAGTTTGCTTGAATGGGATTGGAATTGATGTGTTGCGTATGATTTGGACTGTCGTATTGAATGACAAGAATCACTAATTCTTGAAGATAGGAAATCATGAGATCACGTGAATAGGGAACATCATATGTTTCGAGAATCGTAGAATGCTTAATAAAACTATTAAACAAACTATACATTTCTTGCGTGCATGTGAAGACTTTATTTTTAATATGGTCAATATCGTGCGTGTTGATGTTCATATCAAACATAATGGTCAAATACGAACACGACTTATCCCCTTCAATCCGCTGTTTATGAAATTGATTGGGAAAATAAATCATCATACTTTGGCTTTCAAGAATAAACTCTTGACCATCAATTTCGGTCACAAGTTCGCCCGTATCAACATAAGTCATTTCCCAATAGAAATGTGATTCTCCGGAAAATTGATAGTTCTTCCCTTTAACGCTATAGTAATATGAAAAAATATCCGTCACGTAAAATTTAGGCTGAATGGGGTGATAAACAACTTCATTTTTATTTTCTTGTTGATGAACTGCATAGATATCGTTTGATTGCACTGATTCTTCAATTACCGCACTTTGCGTTAAGGGAATAATGGTATAAGGGATATTGGGGTTCAGTCGAGCAATGCGATGAATGACAAACAACTCTGGATCTCCAGAAGGATCTAAAATAATTACGAGCGCAATGCCTTCCAAGACTTCCACTGTGACTTCAGCGGAAACAGATTTAAAGTATTTTGGGACCTTCCCTTCAACATAATAGCGATTGACTTTATAAGATGAAGGTTGATCTTGGACTTTACCGTATTTTAAAAATTGAGGACTTGTTGTTTTTAAATACATATTCTCTCCTTTAATGACATGCACCATCTATATTAATCATAGGACATTCTTGTTCTTATTGTGTGATAACCACAAGAGTATACACAAAAGTGCAAAACAAGTATAAAAATGTGCAAATATTAAATGTGACTAATACGGTACACTTAGAGTATAAGAGCGCTTACATCTCTTATGGCAGAAGGAGGAGAGTTGACATGCCTAATATTGTTTTAACCCGAATTGACAATCGATTAATTCACGGTCAGGTCGCAACACAGTGGTGTTCGGCTATCGGCGCAAACCTAATCTTGGTAGCAAACGATGAAGTTGCATCCAATAAGATGCGCCAAGGACTGATGGATATGGCGGCTCCAAGTTACGCAACAACGCGTTATTGGACCCTACAAAAAACAATCGATACAATTCATAAGGCTTCTGACAAACAAAAAATATTTATTGTTTGTGAAAGTCCATCTGATGTATTAACACTTGTGGAGGGTGGTGTTCCCATTAAGAAGGTAAATATCGGGAATATGCATATGTCAGAAGGAAAACGTCAAGTTGCCCAAGTTGTAGCAGTTGATGATAAAGATGTTGAAGCATTTAAGAGACTGAAGGAACTCGGCGTTGAGTTAGAGATCCGTAAAGTACCTACAGAGAGTGCCGATAATATCGACAAATTATTTCAATAATATATAGGAGGAAAGAATTATGAGTAATTTTACATTTATTCAGTATTTGCTCGTATTTATCGTTACGTTTATCGTAGCGATCGACCAATTCAGTTTCCTTGAATCACTCTACCAACCCATTGTTGTGGGACCGGTTATTGGAGCGATTTTAGGGGATATGAAGACCGGACTTGTTGTTGGGGGAACCTATCAACTTATTCAAATTGGTAGTATGCCTGTTGGTGGTGCACAACCACCTAATGCCGTTATTGGTGGTATTATGGCTACAATCTTTGCTGTTACAATGCCAAGTGTTGACCCAAGTGCTGCAGTCGGTATGGCTGTTCCTTTTGCACTATTAGGTCAATATGCTGTAACAACAGCATTTACATTGATGTCACCTCTAATGAAAAAAGCAGATGAAGCTGCCAAAGCCGCCAATCCAAAAGGTATTGAGCAGATTAACTACATCGGTATGGCATTGATTGGTTTACTCTTTGCAGTAATTATTATGGTTGGTATGAAACTTGGTGTATCCTTCAGTGGCGCAATTGTAAGTTGGTCATCCAATAACAGTTGGTTCATGGCCGGACTCGCTGCAGGTGGTAAGATGATGCGTTATGTCGGATTCGCAATTCTCATGAAGATTATGCTTTCTGGCGAACTTTGGGGATTTTTCTTCCTTGGTTTTGCATTCGCAACGATTATCAGCAAAGTACCTGGACTCCAAGGTTCAGCACTGCTTATTATTGCCATGATTGGTGCGGCAATCGCAATCTATGATTTCCAAACCAATACAAAACTACGTGACTTAACTTCAGGTGGAGGTGACGAAGATGGAATCTAATACATATAAAGACCTTAATCCAGCGCAACAATTGGACAAAAAAACATTAAACAAAATGGTCTGGCGTTCTCTCTTCTTGCAATCATCGTTCAACTACGAGCGTATGCAAGCAGGTGGATGGCTTTACGGAATTCTTCCTGGACTGGAAAAAATCCATACAAATAAAGATGATTTATCTGCTTCGATGCAACACAACCTTGAGTTCTTTAATACTCACCCATTCCTTGTTACCTTTGTAATGGGAATTGTGTTGTCCCTTGAACAACAAAAAGCAGATATTCCTACAATTCGTGCCGTACGTGTTGCGGCAATGGGACCTCTTGGCGGAATTGGGGATGCCCTCTTCTGGTTAACACTTGTGCCCATTACAGCAGGACTAACTGCTAATATGGCCATCAATGGAAGCTTGATGGGACCTATACTCTTCTTACTCATCTTTAACATCGCACAATTCGCAGTACGTTACTTCTTAATGCATAAATCTTATGAATTGGGTACCAATGCCGTATCACTCTTCACAGATAACGCAAAAGAATTTACACGTGCAGCAAGTATCCTTGGTGTCTTCATTGTTGGGGCGCTTGTATCGAACTACGGTGCAACATCCCTCCGTATCACCATTGATCAAGGTGGTGGAGCCTTCATTAACTTCCAAGAAGTTCTTGATGGTATCTTACCTCAATTAATTCCTTTAATTATCACATTGATGCTCTTTGTTCTTGTTAAAAAGCACAATTGGACGCCTACAAAATGTATAGGATTACTTCTCGTAATCGGTCTTGTAGGTACTGCATTTGGTATTTGGGCCGAAGATTCCGGAGCACTTGATGCTAATGGAAACCCAATCGAAGGTGGCTATACTCCGATTGTTGAATGGTACAAACTTCCTGCTTCTAGCGATGCAGAATAAGCAATGATAAAGAGGTGCTTCGGCATCTCTTTTTTTGTGTTCGTTTTGTGTTGTTTGTGAAGTATATGTGGAATATGTAGATTTCATATCATCGATACGTTTTTTTATGACACTTTTAAGTTACGCATTCTTTGTAAAGTTATAATGAACTCACAAAAGAATGGAGTGAAATAATATGAAAAATACAATAAGAAAATTAAGCATGGGAATCTTAACCGCACTTGTTTTTACAGCTTCACTAACCAGTGTCCAAGCTGCTTCCACAACCGTAGTGGAAGATGTAGTGGTAAATCAAAAGTTTGCGAACGCATCCGGGCGTGTCGATTCTGATTTCTTTTTCTACCAAGTAAATATTATTAATAACGGAAAAAATAATGAACGTCATGACGGTTTTGATTTTAACGTTAATTTTTATCTCAAACCATCAATCGAGGGACGTCATTTGAAATATGTAACCAATGCGATTGATCATGTGTATTATAAAAAAGATTGGTACGGTGGCGGTCGTAAAGCTGCGACAGCTATGGTTTGGGATAATGAAGAAGGACAATGGAAGGTTCCAAACCCTTGGGTGGATATTGATGGGAATCCACTGGATACTGTGACTCCCGGAAACCCGAATGGTATTCGTCTTAAAATGACGGATGGTGGCAAAAACGCACTGGAATTACGTCCTAAAGCAGATACACCGATTCCTGAAGTTGGCCTCTCAGGTCCCTTTAATTCATTAGTAAATAATGGATGGAACATGACTGAAATATCAACAAATAGCCGTGAAAACAATGTTTTAGCTTATGATCTTTATAATGCGGAAACAAGCAAAGTTAATAACGGTAAAATTATTGAAATCAGTCAAGAAAAAGATGAATCGCTATGGCCTCATTCACATGGTGCATGGCACTACTTTAGTTTTGGTAATTACATTTATTATGAAATTGATAACGATGCAACCATTTCGTATGAACCCGTTGTTATAAACGATACATACGATCTCGGAGAAACCGTATCCCTTAAAACCGATGCAAGTATCGATGCTCCGGTAAGCTTCAAACTCACCTATCAATGGCAAATCAGTGAAGACAACGAAACGTTCGTAGATCTTGAAGGTGAAACAGCAGATGCCTTGTCCTTTGCAGCACAGAAAGCAAATGATGGCGCCTATTATCGTGTTGTTATTGGTGTTGAACGCTCAAACACCGAAGTAGTATCCAACGCTGTAAAATTAAATATTAATAAAAATCTTGTCACATATGAAACACAACTTAGTGATGTGGAAAATCCAGATGCTTTCTATACATACAAAGATGAAACATTAGGAACACTCCCTACATTGACACATCCTCTTCATCAATTCTTAGGATGGTTTTATGATCAAGACGCTACCAAACCTGCTCAAGCCAGTGATGTTGTTACAGCGGATACACCTCTGTATGCATCATGGGATTTGGTAGAGGATGATGAACTTTATGTGGACCAAGAAATCAGTTATAAAGTGGGTACAGTAAGTGATGAAGCGGCCTTCCTTACTCAAATACATGCTCATGTACGCCATCGCAATGCACGAATGATGATTGGTGGTGTCGATATTGATTCAGATATGGAAACAGCAGTCGACTTCAATGCGGTGGGTGACTATGATGTAACAGTCGGTGTCACGGATAAAGTACATCATACCGCTCAAGATAAACATGTAATGGTTCATATTATCAATGATGAGCCTAAGGAGCAACCTAACACAACATTACCTGAAGTTGAACAACCAGTAGACCAAAAACCTTTAATCAAACCACAAGTAAAACCCGAATTAAAACCAATCCTTCCTGAAACACCACTCGTTACAAATCCGAATAGCGAAGAAGAAGGCGAACGGGTTGAAAATGGTAATGTCACCACTGAGGTCAATACAAAATTTGTAATTAATGACGACTCAGGCTTAATTGATAGCGAAGATGTTCCTTATCCTACGCAACTGCCTAATACCGGTGTAAGTTCTAATTCAAATGCTTTATTGGGACTTGGAATTACGATTGTAGGCTTTGCCCTCTTGATTTACTTCAACCGAAAAGAAAAATAAGCATTAAAAAAACCCGTTCTCATCAGAGCGGGTTTTGTTTTTTTATGCTTCTAATTCATCAACATGCGTTGCATATTGATAATCTTCTAAATAAAGTTTGATATAGTCTTTGATTAAAGCATCCGCATTGTTTTCAATGATTCCATCTTTAATTCGACGATATTGATAAGGCATGTATTGCGAAATCAAGGTCATTGGAATATCAACTGCATTTAAGTTCGCAACTAATTGTGCAATTGCTTCTTGTACGGAAGGTACTGGTAAGTAGTAACGTGCACGATCACTATAGCTGTATTTACGTTTAATGAATAATTCTTTCTCTGTACCATGGTAATGTTTTTGCCAGTTGCCAGGTTTATCCAGCATTGCTGTTTCAAGCACATCCACAAAGTTTGAAGGATTTTCACAGATTTGATTTTCAATGTGAGCAAGTGAGAATAATGCTTCACGATATGCAAATGTTAATGCAGGTCCAACTTTTAAGATTGTAATGCCATCTTCAACCATTTCACGTAAGTGTGTTGGTGTTTGATAGTCCGTTGAATGTCCTTCAAATACAAAGGAATCAAATTCACGTTTTAATGTATCTGTCAGTTCTTTTGCATTTTCACGATTGTATTGGAATAAATCCGCATCACCAAATTCAACACCTGGTTGCACAACAATACCAATCACAGAGTCGAACACTTTTTCAACGCCTGCTGCTTTAAAAGTTTCTTGGAATACGCGGTATGTTTCTTTAAATGCTTCTGGAGATGTTACTGCAAGTGTATCTTCTTCCTCTTGAGCACCACCTGGAATTGGAACTTCACTCCCAATGATGAAGGCTGGGAATACGGCTTCAGGATCTTCTTTTAAAAGATCATCATAAGCTTCTAAACAAACCTTAGCCATCATCGCTGAACGACGTGCAATGGTTTCATTGGATAACATTTCTGTTGTACTGTCATCTGCAACACGCATGGATGTGTCCAAATGGATCTTTGTAAAGCCAGCACGAACATAAGCATAGACTAAGTCACATGCATTTTTCATCGCTTCATCTTCATTGAGGTCAGTCCAAGTTAAAGGTCCTAAGTGATCACCACCAAGAATGATGCGTGATTTATCGTAACCTACTTTATCTGATAACTCATATACAAAGGCTTTGAAATCAGCGGGTTGCATCCCCGTATAACCACCAAATTGGTTAACTTGGTTTGCGGTTGCTTCAATAACAACTGAAGAATTCTTTTCTTTTGCGAACTCTAAAGTAGCTTCAAGTACAGGTCCGCTTGCTGTACATGCAGAATAAACACCCACAGGGCGTTTGTTATTAAGTAAAAATAATGGATTTTTTTTCATCTTTGTCACCTCTCGACTATAGATTATCATGTTCATACTTTGAGTGATTTAGTTTAATAAACAATTCAGTTGTACTTTTCGATTTACACCTAAAAAATGCAAACGATGGGGCAAAATAAAAAAAACGGCATAAGCCGTTTTAGTGCGTTTCTTTAACCTTAGAAGGTTTATCAATAAAGTTTAGGAAGGCATTCAGTACAATCCCTACAATCGCCGCTAAACTCATACCGGTTAACGATGTTTGTGCTGTAATTTGTACACTTGCTCCGCCCAATCCAATGACGAGCATGGAAGCTACAACCACTAAATTTTTCATGTTGGATAAATCAGTTCGGTCTTTAATCAGAACTTTAATACCATTTGATGCAATCAAACCGTAGAGCACAATGGTCATCCCACCAATTACTGCCCATGGGATACTTGTGATAAATGCTTGTACCCAACCTAAGAATCCAAGCATAATTGCGAAGATGGCTGCAAGGCCTGTTACATAAACAGATCCAACTCCGGTCATTGCGATAACCCCGGTATTTTCACCATAAGTTGTATTTGCAGGTCCACCAATTGCGGCAGATACAAAGGTTGCAAGACCATCCCCAAGAATGGTTCGATTTAAACCTGGATTTTCAAGATAATCTTCACCCGTAATTTCTCCTAAAACAACGTGGTCTCCAATATGCTCAGCAATCGTTACAAGTGCTAAGGGTGCAAAGGCTGCTACGGCCGTAAAATCGAGTTTATAAGTTCCCAGGAATTGAAATTTCGGCATTTGGAAAAAACTATAGCCTTGAAATACTGTACTTAAATCTACAAGTCCTAAAGCAACTGATGTGAAGTATCCCACAAAAATAGCAACTAAGAATGGCACAACTTTAATAAATCCTTTTCCTTTAATGGAAACAAGGACAACACTCATAAAGGTTACAAATGCAACCAAGGGCACTTTCCAAGCAGCACCTTGAACACCTATATACTTTCCTTGTTCTAATAGAACATCAATACCCATTAATCCCGCTTCTTTAACAGCTGTAGGTGCAAGGGATAATCCAATAATCACAATCATTGGCCCTACCACTACTGGCGGTAAAAGTTTTTTAATCCAACCGCTTCCGGTGAAGGTAATCACAATGGACACGATTAAGTAGATTAAACCAACAACCATGAGGCCGGTATAGGCACTCGCGGCACCTCCAGTTGAAGCGATTGCTGCCGCAACACTTCCGATATATGCAAAGGAACTTCCCAAATAAATTGGAACTTTTGCACCTGTACATATAATATAAATTAATGTTCCAATTCCACTTGCGACAAGCGCAACCCCAACATCAAGACCCGTTAAAAACGGTACAAGAATTGTTGCTCCAAACATCGCAAAGACATGTTGCAAGCTTAAGATGATCCACTTGCCTGTTGAACTGGGTTTCTCATGAACCCCTACTGTAAGATTATGACTCATTCGTAAAACCTCTTCTTTCTCCCGTATGGTCTTTTATACAAAAGGACACCCGAAGGTGTCCTTTAAGTTTAAATAAGGTAAAAAGCAGCTTTATGCATCATAATACAAAAGTTGACTGCGTACCTTGTTGTGCTCTCTGTCACAACTTAAAGGACTCATACTATTGGCATTATAGCACAGATAATCATTAGAAGACAAGCACGAATTATGGGTTAATGTTGGAAAGTGAGAATCGAATTAGAAACAGATTTAATTTGATTGCAAACAACATGAATCGATTGAGAAAAGAAAGCCACAAGTCTACACAAACAAAAATTGAACTGTCTTAGTTATTGATTTTGATGTTGAGATTGCAAGCCCCTTTGAATTATAAAAATCAGGTATTACACTGAATTTAACCATAAAAAAAAGACTGCCTACCCGATCATCCTGTGCAGGTACGCAGTCTTTTTTAATCCTTTTAATTAGCTATGTTCTTCACGAATATTAATAATTTGACCGAGCGCGAAGGTGACAGTTACAACCATAATGACATTCATCACCACCAAAATAATTTCTGAAATTTGAGGAATGCCCAACGTTAGAATGAATAGAATCATGCACATAATAATGATGTAACTCATAAATCCCGATGTTTTATTAATATTGATGTTATTTCGATTAAACATAAATGTGAGCATTACTGACCCACAAAAAGACGATGATAATAGCATATACGGTGTTTTAAAACTGACATCGATAACACTCGGTCCAAAAACCGAGAATGCATAAGCTAAGACCGTAACTGAAAAACAGCCTAAAAATGAATTTGAGTGAAAGGTATCATCAAGACTTCGTAACGCCCCTAATAACACCACAAATGCAAGCGTTGGACGAAAACGATGAAATACAATCCCCATAAGAATAATGAAACCAAAGGTAAAAAGATTGGACATCACCACCTCTAAAGCAAAACGCATGCGATCACAATCATCTTCTTCAATATATCCAAATTTATAGAAATTATGACTTAATTTCACTGATAATTTTTTCATACGGTACCTCTTCTACGTATTATATGAAAAAAAGATACACGATAAACATGAAACGGTTTATATTGTATCTTTTTATGCACATTATGATGCTTTCGAAAGAATGATCGTTAATTTAAAATAATTAGCCTCAATTTTCGTATCCATCTTACCTGCATATTTCTGGGTAATTTCTTTCATTGCTACCATGCCAAAGCCACGTTTATCACCTTGACGCTTGCTTGACAGGTAATTACCGTCTTTAATTCGTGGTTTTTCATCAAAGGTGTTTACGACTTGTATCTTACAAAATTGACGATTTTCTTCAAGATATAACTTTACAATTCGATTTCGATCACACTTTGAAGCTGCTTCAATTGCATTATCCAAAGCATTCCCCAGTAAAACCGTTAAATCATAAGGTTCAAGATTAAATTCTGAAATACCGACACGGGTTACAAATTGAATTTTTGGATTTTGGGTGATTTTAGAATTAACGATCGCATTCACAACGGGATTGGATGTGTTCACATAGGTCTTTAAGGCTTCGTGATGAATTAGTTCATGAATGTAATCACGGGCTTCGTCATCCTTTCCCGATTCAAGCATATAAGATAACGATACCATGTGATTTTTTAAATCATGTTTCAGTTTTAAGACTTCCACATCTGATTCGACACGTTCTACTTCACGTTTCTGATAGAGATTAAAAGCATCAATCATGGTTTGATAGGTTTCATTTTTAACTTTCATCTCAAAATAATTACTGATGATCATAAACATAATTGATATTAAGATCGTTTGAATAATAATAAAATAAAAAATAAGATTTTTACAAATAATATAATCTTGTGTTAATACAATATCAAAAAGAACAATAATGACGAATAGATTCACGACAAGATAACCCAATGTATAATTGGATACAAAAACATCTTGGGTATATTGTTTCGGCCTTAGAAAACGACGCAGTAATTCGATCAGTATGATGGTAATGGTTTTAATCCCAAACATCACAATCATCCGTAGTTCAGTCGCTCCCATTAAAATATCCACTTGAATATTTGTAATCTTCACAACTGCTGATATGACTAAGATTGTGATAATTCCCAATAGAAGGTAATATACGATTGCAGACATAATTTTCGCAAACACACTTCCATCGAAGAGAATAAAAACATAGATAACGAGTAAAACGGCCATAATAATCGACACAAAGGACGAAAAGGCCGTTGAAACTGTTGCACTAAAAATTAAAAAGGATGTTAAGAATGTAACACCCCAGAATTTAAACTTATTGTTATCTTTGGGCGTGAGAAAGACTTGTGCAGCTCTAAAGAGGAGTAACACGTCCAATAAACAGAACAATGCTTCCCCTATGAGCATCATACCTTCATTTGTCATTTAAAGCCGCTCGCTTTCTACCAAAAAATCTAAGTAATTTTGATATAAATTTTTAAACTGTCCCCGTGATACTTCAATCACATCGTCATATCCCTTTAATTTGATAATACCTTTTCGCATTTCTTGAATATACATCATATTCACGATATAGCGACTGTTTGGTTGGATAAACATCGCCTCAGGTAATCGTTCATAAATTTTGGTCAAACTGGTTGATTTCATAATATACGATTCGTCCTGTGTAAAAATCGTAATATTACGATTCTCATACAGGGCATAGACGATTTCAGCCAGTTCTAAGTTCAAAATCCCTGAATCGAACTTAAATACAAGACTGTCCCGCTGCGTAAGTCGCGTTGTAAGCTGAATTAGCGCTTCTGGCAGTTGTAAATCCAATTCTTGCTTTAGGATATAGTCGTACACATTAAGTCCAAAGGCATCCTTAATATAACCTTCGTACGAAGTGATAAAAACAATCACAGTGCTTGGACTATCGAGCGAAAGACGTTTTGCTAATTCAACGCCATTTCGAGAACCCAATTCGATATCCAATAAAACAATATCAAGTTTGGTCTTTTTGATGCATGATAATACATCGTTAGCATTATCAAAGACTAAAATGCGATAATCAATGTCTCGACTTAGGAGCGTTTGATTCACTACATCTCTTAGTCGCTCATGCATTACAGGTTCATCATCAACAATTGCTATTTTAATCATAAGCCATACCATTCCTTTGCATAAATTATAGCATAATCCAATCCTAAAATTGAAGTCATAAAAAAACCTTGGTCCGTTACTAACCAAGGTTTTTTATTATTTTTTCTTTGGTAATTCTGGCTTATAGAAAGACCATAGTGATAATGTTGTTGCTTGGTCTGAAATTTTCAGTAACCCTTGCACAACGTGATTAACTATTTTTTTCATTGGCCTCCTCCTTCCGCCCCAAATCTTTGTAATGCTTCACATCCCCTTGATCAAAACAAATTTTGGTACGATGTGCTTTGTTTGCGTCTTATTATAATTCGCAAACATATCGTCATTCGTTAGAATGATAACTGAAGTAACAACGCTTGCCTATATGGTCATGTATACTCAAGCGCATAAATGCATTATGTGCGATATAATGATTTACGAGATACCGAAATTATTTAGAATATCCCACCATACCTAAATAAGAACTACGAAGTGTGTTCATCTCCGTTTGGTATTTCTCAAATGTTACTTAACTTCATCGAAAAGCAGTAGTCTCACCAAAGATGGTGCACATGGCTCATCACACACTGATGAACCTTTATTATAGTTTGTGCTGCATACATACAAAGAAGGTTATGATTTTTTTTTGTAATGTTATGCAAACCTATATTAACGGAAGAATGACATAAATTGATATTTTATGTATAATTTGTATGAAATTGAGTATATTTTGTATTTTTATGATGTATAGAAAATCGAGGTGCCTTATGGACACGAAATATTTACCCGGTTTAAGAATATTAAAAACAACCCTAGCTGTCGCAATTTGTTTAATAGCTGCATGGCTCATTGGATATCCCGCGCCCTTTTATGCCGCAATCACTGCCGTATTAATGATGAAATCGTCTCCGAAACATGCTGTGCGAGCTTCACATGACCGGATTCTAGGAACCCTCTTCGGAGGGGTTATTGGAATCCTTTTTTTGATTGTTACCATCAATTTTAATATATCCAGTGATTCTTTGCTCTATACAGTACTGATTGTACTGGTGCTTCTGATTGATCTCACCCTATGTAAGATTCTCAACCTTCGTGAATATGCTACATCCATGTCTGCGATTTTAGTCCTTGCCGTCTTATTAAATCATAATGGAACGCAAGGGGATGCGATTCAGTATATGGTACGACGGATTTTAGAAACACTTTTTGGAATTCTAATTTCTGTAATTATTAATAAGTACATCAATCTTAAAGAAGAAAACTGTTCTGAAGTAGCACCTCCCGTCTCAAATAAAAAAACGTCTTAGCGACATTATCTCGTTAAGACGTTTTTTTAATACGCAACAATACCATGAAGTAACATTTGCATCGTATTATCTACCGCTTCTTCAAGCGTAACATTACCCACATACACCTGAACCCAAGCAATCGAAACATAATTATTGATGGTATTGATAATCCATCCTTCATTCACATTTTGATTTAACATTTTCTTTTTATACATTTTTAATACTACCGTGTACAGTGGTTTGAGAATTGCATGACAGTCCTGTCTTAATGCTTCTGAATTCAATCCATCAGGATAATAGTATAAAAAATATACCCGGTCACCTAATTCGATCAAAACATGGACAATATCTTTAAGGGATTCAAACAAATCCAACTTTCGTTCAAGACCTTTAAGCGCTGTGTCAATTTCTTCAATGCATGCTCGAGCCATTACATCGTACAATTCATCACGTCCCGTAAACGTACGATGAAATGTCGCACGGCTTATCCCTGCATTCTTTGCAATATCATTAACCGTAGCAGTGGGATTCATAATTATAAATGGGACAGTTCTTCTAATAATTTCTTGTTGTTTCATCATAACCTCTTTGCGACATATGTGTGTCATTCCACTTATAATACAACTGACATGTATACAAGTCAAGGACTATCGCGCTCATTTTTCACACTTATTTCATAATGAATTCGATTGCGTAGTATCGCAACAAAAAAAGCGCAATTATTTGCGCTTTTGATATTTTAAATACACCAGTTGACCAATGTGCTCAGCACTCATTGGAACCAACGTTTGTACGAAATCCATTTTTGAAAATAAAGGAATACCATCACCCAATAACACTGGCGCCACCGCAATCCAATATTCATCAATAAGATTTGCTTTCACCAATGGTTCCACGATAGCTGCTCCACCTACAATCCAAATATCTTTGCCCGGCATTTCTTTTAATGAGGATACAAAGGAATCAACAGGTTGATTCACGATTGTTACCCGTTCTTGAGGTTCAAGATGCCTTGTAGAGAAGACGTACGTCTCTGCATCACTATAGGGATAACTTTCCGGGGAAAGCACCTCAGTGATTTGTTGATACGTTTTGCTACCCATAATCACAGTGTCAATGGTTTCATAAAATAATTGATATGAGTCATCTGTTACAGAATTATACGAATCCAGCCACTGAATTTCACCTGATGCATCCGCAATATAACCATCCAAACTCATAGCAATAAATAATTTAATTTTTTTCATAGGCCTCCTTCAAAAAAAAGAAGAGCTAATTGATATTAGCTCTTAATCGACTTTCAGTACCTTTGCGGTCTTTGCATCAATTTTGACATCAAAGGATTTATGACCTTCACCATTGATTTCAATCTCATAAACAAAAACGTTATGTTTCTTCTGTAATTCCACTTCAACAAACTGTCCAGGCTTTGTTTCAAGAGCCTTACTGATTGCATCCTGTACAGGAATCAATTCCAAAACATCATCACGTGTAAACCCATCACGTTCAACTTCGATGAGGTCACCACGATCGAGGTACTCATTCGTCTCAGAAATGATGGCATGGTTCGCATCAAACATGATTTCAACTTCATTATCTTCAACTGCTGCTTTGACTTCATAAATCCCTTCATCATGAAGAGGTCGATATGCTATCTCCATAATAATTGAATTATCATCATGTAAAGAAAAATAGAAATCGATAGCATCTACAAATGACAAATCGGGAGCAGGATCGGTTTTTTCTGTATCAGGTTTGACTGGAGGTAGTTTATGAACCTCTTTATCTTTGGGATGGGTTAGGGCAGGTTCGGTTTTTTGGCTACGTTCCGCGCACCCAGTAACGATTCCTAAGATCAAACAAATACATATGAATTTTTTCATGTCGATAGTCCTTCCTCATTTCTTATAAATATATTCTAGCATATAGTTTTCAATAAAACTGTGTGTTGTCTTGTGATTTGTAAAAAAAAGAAGCTTTCGCTCCTTTTAGAATAACATTGGTCGGATTACATAGAAGAATAATAACACAATAATCCCTAGAACAATTCGGTAAACACCAAAGGCTTTGAAATCATTCTTCTTAAGATAGTTCAATAAGAAGCGGATTGCAAATACAGAAACAATGAAGGATACAATCATCCCCACCATCAATAAAGCAAACTCCGAGAACATAAATCCATTTCCTTTAATAAAGAATTTTGCTAATTTCAAAATGCTGGCTCCAAACATAACAGGCACAGCGAGGAAGAAGGTAAACTCCGTCGCAACAATGCGTGATACACCAATAATCAATGCACCAACAATTGTAGCTCCTGATCGTGATGTCCCAGGAAATACTGCAGCAATAAGTTGGAATAGTCCAATGATAAAGGCTGTTTGATATGTAATTTCTGAAATCTTAGTAATTTTGGGTTTCGTATTCTTATTACGGTTTTCAACAACAATGAAAATCACACCGAATAAGATTAACATAATTGCTACTACGGTTGGATTATAAAGATGCGCATCAATCCAATCATCAAAGAGCACACCCACAATCCCTGCTGGGATGCAAGCAACGATAATTTTTAACCACATGTTAATAATATCTTTTTCTACAGTTACTTTACCCTGCTTGTTTTTCTTAAATGGGAACAGTTTATTCCAATAGATCACTACAACGGCAAGAATAGCACCCAATTGAATTACAACAAAAAACATTGATTTAAATTCAGGACGTGCATTCAGTTTTAGGAATTCATCAACCAGAATCATATGACCAGTACTACTAATTGGCAACCATTCTGTAATTCCTTCAACAATACCGAGGATTATAACTTTTAATAACTCAATCAAATTAGAGTCCTCCTATTTTTATATTATGTCTTTGACAGACTATGTTTAGAATAACATATTGTCGTCTCCTTGTAATGAATTTATTGTAAATTTTTATAAAAAGAGGAAAAGGGATCACTCCCCTTTCCTCAATATTATTTTAACCGGTTCTTCTTATCATTAATAACACGTAACATAATCCCTATGCCAAGTAGCGTAAATCCACGATATTGGTGTGAAACACCCGTTTTAGGGAGTGCCTCGCTGGCCACACCACTAAATTGAATCACAGGTTTTTGATCCACTACTTGTTCTGGATGGGTTGTCACAGGCTCTTTTGGAGCGACAATCGGTTGTTTTATAACCGGTTTATTGATAATGGGCTTAGCACCCCCATCAATCGGTTTTTTAGGTTTTTCTGGTATCACAGGGTCTTTTGGTTTTTCCGGCACTATAGGGTCAACGGGATCTTTCGGTTTCTCCGGTACTACAGGGTCAACAGGATCTTTCGGCTTCTCCGGCACTACAGGATCAACAGGATCTTTCGGCTTCTCCGGTACCGGTACTACAGGATCAACGGGATCTTTCGGTTTCTCCGGTACTACAGGATCAACAGGATCTTTCGGCTTCTCCGGCACTACAGGATCAACAGGATCTTTCGGTTTCTCTGGCACTACAGGGTCAACAGGATCTTTCGGTTTCTCTGGCACTACAGGGTCAACAGGATCTTTCGGTTTTTCCGGCACTACAGGGTCAACAGGATCTTTCGGTTTCTCTGGCACTACAGGGTCAACGGGATCTTTCGGTTTCTCTGGCACTACAGGGTCAACAGGATCTTTCGGTTTCTCCGGTACAATAGGATCTATTTCAACAGGTTTTGGCTTGGCCTTTACGGTAACCGTAACAGTTTGTTCCTCACCATCTTTTGTACGATAACGGACATCGGTTTGACCTTCTTTTATACCTTTAAATAACATATCTTGATCATTATTTTGAAGGGTTCCTTCGAGATAGGAATCATCCCAAACCCACTTGCCTTGCGCTGGTTTTGGACTTAACTTAAACGTACTTCCTACTTCAACTTCCATTGTCTTGGGAAGGTTTTTAATTACCGCTACCAAGCTATCAAGTGCTTTTTTGAGTTTTTCGGTCATCGCATCAATTTGTGACTGATCTGCACCTTTCTGTTTTCGAAGTGCTTTAGCTTCTCCAAGAACGGTAGTAACCGATGTCATGGATGTTTTCGTATAATCCTCTGCAACAAGGTTGCTTGCTTGGCTTATAAGGATATCTAGTTTTTTAGTATCTAAGCCCCCTACTTTCACTTTCGTAACTGCACGGGCTCCATTTTTTAACTCTGCAATTACAGCAGCTTCTCCAGCGTGTTCGCCAGTAAATTTAAGTCCCGCTACACTAACATGCTCTTCATTACTTGTTAGTAAACGGGTTACCACTTGCGGATTATTTGGGTCATTATTTGAAATAATAAGACGTGGTGTTATCACGTCACCTGAGTTTATTTCATAGCGGGATTGTTCAAAGGAAAGTGTTGGTTTATATTTAGGTTGATCAACGACCTCAACACTGTAGGTTACTTTTTCATAAGCGTTTTGAACAAGAATGTTTGCTTTCCCTTTTTGATGCGCTTCAATTTCACCCGTATCGCGCGCTGAAACAATATGGGGTGCATCAGAATCAAAGGTTAGCTTACCGTCAAGTTTATAAGGGGTAAGTTGACGTTTTTCCCCTTCTTTCATTTGAATTTCTAGTTCTTCTTCTTTAAAGACTTCAATAAGGGCAACAAGATCAATATCATTTTTATCTTTTATCACAATAAATGTAGCACCCGGTTCAATTCCGGTAACCAAACCTTTATCATTCACATCCGCAATCGTAGCTTCTTCGGATTCAAAGGTTGGTTCTTTCCATTTAAAATTTTCAGGTTCGAGTTGGACTTGTTCACCTACTTTTATTTTGAATTCATCTACTTTAAGACGTGGTGAAGGTGTTCCTGGAACAGTTGTTTTATAATTGGTTTCAAGCATTCCCGCATCAACCGCAGAAATCATCACTTCTTGCCCTTTTAAATTGGTCACATCAACATCAAATGCATGACGTGATACAAGATCATATGGCGTATATTGTTTCTTCAAAGGACGATTTACTTGGACTTCACCATTATAGATGGGATATAAGGCAGTTTGTGTTAAGAATGTATTGTCACTGCTTTCAACATGAAGCATGACTTTACCATTTTTTTCCGTGAATTTAATTTTATCTTGAGGTACCACAGGTTTGGTTGTATCAATATGCACGATATGTACAATTTCTTGATCAACTCCTGGACGATATCCTAAATCTGCGCTTATTTTTATCTCGTAACGCCCTTCAGGCAGTGGATTTTTTTGTTGATCCAAACCCGTAAAGGTTGAGAAAGGCCAAAATAGAATGTTAGGAACCTGCTTACCGTAGTTATTATTATAAAATGTTTTACGTATATTTGGACGTTCTTCACGCATGACTAATTGTTTTGTTTGCTTATTAGTGATTTGCATCGTCATTTTCTCAACATTCCGCAATTGCCCAAGGTTAATACCTGTCAACTTATCATACAAGCCATCACCATTAGGGGATAAGACAAATCGACTTGGGTTGGTATGTACAAGACGACGATCAAAAATATTTCCTCCCATCGTCATCTTTTCTGAAAGATAACGGTGTGCATAATTACTTGCACGTACTCCCATTTCATACTCTGCGGCATGGTCAAAAATCGGTGCACGCTCCCAATCGCCATAAAATGCCAAGAACGGAATGCTGACTTGTGGATTTGAGGCATGTGATAATTGGATAAATCCTTCCACATAAGTTCCATTCTCAAATTCTTGATTTAAACGGTTTTTTTCTGTCTGCGTCAATTGGACGGTAATACTGATATCCTTTGTCTCATTAGGTTTAACCGTTACTGAAGTGGGACCACTTCGATTCATGTCGGCAGTTCGATTATCATCCGTCATAAAGGCATACTCACGATGATCTTCCATCATACTTCGTTTAATAACAGGAACACTTACTTTTTCTGTAATTTGATACGTTTCTGTTTTATTTCCTATATTTGTGATTTTAAATTTGAGTGTATAATTACCCGTCTTTTGCTGGTCATCACCCAATTCGATTTTAGGACGATTGGACCCATCATGTGTTTGCTTTGGATCTACACTTAAATAAACTGGAGTTTTAACGGCAGCATTAATATCCATCATACCCGAACCCTGTTTTCGAACGGGTTGCGGCGCACCATCTTTTTGTACAATAGGATGTGCTGTACTCATTAGAAGATTGTTGGTTAATTCCATTTTTTGGATATTGGTTAAAGCACCGAACTTATCATTCAAATACTGTTTCATAAGGGCTGAAGCACCGGCAACATGTGGCGTAGCCATCGACGTACCAGACATCTCGTCATAGTTTTGACCGTTTAGACGCGGCATCGCGGAACGGATCCATGCACCAGGAGCAGATATTTCAGGTTTTATACTAATATTGGGCGTAGTTCCAATACTTGAAAAACTTGAGAGCGTAACTTGGGTTGGGTCTATAGTCTTATCGCCCGGACGGTATTTGGTATTATTTACACTGGCAACCGATATCGGTGAGGCATAGGTTGATGGACTGCCGACAATACCATGGTCTGGATCAGATGCAAGTGTGAGATCATTACCGTAAAGGTTTTTTTCGGAGGAAGACATCGCATTACCCGCTGCAACATCCAATACAATCCCATTATCGCGAATTCGATTATACATATCATTTGTAGGTTTATAAGCGTCATGCATATAACCGGCATCACTCCCTAAACTCATGTTAATCACATCCACACCGAGATAGACACAGTCTTCCAATGCGGATACTAAGCTCACATCACTGGCACCACCACCATTATCACTAAAGACTTTAAAGATCATTAATTGGGCCTCAGGTGCAACACCTCTAAAATCGGCGTTATCTTTACCTGCTACCGTTCCAGCTACGTGGGTACCATGTGCAAGTTTGCCATAGTTATGAGCGCTTGGATCTACAATCGAATCCTTATCGGCATAATCATAAACAAAAGGAACTTTTGCGTTAATATAAACATGATCTGCAGTTAATCCCGGTGTATTCGCAGATGCTTTTAGTTTTTTATTATTTAAAACCGATTGGATCCGTTGCTTATTAACACGTGATTGCGTAGGCGCTACTGCGAAAGCTGGATGACCGGTATCAAGCCCTGTATCAAGGACTGCTACGACAATGTTTTCACCTTTATAATGCGATTGGGTCCAAATGGTATCAGCACCGATGGTGCGATTACTATCAACCATTTGGGGCTCAGGAATTTGATATGTTTGACTGACAAACGCACTTTTAACACCCTCGATGTCTTTAATCAGTGCGAGATCATCTAAAGATGCTTTTAAAGAAAAACCATTCATAACACGTGTAAAGTTACTCTCTACTTCCACATCTTTCTGAATTGTTTCCGCAATTTTTTCCACAATCGTTTCATGAGACTGAATCAAATCCGCTTCAATATCTTGAGCTTGTTTCGTCTCTGAAAAATCACCGATGCTGCCAACTTGACTGATTTCATTCTCATAATCAAGGATTGGACGTGCTTCAAGTTCCACAATAATATCGACGGGTTCACTTCGATCTGAAGCAACAGCGATAGGCTCCTCTTCAATTTCATCGTCATTCATAAGTGTTTGCACCACAGATACATCATCCATTGGTGTCATTTCCGCTAGTGTACCGTCATCATTGGCACGAATACTTGTACCTGTTGTAATCACTAAGAGTAGTGACAAAACAAGAGGCATCCATTTTTTAAATCTTTTTTTCATAATACCACCGCTATCCTTATATATAGTCCTATTGCTATGACTTTTTTTTATAATACATGAAAAAAAAATCGAATAGTGAATATTTAAGAAATTTCTAAATGTCGTCAATAAACGCGATATTTGAAAGCAAATCTTGGGTACTTATGGGTATTTTTGATACCTAATAACAAATAATGTGATGACAAGAAAGCACAAAAAAACTCTCGTTTCCGAGAGTTAAATTATAGTGTTTTAATTAAGCAACTTTAACGTTGATAGCTTTATCACCACGTGTATCACTTTCAATATCGAAAGTAACAACATCACCGTCATTTAAAGTTTTAAAACCATCGCTAATAATTCCTGAGTAGTGTACGAAAATTTCTTTTCCACTGTCAGTGATGATGAATCCAAAACCTTTATCTGCATTAAAGAATTTTACTTTTCCTGATTCCATAAGTATGCCTCCAGTTCTAGTTAATTAAGAAGGTCATGCTTACTTTGTTCACACAATTGCAATGAGTATCTTTTAACTTCTACAGTA
Source organism: Erysipelothrix tonsillarum DSM 14972 (assembly GCF_000373785.1). GTDB lineage: Bacteria > Bacillota_I > Bacilli_A > Erysipelotrichales > Erysipelotrichaceae > Erysipelothrix > Erysipelothrix tonsillarum. Next base: position 252,115 of record NZ_KB892379.1, on the reverse strand, counting down.
TATCACATCATTTCGCTAAATACTACTAAACATTAAAACTAATTCAATTATCACTAAAATTCCACAAATAAGTCACTTTAAATTTTTATACATTTATCTTGTAGCACGGGTTAAACTAACGTAAAATTAAATTATAGAAATGGGGTTCCTCATGAAAAAACATTTAAAAACGATTTGGAAAGCCTTACTCAGTTTGGTACTTGTCATTGTAATCATCCTTGGTGGTTTGATTAGCTACGCCTTCTTAACAGATTATAAGCCAGAACCGCTCACGGATTTGGCTATTGACAAGGCGCATGTCCAAGCCACACTCTACACCAATAAACCATATACTTTATTAACTTATAATATTGGCTATGCTGCACTTGGCCAAGACCAAGACTTTTTTATGGATGGTGGTAATAAAGCCGGCGCTGATACACTCGAGGAAGTGCTTCTAAATATGGATGGCATTCTCTCTATATTCCAAGACACCAATCCTGATTTCGCGCTCTTTCAGGAAGTGGATCTTTCCGGCAAGCGCAGTTTTAATGTGAATCAATATGATCTCCTTCGTAATGAAGGCTATCACGGAATTTTCGCCCCTAATTACAAAGTGAAATATGTTCCTGTACCGTTCACGCATCCAATGGGAGGGGCAGAAAGTGGGATTGCCACTCTATCAAAAGCAGAACCCTTAAGTTCCACACGCTATCAGTTCAATGGGAAAGAACCCTTGGTAAAACAACTCTTTGACCTTAAACGTGCATTCAGTGTGACCCGATACCCGATGGATAATGGAAAAGAATTTATCCTTATTAATGCTCATTTCTCCGCATTTGATAAAGGGGGCAAGGTTCGTGTCCAACAACTTGCGCAGATGAAAGAGGTACTCGAAAGCGAATATAACCAAGGTAATTATGTTGTCCTTGGTGGTGATTTCAATCATGAATTGCCAACGACCGATTCTCACAATTTCACTTGGACGGATTCTTATCCTGACTGGATTATGGAGCTGCCAGAAGACTTTGCTCCTTCCGGCTACCATTGGGGTGTAGACCCCGCTAATCCTTCAGTACGTGCGGTTGATAAAGCATATCGGCCTCAAGAAACGTTTATGGCGGTCATCGATGGTTTTCTTGTTTCCGACAATATCGAAATTATTGATACAGTTGGACTGGGAACTATTGATTTCAAATATTCCGACCACAATCCTGTCACCATGACGATTAAATTTAAATAGACACTCGTGTCTATTTTTTTTCTTACATAACTGTAAGTCCTTTGTATCATTATGTAAGATTCTTTGATGCTACAATTAAAGCGCCAAGGAGGTTACAATGAAAAAACATACAATTATTATAATTGCGATTGCTTTTGTGGTTGTGGGATTTTCAGGGTTTAAATCTTACCAATACTATCAGGACCGATATGTCGGCAGTGATTATTACCTACGTGTTCCCTTAGATACACCTACCGAAATTGAGACTTTATATGATGCAGCACATAAAGCTGTGAGTGAAGGTCGGAAGTACAATCTGATTGCATACAATGAAAAAGGTGAAACAACGGATGTCCAATTCTCAGTTGAAGCAAAAAAACCGGAATCACTTCTACAACCTGGATCCTACATGCATATCATCAAAAGCAAACAGATCGTTGTAAAGTCACAGATTATTTTAGAAAAAGATGTTCCCGAAAAAGTTCTACAATACATCAAATAAAAACCAACATTTTAGGTGTTGGTTTTTATTTGATTAAGCCTTTGTACTAATGCCTCAAAATTCTCTCGCCCTAAAGGTCGGCAATGAATTACAACCTTATCACCACCCGTGTATGCGAATAATACTAAATCCATTCGTGACCCTTCGGCATAAGTCTCAATTTGATAATCTTTCAAATGATAAGAATGTCTTAATTTTCCAAATTGATAGTATATAAGCATCGATTCACTGACACTTATTTTAACTGCATCTTTCAGAACTAAAAAATAAATACAAGCAACCATCACGATACCCGCTAAGGCAGCTGTGGCTCCTAAGATATTATCATAGTCCAAAGACGTTTGATTGTGCATGAGCTGCAACATAAGTCCCACACTCATTAGCGGTATCAGAACACTCAGTACATAACTCATCACAATTCGTGAATATGGACGTCTAAATGTTACCATCATGCACCTCCTTTGGTGAAAAGTATACTTGAATTCTAAGAAATTTGTGTTAAGGAATGATGATAATTAAACACACAAAATAGAACTTGTCATATATCTCCACTCATGGTCTTTGCTTAAACGAATTATGATTAATCATCCCATTCTTTTATACGGTAGATCAGCAATTAGGATATTTTTCATGCTATGAGCACATAAAAAGCAAACATGGTTTTATACATGTTTGCTTTTAGGCTAAATCCACACTGATGAGATTTGACCCTTTGCTTGTTATTTACTTTTGTATTGTTAAGAGTTGATCTGTTGAGGGGTCAACCATCTCATTCTCTTTATGAAGTACAATACTTTGACCTGATGTAAAGATAAAAGGACTTATTAAAGATTTTCCTTGTGCCTTTATGAATTCGAGGTCAACGTGTGTTAAGACATCACCTTGTTTTACTTTGTCACCTTGTTTCACAACAGCATCAAAGCCTTCGCCCTTTAGTTCTACGGTATCAATACCAATATGAATCAGAAGTTCCAAGCCTGCATCCGTTGTAATTCCAAATGCATGTCCTGTAGGGAAAATCATGGTAACTTCACCACTTACTGGTGCAGTAATTGCACCCTCTGTAAGTTCAAGAGCGTATCCATCCCCCATCATTTTTTGAGAAAACACTTGGTCCGGAACTGCAGTTAACGAGCGTGCAATCCCAGTTCCAAATGGTTTCATAACTTCTTCTTTTTTCTTAAATCGTTCAAACATGGTGAACCTCCATACATAATTTCTCAATGAACACTACGGTGACCATTGTATTTTTATTCAGATATTTATGAGTATTATTCGTCGATACCTAAGATATCGACAATATTATTTTTATATAGAATTGCTTTTGCGCCGTAGATTGCTTGAATACCATCTCCGACCACAAGTACATCTGTAGCACCTAGTGCTTTCAAACCTTCTTTGTTTACACGTTCTTGAGATTTCACTGAAACACGAAGACGTGTAATGCATGCATCAACATCTTCAATGTTCTCTTGACCACCAAGATATTCAATAATTTTAACGGAATCATCTTTAAGGGAATCTTTAGTTGTAATTGCTGCTTCTGGAGCAACTTCATCTTCACCACGACCTGGTGTTGGGACGTTGAATTTCAAGATATAAGTCTTGAATACAAAGTAATAGATTACAAACCAAAGTGCGCCCACTGGTAAGACATAGAGCCAATGTGTTTTAGCTTGTCCTTGTAAGATTCCAAAGAGAAGGAAATCAATAAATCCACCTGAGAAGGTATTCCCAATTGAAATTCGTAATACATCTGCAATCAAGAATGATACACCATCTAAAAAGGCATGGATAACATAAAGGACTGGGGATACAAATAAGAACATAAATTCAATAGGTTCTGTGATTCCCGTAATAAATGAAGTTAATGCAACCCCAAGAAAGAGACCACCATATTGTTTGGCTTTATCTTTCGGAACACAGTGATACATCGCAAGACATGCTCCAGGTAACCCAAACATCATTGTGGCGAAACGTCCTGCAAAGAAACGGGTTCCATGGGTATAAAGACCCACATGATTTGGATCAGCAAGTTGGGCAAAGAAAATCTTTTGTGCACCAGCAACTGAAACACCATTGACAACTTCAACTCCACCAAGTTCTGTAAACCAGAACATTGGGTAAATCATATGGTGAAGACCTGCTGCACCACATAAACGCATAAGGAATCCATAAAGGAATGTTCCAATAGGTCCTAAAGTTGCGATGAAATCGCCACAACTAACGAGGAGTTGTTGGAATGGAGGCCATACAATATAGAATGCTGCCCCCACGAAAATAGCCGCAAATGATGTAATAATTGGTACAAAGCGGGAGCCACCAAAGAAACCAAGAACTTGTGGCAATTGAATATTGTGGTAACGATTGTGGAAGTATACTGCGACACTCCCGATGACAATCCCTCCAATAACACCCGTGTCAATAGCTGCGCCTTCTGGACTAAAAATTCCAAGAAGTGCAGTCATTGTTCCATTCATAACAAGATAACCAACAACACCTGCTAACACAGCTGTGGATTTATCTTTTTTCGCAAGACCTGCACAAAGACCAATTGTTAAGAGTAATGCAAGATTTGCAAATACAGTATTTCCGGCTGCAGACATAACTTGGAATACAGCCTGTAAGATTGGTTGATTTAAAAATGGATAAGCTGCTACAGTATTTGGGTTTGATAGTGCTCCACCAATCCCTAAGAGCAATCCAGCAGCTGGAAGGATTGCAATCGGCAGCATAAATGACTTACCAATTTTTTGTAGTTGTTTAAACATTATTTCTCCTTAATCGCTTCTATAAAGCGTGTCGCAATTTCTTGAGGACGGGTAATGGCACCACCAACAACAGCACTATGAACATTGAGATCCATAATACGTTTTAATTGCTCAGGATAATGAATTTTTCCTTCCGCAATTACAGGAACCTTCACAGATTGAACCATCTTCTCTACCAGTTCAAAATCCGGTCCATCAACATTTTTTGAATACGATGTATACCCTGCAAGCGTGCATGATACACAATCAAAACCAATTCGTTCTGCCTCGATCACTTCTTCAAGCGTTGAACAGTCTGCCATAGCGAGACGTCCCCCCGCATGAATTTGTTTAACAAGGTCTTCCGTTTTTTCGTCAAAAGGTCGAGTGCGTTTCGTTGCATCCAGAGCAATCATTTCGCAATCCGTTCCAAGCAACGCTTCCACTTCTTTATGCGTCGCAGTGATGAACACCTCACTGCCCTCATAATTTTTCTTAATAATTCCAATGACCGGTAAATTAACCGTTTGTTTGATTTCGTTAATGTCTTGTACACCTTGTGCTCGAATACCGACAGCACCTGCTGCTTGCGCAGCAATTGCCATACGCCCCATAATCATCGAACTTTGTAATGGTTCCCCATCAAGGGCTTGACATGAAACAATCAAACCACCTTTCACAGCTTCTAACATAATCTAACCTCCTCAACACTAAGAGTGTTGTAAATTGTAAATGTGTAGTGCAATATAACCAATTTCTGATTCAGGAAGTTGAATATTAAACTCTTGATCAAGCATTAATGCAAGATCTTCAGAGATTTTATAAGCTTCACAATAACGTTCACGAAGAATATCAATCAAGGGATTGGTAAGGGTAACATTATCTTCAGACCGTTTAAATGCAAATTTGAGGTGTGTAATTAAACGGGCCTTTCCAACGCTGTTTTGAGTATATTCTTCTGGAATACGGTCATTAATAAATGCAACCGACGCTGTAATCACTTGTGCATAAAAAGCACTGTTTGACACCTTACCCTGATGCATCGCTGCATGTAAATGGAGAATTACAGATCCGACTTCTGAGTGAGGTAGTTCAACGTCAAGTTCTTCATTGATCATTTCAACCATATGTTTTGAAATATCATAAAGCTCTGAATACATAAGATAGTATTCTTCGGTGAAGAAGTTGCTCATTTTAACGCGATTATGATAACGATAAATCGCAAAGTTAATATGATCGAGTAATGAAATATGAATTGACTCATCAAATTTATAATTTAGAGTCTTTTCCGCATAAGCAATTGCCGCTTCAGTAACAAGCAATACTTGATCATCTGTGTTCATGACAATCTTTTCATATTGACTCATCTTATCTAAATCCTGAATACGGTAAAAACTCGTTACGGAAGACTCGTCAATGATCGATTTGCTCTTAGCGTCAAAGCCGATGCCTTTACCAATTAAGATATAGTCATATTTATCTAATTGCGCAAAAACAATATTATGGGTAAATGCTCTAACTACTTTGAACTGATTCTTCATAGGTTCATCTCCTTCTTCCTGGATTACACTTGAGCTCATGCAACAAAAAAACAACTATTTCTCGCTGAAACAAGAGCTCACGAAAAAAATTTCGATTCGCTAATGCCTATATGCGAAATATAGTTGCACGCATATGGATTATAGCCGAAATCCCTTACAAAATCAACGAGATTGTAAAATATATTGTAAATTTCACATTGTTGAAAATTATTATCAGAATTACCAGCATTTCTAACCCTATATTAAAATAATTATCATAATATATCAAATATATCACTCATTTATCATATATGTTGTCGGAGTGTTATGGATGTGAGACGCACATCCTCTGGTTTAATTATTTCTAATTAAGCGTATAATAGACCTATAAGTATAAAGGAGTATATATGATTACGATTAAATCAAAACGCGAAATTGATGGCATGTTCCAATCCGGTCAATTGCTTGCATCAATCCATGAAGCGCTCCGTGACTTCATTAAAGCAGGTGTATCAACCCATGATATTGACCAATTCGTACAAAAAATGATTGAAGACAATGGTGGTATAGCCGCCCAAATTGGTTATGAAGGATACAAATATGCTACTTGTTGTAGTGTGAATGACGAAATGTGTCATGGTTTTCCAACCCACACAAAACTTAAAGATGGCGATTTAGTCAAAGTTGACTTTTGTGTTGATCTCAATGGTTTCTTATCTGATTCCTGTTGGGCATATTGCGTTGGGAATCAACCCAGCCCTGAAGTTAAACAATTGATGGAAGTTACCGAAAAAGCACTTTATCTCGGTATCGAACAAGCTCAAGTTGGAAACCGTGTGGGAGATATTGGGGCAGTGATGGACGAATACGTAACTCAGTTTGGTTACAAAATGTCTTTAGATTTCTCAGGACATGGTTTAGGCCCTACCATCCATGAAGAACCGATGGTTCCTTTTGTAGGTGTACGTGGAACGGGTGCTAAGTTAAAAGAAGGTATGGTCATTACTGTTGAACCTATTGTTAATGAAAGTACCCCTTATGCGAAATTGGATGATAACGGTTGGACAGCGCGTACCAATAACGGCTGTTTAAGTTGTCAATACGAACACACATTCGCAATCACCAAAGATGGTCCATTTATTACGACAAAACAAAAATAAAAAAACCGTTCAAGACAATCTTGAACGGTTTTTTATATCGCTTGAATTAACATCACAATTTGGAGCGCACCCAACAATCCTGCAAGACTTCCTATCCCTAAAGATATTTTTGATTCCGTGATCAGGTAATCTTTTACATAACGGTATGCGGAACGTGCACTGAAGGCAAAAAGCAAACTTCGATAATAGATAATCCCTAAACCCATAGTTTTTAAATTCATGGGTTGTCCTTTGATGTACCAAAATGCGCTTTCAATCAGTAAAATCGATCCCATAAAAAAGAGATAACTGTATTGTCGTCTTCGCATTAGTCAGCTTCATATTTGAGCTTACGGCCACAGTATTCACATTCTGTAGTTTCATGCTCTATCACTTCATTATTTGCACCACAACCAGGACAGCGTACCATTTTCGATTTAACGCTTGCTTTGTATTTCGAGACAAAGAGCCCTTCGATCATTCGTGTATCCCGATTAACACTCATATCTTGGAGATATCCCTTACGAACGAGAAGGTCCAAGTCTTGGAGTGTTTCCGCATATGTTTTATCCATCGAACGCGCGAGCATATCAATCGAAAACACGCCTTTTTTAAAAATTAATTGATTATAAGCATGATAACGTTCAAGATTAAGATTCGCTTTGGTAGCACTGTATACCATTGCCAAGCCCCCAAACATAAATGCAATACCTATAATCAATCCACTGTAATCATAGATGTATGCATCTTGCACATCACCGACAAACCCAAAAAGTCCAAAGAAGAAAAACAGAACACCCCAGACCAATCGGGCTGTTTTTCGTTCATAGAGCCGATGTTTATTATTGACATTTATTTTTTTTATTTGACGTTGCATGAATTACTTAGAATCCAATCGGTCTGATTTATTTTTAAAAAAGAGCAATAACATTACAAGCAACGCATGAATAATTATTTGTCCAATTAAGATGGAATTACTTGGATTACCTGAGATGGTACCGACAATTAACGTATATGCAATTGAAATAATAGCATATAGAACCATCAGTGTTGCCATACTGCTTTTCAAAAAGGTTTCTTTGACGCCCACTACAACGAATGAAATGAGGAAAAATACGACTTCAGTGACCAAAACCCAAAGAAACATAATATTTGAAATAAACCCACCAAGAAATCCTACAAGCACCGTGGTAAGAATCGTAATCAACGCTACGATAAATGTTAAGTTATGATTTTTATTCATCGTCGCTGACCTTCTTTCCACATTCAGCACAGAATTTTGCATTTGGCGCTAAGGGCGCTTCGCATTGTTCACATGCTTTCATCAGTTTTGTGCCACATTCATGACAGAATTTTTGGGTTTCACTTTTAAGTTCCGCACCACAACCTGGACATTCCGTCATCACTTTGTTCAATACTTCAGAACAGTTGCCACAGAATTTATCTTTTTCAGATACTTCGGCCCCACAATGAGGACATGAAGGTGTTTTTTCAAAACTCACTTCAGACATCACATGTCCAAATTCATTTCCAACCGTTTTTCCTAGGCCTGCACCCATACCAAGACCCATTCCAGCACCCATCAGTGTGCCCGCACTGCCTTCATTTTCAGCTGCACTTTGTAGTGTATCAAATGAGCGTTCTTGTTTGTAATCATATCCGACAATGTCCATTTCCGCACGTTTGGAAAGGGCCTCTTTAAGTCGCATTACCGCTTTGTCATTATCAGGAACACTGATATCTGCTATATAGAAATTCAACAAGTCGATACCGTATTCGGTAAAAGTGGGTTGCATTTGCTCTTTCATCGATTCCGAAAGTTCTTTAAGATATGCACTTAATTCCAAAACGGTGATTCGTTTTTCAACGAGATAGGTTGAAATAGCGTCTTTAACATGCGTATTATAGAAACCACGGAAGTAATTGATGATATCTTCTCGCCCAAAACTTGGTAACGTTCCAACCAACTTCACAAGGAAAGGTTTAGGATCATTCACAGTAATTCCAAATTGTCCGTAAGCACTTAATGGAACATAAATACCATACTTTGGATCTTGAATTTGAATTGGTGAAGTAGTTCCCCATTTAATATCTAAGGTATGCGCCTTATTAACAAACCAAACCTCAGCCTTAAACGGTGATTTTTTACCAAATGGTAAATTCACAATTTTATTTAAAAGCGGAATATTTGCGGTCTCAAGCGTATGTCTTCCTGCTTCAAAGACATCATAAGCAACCCCTTCTCTAAAAAGTACTGCCGCTTGTGATTCATTTACAATCAGTTGTGTAAAGGTAGTTAGTTCATCACCTGGGTATTTCCACGCGAAGATGTCTTGATTGCCTTCATATTTTACGATATCGATTAATGCCATAATAAGCCTCCTATTTTTCTAATGTAAAGGTTCCTGTTAATAATGTTCGATTATTCTCAGATACCACAGAAAATTCTAATTGATCTCCAAGACTCATCTTAACGACAGAATTGGAACGTTCTTCAAATTCATAAATCACTTCCCGCGGTTCATTTGGGTTAATGAAATTTCGCGAATACATGGGATAGTTTGAGCGCTTGCGTCCAGCATTGGCCGATTCAAGCGAAGTTTGTAAATCCGATACTTGGATGGGTTTTGAACCATGATTTTCATAGCGTACGCGATAAACCATGGAACGTTGAATTCCTTTTTCGGAATAACGATGTGTCTCAAGATACGATGGTTTATATTCCCCATTTACAAAATCGATGCGTTCAATTGTTGCAGACAAAGCCTTATCGTCAGAAAAGAAGGTCACATCCGGTTCGTATCGTTCGGTCGTAACACCGTGTCCTTGTGCTGATCGCAACATGTTGGTTGGTAGTGCATCAACAGTATCATAGATTTTTTCCACTTCCGATTCAGCTACTGGTAAATCAATTTGGCGGTAAGCACTGAATAACCAGTCATTCGCCATATCATCTTCCGTACGAATTTCAGGCGTTTCCAGTTTGATGCTGCCTTCCATAAATAAATTTGCATAGCCGTTGGCATCAAGGCCTATAAAGAGAACACCCTGTTTCTCTTTGCCTGCAGCAATGGTTACCTCGCCACCCGTCGAACCCGTACTTGCCCAATCAAATCCGGTAAAGGAAGCATCTGCTTTTGAAGTTGATAAATAATCTTTTTCAAAGGCTACGTTCCGGAAATCTTTTACGACGACGGAACTTTCGGTTCCATTATTAATGGTAATGCTTGCGATGAGGTAGCGATTGGTATTCGCTGTTCGTGTAGAATCTCCTAAACGAATTGGTCGTTCAAGTTCCACGAGTTCATATCCATCAATCACCATATCAATTTGATTTGAAGTATAGACATATGGTTTTTGAAGTTTAAATAAACTCTTTGAAACTTTCGCTCCTGCATTTTCAAAATAGTCATAAATGCTTTCAAAATCATAGGATCCTTCAACCGTCGCATAGTCAATCGTATTGGTATATCGTGCATTACGCATCTGAGCAGGTCGTAAATCCCAAGCGACCCAACTCAATGTGATGACACCTACAATAACCATCACGACAAAGATTTTAAAATCTTTCACCCATCTTATAAAGTGTTTTTTATTCAAGTCATCCACCCCTTTTTATATTAATTTTAAAAGTTCGAGTTGGAATTCTCACTTTAATGTCTTAAAAGGGTACGTTGGTGTAATTAAAGGCACAAAAAAAGACAACCTAAGTTGTCTTTTAAAGATTATTGATGATATCTAAAATATTCGCAAGATAGTTTTCATCATAATCAACTTGATAATCAGCATATGGCGCCAAGCGTTCATTATAATTAATCATAATACCGGGATTCGCATGATCAAGCATTTCTATATCATTGATATCATTCCCCATTGCTACATATTCATCAATTCCTAATCGTTTGAGTGCGTGGTATTTGGATGTCTCATATGCAAGGATATCTAAGGTGTCGGTTGTTTCATGTCGATAAAATCGAACCGGCAAGTGTTTAAGACGATTTTGAACTCGATCCATATCCGTTGCTTCCAACACAATGAGCTTCATGACGCCCTGAAGCGCTTCAAAGGGTAGATTGTGACCGAGTCCCCCTTTATTTACATATTGCATTAATTCATGACTCCCATCGCCATTATAGCTATAGTCCCACTGCCCATCCGCAAGGTAGATTACTTCCTCATCGCGCAAGATGGTCATAATTTCATCTACCAAATTCTGTTCAAATAAGCATACATCAACGATTTCACGATTCTTTGAGATGATGGAACCATTTCCACCAATCAAAGTGTAGTCGCGATAACGTTCTTTAAGTACGGGTACCATATCTCGAATCGGACGCGCGGATGCAAACATAACCGTGTGACCTGCCTTTTCAAGCGTTTCTAAAAGCATTGTACCTGCTTCACTGATATCCGTATAATCAAAACATATTGTGCCGTCTATATCAAAAACAAAGTTCATAATCTGCCTCATATCTTCCTATAAATATCTTTTGAGTCATAAGTCGTTTAAAAATAATCTGAGAAATACACCCGATCTGCAACGACAATCCGTTTAAGATTGCGCAAAGCCCGTTGCGACCCAACGATACGTCCTAATCGCGCTAAATAGGATACGGATTTATATCCCATCATCAATGTTGTCAAGGCACCAATATCCAAACTAATTTCCGGACCTACTGCTTCGTCACTGATGACGATCTTCTCATCCTCGTCCCAATCAATACCAAATGTACGTTGATTCCAAGGTGCAGCGTAATCTTCGATTACAAAATGAAAGGGTTCGCACACATCCGCAAAAGGATATGCTTTGAGAAATCCTTCCACATCCACAATGCGGGCCATGTAATATGGCTGGATTGTCTCCACAATATCGCTATCTTCAAGATAAAACGCAATCGGCTCCCCTGAATAATTCTTTCCACGTACCTCTTCAATCATTGAAAAGTGTGCGGTAATAAAATTCCATAACCCTTTGCGAGCATCTTGATTAATAAAAATCATTTCTTTAATGTTAAAGATTTCATCAGAAATCCAATAAAAGCATAAGCCGGTAGGCTCTTCATCTGCATTATAATAAACGGCAGCATAGCGATCTTCTTCATTTTCCCATCGCCAATATTCTTCCCATGCAAGACGATCACGAATCATCGCGCCATGGTTATTGCGTGCAAATTGATCATAAACACGATATACATCGTCATCATCAATTTCTAAACGTTCGACATGACCCTTGACTGGAACGGTTTTGGGTAGTTGGCTATCTTTTAAGGTAAACGACATCTGGTCAGAAATAATTTCCCAGCCTTTATGACGGTAAAACGGGATACTATAAGGATATAAATACGAAATATATTGTTTGTTTTCGCGCATCGATTCCAATGCTTTTTGAATGAGTTCACGCACTAACCCCATATTCGCATATTCTGGATACGTTCCAACACCTGTGACACCGCCCATTTGATACAACGTTCCATGAATATTCACTTCACACGGATAGATCGCAATTTGCGAAACTAATTCATCTTGATTATACCAACCAAAAACATCAGCTTGGCTAAGGATTGGACGCTTCGCGCGCACAATTTCCTCTTCGTCTTCGTAGCCTGAACTGATGATTTCTTCTCCTGTAACTTGAAAGACATAGCGTAAAAGTTCATTAAACTGGTCTATGTCATCAATTGTTACAGTTTTAAGTTTTAATTTTCTGTGCATAGAATGCTTACTCATTCTTTCACCTCTTTGTACTTATTATAATTAAATTTGTGTCTCTTTACAATCGTTAGTCTCTTGAATCATTGTTGTATCGTTTACAAACTCAAAAGACTTTGACGTCTCATCACATACCAGTTTGGAAACACTCAAGTTTTCTGGGCTACGTTTTAACCACACACCCTCGGCATATAATTTAAAAAGTTGGGCACATACAGCACCATGACAGACAAGCATTACATTTTCATAACCATGTTTGCGCGCATCTGCTAATGCATCTTCTAGACCTTCTACGATACGTTTTTCAAAAACAGATCCTGATTCTGCACCACAATCTTCTAATTGATGAATCCAATCCAATCGGTCAATCATGTTCACTTCTTTTTGTAGGTGTTCAAAATTATCATAACCGTGTTGGTCAGCAATTTTAGTCCATAATTCCACAACTGGTACGCCTTCAAAATGACCAAAGAAGAACTCACGGAAACGTCGATCAGCTTGTTTTGGTAAATCACGGCCATACCCTTTGATTATACAATCTCGCGTTTGATAAACACGTCCACTATCACTGGAGTAAATTGCGTCAAAATCAATATGACGTAAATTGGTTCCAAGCACTTCCGCAAGACGTTCACTTTCTTCAAGCAAAGGCGTATCACTCCATCCTTGCATGCGATCATAATTATTAAATATCGTTTTTCCATGTCTTATGACATATACATTAATTGGTTTATTCATACTTACCTCCAACCATACTGTCATAGTATAGCAGTTTCGAAGCAGTCCTGCTTTGAGTTTTCTCACAAAAAAAGTGCCGACGGCACTTTAAACAGAAATTTTTAAAAATGTTGCACTTCCATTTACGGTAATTCCAATGGTTTGTGCCTCAATAAAAACAGTTTCACCAGCATTAACCAATAATGTGTTTTGATGATGACTGATTGTCATTTCGCCTTCAAGAACTACCCAGGCATTAAAGCTTAGTCCATCGACATCCAACATCATTTCCCCATACACATCGATGCGTGTAGTTTTAAAATATGGACAAGCAATAAGACACTGTTTCTGATAAGTATCATATTGAGTTAAGGTTCCTTGCGGTTTAAACTGGGTATTCAGTGGTTCAAGATTCGATACCTCTAATGCCTGCTTGATGTGCAGTTCCCGGGTACGTCCCTTAGCATCTTGGCGATTAAAATCGTAAACACGATACGTTGTATTGGAGTTCTGTTGGATTTCACAAATCACAATACCCGCACCAATCGCATGAAGGGTTCCCGCTTCCACAAAAACAACATCTCCTTTTTGAACCGGCACCCGATTTAAAACTTCCAAAACGGTGTTCGATTCGATTGCTTGCGCAAACATGTCAGGTGTTAAACTCGTTTGAGTTCCATAATAGATTGCGGCATCCGGGTCAGCTTCAAGAATGTACCACATTTCTGTTTTACCGTATTCCCCTTCATGTTCCAATCCATATTCATCATTTGGATGAACTTGAATGGATAAATCACATTTCGCATCAATAAATTTCACGAGAATGGGAAAAAAATCATAATCTTGTGCACGTTCCCCTAATATTTGTGTTCCGTAATACTTGATATATTCAGCGAGTGTTTTCCCCGCATCCGGTCCACTTGCGACCCGACTGGCACCATCGGGATGTGTCGAAACTTCCCAACTTTCAGCAACAACTTCTAACTCTGTTTGTTTATGATATGTTTCTTTTAATTTTGTCCCACCCCAAAGATAATCTTTGAATGCTGGACTGAGTTTAATTACAGCCATTTTAACCTCCCTAAAGGTTGGTCACGTGTTGTGGCCAACCACAACACTTATGAAAGTGAATTAAACACAAGTAACGCACCCCCAATGAGACCATTGTCATCACCAAGTTGTGCTCTTTTAATCATTACATGTTCTTTTTGAACGTCGTATACCTTTGCTTTTACCCGGCAGGTTACATCTTCAATAAAACCTTCAATTTTCAGGGCGACACCACCACCCAACACAATAACATCAGGATCTAAGACACCTATCATCCCGGCCAAAGCATTTGCAAGATATTCTTTGCAATCATCGATAATAGCTTGCGCTCCCGCATTACCTTGATCTGCATATGCTACGACATCACCTGCATGTACAACATGCAAGCCTATTGTCTGTGCACGCGCAACGATAGCCGTTCCACTGCACATTGATTCCAAGCTTCCTGCCATAAGTGGCTTCAATTGATGCCCTTGCGGTACGAGAATGATGTTCGCAATTTCTTGGGCAAATCCATGAGCACCTTGAAATATTTTTCGATTGAGAATAAGACCCCCACCAACGCCTGTGCTTATGGTTAAAAACTGCACGATTGCACATCCTTGACCAGCACCTTGACACGCCTCTGCAAGACCAGCAAGATTTGCATCATTTTCTACCCAAACCGGACATTGTAATCGTTTTTCTGCTACATCTCGAAGTGGAAAATGGTGCCATCCCGGTAAATTGGGCGGTGTTAAAACGATCCCATTTTTTAAATCTAACGGACCCGGACATGACATGCCAACACCTAATATTGGTGTGTCATAAGTTTGGATTACACGTTCAATATTTTGAAGGTGAAGGTGAGGGTTTTCAATATCTGTGGAGAACATATCTCGTTGATGAATCTTCCCACGTTCATCAACCAGCGCCACTCGTGTATTGGTTCCGCCGATATCAACACTAACCGCGTAGTTCATGATCAGTTCCTCCACATTGGATACGGTGCGCTGCAACTGCCCCCATTAGATTCGCATGATTATGAAAAGCACATGCTTTTAAATTGATAACGACATCCTTAATTTGTGCATCATGGAGATAGCGATTTACGCGTTGTGTTAATTCTGGAATGAGATTTGGGTATTGAGAGACACCGCCACCTAAAACAATGCATGTTGGATCGAGCGTGAATTGTAAATTATAAAGTCCTAACGCTAGGTAATCGTAGAAGTTTGACACTTCCTCCATCGCAAGTGCATCTGTTTTAGCAAGCGCAAAGACTTCTTCTCCCGATATTGCATCCGATGCATAGCCTTTACGATTGCAGTAGCGCTCCGCCATGTGTACTGGGGTTGCAAGCATACTAAAGGTTTCGTGCCCATCAAGAATCATGCATCCAAATTCTCCAGCAAAGCGCTGGGAGCCCCGTTTTAATTTACCATCAAGAATGACCGCACCCCCAATGCCGGTTCCCACAACAACAAATAACACGTCCTTTTCATCTTTTGCCACCCCTTGCCACACTTCCGCGAGTGCTGCACAGTTTGCGTCATTTTCAATACTTACAGGTAGATGAAACAAGTCTTCTAATTCCTTAACAATCTCAAAATGATGAATATAAGGTATCGCACTTATGCCACCCACCACACCGCGTTGTACATCAACGCTTCCTGGCGATGAAATTGCAATCCCTTGAAATTCATGTGTTGAATCCCTGACTACTGCATTCATTGCTTCTTTCATTGCAGTCCATGTGGCGGGTGTTTTGAAGTACCCATGCTGCGATAGCACCCTACCATCCCACACTGCATGTTTTACGGATGTTCCACCCCAATCAAAAATCAAATATGACATCACTCAATCCCCCCTTGATGATGCTTAATAACATCATGCATCCAAATACTGCTTTTTTTTGCATAGCGTTTTTGTGTTTTGAGATCCACTCGATAAAAACCATAACGGTTGCGATAACCATTCAACCACGACCAACAATCTACAAATGTCCATAAATGATAGCCAAAACAATTGGCTCCGGCTTGAATTTCTGTTTCCAAAACTTTTAAATGATCGTAAATAAATTCAATTCGATAATCGTCCTGAATTATCCCTGATGCATCCATAAACCGTTCTTCATGAGCAACACCCATCCCATTTTCTGAAAGATACCAAGGAATGTTTTGATAGTCCGTTTTAATCAGGCTCGCAATGTCATGGAGCGCTTCCGGATAGATTTCCCATCCGCGATAAGGATTCATACGACGGTTAGGCCACTCATAAGGCAAATAGAAATCACTTGGGTCTTGTGCTGGAATATGCGTTGTGTGCGGTGCTTGAACGCGTCGTGGTTGATAATAATTCACCCCAATAAAATCAAGTGAAACGTTTGCAATTACCTTGAGATCTTCTGGTTTTGTTTTCGGCATCAATTTATTTTCTCGGAGCAAAACTTTCAATGCTTCCGAAAATTGTCCTAACACCATCCCATCCAGAAAACTTTTAGTATTCAATAGATCCGCAATCTGTCGTGCTTTCACATCTTCTGGACCGTCGCTTTTTCCATACACGGGAGTCAGGTTCAAAATCGTACCAAGTTTTAGCGTCGGTTCCACTTCCCTCATCGCTTGAATTGCTTTTGCATGCGCTAAGATGGTTTGATATCCTGCTTGAATGGCTTTTTTAAAATCATGAATGGCGGGATAGTGGTAACCATAGAGGTAACTGCATTCTACATGCACGATTGGTTCGTTAAATGTCGTCCAATATGTCACAAGATCGCCAAACGTTTCGACACAAACACGGGCATAGTAAGCAAATGCATCACTAATGCCGGAGTACTCCCATCCCCCTTTTTCCATTAACCACCACGGCATATCAAAATGAAACAAATTAATAACTGGCTCAATACCAGCTTCATTGAGAGTCGTGAAATAGTCACGATAAAAGGATACTGCTTTTGGATTAATTGTCTTTCCATCCGGTAGCAGGCGAGTCCAAGCAATTGAGGTTCGAAAAGAATTTAACTTCATTGCTTGCATACGCTTCACATCCTCACGATAGTGATGGTACACATCACTGGTTTGGTTTGGACCCATGCGCTGGTCGAATTGATTGGGATCTAGTCGATGCCACATATCCCATGTGCTAGGACTTTTACCATCAAGCAGAGCGGCTCCTTCACTTTGCGGAGCCGAAGTCGCCGCCCCAAACCAAAAACCTGAAGGAAATTTCAAATCATTGCTTGGTTTCATACCTGTACCTCCTTTTTGAAACGTAGTGTCAGTATCTCCGCAGGTTTGAGCGTTCCATCAAAGTTGCCCCGATTTCGTTCTAATACATCCGATTTAAAAACAGTATGATTGGGAATTGATACGGATAACAAACTTGATTTTTCAGAACTCATATTGTATACACGCAAAATCGGATCTATTTCGTGCTCTTTTCGTTTTAATGATGTCATCCACGCCTGCTTTCCTTCACACGCAAGGTAGGTAAAAGTTGGTGCCAAAGGGCCATCATGGCGGCTACATTGTGCGCTTTGAAAGCCCACTTGTTTTGCTTTAACGGCTTGGTAGGTTTCAATACGGTCGCAATCTCCATGACACGCTAGATACATGGTTGCATGATGTTCACCCAAACATTGTGCTTCTGGGGTTGGGAAATAACCCCAATCCCCTAGCTCACCAACACAACGCAACACTGTGACAGCAATCGTATCGTTATTTATAATTTCATATTCATTCAGACCTTCATTTCCAACAATCATGCCTTGTCCTTCTTTGTATAAGCCACAAAAAGCCTGTTGATGTTGAGGATTGGATGGGTTTTCCCATGCTTTACTTACAGCATTAGGACGGGTGATGACTTCATAAATACTTTCAGCTTGATGATGGGTTGTCTTAAATCCAGCCTGATAACATGCACGCAAGCGGTGATCTTTCATCTCATTTTTAAAACGCGTCTCAATCTTTAATACTTGACTGTTTTGTTCTAAGGTGAACTCGGTTGTTATGGTTAGTGGTAAGGTTTGACTGCTTCGTTTTGCTTGTCGCTGACGCATCTCGGTCACAGACGCCTGCTCATACTCAAGTAAGGCATCTGCACTGATGGGAATTTCGATCACTTGGGTCATCGATATGCGTTGCCTCAAGGGACTCGATTCAAGTTTACGAATTATCGCAGGAACACCGCGACTTGTAATCGTTATATCGCCATAGGGTTGCTTGAAAATATACTCATTACCAATATCCCCAGCATTGTCATAATAAAACACATCTTGATACGATTTATCATGAGTTTTATCGTATACATCAACGACACCAGTTTCACTTAAACACACCTTTAAATAATCATTTTCAAGGCTATATTCTGTTGACGGGATCCATGGCTTTAATGCTGCGGTTCCTTCTAAGAGTGCAAATGTTTGCCAACTTAATCCTGGTAAGGTACAAGCTAATCTGATTTTCACCATTTTAGCCATGTAAGGAACTCTAAACCCATCTTTAGGCAAGTCAAAATCAAACTGAACCCACGAATCAATTATTTCCGCAAACACAGGTTTTCCATGTTCGTCTTGAACACAAAGTGTTGGTAGTTCCTTCGCCTCCAATGTTTGATACAAAACATTAGGTTTCGATTGATTAAATGGAAGTCGTTCCCATTCCAAAGTAATGGTTACGGTGTCTGTGCGTTTAGTACCCAATGTATTCACTACCGTAAAGGGTCGACTTGATTTAGGAAACATCGATGTATTCAGCTTTTGTTCTAATTGCGATAGCGCTATTTCTTTAACGTAAATCCCCACCTCCTCTGCACTTTCAAATCGAGTCATCATTTGACGATGCACTGCATCGACAGAGCAACCACAAATACTATCGTGGGGATGATTTTGCATAAGTGTTTTCCAAGCATAGCGTAGTGGATCATGTGGATAATCTGCAGGCTCTATCGCCATAGTTGCCAATGGCTCCGCAATAAGTTCCAACAAATTTTGAACCGCTGTATTTTTTTGTTTTAAATAAACACGAGCTGATGACGTATTCGCCAAGGTATACCATCCATCCGTTTCCTGACTGGTTAGTTCTCCTTTAACACGTCCTAAATCATTTGGAATTTCTGCCATAACTTCATTTAAATAAGTATCGAAATCGCTGTGGATAAATTCATATTCAGGATAGAGTTGATTTGCGATTCGAATGGCTTCACTCACATTTTTTTGAACGGGTTGATGGTCCACCCCATTCATCATTAACAGATGACGCGTTGATGCATATTTTTCAACATCTGCCAATTTTTGATCCCAAAAAATTTTGGCTGCTTCTACTTCAACGGGAATTTCATTTCCATTGCTATACCAATTCGCAAAAAGGATACTGAAAATTTCCGTATTATCAGCACCTTGCCAAATCAGCTCAGAGTAATTTGAAACATAAGCTTCATCAACCACTACATTATTAAACCCCGTCGTTTTAACACCCCGACCATATGCAACTGCATTTATATCGGCTTGTTTCATTAATTGCGGAGCCTGACCCATATTGCCAAATGTATCGGGGAAATATCCGAGCATTACGGGATTTCCCCATTGCTTGCTTTCATCCAATCCGACAAGCATATTGCGCGTATTGGCTTCAGCACTGATCAAGAAATCATCTTGTAATATATAGAATGGGCCCACTTTAAGTTTTCCTGATTCTGTCGCCGCACGTACTGCCTCACGTCGTTCTGGTCGTACTGCTAAATAATCATCTAAAGGAATAGTCTGACCGTCCAAATGAAAACTTTTAAATTCTGGGTCCGTTTCAAATAGCATCAAAAGATCATCCATCAATTCCACCAAACGCATATGATGTTGTTCATATGGAAGGTACCATTCCCGGTCCCAATGACTATGAGATATGATATGTACTTTTTTCTTCATCTTATCCTTCCTTTCTGACACGAATATCGAAGTAGTCCATGACCAATTCACAAAACATCATGTTCGCCCACGAAAACCACTCGCGGGTATATTGGTTTGGGTCTTCGACATCAAAACTCTCATGCATCATTTTCGTACCACCATCGGTTTGCACCAAGGTATTCAAAATGGTTTGTTTTGTTTCCTTGTCCGGTGTTGTAAGACCCTCTATGGCTAAGGCAATAGGCCAAATATAACCTTTTGGTGTATGAGAACTTCCACATCCAGATGCATAGGTTCCAGAAACGTAATAGCGATTAGCAGGACTTAATATGTGCTTGCGGGTTCTTAAGTAGCACGGGTCATCCCATGCACAATAACCAAGGTAAGGTGCTGCAAGTAACGATGGAACATTCGGATCATCAATAAGACTCGCATTGCCGAATCCATCCACTTCATAGGCATAAATCGAACCCATTTCTTGTTCCACGACGCCATGCGTTTCGATGCCCGCCGTAATAGCTTCCCGTAATAACGATGCTTGCGAAACAATGGTCTCATTATCCAAAATGTCAGTATAAATGGTTTCAATATAACCAAGGACAACGGTCGCAAACATATTTGACGGCACCAGATAGTGATACTCACATGCATCATCGCTGGGTCTAAATCCTGACCATGTCATCCCGGTATATCCCACCGGCGTACCTTTTCCCCCGCACACTAAAGTATCCTCTTTACGATCTGTATGTCGTTGGAATGTATAAGGGGACTGGTCGTGATTTTGTTCTCTCTCCCATAAATCTAAGATAGTGCGTACCGCATTGGTGTATTCCGCATCGAAGATGCTTGCATCTTGTGTTTCAAGATAATACAAGTAAGACAGTTGAATCGGGTAACAAAGAGAGTCAATTTCATATTTTCGTTCCCAAATAAAAGGCGTCATCAATGTGTCGTCTGTTTGGTGTCCTGCTCCATTGGCCGTTTCATTAAAAGCATTGGCATACGGTTCATGATTGATACAAAAGATTTGACGGCCAATAACGCCACGGATTAATTGTTTGATTTCCAGATCCTTAGAGGCTAAAACAAGGTAAGGACGAATTTGAGCAGTGGAATCACGTAACCACATTGCCGGAATATCGCCCGTTAATACAAAAGTGTCATCCTCTGCAATCCGTTTGACGGTTGTCAACAAGGTATTTGAAAAGACATTTTCAAAGATTTCTGCCCAGACCCGATGCTCGGATCCGCACACTGTTTTAATGTGTTGAATCAGTTCTTCTACACACTGTGGAACTGTTTGGTATGTCGTCATAACGCCTCCTAATTGATATATCAATTTATATTTAATAATTACATATTCATTGTATGATATACCAATTGATTAAATAACGAACAAATTATAGGTTTTTATGTACGTTTTATTGGATTGAAATAAGCCTTAAACATGCTATAATTTTGATATGATATATCAACTAGAGACGGAGATTTACCAATGACCAAACCATTGTATGAGAAGATTAAAAACGAAATCCAACGCGATATTATGAATGGTAACTTACCGGTTAACAGTCAATTACCAACGGAACTTGAACTTTCAACGAGGTATAACGTAAGCCGGATTACATCAAAACGCGCATTAAATGAATTAGAACGAGATGGGTTAATTTATAGGATTCAGGGAAAAGGCAGTTTTGTTGCGGATACTAACATAAAAAAGTCATCCGAAGATGTCTTTGATTTACTCTTTATGATGCCTTTTCCCGATGCTTCAAATTTTGGAGATTACACTTCGGGAATGCTTAAAGCAATTCATGGCACGCCATATCGACTTCACATTCAGCGCTATGATTTAGAAATCCAATTTGATCAATATGCCGGTGTTATTTTTTACCCAGTCGACAATCACGATGCTCTTGAAGCAGTATTTCCACTTTATGCACGTAAAATTCCTGTGGTAATTTTAGATAAAGAAGTATCTGGTATGCCCATTACCACTGTTGTATCAAATAATAATCAGGGTGGTTATGAAGCTACGAAGCATCTCATCGATCAAGGTGTTGAAGATGTCTTGTTCATAACTTCCGAAACAATTGAAAATGTTTCTTCCATTCGCTCCCGGTATTTTGGATACTTACGGGCACTTTCCGATTATCAACAGTGTTTTTCTCGCGCACCCATTCTATGGTCTCAAGATAATAAAGCCGTCCAAGCTCAGTTGATATCACATCTAGATAGCGGCACTTGCGGTCTTGTTTGCGCTAACGATATCCTTGCATTGAACCTTATGAACGACTTAAAAGCGCTCGGGTATGATATTCCAAAAGACCTGAAAATTGTCGGCTTTGATAATACCCAAGCCAGTGCTTATGTTGATCCGCCCCTAACAACAATCGCCCAAAATTTTGAAGCGATTGGGCGTGTGGCTATGGAAGAATTATTAGCGCTTATCAAGAATCCTAGCCATCCAGTCTCTACGCAAGTTCTCGATGTAACCTTAATAAAACGAAAATCAACTGATTAAAGGAGTAATCATGACCACATTTAAGATTGATACCCGTATTGGAACCGATAACCGCCATGCTTTTTCGAAAGGAAACACGCTCCCTTATACTGGGGTGCCTTTCGGAATGAATTATTTCGCACCACAAACGGATGCATCCAAAGGAAGTTGGTGGTTTCATCCTGACGACCAAACTTTTCAAGGCCTTCGCCTAACGCACCAACCCAGCCCGTGGATGGGTGATTTTTCATCAATGTTGTTGACGCCATTTGCCGGGGAACAACGGGTTTCATCCTTATACGACATTCAAGCATCTTACCGCAACCATGAAGCTCTTTTTGAACCGCATTATCTTAAACTATACATACCTCGATATGATTTAACCAGCGAACTTACAGCTTCTACATATGGTGTTGCACTACGCTTTAATGCTCATCAACCCCTTTCCTTAGCGTTCAGCGCTATAAACCATATCGAAGTCACACAACAGGGGGATGTGCTAGAGGGATGGGTATCAAATCCAAGCGGCTGCGAAGACCCAAACCTCAAAATGTATTTCGTCTTAAAACCTAGTGTTCCTGGAGTACTGCAGCAAGTCAATTCTGAACTCTATGTTTTTCAAACTACTGCGACAACGCTTGAAGTCTATGGGGCTTTTTCCCATCAATCCATGGACCAGGCCCACCTTAATTTAACGCGGGAAAAACACAGTTTTGATCAAACATATGAAATGACTGCTATGTTGTGGCATGAAGCACTGAATGCAATCACAATTACGCATCATAATCCCCAGCAAGCTATAATGTTTCGTCATTGTCTCTATCGCGCTCATTTATTTCCCATGACGTTTTATGAACTAGATCTAGACTTAAACCCTTGTCATTTTGATACAAAATCGAAGCGTACCCAACCCGGTTACATGGTTACAAACAATGGTTTTTGGGATACTTATAAAACTGTATATCCCTTAATGAGTTTAATTAACCATTCTCAATATGCACTCAGCTTAAAGGGATTCTTGAATCATGCACAACACACTCAGTACCTACCCAAATGGCTTTCTCCCGATGAACGTGGTCTTATGCCTGGAACACTGATTGATGCCGTTATCACGGATGCAATGCTAAAAGGAATTGGAAGTGAAGATGCCGATACATTCCTTAATTACATGATTCATGCTGCATCTCATGAGTCAAAGAATCCCCATTATGGAAGACGTGCTGTCGAGGATTACCTTCAATACGGATACGTCCCCAATCATTACGGGGAAAGCGTCAATCAAACACTCGATAATGCTTATTCGGATTATTGTATTGCGCAACTTGCATCTTATTGTCACCGACCACAAGATGCATCGGACTATCTTTCCAGATCATATAACTATCGTAATCTTTTTGATTCTAAAACTGGTTTTATGAGAGGACGTGATACCTCTGGGAATTTTGAAGAACCTTTCCTCAGTCATCGTTGGGGTGGAGCTTATACCGAAGGTTCTGCATGGCAAAACAGTTTTGGAGTCTATCACGATATCCAAGGGCTTGTAAATCTTTATGGTGGGAAAACGGTTTTCTCTCAAAAATTAGATGCATTGGTTAACCAAACACCTCAATTTGATGTCGGAAGTTATGGTTTTGAAATTCATGAAATGAGTGAAATGGCCGCAATCGATTTTGGGCAAATGGCCATATCCAATCAGCCTTCCTTTCATATTCCCTACCTTTATAGCTACGCTGACCAACCCAGCTCCGGACAAGTCTTATTGCGACAATTGATGACCCATTGCTTCAATAATCATTTCCCTGGAGATGAGGACAATGGTAGCATGAGCGCGTGGTACCTCTTTAGTGCCTTGGGTTTTTATCCCGTTTGTCCCGGAAGTCTCGAGTATGTAATTGGAATTCCCCTCATCGACCATGCTCGCATACGCCTAAGCAATGGAAATACCTTCCGTGTTACCACCCATAATAACCACCCACAGTGTAATTTTATTCAACATGTCTCTTTCAATGGTGAACCCTACCACCAAAAAGTATTACCACATGACTTGATCATGAACGGCGGTCACTTGGAATTTACCCTTGGAATTGTCCCTAATCATAATTGGTTCAACAGTGACGATCCTTACTCAGTAACCCAAAAGTAATTTTTAATAATACGAACCCCTTAATCTTGATATAGAAAAAGGGGTTTTTGATTATATTTATTTCGTGAAGAAATATGGTATAGTAATAATTATCTAAAGGAGCATTAATGATGACTTATACTTCAATCATTAAAAAAATTGCGCCCCTACCCGGTTTTGATGTTTTTTTTCAACGTTCGAATCGATAGGAGGACTATTTTTTGAGAAAAAACATCGTAAATTCAGAACCAACTTTTTTACTTATTATTATTTTATTGGGTTTTCCCCAACTTCATGAAGCCTTATTTGCCCCATCTTTACAACATGTGATGCAAACTTTTTTGGTCAGCGCGAACCATGCACAAAATAGCATTAGCATTTATTTCGCAGCCTTTGCATGCGGCGTACTCTTTTGGGGCACGTATTCCGATGCCCATGGACGAAGACCCGCCATGCTTTACGGATTTCTAATATATCTTGTCGGAGCAATTCTGGCGTTTTTCGCACCCAATTTTGTGCTTTTCCTTTTAGGACGCGCTATTCTCGCGTTCGGAATTGCTACCGCATCGGTTACAACTCAGACAATTTTGCGCGAAGCCTTCTCTCCGCAAGTACGGAACAAATTATTTTCTAAAGTTTCCATCGGGCTCGCTTTTGTACCAGCACTTGGACCTGTATTGGGAGGCTTGATTGTCGACCACTATACACTGCACTCTTTATTAGGAGTATTGCTTGCAATGGGCATAAGTGTCATAGTGCTTGCCTATATTAAACTTCCTGAGACTCGCATTCAAGCGAACGCCTCAAAAATCCGCGCAAACGTTGTGTTCAAACGACTGGTAAAAACTCCAACCGTTTGGATCTATGGATTCTTTATTGCGGTAATGAACGCAGTGATGTCTTGCTACTACGCAGAAGCACCCATAATCTTGCAAGCATACTTTAACCGTTCATTAACAGAAATTGGAAGTTACAGCATTTTCTTTGCAATTGCCACCATTCTTGGGGCACTATTAACACAGAAACTTTTAAACTACATTAAACCCGAACGGATTATTCTAATTGGGAATATTATTTTTGGAATCGGTAGTGTAACTATGGTTTATGCTACCCAATCACCTTCCATCCTCTACTATCTTGGGGGAATGGTTATCGTTCGATTTGGTACAGCCATTGCCCTTTCAAATGCGATCAGTCTTGCCTTAAATGGATTTGAAGATGTCTATGGGACCGCAGGGTCATTATTCAGTTTAGGTTACTACCTTTGTATCAGTCTACTCGTTCGGATTATGGCTACATTGCATAACGGCAGCATGTTGTTGATGCCAAGTTACTTTGTAATTCTTGCTCTTGCTTTAATCAGTTTATCTATCTACACCCTTAAAATGAAGACTCATTAAGGGAATCCATAACACAAAAGCCTTAACACGTTAATTTCGGTTAAGGCTTTTTTTATTTAGCGTATACGCTCCGGTTGATTCAAATACCGTTCTCGATATTCTTTAGGCGAAATACCACATTCTTTTTTAAAGTTTTTATAAAAGTATCCTGAACTTGTATATCCAACAAGCTCCGCGATTTCATTAATATTATGATTGGATTTAAGTAATAAGTTCTGTGCCTCTTTAATGCGGAAATGATTTAAATATTGCGAGAAACTTTTATTTGTTTCTTTCTTAAACAACTGACCTAAGTACATCGCATTCATATGGAGCGATTCCGCAATAGAACTAATGGTAATATCTTTAGCGTAATCTTTCAATACAATGTGTAAAACCTTTTGAATATTTGGGTTATGTTGTTTTAAAACATGGTCCTTCCGTGTTGCTTCTAGCGCATGATGCAGTACTTCACGTATATCCGCAATACTGTCACAATCATTTAATTCGTGCAATAAATCATGGTACATCTCTGAACCAACACTTTCTTGTTGACGATAAATATCAGAAAAGATTATAAAACCAATATAGCGAACATATTCCGGTTCCGCTTCATACTCAAACAACATTTTAAACATCGCACCGATTTCATGCTTGATTAATTGAATATCTCCAATTGATAAAGCATGGTGAAATTTTTTAAACGATATTTCATACAACGATTCATTGCGCTCTAGTTTATTTTTCAACATCATCCGTTCCGTAATCGGGTGATCCCCATAAAAACGGGCAACACTCACGATTGTCTCCGCCTGTTGATAACTGTTAGGAACCTCTTCTAAAGGCACTAAGATTTCCCCAACAGCAATAATTTGTTCTTGGTGATCTGCGTGTTGTGATAGATCTTTGCGAATACGATCGAAATCTATACGGTCCGCCTCAAGGATTATCACTAAATCTGTTTCATCATAAAATGCATAATATTGGTCATGCTCAATAAGCCATTTAATCCACATATCCTGATTATGTTCTGGAATATGGGTAATAATCATACATGTATAAAGTGCATGCGCCTGCAGCGGTTTCCCAACTTGTTTCAAAATCCTCCGTAAATCAACGCTATCAATATCATCATTAACCCACCGTTCCAAAGTACTCTCAAATAATAACGTGTCAGTTCGAGCATGACGTTTTTCATTTTCCAACTTTAATACGGTTTTACGCAAGGTTTCATTTAACTCAACTTTACTTATTGGTTTCAAAAGGAAGTTTTCCGCCCCCAATCTTATCCCCTCTTTTACATATTCAAATTCTTGATATCCTGATAATACAATAAAGTTGAAATTGATATCCTCTTCTTGGGCTGCTTGAACAAATTCAATACCAGAACGTTCTGGCATGCTAACATCGGTCACAACAATATCAACTGGATGAATACGTACAAATTCGAGAGCTTCCTCACCATTGGCCGCCGTCCCTATGCATCGAATTCCTAACACGTCCCAATTAATAATTTTTTTAAGTCCACTTAAAATCATATATTCATCGTCCACAAGTAATACGTTATACATGATATTCCCCCTCTTCATCAAATCGCATCGTTACTGTAAATCCATTTTGATGGTTCGTACTGATGGTCATATAATAATTCGCATCATTAAAGTAAGTCTTAAGGCGCTCATGAACATTGAGTAACCCTACCGAGTTATGATCATTAATATTAAAAACTGAATCATCAATCAGTTTTTGAATATGAGAAAGACGATCTTTCGATACCCCTTTGCCATTGTCAGATACTTCCAGTACGATGTGACGACCGTCACGATAAGCGCTCACTTTAATTGCATTATCCACCCGTCCAAAATCGATTCCATGCACGAAATAATTTTCAATGAGCGGTTGCATGGTAAATTTAGGTACAACAATTTGTTCTAACCCTACTTCGATATCAAATTTATAGGCGATTCGATTGGGATAACGCATTTGGTGTAAGTAGACATACTTCTCACAAAATTCCAATTCTTTCGACAAAGTCGTCGTTTTTTCTAACGAAATATTGTTTCGCAACAAACTAGCGAACGTATAAACAACATCAGCGAGTTCATCAACCCCTTCACTCACAGCATACATCCGTATGAATTCGAGTGTATTATAGAGAAAATGCGGATTTATCTGTGATTGAAGGGCGCGTAGATTAATATCCTGTTGACGTATTTCTAGCTGATAAATTTCTTCGACATATCGACTAATACTGTCTAACGTTTCATTAATCCCGATTGCGATGTCATTCAATTCATCCTCTTTGTCTTCGGTAGGGATGCGGAAATCAATCGCTCCAGCTTTAACCCGATTCATAGATTGTAAGATATCATCAACTTGATGACTGTATCTACCAAATGTACGAAACAGCAACCACAATAACAACACGTCCAAGACAATACTACCGAGGATTACCGAAGCATATGTCTTAAAAGATTTCGCTAGAATATCAGCGCGATTTACCGCAACAACAATACGGTTTCCATTTCCCAACAATACTTCATGCTTTAAATAGTGTTGGTCAATGAGGCTACTATAATCTCGCCCAGACTCATAACTTTGTCGCAACATAACACCCAATCCCTCATCTTCACGATCAGTATAAGCATACTTAATTTTTCCATTCTCTGTCAAAATATAAATTGATCGTGGCACTGAATGATTAATGGAATCAATTTGGGTATTGATGCTTTGTGTATCGGCAATTAAATGAATAATTCCCACAGGATCATACGAATCATAATTCGTTAAAATGCGATGAAATACCAACTGTTCCCCAATATTGGGAACTTTTTTTGGTTTATACCCCATTTTTTGTAATGTGTGTGAGTAATACAGATCATTCGAATTATTCAATGTAATCATAAAACCCTCAATCCCATCATAGCGATCATAGAGTTTTTGAATGTCTTTCGGAAAAAAAATAAACGGTTCTTGCGATAATTGTTGTGTATAATAGGTCGGAAGATCCATATATAAATAATCTTTCATGCTTTGTACGTGATCGGCATCCGTAAATAAGTCAAATACAATTTTGCGAAGATCTTGCTCATAGTTTTCAATTGTTTCGGTCATTTTTTTACTGATTGCCTTATTCTGCAAAACCGCTTCATCATTGTCTCGTTTTGATGTTACATAACCCACTGAAATGGCAAAAATTGTAATAATGATTATTAGAATGATTGAATACGACTTCATTAATTTTTTCATTAAACTTGTATTATCTGTATCAACACTAAAGAACTTCAATCTTTTCATCAACTTCCTGAATCCATCCCCGCAAACTCCAGTGCATGAGCACGATAAACAAGCCTACACTGCCAAAAAGAATTAATCCCTTATATCGATATGTTAGTGCGAGTACACACATCATTAACATAAGGATACGAAAGATTTTAAAGAAATTAACAAATACAGAAATAACACTAAGTTTAAGTAGATTATAAAAATCTATTTCATAAGACGCCTGAATCATAAGCCCGTAGATATATGCAATTGATAGGAAAATTATCATTGCGATTAACATAAAATCCAGGACAAAAAAGAGTGGATGTCGAACTTGAGTTGCGAGATAAATATTATAGGCAATAAGTGTCTGTGGTAATAAAACACTGTAAAACAATGCATTGCCACGTATGAAATGTGTTTTAAACAGTATTCCAAGATTACCCCATGCATAAGCACGATATTCCCAACCATGTTCGTGATACATTCCCATGATAATCATGAATGCTGGTCCAACACCTAAAATGATACCACCCATTAGCGTTAGAACCCAAAACATCAAACTCATCTTCATCACGGTATAAACCCGTTCAAAGACATTTGTAATTGTAGTTGCAACCATATATACCCCCTTGACTTCATAATCATAGCAAAAATCGGGATATCAAACGATACCCCAATTTGTGCTCTTTGTTCAATTTATTTACGATTTACTTGCTAAGAATGCATCAAATTGTGATTGCATTTCTTCCAATACTTTATCCCATCCAGCCGCTTTAAGTTTTTCCACAAATTCTGGAACTTTCACTTCTGGATCAACAGTTCCTGTATTAATAACCGCTGAATATTCTTCCATAACGTTCATTAAAGCACTGATTTCTGTTTTAACTTCATCTGTCTTGAAGTTAAACCCTAAGATTGGTGATACGGGTGCATTTTTGGTGTCTTCTGCACGTTTCGCAATCATCTCATCTGTAATCTTAGCTTGTTGGAGTAGAAGGGCACTGTTACCCGTATTCCATGCTGCCATATGATTGTCTTCTTTATAACCATCTAATAATTCAAGGTGGTTATCATCAATTTTCTTCCATGCTTCGCCCTCAATACCGTAAATCAGTGTGTTCATCATCTGAGCGTTGGTATTGAGTAGGTTTAACCACTTCACTGCTTCAACCTTATGTTTTGAGTTGATTGCGACAATAAAGTTACCCATTTGTGCTTGAGCTGTAGATTTTAAAGGTTTATTGAGTGGTCGTGAAATAATTTCCTTACCAGCTACTTGCGATAAGAGTGAATCGCCATAGTCTGCTGGTCCTTGTGTTTCTTGACGCATAAACCATACTGGACTTTCAAGTGCATAACCCGTTGTGGATGTTGCTGCATCTTGAGGAATTAATCCTTTTTGGTAAAGTCCGTGAATTTGTTTTAAGGTATCCATTCCTTGGGGTGTTTCATAAGCATTCACAATTTTATTTGTATCCCCATCAAGGTTAATTGCAAATGGTAATTTATCACCTAAGATGTAATCAAAGTTTCCTAATGTTGCTTTATAACCACTACCAATTGCGAACGGCGCAACTTCAGGCTCGTTATCTTTAACGGTTTGAAGCGCAGCTTCCGCATCTGCATAACTGTTAATGTTTGATACATCAATGTTATATTTATTTAAGTAATCTGAATTAAAAGTAAGCATTTGTTGCGCAAACACATTCCCGTTGATAGGGAATCCATAAAGTTTTCCATCAATAACATTTCCATCGTAGTAGATTGGGTCAACGGAATCAAAGAACTCTTGCGCATGTTCTTTCACAAGATCCGTTAAATCTGCATAAGCACCTTTTTGTGCATTGATGGTATAGTTATTCGCAAATGCTAAGTCAAACTCATCACCCGCTGTAACCATAACAGACATTTTTTGTTCATAATCTCCCCAGCCAATATAGTTAAATTTAACTTTAACACCAATTTCTTCCTCAGAAATCTTATTGATTGCATCAGTTAATTCATCAAGATTCTTGGGTGCATCTCCCACTTGATAAAGTTGTAAAGTTACAACTTCTCCTTCTGGTTTATCAGTTTTCTTATTGCCACAACCTGTTAATACAAGTAATGCAGCTATTAAAACTGTAAACGTTTTAATAACGCCTTTTTTCATGATGTTCCTCCTCTATAAAATATCATAATTAGGCAAAGCTGTTTATATCGCTCTTACTCCTTAACACCCCCAATGGTTAGACCACTAACAAAGTATTTCTGGAAGAATGGGTACGAAACAGCAATGGGCAATGTCGACAGAACAACCATGGCCATACGTGCCGATTCTTTCGGTAATCCAATACCATTATTGATTCCAGATAACCCTACGTTTTGCGAGATATAATCAAGATTTGATTGAATCTTCATCAGTAGGTATTGTAATGGGAATAAGTTTTCAGAGTTGATATATAATAGGGCATTAAACCAGTCGTTCCAAAACGCCAATGCAGCAAAGAGGCTGATTGTCGCAATTCCCGGAACCGCAAGTGGTAATACAATTTGGACAAAAATTCGAAATTCACTTGCGCCATCAATACGGGCTGATTCAATGATTGCGTCTGGAACTGTTCGTTTAAAGAATGTTCGCATGACGATAATATTGAAAGGACTGATAGCCATCGGCAGAATAAGTGCCCAAATGGTATCCTTGAGTCCTAATAATTTGGTCATCACAATGTAATTGGGAATCATCCCTGCACTGAACAACATTGTTAGTAAGGCAAATTTGGTAAAAAACTTCCGATACTTAAAGTTTGGTCGTGATATCGCATATGCATACGTTGATGTGAACGTAGTATTAACAATCGTTCCCACCACTGTAATAAATACTGTTACACCAAATGAGTTTAAAAGTTGCCCTTTAAAATCATATAGAAATTTATAACCGTCCAAACTCACCTCTTTGGGAAAGAGGGAATAACCATTAATCATCAAGGCCGTTTCTGTTGTGAATGATACGACAATTACAAATATAAATGGAAAGATGCACGATAGTGCAAAGAGTCCAATAATAACATTAAACAATCGATCGGTATTCTTACTAAAACTTCGAATTTCTACTTTTTCAATTTTTTTCTTTTTCATACACCCTCCTAAAACAATCCGGATTCAGGATCAACACGGCGAATGATCGCATTAGCAGAAACGAGCATCACAAAGCCCACAACCGATTGGTATAACCCAGCAGCCGAGGACATCCCCAAATCTCCTGATGCTGATAAACCTTTATAAACATAGGTATCAATAACCATCGTAACTTGGTTAAGCGGTCCCGAATTTCGAGTAACATTGTAGAATAACCCAAAGTCGGCCCGGATGATATTCCCTACCGCTAAGATCAACATAATACTAATTAAAGGAATAATTTGTGGTATCGTAACATGACGAATTTGTTGCCAACGGTTTGCGCCATCCACAATCGCGGCTTCGTAATACGTTGGATCAATCCCCATGATGGAAGCAAAATAAATAATACTGTTGTAACCAATATTTTTCCAAATACCAATCACAATAATAATAAATGGCCAATATTTGGGTTCATTGTACCAGTTAATCGGATCTTTACCCATCATGGCAAGAATACTATTGAGTGCACCTTTGTCTGGACTTAAGAACGAATAAACAAAGAATCCAATGATGACCCAAGATATAAAATACGAAAATAGCATTGTTGTCTGAAACACTTTAATTTTTTTCTTAGATCGTAACATACTCATAATGACAGCTAAGACTACTGCAAGCAATGTTCCTAATATAATAAAAACTAAGTTATATAAGACTGTATTGCGTGTCATAATATACGCATTATCGGTCGAGAACAGAAACTTAAAGTTTTGAAACCCAACCCATTTACTGTTATAAAGACTTGCGAAAAAACCATCCGGAGAAAATCTAAACTCCTTAAATGCCACCACATTTCCTAATACTGGAATATAGAAAAAGAAGATCATCCAGACTGCACCGGGCAACGCCATGAGCAGAAATGGTGCATTTTTCTTTAAATTGCGTAATACTTTTTTCAATTGATTCACCCCAAACATCTATGTATTGCTGTTGATTTACATACTAAGTGTACCGCTTTCATTCTTGGGATATAAGGCACAAAATATACTATTAAATCAACAAATTATAGTTCTCTCTCCTCTCAAAAGCAATAAAAAAAACATGTTTTCCGCATTGATTCTATCAATACAACATCCAGGAAGGAAGCCAGTATATCAATGCGTTAACATGTCGATCGAAAAGTCTAAAGCGGGAGACACCGTCTTTAAACCTTGTGTACTCGATTATCAAGAATATATTATGAGTAGGTTTCTTGATACTTTAAGTTTAATCAATTAAGCGCCTCCAAACAAGAAACAGATTATAGATTTTCATCTATAATTCTTAGTTTTGACCCCAACTTTTTATCGCAAATGCTTTCAACGGTGCTTCAATTTTATGGCGCACTGCATCCGAAGTTAATGCATCCGGTCTATCACACCAAATAGAAAACATTGCCCCAAGTGCGGGTGCTTCTTGTTGGTGGGGTCCAGGACAACTTTCGTGGCGGTTTGAAAATCGGTTCGGTTCAAAATCTCGAATAATTTCGACTTCAGTAGGATAAGTATAACCAGCGTTTTCCCCCAATACAAAATAAAGTAATTGATCCATATAGTTTACGACTTTATGCCCTGCGTCCACAAATGTCTGTACCGGAGCCATCATCGGATTCCAACTTGTCCAATAGGTGATAATAATCGATTGATTCAATCGGACGGTTGGTTTCTGATCAAGACGGTATAAACCATCATTCCATGCACGGACTGTTTTTCCGCGCGATTGGAGATAAGCCGCAATGTCATTGACATAATCCACAAAAGTATCAAACCCTTTTGCATCTGGACCAAAATGTTCTTTTGCATAAGCTTCTAATTGTGGAAATTGATCATACTTTCCAAAGTCAATAAACTCATCTGCTCCCATATGAAAACTCGTTGATGTTTCAAATAAGGTATCCATCTCATCATATATTGCTTTAATAAAATCCCTTGCCGCATTGCTTGTAATATCAAGACCCATGGTCGTATTTGGCATTAAATATTCTGGATATGCCTCTAAAACAACTTGAAGATGACCCGGAGAATCAAAGGACGGAATAATATCAATGTAATAGTCATTGGCGTGTTTGATGATTGCTTTGACCGCATCTTGACTTAAGTGTTCCTCTGAAACAATCCGTGGAAACCGTTTGGATTCAATACGAAAACCAAGATGCTCCGAAAAGTGAATTTGAAGAGTATTTAGTTTAAAACGGGCCATCATATCGATAACATCAAAGAACCAAGATTGGCTAAAGAATTTACGTCCCAAATCAACATGTAACCCTCGTTCTTGAACTTTTGCTTTTGTTAAGTGAGGATTTGCCTCACCCGCAAAGATATCAAGCAGACCATAAAAATGTCCCCGTTCTGTATTTGATGCAATCACAATCAGATCATCATCATTATAGTGGACTTGATACCCGTCGTAGTTATAATGTTCTAAAACCGAGTGGTTTAATTGAATTTTAGAAGTATCTACCTTTGCATTAGGGTAGAGCGTTTGTGCTTTTTGAATTAATTTGTGTGTATACATCATACGTGCTCCTTTTGTATCATTTTTAAAAATGTTGGATAAGTCATGGTGCTTTCTTTACGCCAAGCTTTTGCTGCCATTGCACTCATAGGTAATTCGATATCCTTGATGATGGCATCCTCAGTTTGTAAATCGGGCTCATCACACCATAACGAATAATAGACACCCCGCCCAAGTTCTAACTTTGAGAGTCGTTGATTTGATGCGAATAACGCAGGTTCCCATAACTCAAACCAATTCGCTGGATCAATACATTTCACACCAACTTCTGGATGAAGTACATAGTAGAAGTTTTCCGCATGAAAATTAATAAGTGGAATGTCTTTTTCTTCAAAATTAGATAATGGTGCCATATATTGATTGTATTGCGTCCAATAGGATACTTCGATACTATCTTTAAGTGAAGTGATCGGCTTTTGGTTGATACGATCGATACCATCATTCCATACACGAACGGTAAACCCTTTAGTTTCAAGAAGTTCTGCAACCGAGTTAAGATAGTGAATGTATGTATCAAAACCGCTATTTCCATTTAGTTCTTCCCGTGCATAGCGAGTAAGACTTGGAAATGCATCAAAAGATTCAAAATCAATAAATTCATCACCTCCAATATTAAAAATCCGTGATTTTTGAAATATCGCTGCGTAATAATCATATAGCTTGAAGATCATGTTACGCGCATTCGGATTCGTAATATCCCACGCTTCGCCATTTGAACCTGGTAATGCAAAATCCGGATATGTTTTTAATACATGTTTTAGATGTCCCGGACTATCAAACGATGGAACAATCTCTATACAATAGCGATCAGCGATATCCATTATTGTTTTAAGTTCGCGATGATTTAAAAAAACATCACTGACAATTTCAGGATAAAGCGTACACTCTAGACGAAATCCTTTATTCTCACTAAAGTGAAGTTGAAGCATATTCATGTTGTGCCACGACATGACTTTAATCAGATTTATGATCCACTCTGGCGAGAAATATTTACGGCCGCAATCTAAATGAAATCCCCGTTCTTCGACACTTGGATAATCAGTGATAACCCCTTTCTCAAGGTTGCCGTAACGGTGTTCATACTTCAAAAGTGTCTGGAATGCGTAGAGGGATCCTTCTTCGTCATTTGTGTGTATTGTAATCGAATCACCAATAACAATTATGTAGGAACCACGAATGTTTTTATGTTTCATCGGTAGAATTTGTATCGTGGTACTTTCGACATCCTTTGTTTTTACACGTTCTTTATGAAACTTAATGAGTCGGTCATCGATTGCTGCTGAAATGAGTCGCTGAGTTTGAATGTGTATTTTTTCTTTTAGCGTAGATACACCACCACTTAAGACATACTGCTTAACTTCAGGAATAATTGCCCGTTGCGAATAGGATTTCATAAATGCCTCCTTATATGACATAGTAATACCATGCTTTTGGTAATACGTCATCCACAAATGATGAACTTCCATAATATGTACTGAAATGCCTAAAAATATTACTGATGCCTACAAAAAAAACACATCCGAAGATGTGTTTACTTTGTATTCAAGAATTGATCAATTTTAGTCTTAATGTTTGTAACTTTCGGACCATAAATAACTTGCACGGTATTCCCGCTAATGAGCGAACCCGCCGCTCCGGTTTCTTTGAAACCTTCTTTTTGAACTAAAGAACCGTCTTTTACTTCAACACGTAAACGTGTTGCGCAATTATCAACCGTAACAATATTAGCCCGGCCACCTAACGCATCGATAATGGTTGCGGAAATATCATCTGTTTCTTGCAGATCTTTTTTTGTATAGAGTTTTACGTTACCACCACGTTCGCGTCCAGGTGTTTTAAGGTCGAATTTACGAATAGCAAAACTAAAAACGAAATAATAAATAAAGCCATAAAGAACCCCTACCACGACCACCGGAATCCAATGTGTCATCGCATTACCAGGCAAAACACCGTATAAAATAAAGTCCAACAGACCCCCAGAGAACGTAAGTCCAACACCTACGGATAAAATATGCATAAGCATAAATGAGAAAGCAGCAAGAACTACATGAACACCAAAATACAGAAATGGTGAAGCAAACAAGAATGAAAATTCAATAGGTTCCGTAATTCCTGTCACAATGGATGTTATGGAAGCCGAAACAAGCAATCCTTTTACCTTTGCCTTGTTTTCAGGTAAAGCTGTTTTATACATTGCTAACGCGGCTGCTGGGAAACCAAAAATCATGAACGGAAACATTCCCGAGAAGAAGCGTGCATATTCCGCATCAACGGGAATCCCTGCAGCTAATTGTGCAAATACAATGTTTTGTGCACCCTCTACCATATTACCAGCGACCATTGTACTTCCACCAAGCGCTGTTTGCCAAAACGGCAAATAGAATACATGATGAAGACCAAGTGGAATAAGCGATCGATAAATCAAACCATAAATAAAAGTACCGAAATAACCCATTTTAGAAATTGCGACACCCAACGAAGCAATTCCTAAAGCAATATAGGGCCAAATCCAAACAAATACAATCCCCACAAAAATCGCGAACACTGATGAAATAATCGGAATAAATCGTGTTCCGCTGAAAAATGAGAATGCATCATTAAATTCAATTTGATAGAACTTATTATGCAATACTGAGACCATAACCCCAATAATGATTCCCCCGAAAACCCCTGTATTCAACGTGTTTTCAATACCTAAAACATGGGTGATCAAACCTGGGGTCTGCATCAAACTCTCTAAGTTGCCAAATTGTTCAATGGTTGAAGCCATAGCGACATTCATCATTAAATAAGCAATCGCAGCTGCAAGTGCAGCAACCTCCTTAGATTCTCGAGCCATACCAAACGCAACGCCAATCGCGAAAAGCAGCGGAAGGTTTGCAAATACAATCTCCCCACATGCTTTCATAATCATTAATATTTTATAAAGTATACCTGTTTGTGCAAGGATACCTTGTAAATTGTACATCTCTATTAATGACGGATTGGTAAACGTTGCACCAAGTCCTAACAAAAGACCTGCAAATGGTAACAATGCAATCGGCAACATAAAGGTACGTCCTAATTGTTGAAGCAAATCAATAACTTTCTTTTTCATTTTTCCCCTCCTTGAGTGTCTATACTTTATCGAATATAGAAAGGGATTTCAAGATGTTTTTGATAAAAAATGATAAATTAAGATTAAGAACGATATTTGTTAGATTTTCGCTTTTTTTTATGTATTTTAGGATATGAAAGCGATTACAACAATCGTAGAATATAACTATAACAGAAGATGATTAAAATCATCACAGGAGGAAAAATGAAAAAATTTTCTAAAGTAATTACAGTATTACTTGTACTATTACTTGCTGTTGGATGTGGTTCTAAAGGAGGAGACAGTGACAGTCTCGTTGTTTATACAACAAACTCCGAAGGTATTATCAATGCCGTAATCCCTCTCTTCGAAGAAAAGACCGGCGTTAAAGTAGAACTGATCCAAGCTGGAACAGGAGA
Source organism: Erysipelothrix tonsillarum DSM 14972 (assembly GCF_000373785.1). Taxonomy (GTDB): domain Bacteria; phylum Bacillota_I; class Bacilli_A; order Erysipelotrichales; family Erysipelotrichaceae; genus Erysipelothrix; species Erysipelothrix tonsillarum. The sequence goes on along the minus strand of NZ_KB892379.1, from coordinate 213,231 downwards.
ACTCTTTAAACGAATTGAATCGGAAGCAGGCAATCCTTATGGAGACGTGCTCTTCGGTGGGTCATATACACAATATCTTGGAAATAAAGACTTGTTCCAAGAATATGTATCAACAGAAAATGACAACATCATCGATGCATATAAAAATAAAGATGGTTATCTAACATTTACAGTATTAGATGGTAGTGTTCTTGTTAAGAATAAAGAACTTACTAAAGATATTAAAATTGATAGCTACGAAGACTTACTTCAACCTGAGTTAAAAGGAAAAATAGCAACTGCTGACCCTGCAAACTCATCCAGTGCTTTCGCACAACTTACAAATATCCTTGTATCAATGGGAGATGGTGATTACCAATCCGATAAAGCTTGGGACTATGTAGGTAAATTAATTCAACAATGGGATGGTAAAATCCAATCAAGTTCATCAGGTGTTTACAAATCAGTAGCTGATGGCGAAATGCATGTTGGGCTTGCTTACGAAGATCCTGTCGCAAAATTAATTCAAGATGGTGCTGAAAACATCGAAATTGTTTATCCAAAAGAAGGTGCAGTATTCTTACCTGCTGGATCAGCAATTATTAAAGATGCTAAAAACGTAGAAAACGCTCAAAAGTTCATTGACTTCTTATTATCTCAAGAAGTTCAAGACATCTTTGGTTCAGAACTCACAAACCGTCCTGTACGTAAAGATGCAAAAGTTGGGTCACACCTTGATCCATTCGATCAAATTCCTCTCAAATACGAAGATATGGAATATGTATTTGATCACAAAGCAGAGATTGTAGAACGTTATACAAAACTCTTTGCAGAATTACAATAATCATAAAATAGAAAGAGGCAACTTATGAGTGTTAATATTAAAATCAACAACGCTGTGAAGCGCTATGGTGATAACACCATTCTTTCCAACCTTTCAGTTGATATCAAGGAGGGTGAATTCTTCACCCTCCTTGGTCCATCTGGATGTGGAAAGACAACGTTATTAAGAATGATTGCAGGGTTCAATACCATTGAAGGTGGTACCTTTGCCTTCAACGACAAAATCATTAATGATATGCCCCCTGCTAACCGTAATATTGGAATGGTATTTCAGAACTATGCGATTTTCCCGCATTTAACGGTTTATGAAAATGTTGCATTTGGATTAAAAAATAGAAAACTTGATTCTCAAACAATTGATAAAGCTGTTAATAAAATGTTAAAAACAATGCAAATCGAAGAATATAAAGATCGTATGCCTGAAAAATTATCAGGTGGACAACAACAACGTGTCGCATTAGCGCGCGCAATCGTTATTGAACCGGATGTATTGCTTATGGATGAGCCATTAAGTAACTTAGATGCTAAATTACGGATTGATATGCGAACCGCAATTAAAGAGATTCAACAATCTGTTAATATCACTACCGTATATGTTACTCATGATCAGGAAGAAGCAATGTCTGTTTCAGATCGTATTGCTGTAATGGAAGGTGGCGATATACAACATATCGGTACACCTCAAAATATCTACCAACGTCCTGCAAATATATTTGTTGCAACCTTTATCGGTCGCTCAAATATCTTAAACGGACACATCACAAAAGAAGATAACAAAGTAAACCTACAGTTAGATACAGGTGATGTAATTCCAATGGATACAAACAACTTTGTAGACAATATTACCCCGCAATCTGTACAAGTATCTATTAGACCTGAAGAATTTGTCATTTCCAAAGATCGAAGTTTCCTAAAAGGTACCATTAAAACAACTATTTTCTTAGGTCTAAATACTCACTACTCAGTTCTCTTAGAGAACGGTCAAAGTGTAGATATTGTTGAAGAATCAGCAATTAATCATCTTTACGAGGAAGGAGAAGTCGTTTCTCTCGATGTTAAGATTGGTAAAATTAATATCTTTACGGAAGACGGATCACGTAACCTCATTAAAGGTGTGGTAAACGATAATGATTAATTATTTCAAAAAATTCGATTTTTGGAAAGGATCAACGTTATTTATCTTCGCTTTATACTTAATATTCTTCTTATATCCTATTGGTAATCTTCTTGTCAAAGCAATCTATGACCCTGCATTAGGTGGGTTTACAACGCAACATTTTGCTAAGTTTTTTGGACAAGGTTATTACCTTCAAACCATTACAAACAGTTTTAAAGTAACTATCGTAGCAACAATCCTTACACTTGTTATCGGTGTGCCACTTGCATACTTTCTAACGATGTATAAGGTGCGCGGTAAAAAGTTTATCCATATCATCATTATCTTATGTTCGATGTCAGCACCTTTTATCGGAGCTTATTCATGGATTTTACTTCTTGGACGTAATGGTCTAATTACTAAGTTTTTTGCAAATACAATTGGGATTGCCCTTCCGGATATCTATGGATTCGGTGGAATACTCCTTGTATTAACACTGCAGCTCTTCCCACTTGTTTATTTATACATATCCGGTGCTTTAAAGAGTATTGACAATACCCTTATTGAAGCTTCTGAAAGCATGGGAATTACAGGTGTAAAACGTTTCTTCAAAGTTATTCTGCCACTCATTAAACCCACGATCTATGCTTGTGCCCTATTAGTATTCATGCGTGCATTTGCTGATTTTGGGACGCCAATGTTAATTGGTGAAGGATATCGTACCTTCCCACGACTCATCTTTGATGAATTTATCAGTGAAGTGGGTGGAGATGCTGGTTTTGCTGCCGCAATCAGTATGATTGCAATCGCATTAACAACAGTATTCTTCCTCGTTCAACGCTGGTTATCAAACCGTAATCAATTCTCCATGAGTGCACTTCATTCAGTAGAACCTAAAAAGCTTAAACCACTTCAAAGTTTCTTTGTGCATCTTTTTGTTTATGGTTTTGTTGGCTTAGCATTTATGCCGCAACTGTATGTATTTTACACATCATTCCTCAAGACTTCTGGTTTAATCTTTGTGGATGGCTATTCATTAGACAGCTATCGTACCGCATTCTCTAAACTGGGTAATAGTATTCGAAATACCTTTGTTATTCCTGGTATTTCGCTCGTTATCGTTATTATTCTCGCTGTTATCATCGCCTATATTGCAGTCCGTCGTAAAAATGCAATGACGGCAGCACTGGATACAGTGACCATGATTCCTTATATTATTCCGGGTACAGTTTTAGGGATTGCACTGTTAACAACGTTTTCACACAAACCTATTAAAATTGCAAGTACAATGTTAATCATGATTGTTGCTTTAGTTGTACGGCGTCTGCCCTATACCATTAGATCATCAGTCGCAATTCTCTCTCAAATCTCTGTAAGCGTCGAAGAGGCTGCGATTTCACTTGGTTCCAGCAACGTTAAAACCTTCTTTAAAGTTACGATGCCAATGATGAAAAATGGCGTTATTTCCGGAGCAATTCTTTCCTGGGTAACGATGATTTCTGAATTATCCACAGCAATTATTCTTTACACAGGTCGCACCGCAACCCTAACCGTATCCATTTATACACAAGTTATTCGTGGTAACTACGGTGTTGCTGCTGCACTCTCTGCAATTCTATCTACGCTCACAATTATTTCGCTTCTCATCTTTATGAAACTATCAAAAGGAAAGGATGTAACCATGTAGATAATACATGTTATGAAAGGAAGGTTTAACGACCTTCTTTTCGTTTATAATTAGTATATGAAACGACAAATAAACACATTTGAAGATAAAATTAAACAGACGTTTATAAAATATGGCCATATTCCTTTTCTTATCATGGTACTGGTACTCGTTTGTTTTTTTTCCTATGAATATGCATTTCGAAATATATTCATGAGTTCACGTGCACAAAAAGAAATCGAAAAACAGATAACTGTATTAGAAAGCACCCTCAATGAACACATTGATGAAATCCAAGTTTTAGCGAAAAGTTCCAATTTTATCCCAGAACAATCCGTTTTATACGAAAACTACTATAAAAGTGCGAATGCTACCAGTCTGTCCTTACAAATGGCCATTTTAGATTCTGACTTAAAACCCGTTTTTATCACCTTACCTTCAATGTATGTTTCGGAATATCAACGAACATTTAATCAAATCTACACTTCTCGACTAAATCAAGAACATTTGACCCTATCAACAACACAGATTCCGGTCCTTTCGCAAGCGCATCATACGCTCGTTTTTGGACGTGATATCGTGGACCAGAACGATCGCACATTTCATGTGTTATATTATGTTGATCCCGATTCGTTTGATATACTCCTTCAACACAAAACAGTTCCTAACATTGTTGTGACGGATCAATTTGGGTATGTTGTCGCCACAACGTCGCCAAAATTTATTGGCTCAATTTCCCGTTTTAATCCAAGTAGAGAACGAAATATTCTTCTCAACGAAACGCCATACCGAGTTCGGTCAAGGTCTTTACTTCAGAATAATTTATGGATTCACACGATTTCACCACACGACTCCTTCCTTAAAAACTATAGTTTGCTCATCATTTTTATGATAGCGACCGGAATCTTTATGAATCGGGCTAACAAAACAGTTGCACAACGTGTAGGTAGAGAATCCAGTGCATCCATTGAAATTTTGATGAATGGTATTGAAAAGCTAATTGATGGTGATTTAAGTTATCAGGTAGAAATTAACACCAACGATGAATTTGAATTACTTGGGGATGCATTTAATATTATGGCTCAGCGGCTCAACGTGGCATTTGAAGATAATCGTGAACTTACCGACCTGAAAAACAAAGCTCAGATTAAACAACTTGAGGCCCAATTCAACCCTCACTTTCTCTATAATTCACTTGAAACAATCCGTTACTTAATTGATTACGACCCAAATACAGCTCAAAAGTTGATTCTAAATATTACAAACTTATTGCGTTATAGTATTGATGATCACGATAATTATGTTCAGCTTGGTGATGATATTTTATATGTAGAGCGCTACTTAGAAATCAATAAGATTCGATTGATGGAGCGGTTTGATTACGATATAGAAATTGATGCTGAAATTAATAATTTACGGATTCCTAAACTTTTAATTCAGCCGCTCATTGAAAACTCTATTAAACATGGCTATAAGGATAAAGGTTATCTTAAAGTCTCAATTATAGGTTCCCAAGATGAATCAAATATTTATCTTGATGTAAATGATAACGGAAGTGGCCTTGAAGCAACAACCCTTAACCAAATTGTTGCGATGAAAGAAAACCCACAAATGGATGGTAATTCATACGGTATTCGAAGCATTATCAAGCGGCTCCATCTCATTTATGGACCAGGAAGTCACCTTAATATCGAAAGCAGTCTATTGGGAACAAAAATTAGATTGGTGATACCGAAAGGAGAATTATATGATAAGAGTTTGCGTGATTGAAGATGAAGCAATCATTCGTAAAGGATTAATTGCCTCCGTCGATTGGGCTCATCTAGACTGTGAAGTTGTTGGAGAAGCCTCAAACGGTCAAGAAGGCCTAAAATTAATTGAAAAATTAAGCCCCCAAATTATTATTCTTGATATAAATATGCCGATAATGGATGGTATAGAATTACTCGAATTGCTGCCCAAAGATACTTATAGTATTATCGTTGTTAGCGGATATTCAGAATTTGAATATGCGCAAAAAGCAATTGCATTTGGTGTCAGTGAGTATGTTTTAAAACCTGTAGACCATCAAAAGTTAGTTCAAGCAATTATCCACGCTAAAAAGGACTTATCGATACGACAAGCGTTTACTACGATTAGTGCAAATCAAGATGATCAATTTGATGTTTTAAATATTTACCAACCTGTAGACTCCATGAGTCTTAATCAATGTCTCGTTTATATTAAAGATAATATTAATTCCAAAATAGTATTGCAAGACTTAGTTGCACTTACAAACAAAAGCACAACCTCGCTTAACAATCGCTTTCAACGTGAATTAGGATGTAGTTTTAATGAATACCTTAATAAATATCGAATCCAGCGAGCGATTGACTACATTAAAACACTCCAATATCATCTCTATGAAATATCAGAAATGACCGGATTTAGCGATTATAAATATTTTAATTCTGTATTTAAAAAGATTGTCGGGGTGCCCCCTAAAATTGTAGAAACGCACTATTTGCGTCACTCAAAAAGAATTTTGTAAACCAGGAGGTTTTCAATATGGGAATAACCGTAAAAGATATTTTACAGCTAGACTGTTTTCGCACAACTTCGCTACATAGTCACGCGGATAATAACATCATCACTTCCGTTGGTATTTTCGACTACGAATTTGATTTAGACCAAACAGATGATTTCTTTGAAGGTGACTTTATTCTAACCAGTGCCTATTTTGCTAAGGACGATTATGACAAATTGGATCAAATAATTCGTATAATGGCGGAAAAGAAAGTCGGATGTCTGGCTATTAAATCAGTATACTTTGATTCCTTACGACCGGATACACAACGTTTTTGTGAGCAACATCACTTTCCCGTACTTTTTCACGATAAGTCTATCTATATGGAAGATATCATCTTTTCGATTCGTGAATTACTGCAGAACAATGCTTTAATTTCAAGTTCACAATACACATTGGAACAATTTATCGAAACAAAAAGTTATGAGCAAGCTCTAAAACTCTACCAAGAGCTTAAACTCAAAGGTGAAGGCTGCGTAAGCATTTTGTATCTAGATCATATCGAACCACAGCAGGAACACCGCATTATAAAAAAAATACGTAACATTAAAGAAGCCTATTTTAGTTATTTTAAAACGGGTTTGCTTTGTATTATGACCTATGATCACCTAAGTGAAAATGTATTTTTAAAAACGTTACAAAAAATCTTACAACAATTGGAGTATGAACACCCTTTAAAAATCGGAAGTGCACAAGGAACTTTAAGTTGTTCTGGGTTACAGCATACAATACGTGAAGCTTATTATGCTTGTATGGTGGGGGAACAACCCATTACATCATTTAAGAATATGCCCCTTAATCGTTTGTACACGCACATTACCCACGACCCGATTGTCAGTGTTGTTGCACAAAATTTTATTGATTCATTAAACCAACACGATTTTGACTTAAATACAGAATACGCACTAACCTTAAAAACCTATTTTAACGCTGAGTTTAGCATTGAAAAAACTGCAGTCAAGCTTCATCAACACGCAAATACAATTCGCTATCGTATTCATAAATTCCATCAAGATATGTATCCGGACCTTTCAAACCACGATTTTCAAACACTGATTTCTATTAGCTTTAATTATCTTCAATTGAAACAGCTTGGATTATAATTTATCCAAAAATATCCAGGATATCTTGAAATTTATTCAAAAGAGATTTTGTTATAATGCAACTAGAAAGAGGTGTATTATGACAAAATTTACAATTCTTAGTAGAGAACATACACAACATGTTGTGGATCTTCTCTCTGTAATTAATGATATCGAACAAGTCTATTTGATGAAGCATCACGGAAGTGGCACATTGATGCCAATGATTTTCCATGAATTTAATCCGGGTGTGGCCGATATGGATATTAAATCTGGCACACTTACTGAACGACATGTCTTTGGTTCAAAAATGGTTGCTTGGTTTGGAGATAATGCCGCAAAGGGATTACCAACTCTTACCGGAATCATTTCACTTTATGATCTTGAAACTGGAATGCTCAAAGGAATCGTAAATGGCGATTACATTACGGGGATTCGTACTGGTGCTGCTGGAGCAATTGGTTCCAAGCACCTTGCAAATAAGGATGCTACCAAGCTCTTATTGGTCGGTACGGGACACCAATCACGTTACCAAGTTGCCGCCCATCTCGCATCGCTTCCACAACTCGAAGAAATCATGGTCTATGATCCAATGGGGCTTGAACATGCCGATGCATTTGTATCTTCAATTTCTGATATTCTCAACACTGAATTTCTCAGTAAATATGACTTTAATTCCGCAAATTATAAATTACTTCAAGAACGTTTTGATGTAACCTTTACACCAATCGATAATCTCGAACAAGCCGTTCGCTCCGCTCACATTATTGTAACTGCAACACCTTCTCGTAAGGCACTGATCCAAAAAGAATGGGTACAAAAAGGAACCCACTTCAGCTGTATGGGTTCGGATATGTCGGGAAAACAAGAAATCGACGAAACGATTTTTGGGGCATGTACCCTTGTTGTTGATGATATTGGACAAGCCTTGAATGTCGGTGAAATTGAAACTGCATTAAAAGAAAACATTCTCAAAAAAGAAGACGTAACAACTGAAATCGGTGCGGTCATAGCAGGCGATGTCTTAGGACGTCAATCTCATGACGACATCACCGTCTTTGATTCAACCGGTATTGCCCTTCAAGATCTTATCGTTGCAACTACTGCATTGGAACAAGCCGAGTTGATGAACGTCGGTCAAAAAGGAGATATTTAATGAAAATAAAAGACTTTGGAGTGGAAATTTATATGAACAAGTATGAAACACAAGCCGTTTACAATCTAGCAGAAACGTGTGTTTCGTCCTTCTATGTTGAAGAATTCCTTGATTTCTTAGGAGATAAAGAAGCCATGATTCAAACCTTACTCGAAAAACGGCTGAGTTATGGTGATATAGAAGGCAGTCAAGCTCTTCTCGAAGGAATCGCATCGCTCTATAATAATCTTTCCATTCATAATATTGTTCCTACTCATGGAGCAATTGGTGCTAATAATATGGTGCTTAATGCGATTGTGGAACCCGGAGATGAGATTATTAGTGTCATCCCAACTTACCAACAACTTTATTCAATTCCTGAGTCAATTGGCGCAACCGTGCACTTATTGCCTTTAACCTATGAGGACAAATTCCTCCCCAATCTTGATGTATTGAAAACGATGATGAACCCGAACATTAAACTTGTGTGCATCAACAATCCCAATAATCCTACTGGTGCCGTGATGGATGAAACATACCTTCAAGCCATCGTGGATATTGTGAAACCCTACGGAAGTTATATCCTTTGTGATGAGGTTTATCGCGGTTTAACACATGAAGGAAATAATCTTACCACTTCAATTATTGATCTATATGATAAAGGCATCAGTACCTCCAGTATGTCCAAAACGTTTAGTTTAGCAGGAATACGCCTGGGCTGGATCGCTGCACCGGATGCAGTAATTCAAGAAGTGTTAATCCACCGGGACTATGACACGATTAGTTGTGGTGTCATTGATGATTACTTTGCAACCCTTGCCCTTCAAAATAAATCTCTGATTTTTGAACGAAATTTAAAAATCGTACGTGAAAATGTAAAGATTTTGACGGACTGGGTAGCACATGATGATAACTATGATATCATTCCACCTAAGGGAGGCACCACAGCTTTTATTAAAATGAACTTCGATCTTCCTTCCCATGACTTCTGTGTAAACCTTCTAAACGATACAGGCGTTTTAGTGTTACCAGGTAGTGCTATGGATATGGAAGGATATATTCGAGTTGGTTATGCATATGAAACAGAAGCTCTTAAAAAAGGACTTGAAATCATCTCTGCATACACGAAAACGTGTTTAGCAAAATAATTATTTTAGAAAGTGTTGATGAACTTACAGTTTATTAGCTCTTTTTTTAATTTAGCCGTCCGCGCTATAAAAAAGGCTGTCAACATGTGTCAACAGCCTTTCAATAGTTCCTTATTTATTCGTTTTCTTTTGATTCTTTATTCAATCTCATAATGACATATCCAATACATGTTAGTAAAAGCGCAGACACCATTGCGAAGCTCGATGTGTACTGCCCTGTATTTGGTAATGTTTTTTCTTTTTGATTCATTTCTTTTTGATTCATTTCTTTTTGGTTAATTTCTTTTATTTTCTTCTCACTAAGTACTTTTGAAGGCGCACCCACTTCAATCGGTGTTCCCACCGCTTCTTGAATTGTAACCGGAACACTGTGTTCATCCTGATGAACTCCAAATATTACTGTAAACATTCCTGCTTCTTGAACAAGTGTTTCGGGTGTCTTCCATGTCCATCCTGTTGGTAAAGCTAGAGAGGCTAAAGCTTGTCCTTTTTCAATTTTAAGTTTATACGCATCCGGAAATACTTGTTTCGAAATCAGAAGTGTTGTTGCTTGACGTGCAACCGGTGTACTCATATCTTGAGTTAAATCAATACCTTGAGGCGTTGCGCTATAATGTATATTATACGTTCCCTCAGGTAATTCGGATATTAAGGCAGCTTCATCCATACCTTGAACAAGCAATCTCACATTTGAATTACCACCACTTGGATTAAACATCGGCGTATCCTCTATCGAGAAGTCCAAATCATAACCTTCAATCGTTGTAATCCCTTCAAGAGGATTTAAGCTGCCGCCTTGCATCATCGATAGAGGTTTCACACCATCAAGTTTCGGTGCTCTTGCATAATAAACTTGTGCAGCTTGTGCTTGCGCTTCAGTTTGTTGATAGGATACCGAATCAATCACAAATTCCGTACCCGAAAGATTTTCACCAACAGGTCCTGGCCAAGCCCCACCCATTGCGAGATTAAGTTGAATGTATTGTGGCTTATTAAAGATTTCTTTAGCAATTGGATCTTGACCATAAGGTACAGTACGAACGATTTCATCGTCTACAAACCATTCCAATGCATCTTCAGTCCAATTCAACGCAAAGGTATGAAATTCATCATTAAAATTACCTTGAGGAATGGTGTGAGCCGTTCCGTTTCCAGAGAAGCGACCAACATGATCTTCAGTTGGTCCGTAATGTACTGTTTGGTAAACAGTACGGTTGCCATGGGTCCCATCACGATCTTCACCGATTAATTCCATAATATCAATTTCACCGGTACTTGGCCATCCACGACCTTGTTCTGATTTAATTTTACCATCTAACGTAAAATCCGCACCCAAGGTCCAAAAAGCAGGGAAAGCGCCCCTTCCTTTTGGAAGTTTAGCACGAATTTCAAGCTTACCGTATAAGAATTCACGTTTCCCATGAGTTCGGATGCTTCCTGAATTATAGATAACATTTCGAGATGCATCGCGTGGATGAAGGTATTGGTCATCAACATCACGATCTGTTGCACGTAAGACAAGATTCCCATCACGTATGAAAACATTCTCAGGATTGTTTACATAGTGTTGTTGTTCGATGCCTCGTATTGACCCCAATTCATAATCCCAGTCCTTCATGTTTAACGTTTCTTGATCGAAATCATCACGCCAAACTTCTGTAAAAACTTGTTTAGGTTGATCTGCTTGAGGCAGAGTCTCTCTCGTTACCAAAACCTGATCAATATAAGCATTTGATTGTTTTGTTTCTTCCTTTTCAGACCACTTAACAAGTTGAATTAACGCCTCTTCGTGGGTTCCTGAATTAAATGTATAACTAACTTTTTGCCATTCTGTCGATGTAACTGCTTGATCAACGGTTTGTCCATTATCCAAAGTAATCACAGCACCTTGTTCGTTATTAGACCAAAATCTACCAGTAAAAATGGCATCCGCACCTTTAACATCAACTTTTGCATAAGCACTAACATGGTATTTCGTATTGGGTTCAAGTTTGATTACTTGACCTATAAATCCATTCGCAAAGTTTCCGGAAATTGCAGTATTTGGTACTACCCCTGCATAGTTACCATCATAAGTTATTTTATTTTGGACTTCTCCTTTATTACGCAGGGTCCAAGCAGTACCCCCTTGTTCAAAATCCCCATCTTTTATAACATTCACAACATCTTTTTCAAGTGCTGAAATAGACGTCATGGATAAAGCTAATACCATCAATACTGTAACGATAGTGTTTAAACCTTTACGCATTTTAAGCTCCTTTATAAATGTTTTTTAACGATTTACTGAACGGGCACATGATGAGAGGGTGTGTCGTATTCCACGAATCGCTTGCCCGATTGCAAAGATATTTTCTACGGGAGCAAGACCAGCATACCCAGCATCACCAATATGATGGATATCCACGCCGCAAATTTTATTTTGAATTGAAATTTGCGCAATTATTTCCGGTGTCGATCCTTCTTGACTGGTACCAATAGCGCTCATAACCAAAGTATCGCGTTCATGTGCAAATTGCACGATTGCTTTCAAAGCCTCAGCATCAAAGCCTGGAACAGTTCCAACAGCTGGGACGAGAATAATATCGGCACCTGCATTGATAAATATTTCGACCGTTTCCAAATCAATAATTGGGCCGACAACTCCGGCTCCATGCATTTTTCCCGCAATAATCAGACCTGAAAACATTTCTTTCGCAAGCGAAATGGTTGATGCAATTGCTTCATTGGTAACGCCTGTTCCAGGGTTTCCGGTAAAGCAAACAAAATCAAAATTCAAACGCTCAATTTCTTGAATCGTTTCAACCGTAGCTTGACGTCCTAAAGTTATTTCAAAACGTGATTCTGTCATTTCCGCATTTTGATCGATAGGTTCAAGGTTAACACCTATCGGTACACCAACCAACCTATGGAGTTCATCTACAAAGTTTTTTTCTTTACATTCGATTGCAAATAAATCCGGATTAAACACATCAACCCCATTGAGTAAAATTAAATCTGCACCACATGCACGCGCAATCTCAGAGTTACTAATATCCCCTACAAAGCTTTCGCGAGCTGCGTAGTTTTCCGATAAAACTACGCGTCCCTCACTCGCTTTAATACTTTGTTTAAGTTCTTCAGCAGTCATATCTAAAATATCACTGGTATTTGCACTAATTAATCGTTTCATTATGTCACACTTTCTATAATATATTACTATTCTGCCGTTTCTTCTGCTTTGAATCCTTTTTCAACCATTGCAAAGAATGGTAAGTATAACAGGATATCGATAGCGATAAGGATAATTTGTAAGAGCGATCCACGTACACTACCTGTTGTTAAGAAACCACTGATTACGGGTGGCATTGTCCATGTTGCAACAGTACGTGTTAATGGAACAAGACCTGAAGCCATGGCAAAGTATGTAATTAACGCATTAACCATTGGTGCTAGAATAAATGGTACAAGAAGTAGTAAGTTAAGAACGACTGGAATACCAAACATTGTAGGTTCATTGATGTTAAAGAGTCCAGGTACAACGGTAATTGGAGCAAGTGCTTTAGTGCGTAAACTTGTATTTTTCTTACGTGCGTAGTATGCAATTGCAAGGACTAGACCAATGGTAGCTCCACCACCACCGATGTATACAAAGTTATCCATAAATGGTTCCGTAATAATATGTTGCAATGTTTCACCAGCTTGGTATGCAACACGGTTTGCATCTAAGTTTGTAATCCAAATTGGCTTCATAATTGAGTTAACAACATGTCCACCATGAATTCCTAAGAACCAGAAAATACTGTTAAATGCGACAACTATTAAGGTTCCGAAAATATTATTTCCTAATAATCCAAACGGTTTTCCAAGAACAACGGCTGCAATATCATGTAAGTTTGGTAAACCAAATTTATCAAGTAATCCAAAGATCGTTAACCACATTGTGATAATAACGGCACCTGGAATAATTGCACTGAAACTTTTAGCAACTGCCGGTGGCACCGTATCGGGCATTTTAATTTCGATTTTATGATTAATAAACCATTGATAGATAAGCCCACTGATTAATGCAAGTATGATAGCGACAAAGAGTCCGCGTGCACCGATCAATCCGATTGTGAGTCCCGCACCTGTTTCCCCTTTAACAAATGGTGTGACAACAATAAATGCGGATAAGGCAATAATTCCGGCTGAGATTCCATCTGTATCATGTTGATCTGCGATACTATAAGCAATCCCAAATGCAGAAATTAATCCTACTAAACCAAAGCTACTGTCAACACCTTTCCAAAGGTATCCAGCAACACCAATATCCCCTAACCATGCTTCCCATCCCGGTACTGGGAAACTTGCAATAACCATAAAAATAGAACCGATAATGATTAATGGCATTGAAAGTGTAATACCATCACGAATCGCAATTAAAAATTTATTACTAGATAGCTTTGCAGCAACTGGTAAAACTTTTTCTTCTAAAAACTCTCCTATTTTATTCATAATATCCTCCTCTTTTGGTTATAATATAGAACAATTAGGTTAAGAATGTGCGCAATATCTCGATAATTAATTATTTTATATTACCAACTACCTACACTATAGACCACTTCCGCTGTAATGTAAAGCCTTACATTTTAGAATTGTGTCATTTAGATTAAAATTTAGCCATTAATGATTACAAATAATAATTAATAGGTTACAATGGTAACAATGGAGGTGGAATATGCAATTAAGTAAAGCAAAAACAAAACAAACAGCTTTAATTCTTGATTTACTGTACTCAAAAGGCCCGCTTTCACGCATTGATATTTCAAAAAGTTTGGGGATTACTCCAGCCACCGTCAGTGATTTAACGCAACACTTAATCAACGATCACCTTGTATGCGAATTGGGTGAAGATATGGATAACACACGCGTAGGCCGTCGCAAAATTTTACTTGGCTTAATGTCCGGTCATTCTTACTATCTCGGTGTTGAACTTTTTGAGCACTCGTTCACGCTGGCACTGTCGGATAATCTCAATGAAATTTTAGTTGAAGAAGCCTTTACGTTGGCGAAAACCGACCCTGTGCGACACGATTTTCTGGTTCAAACCATGAAACAATTTATAAAACAACACGATGATTATCCCATTACAAGCATCGGTATCGCCATCCCTGGTCATTACGACGGATCGTCATCTCACATCCTTACCAATAACCACGCTTGGTGTGATTTTTCGCTCGATTATCTAAAAGAACATTTGGATTATCCCGTATTTTTTGAAAATAACGTTAATGCGATGGCAATTCGCGAGCGTTTGTTTGGTCATGACAAGACGGATGCGAATTTCTTATTCCTGCATTTTCGTCGCGGTATTTTCTGTTCTTATGTTTATCAAGGCGACCTTTATGCTCGGAACAATTACTTTGTGGGGGAAATTGGTCATCTTGTTGTAAACCCTTTTGGAGAACAATGTGAATGTGGAAAAGTAGGTTGTCTTCAGACTTATGCCAGCCAAACTTGGTTGCTTCATAAGGCTTCGTTACTGTTGAACAGTTCCGCAAATACATATCTAAAAGAACTTGTAAGTACTTCTAACGAGCTCTCAATGGACATATTATTACAAGCCTATCACTTGGGCGATTCTGCCGTCATTCAATTGCTTGAAAACGCAATTAATTTCTTGGCAATTGCACTCAATAATATCATCGTTACGCTTGATACAGATATTATTTATCTACATGGACAATTGTTTGATGATGAACAATTGGCAGCGTTACTGTTAAATAAAATTCGCGAACACGATTCAGAGTTTATTTCACGCCAAATGATTCAAAAAGAAATCAAACCGTATTCTAAACTCAATGGTGCACGTGCTGCATGCGCACTTGCAATCAGCGAAACGTTACTTCGCGACTAAAAAAAGAGCCACTGGCTCTTTTTTTATATTTTTAGATTACTGCGTATTACGTTTTCCTTTTTTTGTAGCAATGACCACCAATCCCAGTGCAATCATTACGAGACCAAGATATACTGCATAACTTGAAGAAACTCCGGATGCTGGTAATTGTGTTTCTGACTTATCATCTGCTTTATTCTCTTTCTCAGTATCAGTCTTATTCACAATATTCTCTACAACCGCTTCTTGTTCAGGCGACAGATTTTCAACGTTATCATCAGGTGTTGGTTTCGTAACGTCCTTATCGATTTCGTTAGGTTGCTCTGTTACTTGTAGTATGAGTGCTTCAATCGCTTTTTGAATTTGCGAAACCGCAGTATCTAGTTCGGCTTGTGTCACTCCAACATTTTTCAAAAGATTCGTACCCTCTTCTACCATGGATACGAGCATGTTCCATGATTTATCCGTATAATCCAATGAATTAAAGGATGCTACTTGCTCGATAATTTCAATTAATGGTTGCTTATCGATCGCTTCTATTGGAACACCATAATTAATTGCGAACGTTCCCAACTCATGGGTCGTCACTACGACCTCCCCCTCATTTACTGTAAAGGGCTCCTCTAAAAGGGTATCATCGGAAAGAACGCGATATACAGATTGAACCGTATCATTTTGAACACTTCTGAACAATTGTTTTTGATTTTTCGAAGGAATTTTAATGGTTACAGTATTCTCTTTAGATACTTCAAAAGCATCAATCGCAATATGGTAAACATCTAAGTCCATCCAAGGATTAAGATTTTCCAATTTTTGTTTCAGTACATCATCACGTTGAGTTTTAAGCTGATGATCTTTACTTAAAAGCGATGATGAACCTTCTACGATAATTCCTGTATTTTCATCTACAACCTGAATCGTCTCATGTTCTTGAATCATCACGACATGGATATTATCCAACACAATATCCTTGTATGATCTAAAGTTTGCATCTTTATCGTTTGCATCTTGAAGGTTTGGGGCTTTTGAAGTGGAATATATTCCAAACCATGATTGTCCACTAGGTGATCCTTCAAGCTCAAACTCATATGTTTGTGGTCCATCAGCATTCAGTGTAGCCGGCAATGCAATTTGCGTTTCATTGCCCGTAAATTCACCATCCCCCACTACAAGAGCATACGTACCTTCTGACCCCGCTTCATAATCAAATTGAATACGATAGCGTGTATTCGCATTAAAACGAAGGTTTTGAGGAATTGTTTGGTATACGAGGCGTCGGCGTTGTGTCAGTCCATTTGTTTTTAACGACCAATTTCCTTCGATGACATCATGAATTTCTTTGTTATTCCAGCCGCGTTGTGTATATGGCGCATTTTTTTCTGATAGGTGTGTCCGGTTGTCCTCAACGCCTTCAATATTTCCAACTACAAATGGATAAATACCTTGGGCACTTTCCTCAAAATCTTGGAAGAAGACCCCCTCTTCGATAAATGGATTGCCTTCATTTCGTGTAATGCGTACATCATCAAAATAGGTTGCACCATCGCCGGCATCACGAATGAGTTCCAATGTTACCACACTCTTATCATCCGGGGCCGTAAAATATACAGCCATGTTTTGGAAATAACTCGTGTTATCCACAGTCGCCGCATTAGTGTTATGCGCATACGCTTTAACGTAATTTTTCGCAATAGATCGATGAGTGTAGTTTGACTGTATTTGTTCGGTTGTGCTTACACGTAAGCGTGCTGCAGCATCCGAGCGGTTATCCACCCCAACATACGCAATATAGTTTTTTCCCGGTTCAAGATCCAACAACGTTTGAGACACTATTGTTTCATCTTTATTGTCTTGAATGCGAAGCATATCATTGGAAGCCTGTGACTTCACAACCTCCGCTCCCTTTCCTGTTACATTCCATGCATCTAGATTTTGGTGATTAAATCCTGGATCATTAATATGAGCACCTTCACCATAAGTCACATGATGAGGGGCTTGTTTTCCTTGATAGACTGTATATGCCGTATCCGCTTTCGCTTCCAAGGTTACACGTCCATTTTTGACTGGAACTTCCGCAATTTCTTTTTTACCAGTTTCTGTAAGCTCATAGTACATCACAGATGCTACCTTCCAATCATTTGGAAGTTCCCAAGTCGTTTGTCCACCAGTTTTATTGAAATGGTACAATTTCCCTGACTCGAGGGTGTCACCCACCGCATTCCAATTCCATGGTAATAGATATGCATCCCCATCGAGAATTATACGGTCATTTAATTTCATGGTTTTTGAACGGTATAAATCGCGGTTGTTTGTATAATCATTTGACTTTCGTTCAATTACCAACGTATTTTGCGCCGGATCAGTGAGTTCGACCATCATTTCTGGTGTCCATTTAAAATGAGCACCGTCGGGATTAATCATATCTACAGGTGTACCTTCAACCCATCGTGTTACTTCGTAATGTTGAATGAACTTCGTCGGTACATTATTTTCAAAAAGATTAACCATATAGCCATTATAATCATTACGGCCTTGCCATCCTTCAAAGTCTTTCATATTATAACCACCAAGGAGTGGATAATCTGCAGCACCGGAGTATTTCGGATAATCCGCAATCCAAGCATCTCGTTGATGATTGAAAATGAAACGTGCGACATTTGAATTAATTCCCTTTAAGGTATATCCACCGTAGGTTAAGTCAGCTGCCCAATGCTGGAAGGTTGAATCCGGTTCAAATGCATAACCCCATTCGCCACCAAGACGCCAACCTTGATCATTGATTTCTTTCGCCAATTGATGACTCGCCCATGCATTATTATCACCCGACTGACCGTTGCCCCATACGTCTACGTAAACCCAGTCAAGATTATTCTCATCGCCACCAATTGCATTTTTTAAATCTTCGAAACGTCCTCTACGACCATGAGCTAAGTCATAGGCAGCATCGATATTGATTCCTTGATCAATCCAGTTCCAACCATAATTGTAAGTACCATCTTCATTTTTACGCAAACGGTCTTCGGTAAAGTATTTCGATTCGGGATACGTTTCACTAGCATTCACATGAATCCCAATACGAGCACCATAATCGACTGACTCATCCAATAAATATCGAAACTCTTGAATCCCTCCCATACGTTCCCCAATGTCCGCATAGTTTAAGTGACCAGAATCATGACCTTCACTACCATATCCCTTGAGTAGAATTGATTGCCCCAAACCATCCGTATGAAGGTTCACTTTTTTAATGCCATCAAGTGTCATTAAGAATGGATTTTGCGCATGGGAACCAAAATTCATAGCAATACGATAAGCAACAAGATCTTTAACATGTTCTGCTCCCACTGGGCTGTACATAATCTTTCTAAAGGCAATAGCTCCATCTTGCCAGTTTACCTCTTGATCACCATTTAAATCGGGTGTAATCACTACGCTCACTTCCGGTAGTTCTAAGGTGTCTTCATCGTACATCACATCACGATGATAAATCCATGGAGAACTGGAAAGACCCAAGGAATTAAACGATTTATATTCCTTTGCTTGAGCATGAACACGGACAAAATCTCCAGGTCCACCACCTTTTGAATATTGTGAATTACTATGAATTCCTGCCGCAAGTGTATCGTTTGAAACAAATGCATACATAAAATGATGATTATAATTACGAAGTTCCGCATCTACCGGAACCTTTACATCCCCTGATTTGGTTGTATTCGTAGAAATCACCGAACCCATTAAAGTCGCAGTGTTTTGATCTGACTGTACCGAAACGAGGCTATGGTTTGGAATCTCAATTGTGCGTATTATTGCATCATTACTTGATTGATCTTCGTTATGATTTATAATTTCGGTAATTCTAAAACTTAGGGTATTATCGTCTACCACCAGCTGGGATTCAAGCGTCGCATGAATGTTATGCGCTTGATCTTCAACCTTCATCGTATAGAACGCTTTGCTTTCCGAATTTTTTTGATAGCTAACTTCGGGTACAAGTTCATAACCATTAATTTTTAGTGTATTGATGTGTTCAACTTGGCCTTGCATCGTTTCACCGGATGTCATTGTATAATCGAGGACACGCGGAAAACTTTGATCAATACGAACACGCATTGTGGGCGTATTTAGTACATCCTCAATGGTTCCATCCGTTTGCGGTTCTTCCGGACGTATCGGTACAATTCGTTTAACCTTTAATTGGTAAAGATGAACACTCCCCATGCCACGATCTTTAAAGAAGCCAAGAGCACCTGCATCTTTATGAAATGCACTCATCGTCTCTTCAAATACGGGTTTTCCATCTATAAAGAAGGACAAAGTGGTTTCTTCAACACGCATTTTAATAATATGTTTCTCTTCTGTCTTCAATAAGTCACCTTTATGGGTGCTACTCCAATAATTGGATGTTCCGAAATGCTCAGCAAAATATGCACCATCTTCATCCCCCAACACACCATATCCATATGTCGCATCATCTAAAACACGAGCTGCAAGACCAAAGCGTTTTCCTGGTTGGTCCAAACTTATTTCGGCTTCCATCTCATAATTATCCAGTAATGGTGTTTTTCGTAACGTTAAAAGATTTTTCCCTGCAGACTTAAAATCCAACTTTACAGCGTCATCCTCTTTTTGAACATCTACTTTTCCCGTTGGCACATCAAAAAGTGTTTTGACTTCTTCTGCATCAATTTCCGAAAAATCATAAATCAGTTCATAGGGATCATAAACATCCAAAACGGGACGTTCAAATTCCGGTATACTGGGTTCAATATTATCTTGATTGTTTGATTTCATTCGAATTTTAGTCAACTCCGACCCAAAAGTTCCCAATTTAACGGCAATTTGCTCAGACTTTTCCGAAAGTTGTGTTAACACGTGTGCATCCAACATGGTGTCGAAAAGCAGTATGCGCTCTCCATCATCTGTGGTATTCCAAGCAAGCAACTTGTCATCTTTTAAACTAATCTCGAGCGTGTTTACGCTATTGACTTGCGGACCTGCAATACGCTTTGATGTCATCCATGAGCCCTTCCCGTCGACTTTATATTCCCAAAACCATCCCTCTCGGTCGTAACCGATAGAAACAAAGTTTTCTAAATCAGTATAGAAAAGCATGATGTTGAAACGTGTTTGAGAATTTGATGTTAGCGGTATAAAATCAAACACAACGTTTGCTTCTTTCCCTTTAGAAATCCACTGCCCGGATGGTTGAAATACGGCCGCATTCAGTCCATTATCATTAGACTGCGTCGATTCCAATTGGTCATACCGTACATCTTTATGAATGACTTCCTTCACGATCCCCTTTCTCTCTGATACTGAAATCCATGCTTCGCCTTCATCTGCGAAAACTTGCATTGGATTTCGTGTTAATGAAGTAATCATTAGCATAAATACAAGAAATATGTTCAATAATTTTTTCATTGCGCCTCCCTTTATTATCGATAATCGATAACCTAATGTGATTATAACACCCCACACGATGTAAGCGCTTTAAGGATATTAAGGTATCCTATTAGAATGTTGTGGTTCTACAAATAGCCAAACATTTTAACGTGAATCATAAAAAAGACCGTTTGATGTATATCAGACGGTCTTAAATATTTTATTTATAGGCACATACAGTTACAACTTCATGATTATCTTCTGGATTAAAGGTTTCTCCGTAATCACCGAAGAGTTCTACTCGACTAAAACCTGTTTGCTTGATTTTTTGGATCATCGATTCAGTCTGATACCAATGCACGTCAAACACTTGTAGCTCCTTGGAGATAAGTTTGGTGTTATGCCATAATTCATAGGTTAAAAATTGACGTGTTGTTTGTGTTTGCCAGTTTATATCCTCGTGATGGTCTTCCAAAAATAAGGTATGATCCTTATCCGGATATACCGTCGAACGATGATGACTGCCTGGAACAAAACCGTGTGGATAGATTAAATCAAAGATTAACATTCCCTCAGGTTCAAGATGGTCATAAAAATTTTCTAAAACAGCATCAATCTTTGAAAACAAACAGAATGTACCCGTAGGAACCATAATGACATCATAGAGACCATGATTGACCATATCACATACATCTCCCAATTCGACCTTACTCATAACATCGTGTTGTATGCAGTTTTGTTTACACAGTTCAACCATCTCAGGCGAAACATCGATACCTTGAATGGGTAGTCCTTTTTCAAGATAAGGAATAAGCAAACGACCGGTCCCAGCACCGGCCTCTAAGATTGAACCGGCTTGTTTAATTTTTTTGTAATAGAACTCTAAATCGCCACCCAATGAAACACCCACTGGTTTTGATACATCATAATACATTGCACTTAATTTTGGATATATTTTCATAACCTTACCTCCTCATTGACTTTTTTAAATAATTTGTTTTAGATTTATATCGATTTCATTCGCTTCACTCGGATTATTTTCTTTTATTTTTTCAACAATATTAATACAGTGATCGCCTAAGCGTTCCATAGATGCAAGGATATCCACATACAAACTGCTTGCGACAGGATCTTCACAAATACCATCGGAAATTCTTTGGAAATGACGTTCGCGATACTTTTCATCAATTAAGTCTAAATAATCTTCATCTTGAACCAGTTTATCATAACCGTGAAGCGAATCCGACTTAAGCATCTTAAAACATCTCTGAATCATGTTTAGTACCAATTGATACATCGTTTCGAGATCTAACAAGGCATCTTCGGAAAATGCACCTCGATTTTCAAAAATACGTTCATAAAATTCCACAAGGTTTGTGGTAACATCCCCCATACGTTCAATATTTTTTACAATATCAACTCTGGTGGAATATTGTTCTGCCATACGGCCTTCCATTTGTGTTTCCTTTGCGATGGCAAGAAGGTAGCGCGTTAAATTGTAATCCAACTCATTAACCATTTCTTCTAATTGACAGACGACGTCATAGTCTTCCTCATCGCGCGTTTTTAAATAATCATGGGTCGTTTCAAATGCCTCAACGACGAGGTCTGCCATCTGCATTGTTTGCTTCTGTGCAAGTTGGAAAGCACCATCGGGATAGTTTTTGATTAACTCATAATCCAAAGATTCAATTTTCTCACGTTCTTTAATGCGATCTTCACCCGGTATTAAAATCTTCAAGAGACGAATACATACTGGAATAAACGGAATAATCCCAACCACCCAAATTAAGTTAAAGACAAAGTGATTAATTCCTACCGCCATTTCGGGTGAACCACCCATTTTTTGATTAATAAATAAAATAAAATTTGAATATGGATGGATAAAGAGCATCGTAATTAAGGCTCCAAGTATATTGTAAAGGGCGTGGAACCAACCTGCTCGTTTTGTCGATACCGATCCTCCAGCTGAAGCAAGGATGGCCGTTAACGTCGTTCCCACATTAGACCCAAAAACAAATGCGGATGCCGCAACCATCGACATACCACCATTCGCATATATTTTTTGTACCAAGGCAATAACGGCCATTGATGAATTAATAACTGCGGTTCCTACAGTTCCAGCTAATAATGCAAGCCAAGGATTGTCTGACATTTTAACTAAAAATGCTTCAAATTGTGGAACATCTTGCAAGATGATCAATTGATCACTCATCAGCTCTAAACCTACAAATGTAATACCCAAACCAAATAAAATTTGGCCGATATTTTTGTATCGTTTTTTCATCAATAAAAGAAGTGCTCCAAAAAAGACAAAATAGTAACCCAATGCCTCAATATTTAAACCAATCATTAAAGCCGTTACTGTTGTCCCAAGATTGGCACCAACCGAAATTCCAATGGCAGCCTCAAGACTCATTAAACCAGCACGTACCAAGCTGATTGAAATCACCGTCGCAGCCGTACTTGATTGCATCAGTGCAGTAATTACTGTACCTACTAAAATAGCCGATAATAAATTACCCGTATATCGTTCGATATAGTCTCTAATTTTTGAACCAGCAGCATCTTTAAAACCATCTCCCAATAGTTTAATCCCCAACAAAAACATTCCAAAGCCACCTAATATTACATTAAATGCAATATCAGAAAGTTGTGCAGCTTCATTTGCTAGTAGCATCCTGTACCTCCGTTGATTTTTCTCACATAGTTTCTTACCTTAATCGTACCACTCTGTAAGGCTCTTAATGTGATATTTTGTTAACAAATCAATGGATAATCCTTGGGATTGCACGACAAGTAATTTTTAGATTTTACTGCACCTATAATTATTATCTTTATTTAATAACACCTTATACGGCTGAATGATTTCTTTGCTTTACCAATTCTAACTCAAGAATTCAGTATTAAGAAACGCCGATTTTTTTATAGTCTTAACCATTTCTCAATAATTGGAACTGTTTTTCTCAGCCTGTTATCAAACAAAATTTATCTAATGTCTGTGCGCGAATCCTTGAACGATACAGATATAATATTTGTGAACTTCATCTCTTATATTCTTCTGTCCAAACAAAAAAAGCCTATTCAAATTCATAGATTGAAGATCTTTTTACACGTTCTAATTTGCAGTGAAATAGTTAAGCTTTAAGTATTTTAAATATGATATTCTTGCGAAATCAAATCCATTTTATGTAATATATGTAGATATCGCATATAATAGATAAGAGTGGGAAACTGAGCACTCTTCATGGAGGTTAACTATGTGTACGAATATAACTTTAAAAAGTACTGAGAATCAATTTTTAATGGCTCGAACAATGGACTTTTCGTTTGAACTCACTCCTGAAATGATCCTCATTCCACGTAATTATCCCCTTCATTTTACATTTCACGACACCCAGCCAAAAAATCACTTTGCATACCTTGGACTTGCGAAACATATTGGTACGTATGCTTTGGCCGATGGTGTTAATGAACACGGACTCGCCGCAGCTGCCCTTTATTTTGAAGGCTATGCTGAGTACGAACACAAAGAATATAACAATCTCTCCTTAGCCCCACACGAAGTCGTAATGTGGGCTCTTGCCCATTGTAAAAACATTGATGATGTAAGAACGATGTTTAAAGAACATCCTGTAACACATCATGTTATTGAATTCTTGGGTATTGTCCCACCGCTTCACTGGGTTTTCCAAGATGCAGCAGGCGACTCAATTATTGTGGAACCCACGATTCGAGGAATTGAAATCCACGAAAATAAAATTGGTGTTCTTACAAACAGTCCTGACTATACCTGGCATCTAACCAATGTTCGTAATTATATTGGGTTAGATCCGGTACAAGTAGAACCGCGTGTATTGTATGGTCAAATATTTAAACCATTTGGTCAAGGAAGCGGTACTTTTGGGATTCCTGGCGACCTTACCCCACCATCACGTTTTATTAAAACGCTTTATACCAAACTTAGTACACAAAAAGCATCTTCTGAGAAAGAACTCGTAATTGCAGCGAGTCATATCTTAAACGGTGTCGATATCGCAAAAGGAAGTGTTATTACACAACGTAAAACCATAGACTACACCCAATACACTGCTTTTATGGTCACATCGACCCAGTCATACTATTACAATACTTACGATGACTTTACAACACATGCTTTTTGCATTCATGATTTTGAACTAAACGAAAGTGAAATCATTAAATTATAAAAGGAGAAAATATGGGAACATTCTTTAAACTCAATTGGCTTGTTTTTGTAGTTACAATTGGGATTCTATTGGCAGGATATTATGCTGAAAAGACTAAACATTTGGTAAGCCGCCAACTCGGAATTGAAATGAAAAGTTTTTATGGTTTAATAGGATTGATAGGTATCGCAATTGCTGCATTTAACTATATTGCAATTGTAGTCTTCGGTTCATGGCAAACAATGATCTTTGCCACAGTACTTCTTGTGATCATTGGGTACGGAATTTTATACTTTTTAAGACATCGTAATAAAAATTAGAAAAGAGGCTTAATATGAAATCATCTTATTTCGACGGTTCGATTTGGTCGTATATTAAATTACAAATCGTAAATATTATTATTGCACTATTTACACTTGGCTTGGGTACACCTTGGATACTGGTCCGAACATATCGTTGGGAATCTAAACACGCAGTTATTAATGGACAACGATACCGCTTTAACGGTGACGCTGTAAACTTGTTTGGTCACTGGGTTATTTGGTGGATTTTAACGCTTGTTACTTTTGGGATATATGGAATTGTAGTACGTGTTAAACTCATCTCTTGGCGTATTGAAAATACAGAACTATTGGGTGAGTAGGGAACTTTTTCTACCGAAAGATACTTTTTTACTCAAATCCAATTCTCATAATCGAATTCTAATACACTTCCTCTATTATTCTAGGGAGTGTTTTTATTTGTTATGGTTCTAGTATTTCTATCAAAATACTTACTAAACTTATTGGTACCAGTGATTTGTACACGATAATTAAAAATCATCATAAAATTGTTAGCTACTAGCAGACTTGCTACATATATTAATAAAAAAACTGCAATATGGGAACCAAATGAGTTCACCAATTACAGTTTTTTAGTTTATGGGAAGTTCTATCTTCGTCACAAAGATGCTTTCTACATGCTCTGTAGTAAAGTGCCCTTTGTGCGAATCTACAATTTTACGACACGAAAGCAAACCAAATCCAGATGCTTCATCAGTAATTTGATCGTTTCGTTTTAGATTTTTAATTTCAAGATGACACCAAGCATCACGAATTATAAAGTTAAAACAAATTTCAGAGTGAGGTGCTGCGTATTTAAGAACATTAGAAATAATATTTTCAAAAAGACGATCCATGTAATAAAGGTTTAAATTCATATAACGATCCACTTCAGTGAGTTCACGGTGAATTACAACATCAAAACCATTCAGTTCAAGATCTGCTGCCAGTCGTTCGATAACTCCTTCCATAAAATCTTGTACGTGCAAACGTTCTAACGGTAATTCGCTTGCTTCATTCAGAGATAATGTAGAGAAGAGTGAAAACAATTCATCAGAAATTGTTTTCATTTGTAATGCTTTTTGTTCACACCGACTTGCTAGTAACTCAATATCTTCTGAATTTGATTCTAACTTGATTAGTGTAATATAACCAATTAATGACGTGAGCGGCGTTCTTAAATCATGCGCGAGACTCGTAACAAGTTCCTTTAGTGCGTTTTCAGAGATCACTAATTCTTTATTTTTCTGAGATAGTTCGGTAATCAGTGCATTTATTTCTGCACTGAGTCGGCCTAATTCGTCATTACCTTTATCGCTAATATAACTATTGGGTGTCCCAGCACCAATAATCTCGATTTCATTTGTAAGTTGCTGGACACGCTTGGTGATATTACGAATTCCATAGTAGAATAACACTAGAAAAGTTCCCGAAGCAAGAGTTAGTCCAAGATATGTTGCATAATTTTCAACCTCTGCACGGACGGAATACAACATATCAATGTAGTAATATTTTCCACCCATATAAAGCATCGTTGATTCAAGTGATGTATTTCCTACAATTTCCAATTCTTTACTTACAAATAAATAATCATTAGTATAGAGTATGTTATTATTATCAACATCAACAACGTAAATAATCATGTATTTATGATTTTCGAGCCATAACTCTAAATCTTCAATATTCATCGCCGTGATATTGTTGTCAATAATATAGTGTTGTAAATCTTGTTTATCTCGCAACATCCGATTATGGATACGCTCTTCACCTTTAACATAGTTTGCTATGGATTCAATGGAAACAGATTTGGTTACAACAAATACCAATAGCGAAGCAAAAATTGAACCTAAAGTGATAAGAAATATTTTGAGTCCTAATGTTAGGGAACGCTTCGTAGATTTAATCAATTTTATATCCTCTTCCCCATATATTTTTAATAATTTTCGGATTTTCAGGACATGTTTCAATTTTTTTTCGGAGATTTCGAATGTGAACCATTACCGTATTTGCTGATGAATATAAATACTCATCTTGCCACACATTTTCGTAAATGCTCTGAATTGAAAAGATTTTACCTCGGTTCGTTGCAAGCAGCGATAAGATGCGAAATTCTCTTTCGGTAAGGTCTAGAAGCAATCCATCCTTTAATGTAATCCCTTTTTCAAGATCAATCTTAATTGAGTCTATCGTATTAATTTTTTTCGAATCAACCGGTTGCTCTGTTGCACGATCATATTGAATATAACGACGTAATAACGATTTAACCCGGAGGCTTAGCTCAGAAAAAGAAAACGGCTTGCTTAGATAATCATCTCCGCCTACAGAAAAGCCAACAAATTTATCTTGTTCGGTTGCCTTCGCCGAAACGAAAAGTATGGGAACGTTATACTTATTTCGTATCGTTTCACTGACTTCGAATCCTGTTAAATCCGGCATCATTACATCTAGAATCACCAATTTAATCTGCTCATTAAGTAACTGCAAGGCATGATGGCCATCTGAGGCAACTATAACTTCATATCCGTCAATTTCTAAATAACGTTTCATCAAATCACGAATCTCTTTGTCATCATCAACCACAAGTATCTTTTTCATAAGCGCCTCCTTTTCCCTTATTATATGTTTGTTTTACTTTACTTTATAGGTTATTTAAGAAATTTTAAGATTTTTCAACGTTATTGGATGCTTGATTTGTTATTTCACCTGTTGAACGAAGGCATCGTAGTCTTTATCCCATTGTAATTTTTGTTCATTCGAATATGTGCTTTGAATTGAATAATTCTGAGATATATATTGAATCAGCCGCTGCGTTACTTTCTCCGCACCTTTTACATTTAGATGATCACCTTTATCATAAGTATCTTCATTCCAATTAATGCCTATGGCTTCAGCTTCCAAGTTTAAATCTAAAAACGGAATATTGTTCGCTTGAGCATAAGATAGAACTGCATTATGTTTTTCATAATTCCAATTTCGTGGAGATGGTACACTGACAAGTAAAAGCTTGATATTCTTTTCTTTGCATAGCGTTACAATTTGATCAAGATAATGTTGATTCAATGTGGGAATATCACGACTGGATAATGTTTCATGCATATAAGGGCCTCCTTCATATGCACTTTCTTTTTGATTATAACGCCAACCCTTTAAGGGATTGCGTTTGATTTCCACACCCCGAGCTTTTTGAAATGAAAGAATTTGTTTCCAATTATCATGATAATTTAGAATAGGAAATATATTCGCGAGTGTATTTGTCATTGATTTGTCAACAAGATTCGCGAGGCCTCCTATGTTCGTAAAGACTTGGTTTGTTTCTAAAACGATGAGTTTTGGTTTTTGTTTTTGTAGAATATGGCTGATGGTTTTATGACCATCAGCTAAGTTTTGGGAGGCAACTCCAATATTATAGGATTGCACCCCTAATTTTTCCCAAAATCTCATCGGCATGAAACTGGTATAAGATTCGCTATCCCCAGTAAACAACAGATCTAAACTATGATCCTCTTCTGCAAAAACACCATTAAAAGCCGTACTATTTCCTTTAGCAAAAGCATCAATTTCATAGGGAGCAAAAAAAGGGGTAATCATTAGTAAGATACCAATAAAACCAAGGGTGAACATGATTGATCTAATAATTTTCATAAGTCCTCCTAAAAATTTGCATAAATGAGTTCTACAATTGCATAACCATATCCATAGGCACCAAAAATCACGAGGAATAACATAGCCCCGTAATAAAATACTGTACGATAGAACCATTTCCAACTTGAAATTTCAGACCGAATATTGATGCCTTTTTCTTTGATAAGCCCGACACCTACCATCATTATTAGGCCAATCAGTACAATTACAAAATCATGAACATCCATGCCTTTATTCAATAAAGATCCATCCGTTAATTGCACAATCTTAAAATCTTTAACTATTTTCAAGCACATAGTTACTGCTTTTGATACCCCATGTGACCGAAATAACATCATCCCAACATTTACAATCAGCATGGTGCGCAACCATTTTAATCCGTTCATAGCTTTACTATTACGATTAATTTTAGTTTTAATGAAGAATTTCGAAATCATGGGCTCGAGTAACATTCCAAACGAAATGATGAGAAAATAATACACACCATATGCAAGGTATTGCCATTGTGCCCCGTGCCATAACCCATTACATATCCATACAGCAAGCAATGCCCCTAAAGTTGGAATGAGACGACTGACTTGTTTTCCAATCCGTGGTTTTAACCATTTCGTGATGTTTCGATTCATTTTTGATAACGAGATTGGATAAAAGATATAATCTTTGAAAAAGGACCCCAGAGTCATGTGCCAGCGACGCCAAAACTCCGAAGCAGAACGAGATAAGAAGGGTTGATTAAAGTTCTCTGGGAGTTGAACACCAAATATTTCGGCACTCCCAAGAACCAGATCCATTGTCCCCGAAAATTCAGCATACAGTTGCAGCGTATACGCTAAGACTGCGATAAACAAAATCAACCCACCATTGGTATCAATATTTTTAAATACAGAGCCTACAAACGGATCGAGCCGGTCAGCAATAACTATTTTCTTAATTAAACCCCACAACATCCGTTGAAGACCATAGGTTAATGAATGGTAGGTTATCACGTGTCCTTCTGAAAGTTGTGGCACAACATGATCATATCGTGCAATTGGTCCTTCAATAATCGTTGGAAAGAACGATAAGTATAACAGTATCTTGAAAGGGTTGCGCTCTGCTTTTATTTTCCCAAACTTCACATCTGCCAAGTAACTAATGGCTTGGAGTGAAAAAAAGGAAATTCCTATGGGTTGGACAAATTTTTGGTAAGGTATTGTAATTTGAAAGCCTTTAAGAAGTGTATTTAAATTTTCCCCAACAAAGTTGTAGTACTTAAATACCGTGAGTATCCCCAACGGAACAAGTATACCTAGCCAAAGAAAAAGGGTACGATATTTAGGTTTACATTTGGGCAACAAAAGCCCAAATCCATAGGTTGAAGCTGCAATCAAAAGAAGATAAACTATTAATTCAAAACTCAACAATAGATAAAAAACAATACTACCCGCAAGCATGAATAAATAGCGATATTTCTTTTTAATCAATTGATAACCAACCATCATAATAGGGAGGAAAAGAAAGAGATAGATATAATTGTGATAAGCCATCAGTTCTCTCCGCTGAGTCGATTTACCATTTCCCACATATTTTTTAACGTGTTAAAATTACTTGGTTTAATTTCATCGAATGGAATTTCTACATCAAAATGATCTTCAATTTCCGCAACCAATGTAAGAATCGAGAACGAATCCAAGATCCGTTTATCCACCAATTGCTCTTCTACTT
Organism: Erysipelothrix tonsillarum DSM 14972; assembly: GCF_000373785.1. Classification (GTDB taxonomy): domain Bacteria; phylum Bacillota_I; class Bacilli_A; order Erysipelotrichales; family Erysipelotrichaceae; genus Erysipelothrix; species Erysipelothrix tonsillarum. The sequence continues at coordinate 182,627 of NZ_KB892379.1, read as the reverse complement.
CGTAATTTACATTAGGTTTAATATCTTCTAATATTTCTAATAATTTGTTCATTATTTTTGCTCCTTTATTGAGTTTAAAAAATCAATTTGGACGGATTCTCTAACAATTTCCAGTCCAGTTTCATTACGATAAAAACATACTTGCGGTAGATCTCTACTTAGGAAGAGACTGATACCTTCTGTAATACTGTAGGCTCCAACATTCATAAAAGCCAAGACATCTTCTTGCTCTAAGGTTGTTTCAAAATCTTTTACCAAAACATCTGAAACTGTGCACAATGCCCCACATAGATGCCATGATTGAGTCGCTTTATGTTTCGGATTGACCGCGATGCGATTAATAATTGGTTGTTTCATCCCTAAAAACTGTCCGTAATAATTCATATGGTGAATTCCACCATCAAGAATTGCATAGTTTTTTGTGTCATTATGTTTGATATCTACAACCTTGGTGAGATAAACACCACAGGAAGCGACCAAGATTCGTCCCATTTCCAAAACGATTTCCCCTTGAAAATTGAGGTCATCCAATGCTGTACCGAAGGTTTCTATTGATACTTCTGTTTTATCCGCTTCGAAATAGCGAACTCCTAATCCCGGACCAAATTCAAGACAAGGCAAACTAACCTCATAACGTTTTCGAAGTATTTCTATGTATGCTTTAAGTTCTTCAAGTTCCTTTTTAATCTTACAGATTTTATGTTTTTGTGTTCCTGAATATAACTGAATACCATGCCAGTGTAAAAATGGATAATCATTTTTGTTTTTTAAGATTTGTTCAAGCGTTTTAAGATCAACACCGAACTGATTGCCACTAGTCAAGCGAATGAGAACCTTAATTGTTTTTCGATATCGCCTCGATAATTCATCTAATATCTCTAAATGCCTCAACGATTCGATTGTATAAATGGGCTGTTCATCCATTTTGATGATAGACTCTAAATCGTTAGGGTCCTTATAGACTCCCGAAAGAATAATTTTTCGATTTGGTATTTTTTGTCTTTGACAAATACGATATTCCCCTGGTGAGCAGACCTCAAAGGAATCCACAAAGTCTGACATGATCCCTACTAGAAAAGGATTTGCTTTCATGGCATAACACAGTTGTATAGGTCCAGGCAATGCATTTTTTACTGCCTTAATATGTTGTTCGAGTTGGTCCAAATCAAAAAGATAACATGGTGTTTGAATCTGAGGGTTTGCGTGATATATTTCGTTTAAGTTCATGATTGAATCCCTACCTCCATTTTTAATAATTGTCGATCAATTTTTCCGTTTTTTGTGAGAGGAATTTGGTGTACTTGAATGAAGGTATTGGGAATCATATACTGGGGTAGTTTCGTTTCCAAATATGAAATTAATGCCTTTACATCAACATCACCATGATAAATTCCATATATTTTATATTTCTTTTCATGATACACACAACAAGCACGTGATACAGATGGATGCTCCTCAATTTTTTGTTCAATTTCTTCAAGTTCAATGCGATGACCCATATGTTTAATCTGAAAATCTTTTCTTCCTTTAATACATAATGCTCCACTTTCGTTGTAGTATCCTAAATCCCCTGTGCGGTAAATTATGTCGCGATAATATGGATTTCCCGGATTTTGAATAAATGCTTTTGCAGTTTGTTCTTGATTATTATAGTAACCGAGAGCCAAACTAGGACCACCAACACAGATTTCTCCCATCAAACCGGGTGCCATCACTACTTGGTCATTTTCATCTAACAAAAAGACATAATCATCATAGAAGGGCTGACCGATTGGTAACTCTTTTTCATAATCACAGTCTCGTTCTAGAATATAGTAAGTACAATTACAAGTGATTTCAGTAGGACCGTATAAATTCACAAATTCTGCTTGAGGACATGCTTTGCGCCATTGTTTTAAATGTTTAATTGGCATCCGTTCTCCACTAAACATTATTTGCCTCAAGGTTGTTGGCACACGATACGATAACCCTTTTAATTGACTCACAAGACATAATGCGGACACAGCCCATGTCAACACGGTTGCACCAGAGTCACAAATGTAATCAAGTAGGGTAACAGGATTTGAAAAATACTTTTTCGGTATCAACAATAACGTTGCCCCCGTCATCATCGCACTATAGATATCCTTTACGGATACATCGAAATCAAAAGGTGCTTGATTTGCAATTACATCTTTTGTAGAAAAATTAAATTTATCAGTAAAATCTTTAATAAAGCGGATAACCGATTGGTGCGAGACTACAACACCTTTCGGTGTTCCGGTTGATCCAGAAGTAAATAAGATATAGAGTGGATTTGTCGATACATGATGTTGTAATCGTTGTGCTATCCTTGATTCATCGATAGTGGTTAGAAATACTGCGTCTGTATGAATACAGTTAATCCTCGAGTCTATCTGTTGAACACGTTTGCATTGGTCTTCGTCAACAATAATAGAATGACTTTCTAACGTTTTAAGTATTAGACGAATGCGCTCATCTGGCTGCGAAGGATCTACAATGACATAGGGACATCCTGCATATGCTGAACCAAACATCAAACACAATGTTTGAATACTCTTCTCTTTAAAAATAACAATAGGTTCATTCATTTTAAAATATTGAATGAAAAATGAACCTGCCCTTCGGGATTGTTGATACAGATCTTGGTAAGTAATCCATCCCTTTGGTTCAATCACCGCTCTTTTTGTTGGGTATGATGTTGCACTCATTTCAAGACACTTCAATATATGATTCATATCATTACTCCTTTAGTCCGTGCCAATTATAGCACTTCAATTCTTAACACAATCTTAAGAACGGCTTATAGATTCTTAAGCGAAAAAAAAAGACACACCACTCGTGATATGCTTAGATTAATAAGGAGGTCGTATGAAAAATCATGTCATAATTTATCTCGTACCAATTGCTTCGGATGACAATTTAAAATACTGTATTGAAGATTATATTTATCGCAACCATCTTAGTACATCATGGTGCCTTTATCGTACAGAAAATGGCAAGCCCTTAATATTAAAGAATGATTTTTACTACAGTAAGACAATCACTGAAGATTTTATTGCTCATGCATTCAGTCTCATTCCATTAAGCATCGACTTTCAAAAGAGGATTAATAATGACGCTTATCTTCGTGTTGCGCAGCGATTCTATCATCCTGATGAATTAACATTTGTTGTAAAGGCTGGGATTGATGGTTTTTATAAGACATGGTGCGCTAAAGAATGTTATATCAAATATTATGATTTGCGCATCGAGCAAGATTTTCCGCATTTTTCATCCCTTCCGCTTCTTAATAACACCACGAAGCATTTACACTATATTCCTCTTGAACTTAACTTCAATATATATGGAGGACTACTCACTAGCGAACCCGTAACTTATGAATTTATAACATTCCATAAAGACCACTAAACAACAGTCGTTAGACGTCATTCTATCTTTTACGCTACAAGTTCTGTGTACACATCTTACAAGGCGTAGTGAATTAAATAATCACGATATACCAATCCTTTGACAACCCGAAACACGATTTGTAAGTAAATTTTAAAAGACAAAGTGATGTTTTATATATAGGATTCGAGATGTGCGGATTGAATTATTATTATATATTGGATTATCCGTTCAAAAAACGCATAAACCGGTTCACTTGATGAAATATGTGTTAAGATACATGTATTCGATAAGAAAGGAACTATTATGAAAAAACTAAAATTAGCTTTAATTGGGCCTGGATTTCTAAATGATATCGTCGCTCAAGCTTGGGTTGATGGCTACCTCCCAGAATATGAACTCGTTGGTGTCCTCGGACGTAATGCAATGCGTACGGAGGCTTTTGCAAATCACTATGGTTGCAAAGCGTGTTCAACGATTGAAGAATTAATGGCTTTAGAGCCTGATTACACTGCTGAAGCAGCTTCCGTTAAGTCAGTTATAGATTATACAGAAACAGTTCTTAGAGCAGGCTCAAACCTTGTTGTACTCTCTATTGGTGCTTTTGCAGATGCTTCCTTCTATAACCACATTCAAAGTGTCGCTCGTGAAACAGAAAGAAAAGTTCATATTGCAAGTGGAGCCGTCGGAGGATTTGATATCTTACGTACCGCTACTCTTATGAGTCCTGTAAACGTAAAAATGACTGGTATGAAGTCTCCACGCGCACTTGTACATACTTCACTAAATCGTGAAGGATTAATTGATATTCAAGAACCTGTAGAAGTTTTCTCAGGAACAACCAAAGAAGCAATCGCTGCTTTACCAACACATGTTAATGTATCAGTAGCAATTGCTCTAGCAAGTGCAGGTCCAGAAGACACTACACTCAAGATTAACGCAATTCCTGGCTATGTGGGTGATGAACACCGCATCATGCTTGAAGGTGATGAAATTAAAACTGATTTAAAAATCTACAGTCGCACCAGTCGTGTTGCAGGATGGAGTATTGTTGCTGTATTACAAAACGTTGTTGCACCAATTGTTTTTTAAACATTCCCTTCAACCGCAATTATAATCAATAATTTTAAAAAAACTCGATAATCATCGAGTTTTTATTTTCGTGTACGAAGAATGTCCTTAATCTTTATTTTGTTTCCATAATTTAATGATCCAAAACGATAAATATAAACTGAAATACGAGCGATAATATATGTGGAGAACAGCATGATTGCCATTGAAATTAAGATTTCAATGATGCTTACTGACGTTAACATATATCGAATCGGCATCGTGAAGAGGGAAACAAAAGGAACATACGAACTAATAATTGTTAATTGACTATCCGGTACACGTAAACTTGTCGAAGCAATGAAGAATGCGACAACAAATAGTAATGTAATCGGTGTAATTGCTGAACTAACATCTTCGACTTTTGAAATCAAGGACCCTAATGCTGCAAAGATGTAAAGATAGAGAATATATCCAGCAATCGAGAATACTAAATAAACAAGTGCGGTCGATAGCGTTAATGATCCTTGGACCATCATCAAGATATCTGGACTATAATTGACTTTATTAATCATAAAGCCTATGAATGTAGCGAGTAGAATAGCACCTACCTGTAAAATTCCTACCATCCCCATCGCGAAGACTTTTCCTAAAATTAATATCTTAGGATCCGTACTTGTAATAAGCAATTCCATTGTACGGCTATCCTTTTCACGAGCGACTGATGTAGCGACTGATTGTCCAAAGAAGAGAATCAGCATATACATTGCGAAAAGGATTACATAAGCTACAAAAAATCCTTGTGATGAATCTTTTCCAATCGTTTCGACATCTGAATTTATGGTGACTTGCATAGCTTCATTCGCTTGTTCAATATCAATATTTTTAGCTTTAAAATTTTGTTCAATTGCAATTTGACGAAGCGCATCTTCAATCATACCGCTATCAAAACCAAACATGTCTTGATCAATCGTAAGAATTTTGTAGGATGTTGCATTATGGATTATATAACCTTTTTTTATCTCTTTATCCACAACGGCTTGTTTGAGTGCATCTTCACTTTCAAACTGATTCAGTTTTTCTTGTCCCAAAAGCGTCGCTAATTGATTCGAATTGATGGTTTCATCTTCAATAATATACCCTTGATCATTGTTTACTACTTCACCTGCAATTGGCACAGTTTCTGATTCGTTTTTATCTGGAAATAGTTTCTGTATGGAAGGAATGGAAGTCATTACAATCATAGTGATACAAATAACCAGTGTTGTTGCTTTGACACTTCGCTTACGAAGCATCTCTAGAAGTTCAAATTTAAATACCGTTTTAAATTTACTCATTATGATCCCCCACTTTCCCTACAAAAATATCTTGGAGACTTGGTTCATAGTCAGATAATAACTTAACGTCAATATCCGATTCTACAATGGAGCGCATCCATTCTTTTTTACTCATAGATTCTGGTAGTTGAACAATCACTGATTTGTCGTCTAGGTCAACACGAATATCTTTCTGCGCCAAAATATTCATGAGGTCTTTATGCGTATAATTATGCGCAGCAATCTGAATTTTGTCTTTCCCTAATTCTTTTTTAATTTCTTTAAGGGAACCGTTAAGAACGATTGTTCCTTGATTAATAATTGCGATATCATCGCAAAATGTTTCAACATAACTCATTTGATGGCTGGAGAAGATGATTATTTTATCTTCAGCGATAAATTCAGTTAATGCATCTTGAAAAACTTGGGAATTAACGGGATCTAATCCACTAAAGGGTTCATCTAAAATTAAGATGTCCGGATTATTAAGGAATGCTTGCGTAATTTGTACTTTTTGTTGGTTCCCTTTCGAAAGGGTTTCTAATTTGCGGTCCAGATAATCTTCAATTTTAAATCGCTTTGCCCAATGCTTAACAGAGGTAAGTGCTTCATCTTTTGTTGCACCCCGAAGCATTGAAAAATAAACTAATTGGTCAATTACGCGTGTCTTTGAATACATACCTCTTTCTTCTGGAAGATATCCAATACGATAATCTTCAGGTTTAAATGGTTTCCCATCGATAGTAATCGTGCCTGAGTTTGCTTTGAATACATCCATTAAGATTCGGATTGATGTTGTTTTTCCAGCACCATTTCGACCAAGATATCCAAAAATTTGTCCACTATTCACCTCAAAGGATATATCCTTGAGAACGTGATGCGTATCGAAATATTTATTAATTTGATTAAATTTTAATTTCATAGCTTTCTCCTTCAATAACTGTCTCTAGATTAACACGATAATTTAGGAAATAACCAAGATCTTGCTAATTAACCAAAATTCGGACCTAAATGACATAAACAAAAAAATAATTAATCCTTTGAAATTCGAAAAACATTTCAAAAAAACCACGATTATTAAAATCGTGGTTCAAACCTTTAGTCTTTTTTAGTTTTTGGAATTAAGATAAATCCGAGACCCATTAAGGCAAGACTTAACCATAATCCGGATTGATTATCGCTAACACCTGCTTGAGGAAGATTTTCAGAATTATTTCCATTTGAGCCCGGTTTATTAGGTTCTGTAGGTTTTACAGGTTTTTCCGGTTTCGTTGGATCAACTGGCTTGCTTGGTTCATCGGGTTTCGTTGGACCAACAGGTTTCGTTTCTTTTTCCCATTGTGCATATAAATCAACATTTGCTATCATTGTTAATTTTTCATCCACTAACACATTTTTTCCTGTTCCGTCTGCTGCAGTATTCCACCCAATAAACTTGAATCCATCTTTAATCATCGATTCGGCAGATTTTACAGTAGCATCCGTATTTTTTAAGTATTGCGTTGTATCCGTAGGAACAATACCTGCTGTATTCCCGTTTCCATGGTAGGTTACGGTATATTCTTCAACAACAGGAATGATAATTTCTTCCCATTTTGCATATAAATCAATATTTGCTGTCATACTTATGATTGTATCGATGGCGATATCTTGTCCATTTCCATCAGCTGCACTATTCCAACCAACAAACTTGAATCCATCTTTAATCATCGTTCCTGCATCTAAAATTGTTGCGGAATCATTAGTATCATAAAGTTTATTATCGGTTGGGACAACACCGCCTGTATGTCCATTTCCATGATAGGTTACAGTAAATTCGTCAGCAACGCGCCATACTGCATAAAGTGTTACATTTTGTTCTCCAACTTGAATCGGTGTATGACCATTGAGTGGGAAGTCAGGTTGCGTTGCACCTTGTGTTGTTGACCATCCTGCAAATTTATAGCCAGGACGAGTAGGATGTAATCCATCTTCTGTTTGTTCTTCTTTCGAACTATCGGCTGAAAGGATATCATAATAATTATGAATTTCAGAAGACGCATCTTTTTCATAATATGCTTCCCCTTCATAGTCAGCCATATCCACAAGGTCAAATAATCCACCATTGGCATCGTATTGAATCCATAATAACTCAACAGCACCAATATCTTTTAGTCGTTTTTTACCACGTTGGTCATAATTTCCAAGGGCCTTCGTGTGTGTATATGTATCATCAGCATTTCCTTGAGGTTTAATTGGCAATGTCGGAATAATTTCATCTTCCATACCTGCAATAATATCGGATTGATCAATGCTTAAATGAGGATTTGTGATTCCAAATACATCACGTTTTGCTTGTGCTGCATCTGCAGCAGTACCTTGGTCTGCTTTCAAGATATTATTTCCTTGAGCATTCGTTACAAAACCTGAAATATCTTTTCCACCGCTATTTTCATTAATAACGCCATCCTCGTAAACTTTATTGCCTAGATACAAGGATCCATTTGTATTTACCGCTGCAGTTGCGAACCATCCGGCACCACTCCGTCCGATTGCACCACCTGATTGTTTCCCAGAGGTATCTTCATTACCGGATTCATTATCCACAAAGGTTGTTCCGGAAATATAATTATCCATTTGGGATGAACCACCATTTTTAAAGTACTGGATTGCGCCACCAGAAACATGACCGCCATTCACTCCGTAAGCTTTATTACCATAGAAGGTGCTGTTAGTGATGTTGGTTGTAAGTCCTGGATTACCAGACCCTTGGAACATGATTGCTCCACCGTCATCTTTCGCAATGTTTCCTTCAAATGTTGTTTGGTCAATGGAAACGGATGCGCCATCACGACCATCAATGATATAAATAGCACCGCCATCATAGGTTGGTGCATTTCCACTACCACCTGCTTGATTTTCTTTAAAGTATGATTGATTAATCGATAAGTTTCCTCTGAAATAGTGCAACGACATGGCACCGCCGCCACCACCGAAGATACCGCTATTTACAGATTGATTTTTATTGTTTTTGAAACTTGTATTATCAATTGTTATATTTCCTGTGAAATTTTTTGATGCAATAGCCCCTGTTTCATACCCTGCACCTGTTCCGGTATTATTTGCGATTGTACTATGTTTAATACCAATATTACCTGCTACACCCAAACCAATGGCGGAAGCCCCATTTACACCCGTATTTCCTGTGATTTCGGTATCAATAATTTCGGTATAAGATGATCCCGATTCAATAATGATTGGTGTTACGTTGTTATCGTAAAATTTACTGTTTGCGATAATTGTCTCTCCGGCGCTTCGATTAATGTTTAGAAGCACGTTGTTATTACCAACACCATTCATGTTTAAGTTGACAATAGTAAATTTCTTTGTACTTGCACCTTCAATTTTAATTTTTGATAGCGTCCACTCCACATTACTTGCATCCAACGTTACATCAGCATTTGGTGCTTGGAGTGTTACATCTCCTACTACAAATCCTGGAGCGAGTTTTATGATGTCACCATCTAAAGCTGCACTTAATGCACTTGTAAGTTCCGTGATGTCATTTACCGTAGTAATACCATAAGCTGATGGTGCTACCATAGCACGCGCTTCTTTTTTAGGTTTCTCTACTGGTTCTTTAGTTTCCGTATCCTCTACGACATTCTCTGTCTCGGAATCAGTAACGTGCTCAGTCTCACCTTCATTTTCCTCTATAATTTCAGATTCAGTTTCATCGTTTTCTTCCTCTTGAGTCGCGATGTGTTCTGTATCCTCTAGATTGGTTTCATTAATTTCGGTTTGTTCTTCTAATTTTGGTAATTCTGTGTCATCATTTGCGAATGCGACTTGCACAGAACTTACTCCTAAAAGAACACTTAATGAAAGCGCTAGTGATTTCTTCATAAGTTGGTTATGTTTTTTCATATGACTACCTCCGTAAGAGAATTATATTTATAATTCATAATAGGAATGGTATTTTGTAACCAATGGCACTATTAATGTTATCAAGTAATTTTCATATTCTTATAAATAAAGTACACACAACCTCAAGAAATAAACACCGTTCTTTTACTTGTTTTTCTCGTTTAAAACCATATGTATAAAAAGATAATATTTAAAATAAAAAAAATAACGTTTTACATTTTTTGCGGATTTAGTATGTATAAAATTTTTACTTGTTATATTCCTTTTTTATTAACAAGCATCGCTCCACTACTACATAGTAATGCAATTACATAATTCGTATTCTGTCATACTTATATCTAGCCTAATTCTTAATTATGTATCCAAATTTCATTTTCGTTCTTATTACTTTTTCGATTCGTGTCATTTTATGTCCAAATCTCATTTTTTTTGGACACATTCAAAATACGATTCTGATTGAAGAAAGCAATGACATTTAAAAAGTGTTGACACAGAATTTATATGCATCAACACTTTGATAATTCTAAATTCTACTCAATTCTTTATGAATCTTTAGATTTAGAGAGGATTATTTCTTAATACTACTTTTTACATTTCGAATGGCATCCATAAATATCAATGCATCCATACTATAGGTAACTGAATCAAAACCTTCTGTAAAGCGTTGTCCTATTTCAGCTATGGAACCTGCATATATAAAACAGAATTTTGAAGCTTTTTTGCACACATTCAGAATATGTGTAATTGCTTCAATTACTTTTGGATTATCAAACTGACCAGGCTTTTTCATAGCTGTTGATAAATCATAGGGTCCAACAAAAATGCCATCAACACCATCCAAATTCACAATCTCTTCAATGTTTTCTAGACATCCAAGTGTTTCACATTGTGGAATAATCATTGTTTCTTCATTACTTGTTTGGAAGAAGTTTTCAAGACCTTTCGCAGCAGTCTCTGTTTGCCAGAAATTACTACCTGCGGTAGGTGCAACCCCACGCTCTCCAAGGGGGAAGTATTTACCATATTGAACTACACGTTTTACCTCCGCAACCGTTTGAATATTAGGAATGATTAAGCCCTTGGCACCAACATCCAATGATTTTAAAATAGATTTTCGAGAGCTATCTGGAACACGAACAAACGGATCGATGTTACTCAATTTGGCTGCTCGTATATAGGTAAGCACTGATTCTGGTTCAAATGGGCCATGTTCGGTATCAATAACAACATAGTCTAACCCTGCGTATCCAAGACACTCAATCGCAGAAGCGCTTCCCAGTTCGTGGAATGTACCAAGTGTCTTTTCACCTTTCCCCATCTTACTTTTTATATTATTTTTCATACATCACCTTTACTCAAAATTTAGGGTTACCTTTCCAAATTTTTTAAAATCACACACAATCTCATCACCAGAATATGCACGGATAAATGCGGTGAATGATCCCGATAGGATTACATCGCCAGCATTTAATGCAACGCCATAGGTTTGCAATCGATTTGCTAGCCAAACCACCGCATTTACAGGGTCTCCCGCAACGTCAATCCCTTTCCCTTCATTTACAAATTCTCCATTCTGATATAGTGTCATCTCTATTTCCTTCAAATCTTGTTTTCGAGGATCAATTTTAATCCCCCCTAGCGCATATGCACCACAGGAAGCATTATCAGAAATTGTATCTACAATTTTTAACTTCCAATCTTTGATGCGTGAATCACACACCTCAATTGCAGGTACAATATAATCAGTTGCGTTAATTACATCTTCATAGGTAATCGTACCCGTCAAATCTGATTTCAAAATAAATGCGAGTTCTCCCTCAACCTTAGGTTGAATAAGTGACCCTTTTGCAACTACTGAATCTACTTTCATATCTGAAAATAAGATTCCGTAATCCGGTTCTTTAACCCCTACCGCTTTCATCATGGCATCCGAAGTAAGTCCTATTTTTTTACCTGAAATTTTTCGGCCATTTTGAATCTTACGTTGCGTATTTATTTGTTGAATCGCATAAGCATCATCAATTTCAAACTCAGGATAACGTTGTGAAATTTGTTCAATTGGTTCTCCTACAAGTTCTGATTCGTACAAATCATCAGCCGATTTATTATAGAGTTCATTCATATTTTATTCCTCACTTTCGTTTATTTACATCAAAATTTTAATTAAAATTGGTAGTAGAAATGTTGTGATAATTCCGGCTACACCAATTGCTAACGAACTCATCGCACCTTCTTCTTCTCCCATAAGGAGCGCACGGTTCGTTCCAAAAGCATGTGCAGACGTTCCAAGCCCTATCCCTTTTGCTGTTTTGCTCTTGATTTTAAGTAACGTCAGGACTTGTTCTCCGATAATAAATCCTGTCGTTCCCGCTACAACAACAAAGGCTACAGTTAGCGCTGGGTCTCCTCCCATTGTTGCTGATAAGTCCATTGCAATTGCCGTGGTTGTCGCTTTAGGCGCTAATGATGCGATCATCTCTGGGCTGAGCCCAAATGCTCTACCCATAAGAACTGTAGATACAATTGCTACTACAACCCCAGTCGTAATACTAATAAGAATTGGTACTGCATTTGCTTTTAGTTTATCAAATTGTTTATAGAGCGGTACAGCTAATGCCACAGTGACTGGGCCTAAGAAGAAGGAAATAATATTGCCTCCTTTTGCGTAACTCTCATAAGGAATTCCCGTTATTTTAAGAAATGCAATAATCCCAATGATCGCAAATATTAGTGGGTTGAGTAGTGGGTTCTTTGTTTTCTTAAAAAGGATTTGAAAAAGAATTAGAGCCCCTACTGTCAATGTAACGCCAAATAATGGATTATCAAGAAATTGATAAACAAGTGTCATATTATTTCTCTCCTTTCTTTTCTTTATTCGAAATTAATTTGTCAGCTGTAAGACTTGATACCGTTAAAATAAGTAACGTGGTAACAATAACGATAATTAATAATTGTGGAATAACTCCAGAAAATTTTTCATATACGTTCATTAGATTTACAGCTCCAGGTATGAATAACATCATCATGAGCGAGATTAGCAGACTTGAAGCATCACTTACTGTTTCAAGTTTTACGAGTTTTGAAATTAAAAGTAAGAATAAAATTAACATCCCAAATATTGAACCCGGAATTGGTAATTTTGTCAGTGTAGTAATTAGATTCCCCAACATTAGTGATAAAAGTATCACTAAAAAACCTCGTAGTGATTTCATATTTTCTCCTTTCTATCATCCGCCATTGTCGGACTGCATCCGATAATATTATTTTATCGCCCAATGAAAGCGCTGTCAATTTCGTGAGAAGGTATTTATTGGTATAAATTAATGGAAATTTTTTAATTAAGTTCCTCATATTGAATTATCTAAACCAGTAATTTATAATTTGAAATCTTCAAGCGTTTACACAATTTACGATTAAAGTATGCTAGAATGAAAATAATGAGGTGTGATGATGAAAATAATTAAATCAATCGATAAAGGTGTCGCAATTTTAAACTGTTTTTATGATCATGAGTCCTTGAGTTTAGTCGAAATTACAAATTTGACGTCTTTTTCAAAAAGTTCAACATTCGATATTCTTAATACGCTTGTCGTAAATAATCTACTCGTCCAAGATCCTATTTCTAAAAAATATTCACTTGGAATAAAAAATCTGGAACTGGGTTCGCTCTATCGCACTCGTAACCCTCTCACTAAAATCGCATTACCTTACTGCGAACAATTACAACGAAACTATCAAACAACGGTCCATTTAACCATACCGGATAGAGGTAATGTGGTTTATATCGGAAAATTTGAGGATTATAATCATTCTGTCTCTTTATCCTATATTGGGAATCGGTTACCTATGAGTTGTACGGGTGTTGGCAAAGCAATGTTAGCTTTTCTTGGTGAGGAATATTTGCAAAAATATATTCTTATAAACCCACTTCCTACGCCTACACCAAAATCAATTCAAAATGAGGAAGCATTACGTGCAGATTTATCGAAAATACGTGAAAATGGTTATGCAATTGATGATGAAGAAATGGTTGAAGGGTTAAAATGTATTGCTGCTCCAATATTCAATTCAAATCACGATGTAGTCGGTGCAATCAGTGTATCGAAACTTACCCCCGCAATGACTGATGAAATTCTCCCAAACATCATTAAAGATGTTGTGGCAGCGGCAGAATCAATTTCAAAACGTTAAATTCTTATGATTAAAATCTTATATAATATTTAAACATACCTATGTTATTTAGCATTGATAAATTATATCAATGCTTTTTTATATCATTTTGCACTTTCATTACTTTTTTTCGCATATAACCTTAACAAAACGACCCTTCCGTAACTGATAAGTCTTAAGTCAGTAGTAACACAAGTTATAACTGATATTTAAGCCTATCATTTAGATAAACCCTTTTTTATTTATAGAGTAACTTTTATATCTATTTCTTTTCGAACAAAAAAAAACGAATTCTGAATAGAATTCGCTTTAGTTTATATAATTGGCTGGGCCACCTGGGATCGAACCAGGGAATGTCACAGTCAAAGTGTGATGCCTTACCGCTTGGCTATGGCCCAATATCATTCCTTGTTTGCTTGTTTATTATAGCATAACACGTAGGCAATGCAAGGGGTAAAATGCATTTTTTTGCATAAAAAAATTTCTTTTGAAAAATAACAGCATATTGTGATTTATGTTCAACAACGACCACTGTAATTAAAGTGCAAAACTTTAATGAGAAACGTAATTATACACAATTACGACCAACATGGGTAAGAGAATAAAAAACATATCTGTAGATGCACTTATCAATTCGTTCCGTTGTTTCGCATAATCAACTGTTGGATTTTTCTTATCCTTTTTCCCAATGATAACATTTCCAATTCCAATCAATACGATTCCTAACATAACAATCGAAGCCAAATACTCCAACAAAGTATAAAAACCAACAGGAAATACATGACTCGCACCATAGCTAATTAAAACTAACATCGTTCCAATGAGTAAATAAATAATATTTTTATGATCTTTCATAGATTCTCCTTATATATAGGAAAAAAGGAGACCATCGTCTCCTTTTATTATAACCTATTTAATAACATTTTCGGAATCAATATCGAAGAAATGTCCTTTACTTAAGTTCATAGACAATTCGACTTCTTGGCCTGAAGCATACGCTTGGTTTACTCCAAGGCGTGAAATAAAGTCTTGTCCATCAATAGAGGCATGAACCATTGTTTCAGCACCTAAGAGTTCTGATACTGTAATCGATGCTTTCACAATGGATTCTGGCTGAGCATCAAGTACTAAAGGCTCATCATGTATGTCCTCAGGTCTAATACCAAAGATTACCTCTTTACCTTCGTAACCATTTCCTTGTAGTACTTTATATTTCCCTTCGGGAATTGGCACATTAAGATTAGTACTTGCGATAAAGCGTCCATTTTCAATACGTCCTTTAAAGAAGTTCATCGCTGGAGATCCAATAAATCCCGCTACGAATACATTATTCGGTGCATTATAAACCTCTTTTGGCGTACCAATTTGCTGTACGAGGCCTTTCTTCATAATAACAATACGGTCAGCCATGGTCATAGCTTCAGTTTGGTCATGAGTAACATAGATTGTTGTTGTTTTTAAACGTTGATGAAGTTTTGTAATTTCAGCACGCATAGCAACACGCAACTTAGCATCCAAGTTACTTAACGGTTCATCCATCAAGAACACTTCGGCATCACGGACAATTGCTCTACCTAACGCAACACGTTGACGTTCTCCACCGGACAATGCAGCAGGTTTACGATCTAAATAAGTATCCAACCCTAAAATCTCAGCAGCATTTTTAACCGCTTTATCAATTTCATCTTTAGGTGTTTTACGAATTTTTAACCCAAACGCCATATTATCATAAACTGTCATATGAGGATAAAGAGCATAGTTTTGGAAAACCATTGCGATATCACGGTCTTTTGGTTCCACATCATTTACAAGACGATCACCAATCCATAATTCTCCTGATGTAATATCTTCAAGTCCTGCAATCATACGTAATGTTGTCGATTTACCACATCCGGATGGTCCTACAAAAACAATAAATTCTTGGTCTTTAATTTCTAAATTAAAATCAATAACCGTATCATGGTCGTTTTTATCATAACGTTTATAGATACTTTTCAAGCTAATATTTGCCATACATTCCACCTCTTAACTTTCTTAACCCCATTATAATAAAGCGGTTACAAATATGATATAGTATTGTTGAACAAAGAAATTGTGCAAGGAGACCATATGACTTTTAATGACCTAAAAAAACTCTACCCCAGTGCACGGGTAAGTCAGATAAATAATGCGCAGGATCATGAACTTGTCCTTCATGATGGACATCAATACCTTATGATTGATGCAACTATATTAAATAAAACCGAGAAAGATTTATTACTAATGATGTTTAAAGAACAGGATCAGACTTCACCGTGGTATCAATATTTAATGCATAATGAACCATTAAATATCTCCTCTACGCGCTTACATCATCTCATTCATTTTCATGTAAAGTTTTTAGACCGCAATCATGATTTATGGTTGAAAACATTTAAACATTTTTTTGAAAGTTCTGTTGATGCTTTCTATATTAATAATCATTCTGGTGTTTTGGTAATGAATCAACGTGATTATGATATCGAAGCGCTCAATGGATTTATTGGTGCGCTTGATGATGATTTCTCCACAAACACTTCCTTATATATAGGCTCTGATCGAATGATTAATGATGACTTGCGTTCGCTCTTCAAAGAAGAAACAATGTTATTCCATAAATCAGGCTATCCTGCGCGGATTAATAATTTTTCTACAACGTATTTAAAAACCTATATTTCACCAGCGATACGATTAAGTTCTGTCGCAGGAGCATTACGTCAACAGATCCTATCCCTCGATGATATGGCTGAGACGATTCAAAGTATGTGGGAAAATGAAGGTAATGTGACCTCAACCGCCCAAGCTCTTTTCATCCATCGAAACACCTTAAATTATCGGCTAGATAAGTTTTTTGAGCTGACGGGTTTATCGCTACGACACCTCGATGACCTTCTCTTAGCATACCTCCTTATTATATAAACTGTTCTTTTTGATTTCTTTTTAAGCCATTTTCTTTCATGAGAGAACATTTGGTGTATAATAGTTTATTGTATATAGGAGGTAAACTTACAAATGGATTTATTTGAAGGTTTAAAAGAAAAGATTTCCGGGAAAGATATTAAAGTCGTTTTCCCAGAAGGTGTAGATGCTCGTATTATCGGAGCTGCAGTACGTTTAGCAGCTGATGGTTTATGTCATCCAATCATCTTAGGTAATAAAGAAGTAATTCTTGCGTCAGCTCAAGATTTAGGTTTCTTGATGGATAAAGTAGAGATTATCGATCCAGAAACATACCCAGAAGACAAAAAAGAAGCAATGGTAGATGCACTTGTTGAACGTCGTAAAGGTAAATTAGCTAAAGAAGATGCTTATGCATGGGTTAAAAATGTAAACTACTTTGGTACTATGTTAACTTATATGGGTGAAGCAGATGCAATGGTTAGTGGTGCAATCCACTCAACTGGTGACACTGTGCGTCCAGCATTACAAATCATTAAAACAAAACCTGGAGTAAGCCGTACAAGCGGTGCATTCATTATTTTTAAACGTAATGAATCTTACTTATTCTCAGACTGCGCAATCAACATCAACCCTAATTCACAAGAATTAGCCGAAATTGCAGTTGAAAGTGCTAAAACAGCAGAATTGTTTGATATTGATCCAATCGTATCGTTACTCAGTTTTTCAACAAAAGGATCTGCAAAGAGTCCAGAAGTTGAAAAAGTTGTTGAGGCAACACGTATTGCTCAAGAACTTGCTCCTGAATATCAAATTGATGGTGAATTACAGTTTGATGCTTCCTTTGTTCCTACAGTTGCTCAATTAAAAGCACCTGAATCAAAAGTAGCAGGAAACGCTCGCGTCTTTGTATTCCCAGATCTTCAATCAGGAAATATTGGTTACAAGATTGCTCAACGTCTAGGTGGATATGAAGCTATTGGACCAATCCTTCAAGGACTTAACAAACCAGTATCAGATTTATCACGTGGTTGTGTTGAAGAAGATGTTTACAAGCTTGCTATTATTACTGCAGCTCAAACATTAATTAAATAATAACGGACACTCTTCGGAGTGTTCTTTTATTTTTATTGCGATTTATAAATCATTTATATTTTCGAAACGGCTTTAAAAAGCCTTTAAATACCGAAATCAGAGTCGTTTTGTACCTTTACAAGAACCTTTTAACCAATATTAAAAACTTTAGCAAAATAATTGAAATAAATGCACATTTACTGTTGACTATATCGAGAAGCGTATGGTATATTATTAAGGCGTTAAGGAATACAAACAAACGTAACAGACCTGGAGGTTTAGCTCAGTTGGGAGAGCATCTGCCTTACAAGCAGAGGGTCAGCGGTTCGAGCCCGTTAACCTCCACCATATATGCCGACTTAGCTCAATTGGTAGAGCAACTGATTTGTAATCAGTAGGTTGGGGGTTCAAGTCCTCTAGTCGGCACCATTTTGAATAGAATGGGGAGATAGCGAAGTGGCTAAACGCGGGTGACTGTAAATCATCTCCTTAGGGTTCGGCGGTTCGAATCCGCCTCTCCCCACCATTCTTTTGTCTCGTTAGCTCAGGTGGTAGAGCAACTGACTTTTAATCAGTGGGTCGTAGGTTCGAGTCCTACACGAGACACCATTCAAAATGCGGGTGTAGTTTAATGGTAAAACTCCAGCCTTCCAAGCTGGCTACGGGAGTTCGATTCTCCTCACCCGCTCCAATTTAAATTTAATTCAAAGTTACTGTAACAGTAACTTTTTTTTATTTATTCACACTGGTTATTTAATACTATATAATAACCTGATTGAAGTATCTTTACTTCGTGGAATTTATTATAAAAATAGAATATGTTGCATCTATTAGAATATTAAATAATTTTAGTTTAACTCCATAGAAAGCATAACAATCCAATATCATTCATCGGTTCACTTTTCCATTTTCACTATTATTTTATCGTCCAATTATCGAATATTCTTCAGTCAAAACATTTTTTGATGATTTCATCTCATTGTCGCTCTTTTATTTAAATAAGCGTTATAATATAAATATAGAAAAGGAGTGATTAATATGGAATTAAAAGACTATGGTAAACATCCAAGTATTTTCCAAATTGCCGACCTCGCTCGACAAAATGATCGTTATCGTACGACATTATGGACTGGTGAGCATGTTCAAGTAACACTCATGAGTATCCCTTCTGGGGGTGGCGATGTAGGACTTGAAATTCACGATAATGAAGATCAAATTCTTTTTATTGTTGAAGGAACAGGCTATGTAGAGATGGGATATGAAAAAGATAATCTCACGATTCAACAAGAAGCTCACGAAGGAGCAATGGTTATTGTACCTGTAAATACATGGCACAATATCAAAAATGCTGGTGATACAACAATGAAATTATTCTCCATTTACTCCCCAGTAAAACATCCATTCAATACACAGCAAGAAACGAAATAGATGAAAGACGTTCATTGAACGTCTTTTTTTATTCGCCACACATCTAAGTAGTCGACCTAATTTAAAACATAACCTCATAAATCAACCTCTTAATATAAATTTATCAACAAAATATATTTACTTTCGCCCATGATTTTGTTAGAATAGTTACGCAAGCGAACCTTGCGGGTGTAGTTTAATGGTAAAACTCCAGCCTTCCAAGCTGGCTACGGGAGTTCGATTCTCCTCACCCGCTCCAAATAACTAACCAAACCGATTAATCGGTTTTTTTGTGCTCAATTAGCGAGTTTGAGCGTGTATTTATAAATTAATTTACGAGTGAATTGCTCACTTCAGTGATACGATTGACTTAGCACTTTTAAATCGTTATTATGAAAGTGCTCAAGATATGTGATCGAAAGCAAAAGCAGAACCTTGATTCTGCTTTTTTTATCTTTCACTATTCCCATATCCACGCTATAATAGTCGAAAAGGAGGTTTGTATGATACGTACATGTGATTCAATAGACTTGGATAATGCAATTGAATATAGTTGGTACCACCAGACTAATCCTCAGACGCAATCCTACCCTAAATTCAAATCAAAGTCAGCGTTTTCAAAAACGCTTAAAAACGCGCTCTGTCTCGCTGATTATAATGATGAAAATGACATTATCGGTTTTGGTGCTTTTATGGTCGCAGAAGATGCGCGCTATATACAAACGGTTGCTGGTATCTATACCACAGCTCCTTTTCAGGGAGTTTTAGCTCGTTTTGTTGCTTATCTTAAGAATGCTTTCCCCGGATACCAACTTTTAATGGATTTTCCCCAATCGAATCAAGAAGCCCTCGATGGACTTGATGAATTCAATGCTCAGCTTGTAGATAATTGTACCGTTATGCTACTCGATGTTGAGCGAATCCCTAAATTAAAACAATCTACACTCCATATGGAACCTCTTTTGGAGTCCAATGAATTTCGCTTTAAGCAACACCATGATTTCGTGAACCCCGATATTTTTTGGTCAGCCGATAAAATTTTCCGCAATAAGAAACCATGGTTTGTCTTTATGGAATTAAAAAATCAAGACGTGGTCAGTTCAATTACGCTCAAAAAATATAATCGAATTCACGCTGAAGTTTTTTCTTTTTACGCAAGTATGGAATCTGCATATGAATTTCTAAATCGATCGGTTCGCTATTGCGCAGATCAAGGGGTCGAAGACATTATCTTTTTCGTCGATACTGAAGATGCGATCGCTCTCGCGTCGGCAACAGCCAATGGTTTTAAAGAACAAGATCACTACTATAGTTTCAAACTTGACCTTTAATTATTTCCTGGGTGATTATTAATAAACAAAAAGCACACACAGTCTATAGACCGTATGTGCTTTTCTCATTTTGTAAGGGTTCTTGCGATTGCATGGTGCCAGGCCGCTAATTTTTGTTTGCGTTCTTCATCACTGATCCGATTGTCCCACGCTTTATTTTTATTTTGCCCGTTTAACAAGGTTGTTTTGTCTTTAAAGAACCCGGTTTGGAGTCCCGCTAAAAAACAAGCACCCAGGGATGTCGATTCCGGTGTAAATGACCGTTGAACATTTACATCAAGTAAGTCCGCCTGAAACTGCATGAGGAAATCATTACTCGATGCTCCACCATCAACTTTAAGCGATTTTATTTTAATTCTCGAGTCATCCTCCATCGCTTTCATAATATCGTAACTTTGGTATGCAATTGATTCTAACGCGGCACGTATAATGTGATTTTTGTTGGTACCACGTGTCAGGCCAAAAATTGTCCCTGTTGCATCCATATCCCAATAAGGTGCTCCCAGACCGGTAAGAGCCGGCACAAAATAAACACCCCCACTATCGGGAACTTTTTGCGCAAAATATTCTACATCAGCTGCATCATCAATAATTCCTAATTCATCTCTTAGCCACTGAATTACTGCACCAGCTACAAAAACCGAACCTTCCAATGCATATTCTACCTTGCCGTCTAAAGCAATCGCAATTGTAGTAAGAAGTCCGTTCTTGCTTTCAACAAATTGATCCTTTGTATTCATGAGTAGAAAACACCCTGTTCCGTAAGTATTTTTAACATCACCTGAATTAAAGCAGGTTTGCCCAAATAAAGCAGCCTGCTGATCCCCCACCATACTTGTAATTGGAATTTGGTATCCTTGAATGTTCGTATAGCCATATAAATGGCTACTGTCACATACTTTGGGGAGCATTGATGTTGGGATGTTTAATGCATTTAAGATGGTCTGATCCCACTCTAATGCCTTGATATTGTACAACATCGTTCGCGAAGCGTTGGTATAGTCTGTCGCATGAACTTTTCCACCCGTAAGTTTATAGAGTAACCACGAATCTACCGTTCCAAACAATAGATCTCCACGTTCGGCTAGTTCACGCGCACCTTCTACATGATCGAGAATCCATTTCACCTTTGTTCCCGAAAAATAGGCATCAATAATTAAACCCGTGTTCGCCTTTATATAATCCGACAAACCCGCTTCATGTAATTCATCACAGATAGGAGCAGTACGACGACATTGCCATACAATAGCATTATAAATGGGGCGTCCCGTATGACGATTCCAAACTACAGTTGTTTCCCGTTGGTTCGTAATCCCAATTGTTTCAATTTGCTCGGGACTGATACCTGCACGAGCGAGCACTTCATTAAGCACTCCACTTTGGGTCGCCCATATTTCCATTGGATCTTGTTCAACCCAGCCTTGTTGAGGATAAATTTGGGTTGTTTCTGTTTGTGCTTTTGTAATGAGATTATAGTCTTTATCAAAAATGATTGCTCTGGAACTTGTCGTCCCTTGATCAAGTGTAATAATATAGTCTTTCATGGTCATCTCCTTATTTATTTTATTATACCATTCTCTTATATGAGAATAGGAATTTCTTTAATCTAAAAACATCTTTAAGATGCTAATATTGCATATCATCAATCACGTTTATCCGTTTTAAAAACTATTTTCGCTTTTTTAGCTTTTTTTACTTTACAATGTGTAATATGTTTGTTAATATAGTAAAGCATTAAGGAAGTAACTCGGAGGTTTAGCTCAGTTGGGAGAGCATCTGCCTTACAAGCAGAGGGTCAGCGGTTCGAGCCCGTTAACCTCCACCATTTTTTTTTGCTCAAAATGCCGACTTAGCTCAATTGGTAGAGCAACTGATTTGTAATCAGTAGGTTGGGGGTTCAAGTCCTCTAGTCGGCACCATGTTGTCTCGTTAGCTCAGGTGGTAGAGCAACTGACTTTTAATCAGTGGGTCGTAGGTTCGAGTCCTACACGAGACACCATTTATAATAAATTATAAGTACCTTCAAGGTGCTTTTTTTTTATATTCAAACCATGAATTTTCGTTCATTTTCTTTTTTTGGCATCGAAAGCGATAACATTTTCAATTAATTACACAATGGAAACGAAAAGTGATAAAATGAATGCAGTTTTGTTAAGGAGATCAAACATGAATATACTCAGTCAATTATTTATTATTCTCGCATTCTCTTATGTGGGAGAAACCATTACTACACTCTTCCATTTACCTGTCCCCGGAAGTATTGTCGGACTCTTTCTGCTCTTTGGTGCATTGCAGACCAAACTCATTAAGGTAAAGCAGATTGATGAATCTGGGTCTTGGCTTAAAAATAATATGGCTTTCTTATTTGTTCCTGCGACAGTCGGTATCATGCCTTACTTTGACATAATTCAAAAGTCCTGGATTGATATAACGATTGTTTTGATTTTTTCTACTTTGATTACTTATATCATAACGGGTGTAATCGCCGAATTTTTAAATAAGAAAGGAGTGCACTAATTATGGATGTATTATTAAATAGTCCCCTCTTTGGTCTTGTGCTGACCTTCGGTGTTTATTTAGGCGCACAGAAATTACAGCGCAAATTTAAATCGCCCCTTCTCAACCCACTCCTTATTACTGCCATAACAATAATCGGATTCTTAACCCTCTTTAAAATCGATTACGAGAGTTACAATCAAGGCGGTAAATTTTTAACCGCACTTATCGGTCCCGCAACAGTTGCATTGGCAATCCCCCTTTATAACAATATGGATTTATTGAAAAAATATAAAAAACTTGTTGTTATCAGTACATTAACGGGTGTATTAGTACATGCTATTTGTATCCTTATCTTATCCCTTGTACTACATCTTGATACCCGCATGATTGCAACCATCATTCCAAAATCTGTTACTACTGCCATAGCTGCAGATGTTTCCACAAGTCTTGGCGGGATGACCACGCTGACAATCTGTATTGTCATTGTCACAGGTATTCTTGGGGCAGCATTAGCTCCAATTCTAAATAAAATTTTCAGAATTCAAAACCCCTTAGCTCAAGGACTCGCCTTAGGCACATCGGCACACGCTGTAGGAACTTCAAAAGCAATCGAAATGGGCGAATTGCAAGGTACTATGGCTACGCTCGCCCTTATCATCACAGGTCTTGTGACCGTAGCAATCAGTCCCCTTACGTTAAAAATTATTACTGCTATAATATAAATAGAGGTGAATTATGAAAAAAATTTTATTTGTTTGTCTTGGAAATATCTGCCGTTCCCCTATGGCCGAAGGAATTTTTAAACACCTATATGGTGATAAGTACTCTGTTCAATCCGCAGCTACTAGTTCATGGGAACATGGAAATCCCGTCCATCCCGGTACTGCGAAGATTCTTCATAACATGGGTATCTCTACCGATAAAATGACATCAACCCAAATACAAATATCAGATTTTATGAATTATGACTATATTATTGGTATGGATAAGAGTAATGTGCGCGACTTGCTCAACATTGCGCCTAAAGGGACTGAGCATAAGATCCATTTATTTTTAGATGCAGTGGATTCATTGCAAGGTCATGAAGTACCCGACCCTTATTATACCGGGGATTTTGAAGAGACAAAACGTCTTGTTTTAGAAGGTTCCCAAGCTTGGAATGCATATTTGAGTAAAAAGGAATAAACCTCGGTTTATTCCTTTTTTTAATTTTTAAATGTAGAAATCAATTCACCCATTAAGACCGTTATCGGAAAAATAATCCAACCCGGATGCCATAAATTCATTGTAAATCCTAGAACGAGATAGATCATGGCAGCGATCCCCATCATGACACCGGTAAGGCTTTCTATTTTTTCTTTGCGTTTTAAAGCATCTTGTGACATCGTGACGTCCTTTGTTTTTTCGAAGAATTCATATCGTTCAATTAGTGATGTGATATGTGAATATTTTACTCCTGCGTTAATAAACATCATGACAGCAATTGCGGTAATACACATAAATACAACAGGTGTAAATTGCTCGTTACCGCGAAATTCCTCCAAATAGAAAGCTATTGACACCGCAAGGATACATAACGCTACCCCACTTACAATCATTATAATATATGGTTTTTGATACTGATTTTTTCTATTTTTTAACACTTGATATTGCTTTGGGTCGATAATTCCTTTTTGTGTTACATCTTCATAAGTCGCATAGACCATACCATAATAAACGAAAATAACGACACCAATTAAAACCGCTGCAAAGAAAAAGATCAGATTCTCAAAATAATCTGCTGCACCAAGGCCAATCATGATGGTTCCAACTCCAATTGAAATCATTAATCCAAATTGTTCGATGAACACCATGAATGATTCAACACGTTTCTGTGGTAAATATGCCACATCCTGATAATCATCGTTTATTTCTAACGCTTCTTTCAATTCATCAATACTCCCAAATTCACCAATTACGAGTCCAATTGCTTCCGTTTCTTTTTTTCCCTCTTCAATGTATTGTTTATACTTCATTTCCATCGAGTCACTGATATTGAGTTTAAGTTCTTCTACTTCTTTGGTTTGAGGTAGTGATTTAAACATCACCTCAATATAGTCTAATATTTGATTCATTGTAATTCCTCCTCATCTTGGGTAAATATATCAATAATTTCTTTTACGAGGATCCATTCCTCACATTTTTCTTTATAATACTGGTTTCCTTGTTCCGTAATATGGTAGTAAGTACGTCGACGTCCTTTTGTTTCTTCTCCACCACTATAAGACTCAATGTATCCATTTTTTTCTAATCGTGAAAAAGTAGAATAAAGTGTTGTTTCTTTAATTGTGTACTTTCGTTCGGATAATTCATGTATTTTTTGTCCTATTTCATACCCATACGAATCATTTTCTCTCAGAATAAACAAAACGATCGTGTCATTATACCCTCTCATTACATCACTACTCAGCATTAAACCACCTCTACTTCATCTGTCGTAGTAAATATAACACATCTACTACGACAGGTAAAGTAATTTCCAAATATATTTTTCCACAAAAAAACCAATTGATTGTGACCAATTGGTTAGAAGTCAATGACTACAATTTCTGGACGCGCAAAGATTCGTATCGGAAGTACATCAACTGTGCCACCCACACCAGAAGTAATATACATGCTAAGATGACGATCATGCACCATCCCATATCGATAACGTTGTCCATACTCACTATGATTTGCAGCAGGAGCATAGATCCCAAAAAAAGTAAGCTGACCACCATGGAGGTGACCTGCAAGAGCCATATCAATATCTGCATTCTCATCCAATTTGGGAGCATAATCAGGATTATGCGTAACTAGTAGATTAAGACTATTATCATACTCTGGCAGTTTAATTTTTCCTCGTTTATAATCATCCACTCCAATAATATTCATACCATGATAGCGAACTACTTCATTTTTTAAAACGTGGACATTTGCGCGTTTTAAACCCGCTAAAGATGTTTCCAAGTCACGGTAATCATGATTCCCTAAAACTCCAATTTTAGGAGCTTTAATCTCTTGTAGATAATCAAAAATCCGGTCGTTTCTTCGGTGTTTTTGATGAATATAATCGCCACCCAAAATTACAAGGTCAGGTTCAAGATTGTTCGTTTGATTGACGACATTTTGTGCCGCGTGATCTAGAAAATTTCGCGCACGGTGATCAAATTGAAAATCCGATAAAAATACGATACGTTTTCCACGTAATGATTCGGGAATTTCTTTCTTTACTTTAAAGTCTTTTACATTTATTTGTTTCGTTTTAAGCCAGTAATACTCTATAAAGCCATAAATAATCAAGACTAATATAAAGATTACCATAAATAAGATTATTTTTAGAACCATATTCCACTCCATTCATAAACTTTATAAAAGTTCAGAAACTTACTATATCACTTTCATTGTAAGTTGTCATTGAAAACACCAGTCGCATTTAAATACCCCTTCTGATAAATCGCAAGCAATCCATCATTTAAAAGGTCAGGATTATAAATAAAATCGTTGAGGTTTTTATGAATTAGCGCTGCGTAACCCCCTGTAATGATTTTGGTGCACGTATTGCCAAGTTCTGCTTCCATTTTCTTTGTTAATCCTTCAATCTGCGTAATCAGTCCATACATGATTCCTGATTGAATGCAATCACGCGTATTCGTTCCAATAACCGATTGTGGCACATCAAACTCAACTTCCGGTAGTTGAGGAATATACTCTACTAATGCATTTAAAGATGTTTGTAACCCCGGGATAATGACACCCCCAAGAAATGATCCATCAGAATCAATAACGCTTATTTTTGATGCACTACCAATATCAGCTACAATAATGGGAGATTGAAATTGAGCACTTGCTCCAATTGCAGTCGCAATAAAATCTGCTCCGATTTCTTCGGGTTGATCAAGTTTAATTGTGAAGTTTTGAATCGTTTTAGCTGAAACGACATGGATGTCGCATGGATAGAGCGAACGGAGTACACTTTCAACTTGTGCTGTGATCATTGGAACAACACAGGACAGAACGATTGCACTGGGATTTACCTGTAATGATTCAAATTCATTGTAATAATAAACATCGGGGTTCTTTTTTTCTGTAAGTATCCTTTTGTTTATTTTTTTTTGCGTATCTTCATAACCAATAATCACAGTATTAGAATTACCAACATCAACTGTTAGGATCATAATCTTACCTCGTTTCATAATTACCATACACTATTTTTAATATTTTTTCTATAATACATGATACAAGGATTACCCTTGTATCATGTAGGTAAGACCGTTATCCTCAAGGTCTAATGATAGATTAATCCCTACCAACGCTACTTTTTTGGAAAAGTTTACGCGATAGCGACCAGATTCTGGCAATGCATTGATTGTTACTCCTTTACACATAGATAAATCATCGCTATGAATCTTTATGCTATGGTAATGATTCATTCTTGCGATCGCCATCTCCTTACATAATGCAAGTTGATTCTGACTGTGATTAAGGTAAATTAAACCCAATAAGACAACAACAGAAACCATCATTAAAAACATGAGTAGATATCCTTCAATGGCCTGCTTCATTAATTACGCGTTGTCATTGTCTGCCATTGGTTTAATAATGTCGTTTTAAGTACATCCTTAAATTCATTTGAAAATACAATCATCCCAGTTGCGATTACCGTCACAACGAGTACCAAACCATATTCCTCAAAAAATGCCTTTATACAACTCACCCCCCTTCCATTAAACAAGCCACCACCAATCCCATCAAAAGTAAAAAAAGCAGACCCACTGATGTAAGTGGAATCAACCCCAATGCACTCACTTGGGTCATCAATTGTTCTTTCTTTTGGTTTCGCGAAACGGTTAACCAATGATGTGATTCAAGTATCATCGCATTGAGGCGCGTAGTCGCATCTTGGGTTCCTGTAACGCTAACTCGGTGCAAGATTTTCATAACTTTCCGCACTTCAAAGCTATCATAAGCTTCCATAAATCGATGGTATGGAGTTACCGATGTTGGTTGTTGTTGGATACCTACAATTAAATCTTCGATTGCAGTCCGTAACGATTTCGGAGCAATGTTTTGACTGGTTTTAAGTGCTTGATAAACAGTATTGTAGGCTAGAAGGCATTGGAGTTGTCTTAACCATATTGGAAATTCATACAGGAGCATCGCAAGTTTGTTTTTATATCGACGGTAACTGCGATAATAGATGAGAAATTGTAAGATAAATATGATAACAATTCCCATTAAGAGCACTTTCCCTCCAACAAAAATAAATGGTGTGAGAAGATAAAGCACTTGCTTATGGCGTTTCATATTATTAACTGGTTCCTCTCCCGTAATTCGTTTAAAACAATGATACGATTTAAGTATCACTGCGTCCAACAACGACTCTGCATATTTAAATATAAGAAAAATATAAAGAACTCCAATTATTACCTTAATCAATACATTCCTCCTTACTTATCCACGTGTGTTGAAGACCTTTCGTCGTTTCAATTAAGACAATTTGAATTAAAACTAAAAAGCACGTGACTGAATATTGGTAGAATTTATTATGTACAATCGCGATGGTTTGATTAAGCATTCCGATTGAAAGATAAGCAATGCCAATACTCATAAAGATCAGGATTAAAACTTTTAATCGCATCCCCAATAAATCTTGGTGAAGCTTCTCGGTATATATTTTCCACTGATCTAAATCTTCTTCGTAACTCAAAAGCGCAAGGTCCAAGCCTGCGTTTCCATATGTCTCTGCCATCTCCATAATAACAGCGAGAGTCACAACTAGGTAATGTGATGAGCGTCTCCGATAAGCCTCAATGAGCGTTCCACCTTTTTCCAGTTCATTTAAAATTTCATCCACCCAATTTTTATAAAAGGGTTCAATGGCTACAATACCCTCTAAACAAGGTAAGGCCTTCTCCCACGTTCTAAATAAGGATGCATTATAACTTAGAAATAAATAAAGGGATTGAAACGCCTCTCTATGGTTTTGATACGAACACATGATATGTAATTGCAAAAGTCCACCAAACAAGGTTGAAATTATAAGCATCGTTATCATTGTTGCGTTTAGCTGAAAGAGTACGCCAATGCTACCAGTTGAAACAAGCAAGAGTAAAGCACCTAACCACACTCTAGAGGCCCTGTAGTGGGCCTTAAATACCTTCTGTTTAAACATTGATTGAAAAGCATATCGATAATCTCGCTGGTACCGTAAACCACAGGCTAAGACGATTAGTATGAGGATTACCATTTGACACCATACAACTCCGCTTTTTCTTTAATCATTTCCGGAATCTTAGCTTGAAGTCGTTTTCCTCTAAAACTATAAAGACGATGGTTTCCATCCCGCGTAAATACAATAATTTCTCGCACAAATCGTTGAATACCCAATTCACTCAAACGAATATCGAGATGAATCCCTATATTAATTGCATCACAAATACGTCGTTCACTAAGCCATTCATGGTTTGTTGAAGGAATCATTTGAATAATTCGATCCGGAATTTCCATAGCATTACGAGCATGTATGGTACTCAAAACACTCGCACCCGTAGAAACACATCGGAGTAAATCTACGACTTCTTCGCCCCGCACCTCGCTAAGCAGTAACCAATTAGGTCTTTGCCTTAAACTAGTTTTAATTGCTTGTGCATAATCAAACCGACCATCCACTTTAATTTCCACTGTGTCAAAAAAAGGATAAATTGTTTTTAGATGCAATTCATAAGAATCCTCAATCGATATGATGCGTTCATCACGCTTAATATATCCCGCCAAAAATTTAATTAATTCTGTCTTTCCCGCACCAGGCAACCCGCTCACAAGGATATTACACTTTGACCGAATTGCATATTTTAAAAATTTGAGAGCAGAAACGCTCATATACGAGGATGACTCAATATACATTTCATTTAGCCTTAATTTATAGGATGTTTTTCGAATTGATACACTTAAATATCGCGCCACACTCGGATGAATGATACTGATTCTAAGGTTGTTTAAGTCGGTCTCTAAAATCGGATGCTGTTGATTAAAGGGTAAATTCACAACATTGGATAATCGCGAACAAATTCGCCATAACACTTCATGGCTTGAAAATTCTCGATGAACTACGCGTCCTCGTACAAGATGGTCCAACCATAAATCAATCCCGTTAAAATTAATATCCGTAATTTCATCATCTTCAATAAATGGCGTTAGTGGACCAAAATCAAAGGTCGTTATCAAAATAGGTAATCACCTCTTTTTGTAATTCATTGATTACTTGGGGAATTCCACTACAAATCACAACCGACAATGTACCTCTCCCCATTGCTTTGTGGATTATTCGCTCCAACTTTTGAGGAATTGCAAAGCCTATAACGCTTGGTTGCTTTCCTGTTTCAATTTCGATTCCATCACGATCTCGAACATTAACTACACGCACTCCATTCATAAGTGGAATTACCTCTCCATTTCCATCAAAGTCCCTTATTTTTACACTCAGGTTTACATAATCTCCTGCCCTAAGAATATTGCCTCCCGTATTCACCAACGACGCTTCCGAACTAAGCAATACTTCTCCGGGTTCCAACATCAATAACGCCTTCTCCTGAGCTTCATCAAAATGTTCAAAATCACGTCGATCAAGAATTTTTCCACGATACAATGTATGCCCAAGTCGAACATATCGTCCAATAACCATTTCTTTGTCTTTTATCATCGTTTCGGTGAATAACTTATTTGGCAAATCGATTTCTTCAAGATGATGTTCCTCAAGTTTCTCTCGTTGTGCTAAGTCGGTATTGAGACGGTAGGTCTTTTCATTTCGACATCGAAGACGAACCCCAATTTCCACAATCCCTAAAACTGTGGCAATCAACAATAGGACTCCTAAGCAACGTTTACGTATTATAACCCCTCCTCAATCATTAACTCATCAAAAACAACTGGTATACCCATTATCTTAGTTTTAAATGCCACCCGAAGCAGTTTGGGATAATAGTGATCTTTAATTTCAATCACCTGTCCTTGTCGATCATTTATAAGGTCTACAAACGCCGCTTCAAGTGGTTTATCCGGTTTCATTTCAGAAATTAAAATTTCGAGTGCATTCCGGTATTGATAACGCTTTTGTTGAAACTCTTGTTTAAAAACAATCAAAAAAAGAAACAATGATATAAGCATCATCGCTAACAACGTATAACCATATGCTAATATAACACCTTTCATAAATCACCCATCTCTAATTAAAGCATTGAGTCGGCTGTCCCTAATAAAAAAACAGACTTTCGTCTGTTTTAAATTATTTTGGTTTGACAACAAGATTTACAATTTTGTTTTTGATAACAATCTCTTTAACGACTGTCATGCCTTCAAGATTTTTTTGAACCTGAGCTTGTTCATAAACACGCGCTTTCAGTTCATCTTCAGGTAAATTATTGGGTGCAATAAATTTAGCACGCACTTTACCATTAATTTGCACAACAATTTCTAATTCATCAAGAACAAGTTTACTTGGATCGAATGTTGGCCAAGGTTCATAACTAATATCGCCATGTCCTGCAACAATTTCATACAATTCTTCACCTAAATGTGGTGCAAAACATGCCAGCATTTTTATGAATCCTAGTGCATAGTCTTTATAAAGTGTTTCTGCTTTATATGCTTCATTTACAAAAATCATCAATTGAGAAATAGCTGTATTCATACCAAACGATTCAATATCGTGTGTTACTTTTTGAACTGTTTGGTTATAAACAAAATCAAGAGCCCCATCATTTGTATCTACAATTTTGTCGGATTCAACCATAAGTCGGTATACACGATCTAACCACTTACGAATACCATCAAGTCCACGTGTACTCCACGCAATCGCGCCATCAAGTGGTCCCATAAACATTTCATAGACACGTAGCGCATCCGCACCATGACTTTCCACGATGTCATCGGGATTCACAACGTTACCGCGTGATTTACTCATTTTCTCATTATTATCACCGAGAATCATTCCTTGGTGGTAAAGCTTACCAAATGGTTCTTTCGTATCCACAACACCTAAATCAAAGAGAACTTTGTGCCAGAAGCGTGCATAAAGAAGGTGGAGTACTGCATGTTCAGAACCACCCATATAAAGATCAACAGGCATCCAATGTTTTAGAAGTTCTGGATCACCAATTGCATCATTATTTTCGGGATCAATGTAACGTAAGTAATACCAGCAAGAACCCGCCCATTGTGGCATTGTATTCGTTTCTCGACGGCCTTTAGTACCATCAGCAAATGTAACATCCAACCAATCACCTGCATTCGCAAGAGGGGATTGTCCATCACTTGCTGGTTTATAGTTTTCCACTTCGGGTAGTTCTAATGGCAATTCATCCAATTCAACGGTACGCATCGTACCATCTTCTAAATGAACAATAGGGATTGGCTCTCCCCAATATCGTTGTCTTGAGAATAGCCAATCACGGAGTTTATAGGTAGTCTTAGGCTCCCCATAACCATTATCAACTAACCATTTTTGCATAACTTCAATAGCTTCTTCTTTACCCATACCATCCATAAATCCTGAATTAATGTGAACGCCATCGCCGGTGAATGCTTCAACAGCAATATCGCCACCTTCAAGGACCGGTATGATTTCTAAGTCATATTTTTTAGCAAATTCATAATCGCGAGTATCATGTGCTGGAACCGCCATTATCGCACCTGTTCCATAAGCTGCAAGAACATAATCTGCGATATAGATTGGCACGCGCTTACCATTCACAGGATTAATTGCGTAAGCCCCGGTGAAGACACCTGATTTTTCTTTATTAAGCTCAGTACGTTCTAAATCTGATTTATGCAATACTTTTTCAACATAAGCATTTACTGCATCAATATTCTCTGTGGTTGTAATTTCCTTAACAAAAGGATGTTCTGGAGCAAGAACACAGTATGTATTCCCAAAGAGCGTATCCGCACGTGTTGTAAATACTGTAAATTCTTTATCGTGACCATCGATTTTAAAAATTACATTTGAACCTTCTGAACGACCAATCCAGTTTATTTGCATTTCTTTGGTGGAATCTGGCCATTCAACTAAATCCAAATCTTCAAGTAATCGATCTGCGTATTCTGTGATCTTCAAAACCCATTGACGCATCGGCATGCGAATTACATCAAAACCACCGACTTCACTTTTACCATCAATGACTTCCTCGTTCGCAAGAACCGTACCCAATTCTGGGCAGAAGTTTACAGGCTTTTCATCAACATAAGCTAGACCCATGTCATAAAGCTTGGTGAAAATCCATTGTGTCCATTTATAATAACTAGGGTCAGTTGTTGAAATTTCACGACTCCAGTCATACGACAGACCCAAACTTTTAATTTGATCTGTAAAATGAGCGATGTTTTGTTTTGTAAATTCATTTGGATGATTTCCTGTTTTAAGTGCAAACTGTTCAGCTGGAAGACCAAAAGCATCCCAACCCATCGGGTGCAACACGTTAAAACCCTTCATTCGTTTATATCGCGCAATAACATCAGTTGCAGTGTATCCTCGGGGATGACCTACATGAAGTCCATTTCCAGATGGATATGGAAACATATCTAAGACATAATATTTTGGCAAGTCAAAGTTATGAACATCGGTTTTAAACGTTTCGTGTTCATCCCAATATTTTTGCCATTTTTTCTCAATTTTTAAATGGTTATACATCATTTTTCCTCCTATAACATAAAAAAAAGTACCTACAAAGGACGAATTGCTCGCGGTACCACCTTAATTCCTATCGATATTCGACAGACTCTCAATCCTTTAACGCAGGGGACGTAATTTCCTACTAATTCAGAAATTATGCTCAAAGATGAGTTCGAAAATCGCCATACACTGATTCACACCATCCATCAGTTCTCTTTGCTATCTTGATTCACTACTATTTCTTATCATCGCTTTCTTCAATAATAGTGGAAAAACCTTCAAAAGTCAATCAATCCCAGTCGATCGTAACGATAAAAAAAGGCGCTTTCACGCCTCTTCAGCTTCGGATGCTTGCTTAACTATTGCCATAAGTACAACATTAGCGACAATAAGTCCGGCAGCCAGTAAAAATGGTGGTTTTTGATTTGCTTTATCTATAGCCTTTTGAACTGTTTTTTTCATACGCATCTCCTTATCGTTTTAATCTGGATTCTAATTTATCTAAATGATACACATCCCACAGATTAATGCGTTTAGTCCCAGCGTACTGCTGAGCTTTATTCGTAAAGGTTTCATTTGTTACGACGATTCCAATTTTTGCTTTATGGAATACCAATGCTGATGCCAGTTCAGATATCGATTCTGTCCCAACTTCATTCGTACTGAACACAAGTTTGAATGCGCATCGCATACCATCTTTATTCGCCAATACATTGACACCATGTGCATATTTTTTATCCGGTTGTTCGATGGTTTCATAGCCCAATAAAGGTAAAAGATTCAGAAAATAATTCAAAAATTCTGCCTGATTACGCACTTCTAAAACATGTGCTGGAACTTTAGATTTAAATAACGACTTAAAGAAACCCATATTCAACGCCACCTTTCATTAATCGATAATGAGCCCTAAATATCCAATGAGTGCACTCGCTTGATCCGCTCGAATACGCATCCCCTTAATCAACCCGGGTGTATATACAATTGTATCAAACGTACAAGATGTTAGATCTAAATTATTACAACGTGTATCTGTTAGATTTAATCCCGTTAGTTCACAATCCTTAAATTTCATATTTTTATACTTCGCCATCATTAAAGATGATTCATTGAGACGACATGTTTCAAACACAACATTCTCAAAACTTGATTGCGACAAATTCATAAAATTCATCATTGTATCCTTAAACAAAACGTCTTTAACTTTACTATCATATATTTCACTTGCCATAAGTTTACAAGCCCTGAATTCACAACGATATAAATAGCTTTTTTGAAGCGATTGATTACTCAAATCACATCGATCAAAAATAACATCTAGAAACTCTGCACGATCACAAGCATCAATTTCAAATTCACATTTACTAAACATAACTTGTTCACACTTAACAAGCGCATGATCTTGATAGATGAGACAGGATTCATACCGTGTATTTGGCTCAATCTCAGAAATAAGAACCCTTGATTCTGTAATTACTGTTTCTTCAATAAAATGAGGTCGTTTCATATTGTCTCTTTTCTATAAATGGCAAGGCCGAATTCCAGGCCAACCGTTAACTGTGAGTAAGCATGAAGGCGCTGAATATTCGCCTCGGGTGTTCTATGTGCATAAGGGGTCATGGCAAAGATATTTAAAATATCTTCCGTAGAAGCAAGGTCAATTGGACCTTTAATCTGCATTACATCTAATAATTGAAAGCCTTCATACATTTTGACATCAACTTCATTTTCATAAGGTTCGTCATATACAATTTCTTTTAAAGCCATCAAGTGTTTACCCAGGGGAAAAGCTTGTATAAATATCCCCTCTTTTTCTA
This sequence comes from Erysipelothrix tonsillarum DSM 14972, assembly GCF_000373785.1. Taxonomy (GTDB): domain Bacteria; phylum Bacillota_I; class Bacilli_A; order Erysipelotrichales; family Erysipelotrichaceae; genus Erysipelothrix; species Erysipelothrix tonsillarum. The sequence continues at coordinate 147,067 of NZ_KB892379.1, read as the reverse complement.
AAACACGATGGATTTCTTCAATTTTAAAAGGTGCAAAAACTGAGAGACAGCCATCAAATGCTTCATCCATTACCGGTAAATCATACGTGCTTCCCACCGCTAACTTTAAATTCGGATTACGTTTTGAACCAAAATCCACTGCATTTTTGGAAATATCAATCCCGTAAATAATCCGATTCTTTTGGATCAATGATTCCGTATACCAGCATTCACCACAACCTGCATCCAAAATTCGGTTACAATTATATTTTTCGAATACATTCATGATTTGATCCAATAAAATCTTATAATAACCTTTTTCTAAAAAATCATGACGTGCTCGAACCATCGCTTTATCATCACCGTGCTGCTTTGTTTTCTCTTTTTGAGACATGAGTAGGTTTACATATCCACTCTTTGCTTTATCAAATTGATGTCCCTTTATACAGGTGTATGTTTGTCCCTGTTCTTCCAAATTTTGCCCACAGTTCGGACATTTAAAATATGTCATAACATTCCCTACCTTACTTTAGAATAATTATACCACAGCCATTCGATTTTTATACAAACATACTTAACATATATCGCAACTATGTTTATCTTGCATTTTTTTAAAAAAGTTCTATAATTTAAGGGACTAAGGAGGTCACTATGAAAAAAACGCTACTTGCCCTGCTCGTTTCAATTTTCGTGCTCACAGGTTGTTCTTCTAATAATTTGATGAAAGATTATGAGGGTTTTACCAAGAAGGATCACCATTATGTTACAACCGACGCTGAGACGATCATTAAGAGCTTAGAAGATTCTAAAGAAGGCATCTATTATATAGGTTATGCCGATTGTCCATGGTGTGTTGCTCTGATTCCAGAAATGGAAGCTGTTGTTACAGAATTGGAAGCAAGTTATAAAGAACAAGGTCTTAACCTTAAACCAGAAATTACGGTTTTAGATGTTCAAAGTGCTGAATACAGCGAGAACGAAGATTTAAAGAAACGCTTATCCGATTGGGATAAACAACTCCCTGAAGCGCAACGATCAAATGGTTATGTTCCCTTTGTAGTTGCAATTGATAAAGATGGAAAAATTCAAACACATTTAGGAACTGTTGAAAATCACAAACCTCCAGTAAAACTTACTGAAAATCAAACTAAATTCTTACACCTACGTCTAAGAAATATGTTTGAAGGTATTGATGCTCATCGTCAATAAAACATTTTTAATAAAAGGATACCTATAGCATTAAAACGTGCTTTGATATAAGCAAAGATATAAAACAAAAAATTATTTTGGATACGTTTGGAATTATTTCTACAAACGTATCTTTTTTTTGTTCTATCACAGCTTAATGTATCAATTACATTAAGTTCTTGCTTTCCATCATAAACTATTTCTGCATTATCTATAAAAAAACTCCAAAAGTTAATAACTTTGGAGTTTTAATCATCAATCTAATTATTTTTATTTAATTGGTTTGTGTACAAACCACCAGTCAAGATACTCTGTATCGCCTTCATTTGCTTGAGCTTTACGTTTTTCTGCATCAGCAATGGTTGATGCTGGTGGTACAATTCCATGATCGCCAATAAATTCATTATTTGGCCAGTTTTCAGGGATTGCAACACTATATTTATCAGCCGTTTGAAGTGCTTTAGTAGCACGTAAGATTTCATCAATACTACGTCCTACTTCTTGTGGATAATACATTGTAAGTCTTAAAATACCTTTGTCATCAACAATAAAGACTGCACGTACTGTGTTTGTTCCCATTGCTGAGTGTAACATTCCAAGTTGTGATGCAGCACGACCTAATTCGTCTGCAATAATTGGGAATGGAATTTTAACATTTGCATGTTCGTCAATCCACTCAATCCATTTCATATGTGCATGAACACCATCAATAGATAAACCAATTAATTCTGCTCCAATCGCTTTAAACTCATCAGCAGCTTTTGCGAAGCCGATGAATTCTGTTGTACATACTGGAGTAAAGTCACTTGGGTGACTGAAAAGTACGAACCATTTTCCTTCATACGCATCCGGTAAAGTCATTTGACCTTGTGTCGTTTTTACATTTAATGTAGGGAATTTTTCTCCCAATAGTGGGAATGAACTGTTGTTTTCCATATATATATCCTCCTAATATAGGGCACTTGCCTTATATCTCTATTATAGTGATAATGATTATCATTGTCAATGTAATCTGCGTGATATTTTAAAAGCAATTTATGGTATGCTTATGCTATAGTTATAGAGATTGAGGAAGCCTATGCCAAAGATAATACATAATATTGAAGAAGAAATTTTTACCAGTGCGGAGCATCTTTTTTATTTGCACGATTACGAAGACGTGAGCATGAAAATGATTGCCAAAGAAGCAAATATTGCGGTTGGAACGCTTTATAATTATTATCGTGATAAAGCATCGCTCTATGCAGTCGTTGTACATAAAAGTTGGGCAAATACTTTCACAAGAATCAAGAACTGCATTACGACTGAGGTATCTTTTGATGATAAATTTCGACGTCGTTTAGAGGTTCTCTATTTCGATTCAGAAAAACGACACGGTCTGGGTGTTCACTTTAAGCGGGTACGTGGAATGAATGCAGAAAATTTGGAAAATCTACAAGGTTTTGTTCTAACTAATATCAAAGAAGTATTCAAGGATATGTCAATTGCAAATCCTTGGGCTTTTGATAAAGAAATAATTACTAAACTCATTTATTCGCTCTTATCAAATCTATCTTTTTTAATCGAAAACTACCCTACTTCACAACAAGAGAACATTGATTTTTTATATCACTCTCTTATTGCTTTTTTTCAATAAAAAGCCCGGATTTTTTTTGAGTAACAATTAAGCACCCCCGCGGGTGCTTTTATTATGTCTAAACTAAGATAATATATATCGTATCCTCAACGACAACACGTTAACTCGTGTTTATAAAAACCCGATATAATCACCGTAGCGATATTTTTTATAATAAGTTCTGTTCTATTTATTATCTTTTATTGACAAAAAAACCGCACATTATTTTGCGGTTTAGTATTCAAATTTAAAAGTTAATTACATTTTTATAAAGCGTTGGATCAATTTGCTCTTGCTCCTCTAACATGACCAGCATCTTTTGCATATTTTCTGTAAAGTGTGGCATCGGAAGACATTGTCGTTTCCCTTCGTGATACACTTCGTAGCAAATATACATAAGATCTGACATGTTATTATTGCGCTTCATGGATTCACGCGCAATCCGGCTAGTTTTAAATTTAACCTTCATGCCCCACCCCGAGATTGCAGCAGGAAACTTGTACGGTAAAATTTCTTGTTTAAAGTGATTCATATTAATCCCTCGGCCCCGCGCAATCAAAAGCGTTTCACGTATTGTACGAATGCAATGAGCGAGAGCTTTACTATTTGTCATTACATATTCAACCGAAGCACCCGGAAAACTGAGATTCCCGTAGCGTGCAACAGTTGAAACAATCGCGGCACTCATTGCCATACGAACCCACATCCACTCCAACATATCATGAGGTATTTCAAAAGATAAATCACAGCTTTTAAAAAGTGACATCATTAAATTATAGTTAGGAATACGTGCATGTGTCTTCGATTCAATCATGACATACTCATTGACTACAGCCGTTAAAATACCTTTTTCATCCATCGATCCCCCACCCACTGGATAACCGAGAATATAATTATAAAATCCCATAATCTCATCCAATCGCTTATGATCGGTCCAAACACCTGTAAATAGTAATACCGTTCCATGAATTTTCGCATCACGAAGGCAGTCCATCGCTGCTTTTAATTGCCCCGATGAGACACTGACAAAAATAAAATCGTATTCTTTTTTGGTCGCTGCTTTTATATCGTAATCATAAGAAAGTTCTTTTCCTTTAGGATTTAATCTTCCATCTAATAAGTCAACATGAACACGACTGACATGTTCTTTTCCTGTTCGAAGAAAATGTTCTACATTATGACCAGCGCGCGAAAACAATGATCCGTAAAGCGTTCCAATCGTTCCCAATCCTAGAATTAAAATGTCCATGAGCTATCCTCTCACTTCCTATTATCTCTATTTTAAACGATTTCGCTTTTATTTTCACCTTTCTTATCGTTTTCGCATCCGATTATAGTTCCGATAGAAACGTTGATAACGTCTTCTCGAGATTGGAAGTCGCGTACCATCATTTAAAAAGAGCAGACTTGATGAGACCGCACGCACATGATTTAAGTTAACCATAATCCCTCGGTAACAGTGCTCAAAATTAAATTGTGATAACATTTTTTCCCAAATTGAAAAAATACGACTACTGTAAAACCGTCCTTCTTTCGTTACAACGGCTATCTTACGTCCCTCGGTTTCTACATAATAGATATCATCCATATAAAATTTTCGTGACGGTTTTCCATCAAGTACAATTCCATCTGACCATGGACGGTGTTCTTGTATGATTGTAATTAAACAGTCATACAGTTTTCTAGGACATAATGGAACGTGGTACGTATATCTGAGTTTATTATCAGCTTCTGGTACGTCAAGATAAATAATATGTTGGTCAAGTCCAATTTCTTTTTCTTGTGATTTGCTACTATCTGCAATCACAATTTGATAATGTGGATCAATTGTTCGCACAGAATCAGCTACAATTGGCAATAATACAATTTCTTTACACTGTGAAACAACTTTTTTCGCTAATTCACGATGTGTTTCCGATTTCATACATATGGCAATAAATATCACTTCAATCACCTCATATCTTTCTCCACAAATTTATCGAATGTACATTCTCTTGTAAATGTTGTTTGCTTAAGTGGTATTTATATGCACAAGTGGTATTTTTAATTAAACGTCTTTCGAAATATTGCCTAATCATTCAACTTGACATATCACGACTACAAATGTAATCTATATTTAGAGGTGATTGGATGAAACAAACAAATACCGTATCTGACGCAGAATGGGAAGTGCTTCGCGTTTTATGGACTTTAGATTCCGCGACAAGTCGCGAAGTATCGGAACATTTTAAACAGATTAAGAATTGGGAACCCGCTACAACAAAAACACTTATCAGTCGACTTGTGAAAAAAGGCTTTGTCACAGCCGACAAAGATGATAAAGCCTATATTTATCGTCCAGTTGTATCTGAAAAAGAAGGAACTCATAAACGTATTTTTGAGGCCTTTGACTCGATCTGTGCTCAAGAAATCGGAAATACACTGAATAAAATACTACAGCATTATGACCTATCACACGCTGATAAACAACAGCTATTAGAAACCTTAAATCATAAAAATACGGTTGATGTTGTTGCATGTAATTGTGTATCTACATGTCAGTGTGAGAATGATATGTGTTCTTGCAAGAAAGCATAAATTGCTTTCTTTTTTTATTCTTAAGAGAGTCTTAATAGGTTTTAGTCTTAATCTTTCATATAATAGACGTGAAAGGGGATCCTATGAAAAAATTTAAAATAATGGATACACTCAAAAAAAGCTTTGTTCAGATTAAAGACGATACATTCCGATACGTTTTAATTGTCATTCTTGCTGAATCGATGTCACTCCTCTTGATTAAACAAATTGCTGACCGTGTGTTCAAAATCGCGCTTTTTAGAGCTAATATTAACGGTATTACAAATGAGAATTTTGGTGCACTGATAAAGAGTCCAACCGCACTCATATTTCTAGTTCTAAGCATCATCTTAATCGCGGTTTTTATTCTATTCCAGCTTACAGTGATTATTAAATTTGCGAATCGACCTTATGAAGCGAAGACGATGAAAAAAGAAGATTTTATGAAACCGCTAAAAAAAATATTTTCCTCGCAAATTATACTAATCCTCATTTATATTTTCCTTATAATGCCCAATGCGAATATTGGCCTTACAACAAACATCACTTCTAATGTTCATTTACCCCGTTTTGTTGTGGATGCCGTTTTAGAAAATCCAATTGGTTTAATTGCCTATACAATTGCTATCATTGTCGCATTTATACTAAATATTAAACTTTTTTTCACTCCTGTTATTTTTATCATTGAAGACGATCTCACGTTTATCGAATCCGCAAAACAAAGTTGGGCATTAACGAAAAAGCATAGTTTTAAAATATTCCAACTTGTCATGGTGATTGCACTTTTAACGACGCTCATTACCGTAGTAGGGGTTTTTATTCTTTCGTTACCCATGGCTCTAATTTCGGAAACGAATGTTCAAGGGATGAAAATTGTGGGTACCTTATCGGTCACACTCATTTTCTTCTTTGTCGCATTCATTATCTCTTACTCAAGTATATTCACCCTTCAAGCAACCGTTGTTGCTTACCATGAAATCCGAGACGAAAAACCTTTAACACGTGAAAAAAACTTCACTCCAAAAAAACATCATTTACTTGTTAACATAGGAATGATTGTGGCCTTTGTATTGTTCGGTCTTAATATCTATTTCAATACACCCAGTGATGCCTTAACTTCCACAACAAAAGTAGTATCACACCGTGGCGAATCTGTTCGAGCGATTGAAAACACTTTGGAATCATTACAACTCGCAAACACCTATAATCCTGATTATGTAGAAATGGATATTCAAATGACACAGGATGGGAAACTCGTGGTCTTTCACGACAATACTTTAAAACGCCTGAGTAACCAAAGTGATAATATTCATCTCCTTACCCTTGAAGAAGTTCAAGCCGTCACCTTGTCACATAACGGTCATGAAAGTCACATCCCCACCTTTGATGAATATGTCGCTGAAGCAAAACGCCTCAATCAACCGTTAATGGTTGAACTTAAAACATCCAAATATGATCAGGATGGTTTTATTGATCAAATGATCGCAACTTTAGATAAATATGAAATGCGTGATGTTACTGCATTCCAATCTCTAGATAAAACAGCCATTCTCAAATTAAAAGAATTGTATCCAGATACTTATACGGGATATATATTAGGTTTAAGTATTGGAGGACTGGAACGTATGAATGTTGATTTTTATTCGATTGAAGACTCTTCAATTTCATCTCGAACACTCAATGACATTGAAAAATATAATAAAGATTTATATGTTTGGACCGTAAACGAGGAAGATCGTATGGACTTATACCTAACGATGCAAGTAGAGGGTATCATTACCGATAATGTGCTCACAGCCCAACGTGTCATCGAAGATTTAAAAGCTGCGACACCGTTTGATCGTATTTATAAAGAAATGATTGGTTCACTCAACTAAATGTCTCCAAATCTCGTATTGCTTATTAAGTGTCAAAAGCACACTAAAAGAACAAATTCATTAACTTAAGTTCTTTCAATAGAATGTGAAAGTCTTTAAACTAAGTACGAGAGGATGATTTAGCATGAAGAAAAATTATATTATTGTTTTACTTATCGTTACAAATTTATGTGCGTTCGGTTATATTGGTTGGAAACATTCTCAACCGGTACCCTATAAATCGGAGCTGCGCGTATTTGTAGAGGAAATCGCTCGCATTACTGGCGAAACCCCTGATGATATTAAAAATGAAATTCGAACACTTGCAAAAGATAATAACTTGAATAAGATGGAGGCTGCCCAAATTCGCTTGCGTGATGCCATCTTATCTCAAAATGAACACAAGCTTTTTCAAGACTAAGGACCGCTATAAGCGGTCCTTTTTAAGTTCATTCATTGTTAAACGTAAAGCGCCAGCAATCGTTGCTGCATTATTGCGAGGTTGACCAAAGTGATGCGTCACCTGCTCCATTTGTTGAAGAAAAGCGTTTTGAAAATCATCTGAATTCAAAACTTCTGCTTCAATCGTCTCAGCATAAATATACGTATACTCACGAAGTCCTTGCTCAAACCAATATACCTTATCCGAACTGACTGCATAAGCTTTTAACCAGTCCCAGATAATCTGTTCATCATTCACATTGGGATTATCAATGTGACAATGTTTACAAAGCAATACAAAATTTGACGGGGTGTCCATCCCACCTAATGAATCCGCAAGAATATGACAACGGTCTAACCGTTTCTTGACACCGCAACGCCAACAATGAGTTCCCGCTTGCTGGGAAGTAATGGTTAATCCGAGTGCATCAATATGACTTGCCCAGTACGTAGCGATTTCTTGTTTGGTAGTTTTAATACGTTTTGTCATTTTTCCCTCCACTAAAAATAACACAGAATTCTGTGTTATTTTTTCATTGCTTCAATTGCTTTTTCTAATTTCTCGTGGGGATCTTCCCAGCCTTTAGGTTTAATGGTTTTTCCATCTTCATTGTAGTGTGGCTTACCGTCTTCCCATAATTTGCTCATATTTGCATGTTGAACAATTTCAAATAGCGGTTCCGGTTCAATACCCATCTCCACAAGTGTTCCTAAGGCAAAGTAAATAGTATCAATCATTGCATCGGCCTGTTCAACGATGTCTTCGGCTTCGATAAATTCATTAATCTCTTCTAACATCCAAGCATAGCGTTTCGCTGCACGTTCTGCATCCATCATTACTGGTTCATCTTTAACTGGATGTCCAAATTTTTCATGAAACTCTTTAACTGCATTAAATTCTTTATTCATTCCCATAATAAACTCCTTTGTAGTCTTTGTTTGCTACACCTATCATATCAAAATACCGCGTCTTCGTCATTAAGTGTAACTTGTAAATCGATATCCTAAGCCACCTTTAAAAAATGCATTACATGAATCGAACACGGATTTTTGGCGTTCATTGATGTTTGAAGCATATAGCTTGTTACCCCAGGATAGACGGGCAAGTCAATATCTCCTTGATGGTCTGGAGTATAAATACAATCGTCACCCAAATGTCTTACATAAATAAACCCAGGTCCTGAGTCCGCAACCCCTGTTACATCTAAATCATATTCTTACGCATTAACCTTATAATATCCATTCTTATTATACGAATTCGTTTTTTCTTTCTTATCCAAATTATCATCCACCTGTATACGCTTTCAAATTGATTATACGCAAGTGCCATCACATTCGCAATCGTTTCATAATACTTGGTCCTTTTTTACATTAAAATTACTATTTTCCAAACAAATAAAGCATCTGTCCAAGATGCTTTTTAATAATTTGCTGACGCGATGCATCACTTTTTGAAGTGATAGGACCCTATTTAGAGAGTTTTTTTATAAAAAGGATTTCCAGCGCTTCTTCTTCGAAGCATAAACTGCCTGCGTCTTTGTATTCCAATTTTCGATAAAAATGTTGGGCAGACTCATTCGATAAGGTTGAAGTCATCACGGTATCAAAACCCCTGTTCGTCATTTCGAGTTCCCAAAATTGCACCAGTCGCTTCCCAATCCCTTGATTTCGATAGGACTCCGTCAAATAAAGCATATTCATAAAGGGAATCTGATCCCAAAAATAACTGTATCGCAACCACCCAATGATTTCATTATTTGGATTTTTAGCCACAATTATTTCTTTCTCCCTGAGTTTATTTTTAATAAGTTGCTTCGACACATGTTTATCGTTTTCAGATAAGAAATGTACGTCCGATTCAGTAGCATATTCTATTTTCATAAAATCTCTCTTTCTAAAAATATTGAAACATTCAATGATTCATTAGAAATAATTTATTGATTTCTTTGAAGCATAACGATGGTCTCTACATGTTTTGAGATGAGTGGATAGCTGTCAAAGGAAAATTTCCATTTTACTTTTCTGCTAAATTTTCTTTGAGCGAACATATCCACTGAGGGCTTTTGTATGAGGGAACATATCAACTCTTTTACTGTTTAATTTATACATACAAGTGAAGATTTTAGAAGGTGGTTAATCCGCTTTGCTTTCTGGTAAATAATATACTTTTCCATCCTTCGCAATTAACTGCACATCTTCAAGATATAATTCTGATTGTTCGTATTTAAAACTACTGCCATTACCATAGCTTTGTTCATCTATTATATTTGCTACGCTCTTATCAATTGTACGAAAATTCAACTCATTTCTTATTAAGCCTGGAAAGAAGTGAATTACTCTGTCAAATCCATCTCTCTTGCGGCGAGTTTCATCTATATCAATGTTCAACCTTTTTGCGGCATCTTGATGCCAATTAGTGAGCCTTGTTTGTGTATCAATAACCTGCTGTCTGAATACAGGAAGCAGAGCCACACACTGCTCCCGAGAAACAGCACCAAGATGCAGTGTATATCTTAGGTCAGAAATCTTATACATCACATCTAGTAAGGACTTTTGATACAAATACCAATTCTGAGCCTCATTTAATTCTCTTTCATAAGTCTTGTAATCAATATCTTTCTTTTTCGCATATCCAGCAAGTGTCAGATTAGCCTGTCCTAAAAGTTGAGTACACTCTTCTTCCAAGCTATCAAGCTGAGAAATTTTACTAAGTCGCAACTCATTGTTTTCAAGGATTTCAACTTGAAAGTCTGCTATCGTCTTAACATGGGCTATAAGTGAAAATACTCTACTACGGTACTCATTGTCCTGAAAATCTGAAACCTTAGATATGCTTTCGCTTATTAAGCCAAGCTCAGCATTAATTTGGGTCATGTAATACTGGCCAACAACCATCGATGCTACTCCCATAGCCGTAGCTGCGGTATTGGCTACAACGGCCGTTCCTTTTTGAGCCTCAATTGCTACTAAATTTGCATGACCTTTAATACCGTCTGCACCATGATATATACCTCGAACAGCATTTTCCATTGCATTCGAGTTAGTGAGTTTTGCACCTGCTGGAATTATAGCTCTATATAAAACCTCACTATTTGCTTGTACTGCTTGAATCGCATTATTAGCAGTATTTCCTACTTGTGCTAATTCTGGGACAAGATTGTTTACATGTGCCAGAACTTTACTGCTTTTAATTTCAACTAATCTACTCTCATCAATTATAGATCCAACTGGAAGCATCTCCATTTGGATTGCAAGTCCATCTGGTTTATCTGCCTTATTAATGGGGGAACTAAACGGTGAAATGCCCGAAACAATCGTGCGATTTTCTAGTTTTTTATTATCTGCTCTCTTTTTCATGAATATCGCTAGAAAGACGCTAGCAATAACTACGATGCAGATTCCAATTAATATGTATTCCATATAATGTTAACCTCCCACAATTAACTCCATGTCTTAGTCTTAAGTAGTTCAGCGATATCCTCAGTTTCAGGTAATTGCTCAGTTTCAAGAATTTGCGTTAAATCAAATACCCTCGTTCCCATAGGAGCCCTCGGTGTGATTTTCTTGAAATCAGTCTCATAGAATTTTTCAACAAAGAAGTATCTGTGCTTACTACTTTTTATATCATATCCATGTTGAACACCATCAATAATTGCATCTGCAATTTTCTGTTTTCTTTCGTCGGTCAATTCGCCAAACTCCACTTCATATTGCATACCATTATCAGTATCTACAGCCGTGATACGAGCACTAATCTTGCCAACCGCACGTACGCTTTTATTTTTATACAAGCTCAAATAATCGTGTGCGCGAAAACCACGCTCAGCATTATCATAGTAAATATCCTGACTTACATTAAAATCTAGTGTTGTTCCTGCCAATTGCATCCTCATAAATTTCCATGAATCTGAAACAGCAATGAGGCCATCGTTATAGCAGTAATTCAGATAATCATCCAAAACCTCCTGCATTTCGTAATCCCTATCATCAATTACTTCCTGTATTGCATTTACTATACCTTCAAATGTTGTATTGATATGAATTACTGGTTTACTTTGCGCAGAGTTATATTCCTTTAATTGTTGTTCAAAAATCTTCTTTTTATCTTCTGCCATTAACTCAGGGGCTAGAGTAATCATTACCTTATACTTCTCATCACCAAAGGAATTCAAATGTCTCATAAGTTGTTCAGAATAAAACCAGTCAGACATTTTTGTTTCAACAACAATCTTAAAGCTTTCCTGTGTTATGGTCGCATCAGGAATACTATCAACACTCTTCTCTTGTAAGTTAAATACGATTTCTGGCTCAAAGGAATCAGAGAAAAATTCCGACTTTAAAAAGCGAAAAAACTTATCAGAGGAATATTGATATAGGCGAGATAACAGCAACATCGTATTTGCCGTAGCTACATTTTCTTTTGCATGATATCTCTGAAAATAGTGAATTTTCATTTCTGCTTGTCTCCTCTCTTTTTCTTTCCATAATTTTTTGGAAAGTAATCCTTCCCAAGTAGCCAAACATACTGATCAATTTGCTTTAGGTTATATTTATCTAAGCCATAGAAGGCACGGAAATCTATCAGTATACCTTTGAATTTAACATAGTCCTTCAATTCGCCATCTTGAAAATCCGAGAAGTTATCACGATTTCTAAAATACCGAAGCACCTCATCTACATAGCTATCATAAATCGGATAATCAAGTGGATTGTGATGGCTACAATACTTTGAAGCAAATGAGTAAAAATTCTTCAATGTATCCCCGATATTTACATATTGGATATCTCCAACCAGGGTAACATCACCAGCTTTAAGTCTCATATCGATATCCAGAGCGCATATATGTTTAGCCACCGGGTAGATTGAGAAAATGTTAGTACTATAAAAATCATTAAGCGTTGATGCCTTTAATAGAATATCGATAACGTCTGTATTCATAGGGCATAGCTCAAAGAACAGTTTATTAAGTGCATCCTCCTGCAGGTGGTAGTTCTCAAGGCCGTCCCACTTTGTAAGATAAATCTCAACCTGCTCGATTGAAGGATTAGGAACGTCAATGTCCATTTTCTTTTTACGAGTATATGCACGGTAAGCATACTTTTCCTGCGTAGGCGCAGATGGCTCGGCAGTTCCATCAGAAGCTAAAAACATTCGAAACCTTCTAAGGTGAGACAAGTAACTATTAGCAAGTGATTTAGCATTACCGGTCGAGTTCTCAGAAAGAGCCTTTATTAACTCGTATTTTGCTATATCCTCAAAATCAGTATCAGTCACTGCTTTCCAGAACAGGTCTTTGCTTCCTTTCCTCCAAAGGTAGAAGGTATCTGTATAAGCAGTATTAATTGTTAATTGCGAAATGTTCTGGCTATGTAGGAAGTTCCAGTACAATGCACGCAGCTCATCATAAGGTAAAGCTTTCATTTTGTTTATATACAATTTTATCCCCCCTTTACTCAATATTATTTAATCTATCAAGCCACTTCAATATGCAGCCACTTTTGAAGAAATCTAATAATGCACCATCGCAAAAGCGTTCTGATCTAACAGCACCCATAATAAGCGCAAGCACACACTGTGCATTCAAACTTGAAATATCAGCATTCTTCATAGATTCTGAATCCCATTCAAGTCCGTTATCTTTGAGAATATCTTCATAACGGGTAAGCTCCATATCTTTATTGCTTTCTTCAAAGGCATAAACATCATCGATAAAGTTATCTACCATTTCGGAATAATCTACAAAAGGCATCTGTATCGGATGTTCCAGTGTTCCATCGTATTCATTATCAATCGCCCATTCACCAATGCTATCCGCCTGAATTATAGGTATGTATTTTGACAAAATATCGAATTCACTCATCCTAACCCTCCTCGGTGACATCAATGCCAAATAGTCTCTGAAACTTATCAAAGTTATAAGGGTAAGAGTTATCGCCATCAAATCTTACTGGCTTATGGCCATTACTATATTCAAATTCCAACTCCCACTGTGTTCCATCAAGTACCATGTATCCGAAGCGTTTAGTAGAATATTCCCTGCGCCACTCACCAATATACAGATCTTTAAGTGCAGCAATGTAGCTATTCTTTGTAAATGGCTCCTCATTATCATCCAATAATAAAAGTGGTTCTTCATCTTCCCATAACTTTGTATATGCTTTCATTTCTTCGGATAACTCTACAATATAGGTGCTATAACCGCCAAAGTAACCACCAATGTTAAAGGTGATCTTGCAGATAGCATTTATGTTCGCATCAAAGTCGGCTGCCTTTTCTTCAGACTTTTATAAAGTATATGTTCCGCCAGCCTCAACATAGGCTTGCTTGGCTATATCCAAATATTCACGGCTCCAATAAATGCGGGTATCTTCACTTGGATGAATAACAGTTTTCATGCCATCATACGGGTTTTCCATAGAATTTTTGAGGTGACCTATTTCTTGCTTAAGTCCTCGGATGGAGGTCATTATTTCTTCTTTTGTTTTTCCTTTGAGATACTCTTCATAGTAACTTTCCGGACTAATCATCATATTAGACCGCCACCTTTATTCGTTAGATATTTTTATTTCATCTCCATCTGGTAAAATAAATGCCTGCACAAACTTGACACCTAGCACATCAGCGATGGCTTTCAACTCATCTAAGGTTACCGTTTCTCGTTGTAATTTCTTATTGAAATTCTGTGGAGTCTGTCCAATACGTCTAGCAAGTTCGGAAACACTTATATTCATTTGCTCACACAGTTCTTTAATCATTTTTGCCGTAGTCATACAGCACCTCCAAGTTTACGCTAACAACATTATAAACCGTTTGGTTGATAAATACAATAATTATTAAAATATTATTATAATCAGCAAGCAAAAGAAAATCCACAACTCTATTTCAGAGTCATGGGCTATTTACTTCTGGTTTTCATATTTCAATTTCAATACCAGATTTAAAGGCTATGACAAAATGGTCTTCATAGACTGTAACGCTCTGGATTATCTTCCTCACTAGCTTATCATCATATTCTAAGGTTCGGAATTTGTTCTTGCGGATAAACTCAATCAACTCATTGATTCGTTCGTTCTCTCCACTGAGGGAGGCATCCTCTACCAAAAGAGTCTGACGCTTATCTCGTAGTTTATCAATCTCCTCTGCCATGTGTTCATAGTCTTGGCCTTTATTGGCCAGCTTGATGAGTTCTTTTTGTTTTTCCTCTAGTAAGTTGTTAATCTCTGAAATTTGGTATTCTGTGGTTTCACCAATCACAGCATGAATGTTTTCTCCCAGTGTTTTTATCATATTGTTACCATCTGCAAGTAGCTTATTAATTGCGGTCATGGCAGCGCCATAGAGTTCATCTTCTTTTACGGTTCGGTTCTTACAAACTTCAGAACCTTGCTCGCTTCTAGTCACGCATCGCCGGACAAATTCTTTTCTACCATGAATATTCCAATAGGTTCTCCTATAAATATCGCCACAACCTCCACAGAAGGTAATGGCACTCAAAGCGTACTTGCTACTATAAAATTCGTTTGTTCTTGCCTTCTCCTGTGTAGATATTGCTTCTTCGATGAATCTCTTCCTGCACCTGCAAAAATAACTCTTTAGGAATAATCGCCTCATGGCTATTTTCAACATAATACTGGGGAAGATGACCTTCATTCTTAACTCGTTTCTTGGTTAGAAAATCTACAGTAACAGTCTTTTGTAAGAGGGCATCTCCGATGTATTTTTCATTTTGGAGGATTTTTTTTACTGATTCCGGTCGCCATCTTGGTTTTCCTGCTGCTGTTAAAATATCGTCTTCTTCAAGACCTCGGCCAAATTCATCTGTTCCCAAGGCAATCCGTCTCTTGCATCGATTCCATCACGGTGCTTATTAAAAGCAATAGATTCTAGTTCTGAATCGTTGCGGATGATGAGAACGATATTGTCCAAGGTGTCTTTAATCTTTCCTTGCTTATCCAGTTCAAGTGCTGTCTGCCAATTATCCTCCGTAAAATCAATCGTAGCCTGTTCCATCCGCTCTTTCGTAAACTGGGCTTTTACTTTATCGTCTTGGGTGGCAAATTCGCACATGTTGATAAAGGATGGGATTTTGCTTGGAGGTGTGCTTTCTGTCGCTCGATCATCTAAATGACCAAATCGATGGATGCGAACAAGGTCAAAAGCATTAAGCAGTCTCCCACTTGCAGGATCTGTTGCATAATGGGAATAGGCAAATTTATCATCATAGAGGATGACACCAACACTGGAATCTGCAGGAATATAGTCATAGCGACCAGTCATTGCTGAAGGCTCGTATATATCCTTTAAGAACGTATCGATTGCAGTGCTTACTGAGTAGCTACGACAAAAAGTACCGATAACACCTTCTTTAGAAATCGGATCGGATTATTCTTTTAATGAGCGATTAATAACTTCTGACTGCCTGGAGGATACGGGCCAAGTACTGGTGTCTCGCCAATCATAGTATTTATTTAGAAACATATCAGGATCAAGGAGCGAGCCATCTTTTTCCTCATACACAAAAATACCGTTTCTTGTAGTAGACGGAAAATACATTAATCGTTCAGGTTCATAGGTCGTATCATCAAAAAGGTCGATGCGGATTTCTTTTGCGACCATGCGACTAACAGCAGCATACTCTTCCTCTCCCACATCACGAAAGAGAGGAATGATCATCCTTAGTCTTGGATTTTCCGGAGTATGCTTATGAGTAGAATAAATACAATACTGATAAGGGAAGAAGGTAGAGATTTCTTCCCAGATAGTACTTGTGCCATAATCCATATCCAGCGTGAGAATAGAACGAGATAGAACATTTCCTTTTTTGCGTCTACCATCTTTTAAGTGGCCACCAACAAAACCGCCGACATCTTTAATGGAATCCTGACCGCCTTTTCTCATTTTTCGTTATTCTTCTACGGTTTCAGTAGTACGCTGCGTGGTCTTAACACGGAAGCAGAAGTCCTTCCAACTAATGTCTGTGTTTTTCCATTTCTTATCCATTCGGCTGTTGCCGTATGCTATCTTCATAGAATCTCTACCTCCTCAAAATACTGATTAAAATATCTGACCGGCTGTCTGCGCTTCTTTGCTTTTTGAATTTCAATACTCATGCCTCTTGAGATCACATCACCTAGCACCCAGACCTCTTGGCATTTGCCCATCAGGATAATATCCATAAAAATAGCGAGCTCACGTTCTTTCTCATTGCTGTCATCCATAAACTGTGGAAATAAAAGGTGAGGAGCAAGCGGAATATTGCCCTTATCTAAAGCAAAACGGCAAAATGCTCGTGTGAGCTTATTGTTGTTTTCTATATCGCAACTAAAGGGAGAGCAAATATAGACAAGGGGCTTAAAGGCAGCTTTTGCTGCTGCCTTTTCCTCACGGATTATATTACTAAGTGCTTCATGGGGAGTAGGATCATAATAACCCTCTGCATTTTTCATATTGGTTCCCATATCACACCTCCATCTCAATCTGCGGATAAATACCATCCGCCTTTAACTGTTCATAGATAAAGAGCCTTCCTTTTTGTGTCCACTTAGTATGCACTTTCGTATGTTGGATACCTTTGCTATCTTCATAAATGTGAGTATTGGTTTTTGTATAGCCATTTGGAGCATGCTTTTGATATAACAGCCAAATATCACCCTGTTTGACTGAATACCTTTTTCGTGCAAATACTCATTCATGCGGATTGCACTCCAACCATAGTCTTTAGCAATAACAGAAATATTGACGGCATCCCTGCATTTAAGAACCACATCGTAGTAAGTCGCTATGGGTTTCATTTCTGCTATCTGCTGCTGACCAATCGCAACTGCTGCCATCAGTTCTTTGTTCTTCTCACGCTCTTCTTTAAGAGCGGTAAATGCTGCGATGGCAAGGTCTGGATTTGCGATTAAATCATCCGTGACATAAAGTCTATGTTTGCGAATAGCAGGGAGGACTTCATTGGTGACCCAACGTTTGAACTTTTTAGCATTAGGCATTTTGCTTGAGAGGATGAGACTGTACAGACCAGATTCGTTGATAGCAGTCATCGTTTGATTTCTTCCGATGGCGTCACGAATCGTTACGTCATCCTTGTCCTCTTCATCAATGTGGTCAATTAATGCTTTTCGGGTATTTGCGTAACCGAGAATACCAGCTACATCCTTACCCACAAAATAAGGTTGACCACCAATCGTTGTAGTACGTACAGAGCCGAACTCTGCATTTTTGTAAACTTGTAATTCCATTCGAATTACCTCCTTGTATTTTTTGGAGGTCTTGACCTCCTACCTAGTAGCCTTGGGAGAAGGTCAAATCTGACGGTTTTTATATTCTTGTTCTAATTTCTTTGTTGCCCGCTTTAATTTCTGAGTAATGTTGTTTTCATCAGCACCTATGAAACTGGCATATTCTCGAATCGACATACCGTCAATGCGTACTGCAATGAACATATCTGCCCAGTCCTGCTTTTTGCCAAGAGCGGTACGTATCCATTTGCAGACACCTTCATAATCATCCTGATAAGTACGCTCAATTTCGTCTTTTCTAAAAATCCTGTCGTCCGCAACTTCTTTCATAAGTGGTTCCGAGGTATCGTATTCATCACCATCGTCATTGAAGCGCTCCTTAGGAGTTGTTAAGTGTCTGGTTTCTCTGTGCCAGATGTTGTACTCCGGCTTGTTGAACTTTTCATCGAATGTTTTTTGGATTAATTTTTCCTTTTCAAGATTTTCACCTTCAAGTGAAAGACTGACCCACATCTCCTGAGTTTCTTCCTCATTGAGTTCGATGCTTTGAAACTGGTTCTCATATCTGATTGATAATCTCATTAGATTCTCCTAATCCCGTCCTGGAAGACAGCGGAGAACTAATGAATCTTTGGAAAACAATGACCAACAGAGTTACCTCCTAAAAATATGTATAGGAAATAAAACGGAGGAGCATAAATTTCACCCAACAGCCTGTCATTGGCTATCTTCGAATCATTTATGTATCCGCCGTCTTCTGCTGGCCAGCTTTAGACGAATTTATATTTTTGTAAGGCTTGTCCCTTACCTTTATAAATATAATAGGTTTCAAAATTTCACGACCAACTCGTTGAGTTGGGACAAATTTGTCTATTTATCAGTCTTTTCTAAATTTGGGCATAAAAAAAGAACCCCTTTCGGGGTCCTAAACCAACTCATCGAGTTATCAACTTATTTATTCTTTTATTTCACTACCTAGTTCGTGAATACCACATTGCTCTAGAATACCATTGAAATCATCAAGCGAAAGCCCTGGCATAGTATCCATAATACGAATATAAGTCTTATCGGGATCTTTATAATAATCTAGTTTATTATTTGATTTATCAAACAGCTTTTGCGTAATCCTCGTGCATAACTGCATACCAACACAGATGGCCATCAACAAGTTCGTTGTCATATTGTTGGCTTTATCATTTTTTATTCTACCATGATAATTTTTGTGGATTCCTGTCTCTTCATTAAACTTATCAGGATAATTCCACTTTCTATTTTCCATCAAAAACCACAGACAATTACATAGTGTTTTGGTAGGGTCACCAAGCAACTTAATGAGTTCAATTTCTTCCTCCTCATTATAAGAAGCTAGCTGTTGAGAAAATGCTTGATATGTTTCTTCAGGTTCATTCAGTAAAGGGGATTGATACTTAGGATGAAACGTAAGAAGTCTACTATCAATGCCTTCAACCTTCTTAAGGACCGTATACCCAAGCAAGTCTTTGTAAGTATTAGTGTATGTTACAAAATTCTGTTCACGAATATTGATAACACATTTAGAGAGATTTTTCTTTGCCTTTGGCGTTAAAAAGAGTTTTCCATCTTTTTGTGTAACATATTGGCTTTTGGCAAGTACAAAGTATCCGTCAGCGTATACAAAATGTCTCTCTGTTATCCAGTTCTGTAGAGTTGAATCTGAATCAATTATTTTCAATGCTTCAACTGGAGTTAATCTAACAAAATCTTGATTACTATTGATTTCTTCATATACATCATTGTAATTAGAGAATTCTGATATGATATCCTCTAAACCAACTTCAATCAATCTATATTTTACTGATAGCCTTGACGTTATAAAGAAGCTGCTTAAATCCTCAATCAAGGTGTCACAAGAGTATATTGTATTTTCACCAGATGCTTTATACTGCTCAATAAACTCTAACGCTTTCCTTTTGAAGCAATTTTTGGGCATCAGGACTCTAGGAGCTAATCTATGTGCTTGCCATTCCAACCATCGAACTTCATTTTCTTTTGTGTTCTTACCCTCTGGTGGTGTAAAGAAAGTCTCGGATTGTCGGCATAAAATTGGATATAATTTTTCAGATTCATTTTTATTTTTAACCTTAAGAATTTGAAAATATGTCTTATCTTTTTCCCAGTGTAGTGCTTCATGAATGAGCGTATTTCTTTTCGATCCTTCACCATATAAAGACTCGGACAAAGGGTCAATTAATACTGTTCCAGCACTGAAGGAAGTTGATAAATATTTACCTGTTTCCCTGTCATATATATCAACATCTGCATCCAAAAGTAAACAACATCCAAAAACATCTAGGTCGCTTGATAAATAAACTTCTTGAACAGTAAGCCCCATATCCTTAAGAATGTCATCAACCGGAAGAGGCATCGGTTCAACCAATGCCTGTTTACAGTATTTAGTCAGAAATTTTGTAGCATAGTCATCAAGGCGATTCTTTCCAAGAATTAGAGCACCAGATTTTTTATTGATATCGAATACATCACTTGGAGTTATCTTCCTCTTCATAATCTACCTGTTCTCCTTTTTCAATATGATCCAAAGGCAACTCTGACAATAACTTTCTTGCCTCTTTCCAGGTAGGGTAGAACTCCTCCACAAGTGAATTGAATCTATGGGTGTGATTCTTTTCTAACAAGTGTACCAGTTCATGGATAACAACATATTCAAGACATTCTATTGGTTTCTTGGCTAGCTGTAGATTAATCCATATTCTTTTTTTATCAATATTGCATGTACCCCACTTAGTTTTCATATTCTTAATTTTGTACTCATTAGCATGGAGGTTTGTTTTTGTTTCACACCTAGAAACTACCCCATCCAACACTCGTTTAAGTTCTTCTCTGTACCATTCATTGAATGCCCTCTCCCTTGATTCTTTAGTTGATCTTTCGGGAGCAGTCAATATTATCTTGTTTGGTAGTTTTGAAATTTCGTATTTGTTTCCTTCATAGACAACTTGTAGCCGATATGGCTTTCCCCACAGGAAATGGGATTCTCCTGAAACATATTCTCTCTCAGTTTGACGCGCCTGTGACAGCATCCTGTCTCTTACCTTAGTGATTTCTGGCATTTTCTTTAATACAAAGAGCCTTATCTCTTCATCAGGATAATCGCTAGGAGTACTAACTGTCACACTGCCTTCTGGTGGATTCACCCTGATATAGAGATTTTTAAGATTTTTCTTTTTTATAATTTCTATTGGCAACCCACCAATTATTTCTTCATTACACATCGTATTCTGCCTGCCTTTCAGCTATTTCGAAGACCGTAGCAGTTTCCTGCGTTGCTTCATCTTCGTCATAACCATATACCAATAAATTTTCATATATAGCAAGCCTTATGTTTTGTTGTTTTTGAAAATTCCTTTTCCAATCAGGACGTAATGCACTATGGACAGCACTATCAATATTTACTGCTAAAGTCTCGTCTTTATTAAAATAATCAAAGAAAGCTCTTCTAGCTTCACTAGTCTTAACGGTATCAGGATAATCCAAGCTGTCTTCAGGGTGCAAAATCGCTTGGGCCAACTCAACCACTTGCCGTAAATATTCCTCGTAACTCATAGCCTCTATTCGTCTCTGGTCGATTAGTACTTGGAGCATTTCTGATAACTTACCATAATAAACTTGGTTAGATGACATCTTCTTTACAATTTCATGCTGCAAGTTATTTTCGATGATTTCTGCTTTAGCATTTTCATTACCTGGAAGACCTTGTACCAGGGCCTCTATTGGTGTTGTTGAAGTGTTTTCAAGTAACAATTCCACCAACGACATATTCCCGAGTTCGCTTACAACTGTAGAATCTTCTGCACGTATGTAAGTATCAAGGACATATCGCATATCAGCCTCATATGGTTTTAAATCGATATAATCACAGCTTGCTAGTTTAACCATTTCTTTTATTTTGTTATAGCCTGAAATATTACTCCTTAGCCTGCTAACTTGCCCCTCTGAATAGCCATAATCACTCACAAGTTTATCACTGCAGTTAGCAAAAGAGCGTGTTAGCGAGGCTGTAAGAGTATATAAAATATCTCTGCGACCAGTGTTTTCATCATCTTCACTGTTTTCACCACAAAAATACTCAATATAATCCGTATCGTCTTTAGGATCGCTTACATTTTCTAATAGATCTTTCAGCGATGCAATTGCACCCACCATCTCAGATTTAGCTTCGTCATAGCGATTCTTTATAAGTCCCTCAACATCTTCCTTATCAAAGCTATCGAAAGCTTCAGTAGTATAATCAGCCACTGCAAGCTGAACATTACGAAACAAGTCCATGTAATCTACGATATAGCCATAGTCCTTATCTTCGCCATCTGGTCTATTAACTCGGCAGATAGCCTGGAAAAGGTCATGATCCCTCATAGATTTATCAATATATAGATATGTCGCTGTTGGAGCATCAAATCCTGTTAAAAGTTTATCTACCACGATAAGAAGTTTCATCTTAGCAGGTTCTTTTTTGAACTGCTCTTTTACTTCCTTCTCAAATTCAGACAATTTTTTGCCCTTAAGCATACGCTCATAAATAGACTTCTTATATTCTTCTTCGCCCTCTTGACTTAAATCACTCGTAGCTGTCCTAACACTCGCGGTTGAAGGCTCAAAGGAAGTTACAACAGCACACTTGTTAAAGCCGTTGCTCGTGAAAATATCCCAGTATCTGCAAGCCTCGTATATACTATTTGCCACAAGCATGGCTGTACCACGCTCATTTTTCAGACGAGGTTTTAAATTCATGTCGAAAATGATATCGCTAGCTATTTTCTCAAGTCTTTGTTTTGAACTATATAATTTGTTGATTGATGTCCAACTTTGTTTCAGCTGTATTTTTGCTCTATCTGTAAGACCTAAAGTTTTATTATCAAACCATAAATCGACCTTGTCTTTACTAGATAAGTCTTGGTCAACATCTCTTGCTTCATAACGTAAATCAAGAACAACACCATCTTGAACACCTTCATCAAATTTATACGTATGGATGTATGGTCCAAAAGTCTCAAGACTGGTCGCTTTATCTTTTTTAAGAAGTGGAGTACCTGTAAAACCAATAAGTAATGCTTCAGGCATCAGTACTTTAACAGCCTCATGCAATTTTCCCGAGTTAGTACGATGGCACTCGTCAATAAAAGCTATAATATTTCCTTTTGCTTTAAAGTCTGCTGGGAGGTCTTTTAGCAATTCTTTACGATATTGATCGACATCAGATTGTTTACCTGCATTGTGTCCGTATTTATGAATCAAAGAGCAGATAATAGAATCATCGTTTTTATTCAGAATCTCTCTTAAATCAGCACTACTTTTTGTTCTTCGTACTTTTTCATTTACATCAATGAACAGGCTTTCAATTTGGTCATCAAGCTCATCTCGGTCGGTGATGATTACCACTCGGCTATCTGCTACGTTCTCAATAACCCACTTAGTAAGCCATACCATAATTAAGGACTTACCTGAACCTTGTGTGTTCCAGATTATACCGCCTTCGCCTGCAAGAATTTTTTTCCTAGCAGCAATATTTGCAAAGTATTGATTATGTCTTGCAACCTTTTTCACTCCAGCATCAAAAATAATGAAATCATGAATCAGCGAAAGAAATCTTTCTTTTTGACAAAGGGAAACTATACCATCTCTTAGCTTATTCTTTTCTTTAGATTGTAAAACCTTGACAGTTGCAGAAAGGTCATCGGTAGCTTTGATATCTTCTTTCCATTTCAGAAAATACTTTTCAGGTGTTTCAGTAGTGCCATACTTCAGTCCCTCTGCCTCGTTACCTGCAAAAATTAATTGAACAGTGCTAAAGAAGTTTTGAATGTACTCCTTCTTTTGGTTTGTAAGATTCTGGCGAATTCCCTCACCGATACTCACACATGAACGCTTTAATTCAAATATACCAAGAGCGATGCCGTTTATATACAGCACCACATCCGGGCGTTTTCTCTCTATTTGATTAAAGCAGAGAGCACTTACTTCCTCCGCAGCATAGAAATCATTGTTATCAACATTGTTCCAGTCGATATAATGAACTGTTTGACGATTTTTATTCTCGTCTTTAACACCTTGCTTGCCATAGCGAAGTAAGGAATAGACTTCTTTATTGATTTGGTAAAGGCTATCCACTTGATTGCTCGCTTTTGAAACAAGCTCAGTTACAGCTTTGGAAATCTGATCTTTCGTATAACCACGTTTTTCAAGATTCTTTTTCAGCAAATCTTCTCTGATAGGTTTGTTATTCTGATCCTCCAGATTTCCGAGATACGTATAACCTAGACCACCGTCTTCCTCTTTATCTATTAACCAGTGAAGGACCTTGTTTTGCAATTTTCTTTCTAAATCAACAGACATAGCCTTTACCTCCTCATATTTTAAGGCGCACACGGCCTGTTAAGAGGTCGTCCATTGCACCTTCTCTAATTTGAATCATCTTTGCTTTTTCCATTTCAAGAGATTCTATTTCTTCATCCATTGCTGTTAGGATAGAAGATATGGCTTGTTGTTCTTCAATATCAACTGGAATTTTAAATTCAAAGAGTGATATATCTTTAGCTGATAAGTTTGGTTGAGATGAGCCTGTATTGGCAGCTTCTATTCTATTTTTTATAATTGATGAAGACATCAATTGAGCAAGAAATAAAGGGTTGATTGTTTCTTTGGCTCTCACAATACAAAGAGATGATGCAGGTGCTCCCTCATCAAAATCTGCTAATGCAAACTTTCCAAGTGAACCACGCAAACAAAATAAAATGTCATTTTTTATAATCTTTCCACCTCCCAACAAACAATAATGCTCTTTGGATATGTAATCCATACCGTCGAACAAAACTTTTCCGTTGCTGAGATGACCTGCGTTCACAAATGGAACACCATAAGATGTAAACGCAGATTCTGATGGATAATTTACACCTCTGTCGCCATTAAGAATAGTAGTTACAGTTCCAAGGTTAACTTCTTTCCACTCACCATTAAACCCATCAAGCCTTGTTCTACCACTGACTAAGTCCTCTAAAGCCCCGTCACGGATTGCTTTTTTCTTTTCAATTAGTTCGGTGAGATTGTCGATATGCTCGTCAAAATCTGATAGCACCGAAGAGATAGTTTGTTGTTCTTTAAGGCGTTCTGGCAAAGTCACTTCGATATTCTTTAAAGTTTTTCCATTTAATTTGGCTCTCGTTCCACCAACAAGAACAGCGGAAAAGTCGACTGTTTTAAGTAGATATGCTAAAAATCTAGTATCTGCTTTCGAATTGACTCCCGCTAGAACATGAGCGTGATTATTAACCCATATCTTTCCGCTAGTATATGTTACTGGATAGTTCTGGAGATCATTCGCCCCGTCTTCAGCAATCAGAACAAACTCTCCATCATGTGTATACCCACTTACATAATCTTGAATTCCATTTGCTCCATAGTAGGGGATATTGCCTGCTTTTCTTTGATTTTTAGTTACAGGAATTCGCAGATTGTCAAAAATATCAGCTACATCATTAATTTTATATTCTTTCCAGTCAGAAGGATAAGTTACCATGTATACCCCATCCTTTCTAAAGCGGATTTCACTTTGGCATTTAACTGAGCTGTCTTTTCTTCCACCTCTCCTAAAGTGTGCTCATAGCGTTTGGCAATTAAGACAACTTTTGAGGCAAGATTATTCAACACTTGATCAATCGCATCAATAATGTCGCTTTCAAGCCTTGCCATCCACTTTTTATCAAAGAGTAAATGCTTTACTTCATCAATTGTTAGTTCTCCATATTTAGCAAGTACTAAATCATCCAGCTCTTTTTGAGCTTCTTTAATCGCTTTATCAGCTTCTTCTTTTTCAGTTAACTTAGCTTGGTAAGAAAGAAGAGCATTATATTCTTCAACATATGTTTCAGGCATTATTGCATTGTCATTTGCTTCTTTTAATGCATTTCTAAGCTTAGCCTTTCCAAATGAACCATTCTTGTTTCTAAGCTCATATGTCTTCAGCTCACTATTAGCTTTGACGATTTTTTCCATTTCCGATATATTGCCTGCATCAAATAATTCAATAAGTTTTGTAATGTCATCTATTACTTCAGAAGTCTTTTTACTTTCAAGTTCTTTTATCTGTTTATTCAGATTTGCTTTAGGTATACCGTCACCTTTCTCATTCAAAGCATTTATAAGCAAGCCTTCGTCACCTGATTCTTCTTCTCTCATTTCATCCAGTTCAGATTCAAGCAATGCAGATTTTTCGATTAGCTCATTAAGAGCCATTAACTCAGTTTCGAAATACTCCTGTTCAATAATGTCTCTCGAAATTAAAGCACCTTCAAACGACTTCATTTTTGAAGTATCATCGACCTTTATTTCTTCTCCATTTTCATCTTTAGCTTTCTTTTGAGCGTATACATATTCAATCTCACGTCCCGCATCATATCCGCTCGCTTTTATTACATATACATCATCTTGCATTTTCTCATTCCAATAGTTAAGCAAGAAGTCGTACACATCGTAATTGTCTAGAAGTTTTGCCGATTCAAAATCACTCAAAATTTCAATGCCCAAGCTTCGAATTAGTTCTTTTGGGTTTGTATCTGTATTAATGTTGAGTAATGAATCTCTTACTTTATTTTTCCACATCTCGAATAAAGAACTGCATTCCGTTTCCTTTTCAACCTTTATATTTTCATCTTCAGAAATGACTTTTTCAATTTCATTTGGTTTTATAGCAAGATTATAGACATTATGTTCTTCATCAACACAAGTGAATATCTCTTGTCTTAACTGTGGCGATATTTTCCATAGTCTCTCTAAAGAGTTAATATCGACTTCTGGAATACCACCCTTAAGATGAGACGCAATGTTTTGAGGTAATGTATTATCTATTTTTTGGATATAACGAGGCACATTAAGGTTTCCTTCGTTCTCTTCTAAAATCTCTTTATACGTAATAAAGCGAGAGTATCCCTCAATTTTTTCTTGGTGAATAAAGGTTTGCACAATTTTCTCAATATCCTGTTCACGAAGACGGTTCTTATTTCCATCTTTCTTAAACCCATCGCTCGCATCAATCATAAAGATACCTTCACGTTTATCAGCGTTTTCTTTATCGATTATGATGATACTAGCAGGGATTCCTGTACCATAAAATAAGTTTGCCGGTAGCCCTACTATACCCTTGATATATCGTTTCTCAAGAACAGCTTTTCTAATGGTTTCTTCTGAGTTTCCTCTAAAGAGAACACCGTGTGGCAGAATAATCCCTGCCTTACCATTGCTATCCAATGCTTTTAGAACATGTAGAAACCAAGCATAATCACCATTCTTTTCTGGTGGAATGCCATAACCATCAAACCTCTTATATTTATCTTCAGATGGTTTAATTCCATCAGTCCAGTCTTTATCAGAAAATGGTGGGTTCATGACAATAAAATCAAATTTTCTAAGTCCACCAAAATCATCAGTATATTGTGGATTTGCCAATGTATTCCCACTTTTGATTTCCCTGTTCCTTTGTTATGTAGGATGAAGTTCATCTTTGCTAAACCAGCAGTATCAGGATATTTTTCTTGTCCAAATATTGTTACTATGGAATCACCATTATCATCAGTTGGTGCTTCATCTGCTGAACGAATAAGTAATGATCCACTCCCCGCCGCAGGATCATGGAGGGTCCATTTCTTTCCTGTCTCTTGTTTAATATTGCCAATACCAATAAGTCTAGCAATAATACGTGACACCTCACTAGGTATATAAAACTGTCCCTTACTCTTACCAGACTCCTGAGCGAATTTCATCATGAAGTATTCATATGCATCCCCAATGATGTCATCTCCACTGGCTCTGTTGCTTTTAAAGTCAATCGCAGGATTTTGGAAAATAGCTATAAGACCAGAAACTTTATCAACTAGTTCTTTACCAGAACCTAGTTCATCTGGATTGTTAAAGCTTACGTCAGGAAGTGCACCTGCTAGCTTATTATCTTCTAGAAACTTTTGAAGAATTACATCAACTCTTTCGCCAACATCTGGTTTACCTTTTGCAGCAATCAAGTCGTCAAATGAGGCACCTTCATTTACTGTAAATTCAGCAAAACGTTGCCCTTTATATCTGTCTGATACATACTTGAAGAATAACAATACAAGCACATAATCTTTATACCTTGAAGGTTCTACTCCACCTCTTAATTTATTGCAAGCCTCCCATAATAGGGAATACAATTCTGATTTTTTTACAGCCATTCATTTAACCTCTCTCATCTCTTAATTGTTTTATATTTAGTATTCAGTTATATCTATTCCTGCTTTTAATAACCTTTCGTATCTCTCGTGAGAAATTAGCACTGCTACAGGCTTTCCGTTTTTCAAAACAAAAGCAGTTTTATCTTCATCTGATAAACCTGTGATCAATTTCGAGGATTGCCCTCTAAGAAAATCTGACATGTTATAAAACTCCATTGGTTGCTTTTGGACTTTATCTTCCTTATCCATACCTAAATCCACCTTTTCTTTTTATTATAATATATAGACATTGTTATTTCAACCTTTATATACACTTAAAAAGTAATTACTTTCAACACCTTTTTAAACTTTATTACTACCAGAATATAATAGCAATCTTGTCAATTCACCATTATTTTGCCAACCACCTTATCAACTCACCTACTCAATAAGCATACCGGCTGGTAATTTTTCTAATTCACCAATCTTCGATAACTTCCCTCAAAGCAAAAATCCGTGATTATCCTTCCGGCTTGGGGCCAGGTCTCAAATCACGGAAAGCCTTTATTTACTTATCTTATTACACGCTTACTTATCAACCCTTGACATCAATACCACCGTCTCAACGTGCGTTGTTTGTGGGAACATATCCACAGGTTGAACTTTCTCCACAACGTATCCACCCTCGATAAAACTTCTTAAGTCTTTCGCCAGTGACATCGGATTGCAGCTTACATAGACAATTCGTCGTGGTTGGGAAGCAATTGCTGCTTCAATAAATACAGGATCAAGCCCTTTACGCGGTGGATCAACCACTAAGACATCAATCTCAATGCCTTCTTTAACCCATCGGGGCATGATTTTCTCAGCCTCACCAACTTCGAAATGTACATTTTCAATTTGATTCAAAGCAGCATTTTCGTTGGCCATGCGAATCGCATCTTCGACAATCTCAACCCCATATACAAACTTGGCCTTTTCGGCTAAGTTTAAAGTGATTGAACCAATTCCACAATAAGCATCCACAACAAT
This sequence comes from Erysipelothrix tonsillarum DSM 14972, assembly GCF_000373785.1. Classification (GTDB taxonomy): domain Bacteria; phylum Bacillota_I; class Bacilli_A; order Erysipelotrichales; family Erysipelotrichaceae; genus Erysipelothrix; species Erysipelothrix tonsillarum. Next base: position 117,929 of record NZ_KB892379.1, on the reverse strand, counting down.
ATCATTGTTGGTTACTTCGGCCATATTGATGGCTTCTTGGTAGAGGACTTCCGTTTGTAGCGTATTGACTTGGAAAAAAGATTTCGAAGAAATCTTAAACACTTTTCCGAGTAATTGATCATGATAAACATCTTCGCCAAACAACACCTTTTGTTCCTGACCTAAGATGACATTTGTTTGCCTCATATTTATATTCTGAACAATACTTACAGTTTGTGGTAGGGCCTCCACAAGGGCGTTCACAAGCGCGTCTTGCGACGGTATTGTTTCACCGTTCGTTATAAGGACTATCATCAATTCATGCGTGTAATGACCGTAACGGACCATTACGTTGCGAATGAGTCCAGTATGACTGGCTTCATCATATGCTTGGATGCCAAATTTACGCAATGTGTTACGAATCACTAAAATCGCATCATCCAAGACTTCTTCTTGAATATAAAAATTTTCAATCGGAACCAAATCATGCGAGCCCCGTTTAAAAAAGCCTGTTTCCAACACACCATCAATCATTTGGACAGGAATGGTCGCCTTATTCCGATAATGCCAGGGCTGTTTCATTCCAATAGTAGGAAGGACTTCAATATTCGTTAAATCAATGACGCGACCTAAGATTGATGCCACTTGTTTTTGCTTAAATGCACATTGAAGTTCGTAATCCATGTGCTGCAAGGGCATCGTTCCAACTCGCGTTCCAACTTTATCCACCAGTTCAACACGTTGTGGTGATGGATTATCAATACTGATAATACGACCATAAGCAAAACGCTTTGCGACCTTCGTGACACTCAATGTTATCGTTTCACCGGGAATCGCATTTTCCACAAAGATTGGAAATCCCTCCACCTTTACTACACCAAAACCTTCAAATGTCAGGTCCAAAACTTCAAGCGTGAGCCGCTCATTCTTAACTACCGGTATTTTTTTCATATCCATCACCTTTTCTCCTTTTAGAATATCATAAATACTTTCCGTTGACACGAGATAAAGCATACAAGATGCATCTCTATGCATTTGCTTCTATAATAGAATAAAGGAGCGTGATAGATATGGAAATTACAAAAAAAGGAGTTCCCACAGCATTAAGAGGAACACAACCTGAAATTGGCAAAAAAGCACCACAATTTAAGCTTAAAAATCTTAACGATCAAATGATTGGCACCGAATCACTAAAGGGGCATGTTGTACTTGTGAGCGTCTTTCCAGATATTAATACACGTATTTGTGACTTGCAAACACGTCATTTCTTTAAACTTGCAAGTGAGCTCAACGACGTAAAAATCGTAAATGTATCAAACAACTCTAAAGAAGACTTTACTTCTTGGTGTGCTACTAATGGCATTGATAGTGAAATGTTACGAGATGAAGATCATGCCTTCGCAGATGCTTATGGTATTTGGATCCCGGAATTTGAAGTGCTTGCGCGTTCAATTTTTGTCCTTGATCAAAACAGCAATCTGATTTATTCAGAAATTGTTCCCGAAATGGCACAAGAACCAAACTATGAGGCAGCAATCGCAGCAGCGAAATCAGTTCTTTAACTCAGTATCCATAGTTTTAATCGAATAAAAAACACGTGCATTGGAAACCAACGTACGTGTTTTTTTGTATGTATTCGTTTTATTTCTTTTTCTTTGAAACAAGATACAATGCGCCACCAATAAGAACGATGCCAATACCCACATAAATTGCTGTTTGGGTTGGAGTTACACCGGTTCCCGGTAATTTACCACCCGGTTTCACAGTTTCTTTTTCAAGAATTGAAACGGGAAGTTCAGTTTTTTCTCCATTGGTCGTTGTATACGCAATGGTCGTATTACCTGCTTTTAAAGCTGTAAAGGTTGCAGGACTGTTGAAGGTAGCCGAGAAGAAATCTTGACTGAAACTCCATCCTTCACCTTTTGCTTGATCATCATGATTTGGTGTTAAAACAAAAACGTCACCGACATACACCTTCTCCGGTAATCCTGTAAGTTGAAGTTTTTCAACAGGTTCAGGTTTTGGCTCTGGTTTAGGGTCTGGTTTTGGTTCCGGATTTTTCACTTCAATAACCATCGTATCACCTAGGTATTTTGTAAAGATACCGTTTGTTACATAACGATAGTCATCTTGTTGATGCGCTTTGTTTGAAATTGAGTTTGCAAAGATAAGCAAATCAAGTTTTTCATTCTTTAGTTCAATCGCTTGGATTGAGTTTTTATAGCCATCAATGTGTTCTTGGGACATAAAGCCTTCAATAGGTTCATCACCCGTTGTTTTAATTAACACTTTCGATCCTTCTGGTGCTTTCACAATACTATTTCCACCATGACCGTACATAATAAAGTCTTGGTCTTGTACGTATTTTGAAGTAATCAAACTTGCTTCGGGATACGTTACTGTTGTGAGTGCATCATAGGACATGTCATAGTTTGCCTCGATATCAAGTCCAAGATTTTCGACTGCATCCAAAGCATAACCACCGTATCCAATGTAAGGTTTTCCTTCACCAACAACATCAAGTTCGAGACCATTAAGTCTACGGTTACCAATAATAATATCTGCATCCTCGAGACTGTGTGTTATATCAAAGCCTAGTTGTTGTTCCCAAACAAAGTAATCCCAGTTGAGTGAAGTATTTAAACGATTGGTATAGTTTGTAAATCCGTAAGGTTCTCCGGTATCACGTTTAACTTTATACGTTTCCACTGCACCTGGAACATAGAGTGTTGCGGATTTAGTGATAACTTGTGCCGTCGGCATTGTGTTGGTACGCGTTGCTTGCAAGATATAAGAATCTTGAATCAAAGCAAAGGTTGCTTCTGACATTACGAAATCACCTTGGAAATCACCTGAGGTAATAAATCCAACGGATTCTCCCGTTTTAAGCAATTCATTGATCGCTTGAACGCCCGCCACACTGTTATTCGAAACAATTACGATTTCCCCTTCGCCATCAACGTGTGTTGGTGTTTCTGGTGTCGTTTCTAATTGTGTAAAGGTCGCAGAATCGAATGCACCAATTTTGGTAATCACATCCATATTAAATCCACGTAATTCAGAGAATGCTGTAAGGGGTTCTGAGTAGAGGTCAGTCCAACCTTTAATTACAATATTATTGTAAAGTGCAGCATTCGCCATATTACGTTTCGCTTGATGGAGGTCAATTACCATCGTTCCTTTTGGATACGTGGTTCCATTGACCTCGAATTCAGCTTCAAGTACTTTAACCTTCACATCATTTCGTAAAAGGTATTCCATCATCTCGGTTGCTGAATGTAAGTTTTTCTGTATTGATGCTTCCATAGGAATGACATAGTATTCAGGGAAGAAATTATTGTTTTCTTCATAACGGGCACGGAAAGTATCCGCCTCAGCACCTATTTCATCTTGCTGATTTACATAGTATGGACGAATTTCATCCGCATCAATATTTTTAATACCTCGATCCCAACCCTTAAGTTGGTTTGTGTAGAATTCTTGTTTGTGCATTCCCACATAGCGTCCGTTGTTGAGCAAGGCGTATTTTACCGCTTGGGTTGCATCTTCGTTTCCATAAGGCACCTCAACGGTATAGGCTACAACACCATGAAGCATCGAGTATTGTGGTGTATAACTAGAGGACATGTCATCGAATGGTTCCCATTCATAACCACCATTATTTGCCTTTAAATAGTCTCGCATTGGCATTTGGAAACTGTTAATGGAATTATTATTGGTAATTGCTACACCACCAAATTCTTCACCTTGTGAAAGTGCATTCTCAATAAAGAGATCGTATTCCACATTTGGTTCGTGAGTTGGCGAGCAAGGTTCAATTTGGAATTGATTATAGAAACCGTGAATCTCATAGAGGTTTACAGGATTCCATGTGGAGATAAGACGTGCCATGGCTTGCGTTTCCGGTTGCGTTTGGTATGTATTGTCTCGGTTTAAGTCAAATCCATTACCATTAGTTCGAACATTCGCTGCCGCTGCATCTGCATTTTCTGCAGGGACAACAATAAAGAATACATCTTTAAGCATATCTTTAATGTTTAAATCGACATTTTCCATGTCATAAAATTTTGCAAGTTGTTCTTCACTTAAATTTGCTGCGGCATCTTCGCTATCTGGATGTTCTTCACTCGTAACTCCATCACGGATGTAACCCACACCGGTGACATCGTCTTCAATTAATTCAGACCATTTAATACCACGTGATGCTTTTTCATTCGCAACTTGTTGTTCTCCTTCAGCTGTCAACCCATTAACACGACGATATTGAACACTTCCATCAGCATTCTCAATCATTACAGATAAGAATTCCATGATTGCATCAATACCGGGGTTCTCATCGGAATGAATGTTGTTGTAGAGGATTGGAACTTTGTACTCAATCGCTCCGGATTCAATATCATTAATCACTGCTTGTGGATCTTCTTCAGCACGTTCATTAAGTGCTAAGTGGTCCGTTAACGTTTCTGCTGTGTCTGCAATAAAAATCGCATTCAGCGGACGTCCCATAGCAGTGCGACCAAACTCTCTTACTTCCGCATGAATACCTTTAGAAAGTGCTAATGCAGCAAGATCTGCAAGGCGTTGGTCAATTTCATTATAAAGTGTGTAACTGTTGTATGGTTTAAGCTTTATAGATGTTGAGGCAATAACAGCATCATCATCAATCAGTTTGAGGTCATACGACCCTGTATAGTCAAGCAATGCATTTCTAATTTGGGCACGATCACGACCATCGATTCCATTGACGCCAAACATTAATTCATTCTTAAATGTAAGTTCGAGTCCATCAGGAATTACCTTCGTATCGATGTTTCCAAAAAGAGGTGTCCCCGCTACATTTTTCGTTGTACTGAAAACAGTCCAGTCACTGAGCGGTGCTCCCATGTATTGGTAAGGAAAGTCATCCTCATTAAGACCGCCTTCCTCACGTGTTAGCGTCCATGTTGCTGAATCAGCTATCGATTGAAGTTCCGTCGATGTTTTCCCTTCAAACATTACGGTTGCCTTAAATTCTTTTGATTCTGTCATGGATATAACTTCAGACTCACCCGTTGTATTGGTAAAAGTTACCACTGGTTGAGTATCACTATAAATTGGACGTGCACTACTAAAAACGAGTCCAAACGATAGTACAAAAATGGTTAAGCATTTTAGGATTCTATGTTCATTTCTTTTATTCATTATTTTTCTCCTCTTTTTTTAAAAATAATATGTGAACATCCAACACTTAAACCTAATTCCACCTCCCTTTTTTTATATAAAATTCTTGTGAGATAATACCTCACGCTAAAGAAATTGTAACCGATTACATTTTCTTGTGTGGGACATTTGTGTGAACTTTCCATGTATTAAACCGACATTATTTTTGTCACTAAATGCGTCAATTTAAAGTAAAAGCAATATAAGAAAGGGTGTGGGCGCAAATATGAATTAAACCTTGTCAACGGGTGCAAGATTGTCGTAAAGCATAAAAAAAATAACGAAAACATGATTCTCGTTATTTTCTTTTCATTATAAGGACTCTTTTCTCAAAAAACTCAATGATTTCTTCAATATATGCGACCGTTACGATACAACTCATATAAATGGGGATGGTCCACCAGCTATCATTGCCGAAAATCATCGTCACAATCATGAGGATTTGAGCAATGATTACAATAACAGTATTCAGTTGGTCTTTCTTTATTACCAACGCTTTTGCATAGCTTAAATCTGATTTAAGTAATAGATCAACCGGAATCTCATAGTAATCTGATATTTGAACTAACATTAAGGCATCCGGGTAGCGTTTGCCCTGTTCCCAGTTCGATACTGCTTGCCGTGATACATTAAGTGCTTGGGCTACCGTTTCTTGGGTTAGCTGTCGTTCCTCGCGTAATCTTCTTAAATTCTCGTTAAGTTTCATAAAGCCTCCGTTCGCATTCATCTTATGAACTGTGTCCCAATTTGTAAAGACACATTCTGTTGCATTAGAGTTTTTCCAACAGCATTACACCAATTCCAAGAATTCCGGTTAAAAGCATGATTTTGGTTGGATCCAATTTAAACTTCCTTAATCCAATCATCGCAATAACAAAGAGAATCCCATTCACCCAATCGAAATCTGCAAGGTTAACCGCACCTTCACCAAAAAATGCAGTCAGTAGGATTGTAACCCCCGCTGACGCAATTAAAGCAACAACGGTTGGACGAAGTCCATCTAGAACATTTTGAACGATTGTGAGGTTACTAAACTTGTAATAAATCATTGCAAGAAAGAGTACAATCACGATTGATGGAAAAATATTTCCAAGTGTTGCGGCGATAGCACCTTGAATTCCAGCTACACGTAAACCGACAAACGTTGCCGAATTTAACGCAATCGGTCCAGGAGTCATTTGTGAGATGGTAATCAAGTCTGTAAATTCGGTCATTGTTAGCCAACCGTGTGACACCACTACTTGATTTTGTATCGGCGCAAGTGCTGCATAACCGCCGCCAAAACTCACTAAGCCAATTTGAAGAAACGATACAAAGAGTTCCCATAAAATCATTGTGATACCTCTGACTTTCCACCCTTATTAACCGCACCAATAACACCTGCTGCTATAACAATATAAAGGACATTGATTTTAAGGAAGTATGCAGCTATAAACGAGGTGACCATAATCACAATCGGTAAGCTTCGTTTTAATTTGAAAATTTGTGAAGCCATCGTCATCACTACATCCACAATCACTGCAGCAACACCCGCTTGCATTCCATGAAGTGCCGCATTTACAAAAGCATTCGCTTTAAACTCTGCGTAAAAATGCGAGATTATCGTCAGTAAAATTAAGGGTGGTAAAATAGTTCCTAAGATTGAAAAAAACGCACCCAAAATCCCATCGATTTTATAGCCCACTAAGATTGAGGCATTGACCGCAAGCGATCCCGGAGAGGATTGCGCAATCGCCATCAAATCCATCATCTCTTCTTCTTCAATCCAGCCTAATTCTTCGACAAATTTTGTCCACATTAAAGGAATGATGACATAACCACCACCAAACGTAAATGCACTTAAATGAAACGATGATTGAAATAATTTCCAATACACTTCAGGTTTTTTCATAAAATACTTCCTTCCACTATATTCTATTTTATCGCGGATGCTTTTGTAATTGCAAATTTAAAAGGAGGGGTACCTAGGACTCCCCTCCTTCATGAATTAAATCCTCATAGATTAATTCAAGCTTCTTCACGTTTTCTTTTTCATCAAATCCTTCGCGAATGAGTCGTTCACGGGTACTCTTACGTTTATACTCGAGGTTTCCTACAATGTAATCCGACCATTCTTGCGGATTATCAATAGGAAGAAAATGAAAATCATCCGTTAGTGCACTTTTAGCGTCAATAGTATCTGCCGCAAAACACAATAGTCCTGCAGCTTGCGCTTCTACGAGAACATAAGGCAAGCCCTCAAAGACAGATGGTAAGAGAAAGACATCTAAAATTTGAAGCACGTCGGGTATATCATCCCGCAATCCTAAAAACTTAACGTGTTCTTCAATCCCATAAGCACGCACTTGTTCTTGAACTTCACCGAGCAATTCCCCTTCGCCCGCCAATGCGAGGATTGCATCAGGAATCGTTTTAAGAATTTCGTTAAATACCTCGATTAAAAACTTGTGGTTTTTTTGGAAATTAAAGCGTCCTACGTGTCCAAATACCAATTGGTCTTCGACATTCAATTCTTTGCGAAGGCGTTTCCGTGTCGCTTCATTATATTCATATTGCTTTAAATCAATGCCATTATTAATAATAATATAATCTTCGTTTGGATATAGAAAATCTCCCGCCTCTTTTGAACAGGCTAAGAGTACATCTGCGTATTTAGGTATTTGCTTCATCAGTTGATCTTTATATTTTATAAGGATCTTATTGTCAACAAAATGACGGCTTCCATGTGAATGCGAAATCATATAAGGAATCCCAATTTTTTTTGCATGCTTAAACAACAGTGGATTCAATGCATTCATATGACTATGCATAATATCATATTGCTCTTTTTCGATAATTTTCATAATTGTTCTTCGAGTTGGATTTTTCTTTAAAAAATCATCGGGCGTAAGCGGAATACGGTATATTTTTCCCCCACGAGTGATAACTTCTTTATCGTAGTACCCCTCTTTGCAACCAAACACAAGAAAATCAATGCGAACTTTTTTAGGGTCAACATTTCTAAATACACTCATCATATACGCTTCAGTACCTGCTTTTTCAAGCGTGCCACCGTGCGCAAACAATACTTTTATTGGTTTCATAGACACCTCAAAAATAATCCTATCATTTAAGTTTTATGATTGCAATCCACATCAGTACCTCATTAAACCGCTTAAGCCTTTATTTGGTGATAAAAATCGATAAATTGGTTTATAACACCATCAATAAAGGTTACTGTTCCTTCGTCAATCAAGACCCCTTTATCATCAAATTTTGTGTGGACCGCCCCAATAAGAATATCGTTTCCTGGCAACAACCACATTGGCATCGTATCCAGCACAGTATAGAGGTTCAAATAACCGCGTGCTCCAGCTGTCTGACCCATTGAGCAAGCCGCGATTAGACCCGGTTTGTCTTTCAATCCAGGTTGAGTTCGACTCACCCAATCAATCGCATTTTTTAACACTCCGGACATTCCATGATTATACTCTGGGGTAATCATCATTACTGCATCCGCTTCATCTATTTTTCGATTTAGTGTTTTCACCTTTTCAGGTGTATCTTGCGGATTATCCAAATCTCCATTATAGTTCGGAACATCAATATCAAGAATTTCGATTTCCATCCGATCGGCATAGCGTTTTTGGATATGTTTTCCAAGCATCATATTATAAGAACCTTTTCGTAAACTGCCCACCATCATCACTACTTTTATCATAAAATTCACTCCTTTTATAAATAGTATACGTGATTTTAGGGGGTCATATCTGGAATATGCATAAAATGTCAAATTAATGTGATAAAATTGTGTTTTTCAATTGATATTATCTTGCTCTTTCTATATGATAGTCTTAGCGTTTTTAGAAGGAGGTCGAAACGATGAATCTAAAGCGATTTGTAGGCGATAAAGACTTTTACAAAAAGGCTTTATTCATTGCAATTCCGTTAATGCTACAACAACTTATCAGTACGTCTGTAAACTTACTTGATAACTTGATGATCGGTCAGCTCGGTGACCATGCATTGTCGGGCGTTGCGACCGTAAATCGTTACTTTATTATCGCTGTTTTTGGAACCAATGGTGTGATTGCTGCATCGGCTGTATTTATGGCACAATTCTTCGGGGCAAGAGACGAAGAACATATGAAGCAAACATTCCGTTTCTCAATTCTAACATCTATGTTGATAATGAGTACATTCGTCATCCTCGCATTACTTTTTCCAGGAAATATTATCCGGTTCTTTGTTAAGGATCCAAAAGTAATTGAGCAAGGTATGAGGTATATTTACGTGTGTGCGTTGGCATTTATTCCCAACTTATTTACATTGGCCATTGCTGGTTCAATGAGAGCAACCGGTGATTCAAAAACACCGCTTGTTGCTAGTGTTATTTCAATGATTACAAACTTCTGTTTTAATTATTGTTTGATTTATGGTAATTTTGGTGCACCGCGTCTAGGTGTTCTTGGAGGTGCGATTGGTACCTTTATAGCACGTTGTGTGGAATTAACCTTTATCAGTTATTTCTTAGTTACCGGAAATTATGCGTTTAAAACCCGCATTAGAGATTTATTCGATATTTCGAAAATACTTGTTAAGCGAATTACCGTTAAAGCATTCCCACTTGCTTTAAATGAAGTTCTATGGGCTTCTGGCATGGCTCTATTATTGCGTTTCTATGCAACACGTGGTGCCGAAGTAATCTCCGGTTACTCGATTGCTACCACGGTTTCGGATATGTTTTTTACGATGAATGCCGGTATGTCGGTCGCAATTACCATTCTTGTGTCACAACCCCTTGGTGGAAACCGCTTGGATGAAGCACGTGAAAATGGATATCGTTTAATTGGTTTTGGTGTATTACTCAGTGCTGTCTTTGGAACATTACTTTTAGGATCTACCTTTGTTATTCCCAAGATTTATTCCGTATCTGCGGAAGCGATGTGGACCGCTCAAACATTCTTAAGAATTCAAGCACCGTTATTTAGTATCTATGTCATTAATACAACATGTTACTTTATTCTTCGTGCAGGTGGCGATACACGTTCAACACTCCTACTTGACTCAGGGTATATGTGGTGTGTTAACTTGGTTGCAGTTGGCATCGCAACGTATACCACCGATTTAAGCATTCTTTGGTTATATATTATTGGACAGTCAACAGATGTCCTTAAGATGGTTCTTGCTTTACGATTTGTAAACAAGGAAAAATGGATTGTAAACCTTGCTGAGGAAGAAAAACAAGAAGAAGCCTTTATACTCGAATTCGAATCATAGTCCGATACATTTGTATCGGATTTTTTTATAGAAAAAGACACGACTGAGTCGTGTCTTACGTTTCATTTAAGCACTTGGTTTGGGTTTATCTTCTTTGGTTAAGTCAAAGGAAACAACCTTTGTCCCATTTGTAGTGATTTTTACGCGAGCACCCGGCATTAAGAATGCAAGCTCATCATTTAAAATCAAGTTTGCTTGGTAAATAACCTCATCACCTTCAAGGCGCATCATATAATATGTGTTGCCATCAATAATTACTTGACGGACATCTGATACGATGCCATCTTTTTCAACAATTTCCTCAGGAACGATTCCGACCTGACTTCCCATTGCGTTTAAATAATTTTTCTCAGAAAGTAGATACGTGTCACCTACCGCAGATTTTGTATAGTCTTGATAATTCACCATTGAGAATCCACGCACAACGCTTGATGTATCTTTTAAAGACATGACATACGTTGGGAACCCACCAACATTTTGAAGGATTGGTGTTGTTGGGGTATACCCTTTTTCTTGTATCGACCCAACTGATGTCATTTCAGCGGCCGTTATAGAAACACCTGGAAGATCCATTTGTAAAGTTTCTCCCGTACGCTTGTTCATAAATAATAATCCTGTTGTTGAACTTGAATCTAATTTAATAGGTCGAATTCCTGTAAAAATATAGATTTCATCATCGATTGTAACGTAGTTGTAAGATCCTTCCTGTTGATCTACAGCCATTACCCCTTGTTGTTGCATGAAGGAGTTAAAATAACCACCTTTTAATGTAAAGTGATCTTTTGCGTGTGATAACATCATATCGGTAGGATATACTGAATCAACCCATTCCGGTATTTCATCAAGGTTATATCGCGATGTTTCACCCGAAACGGCATCCACAACAATTAAAGAATCCATATCTTTCGCACCCCAAATACCAACGCGTTTCGTAATGGATTGCACAATCCAGTAAGGATGACCTTTATCATCGATTTCAAAATTCCAATCATCCAGATAACTAAATTTGTGATGTAAGGCCACATGACGTCTTAAATCATATTGTAATGGCGCCCCTGGATAATATTTTATTGGTGTCGGTAACGTTACAATTTCTGCTTTCGCATTCATATTTCCGTCACCTGTCGTCACAAGCACATAATAGGGAACGCCTGTGGAAAAGTTTGTATACTTTTTGAAAGTATCCGCGTAGACAAAGGGCGCTACACGAGCCATTTTGCCTTGATAATTAATCTGTGTAAATTCATTTGTATTAATATCAAAACGGGATGATACTTCACTAAGTTCCCCCATCTTTTTCTCTGCCGAAAGAATCGCGGAATCCTTATCAACATAAGAGACTTCAATATTGTGATCTTCACCATAAAGATCTTTAAACTCAACGGGTCTTACTTGACCTAAAACATTTGCATAACGTTTCGCATTAATCATTCGGGATGACGTGACACTTCCAATTAAGAAAATAATGACAAAAGCGCCTGCTATAATTCCAAATGTATTAAAGAATTTTTTATAATTGTTTCGATCAATAAATAAAATTCCTGCGATCACCAAAATAAAGGCACTCAAGTAAAGCATCGAGCCGATATCCATATAGTGATACGTATTACCAAACCAGACATCGAGAAGTATAAAAACGATGACGACAATCCCGATTTGTATTGATTTTCGTTTATTCATTGTAAAACCTCCATCTTCTTATATATTACCGATTTATAAGGCTTTGTGCAAATAAAAAGCTAGTCGGAACTAGCTTTATTCATGAATCGTACACATACCATCGGAACACATCATCGCATCATTTTTTTGTGCATTTAAGGTTTCCACATGTTGCAGTGCTGATTTAAATGTTTCTACAGGTTGTGCTCCAGAGAGCGACACTTGATCATCGATGACAAAATGAGGTACTCCGCGAGCTCCAATCATCTGTGCCCACTGTTCGTCTTGACGAACACTGAGTCCGAATTCATCGGATTCAAAAGCATTTTTTATGCCTTCCGCATCAAGCCCAACTGTGACACCCAATTCAATTAAGGCATCAAGATCATTTAAATAAACACCTTTAGAAAAATAAGCATCCATTAACTTTTCGCTGTATTCATTACCAAGACCTTTGAATTTCGCATATTGAAATACTTTATGCGCATTAAATGTATTCGTATACTTCATAGCATCAAAATCATAGTTTAAGCCGACTTGTGCAGCCATCGCGCCAACTCGTTCATTATTTAAACGTGCTTCATCAACAGAGATGTTATATTTTTGAGCCAACATCTCGTGGATGTTTAAATCTGGATTGTCTCTATACTGTGGATCCAATTCAAAACTCATAAATTCCACTTCAATATCTTGTCCTAATTCCTTAATCGCTTGTTCTAAATGTCTTTTACCCACATAACAAAACGGGCAAACAAAATCTGACCATACTTGTACTTTCATATCATTCACCTCTAATGTACTTATTGTATAGGTTATGCGAAAGGTGTGCCAACAATATGCCCCCCATGGTATAATCAAGTCAAGGAGGCAATATGAATCAAACAATTAAACAACAGCTGAATCACCGTACAATTCGCCAGTTTACGCAAGAACCCATTTCACAAGAAATTATCGATACACTGGTGAAGGTGGCACAATCAACATCTACAAGTAATTTTATGCAATCTTACTCAATTATCAGTATTACCGATCCCGAAAAGAAAAAGGCCATCGCACAAATTGGTGGTCAACCTTATATTGCGGATGTCGGACATCTCTTTATCTTTGTGATTGACCAACATCGTAATGCACAAATCGCAATTGAAAAAAACGTCCAAGATTTAGATGTCCTTCAAACCTTTGATCGGATGATGGTCGGTTACACCGATGCCATACTCGCTGCGCAAAATACGATGGTTGCACTTGAAAGTCTTGGGTTAGGAGGGGTCTTTCTTGGAAGCATTCTAAATGACGCCAAAGCAATGATTGAATTACTAGATCTTCCAGAATACGCATTCCCAGTATTGGGCTTGGGCTTTGGCTATCCAAATCAAGCACCACAATTAAAGCCGCGAATGCCACAACATCTTATGCATTTCGAAAATACATATGCTCATAGCGAGACACTTACAGAAGCTATGAAAGAGTATGATGCTACGGTGACAGAGTATTATGATCTTCGTGATGCAAACAAGCGAATTGATAGTTTTACTAACCAAATTCAAAGCAGTATGGGACGTAAGCATCCCGGTCGTATGAAATTGATGCAATATATGCAAGAACAAAATCTCGCAAAAAAATAAAATAAAATAAAAATCTATCTCCCTTTCGGTTGATAGATTTTTTTCTAATTTAAGTACTCATCCAAGGTAAGACCGCTATTATAAATATCTGTAGCCGCATCGACACCGACATAACGCAAGTGCCATGCTTCGGGTTGATATCCCGTAATATGCTCTTTCCCAGATTGATAACGAACAATAAAACCGAAACGATGAGCGTTTCGATGAACCCATAGAGATTGATGCGTTTCTGAGAAAGCAAACATATCTCCTCCCGGTGTCACCACATCGATAACCAGACCCGTTTGGTGTTCAGAATGACCTGGACGCGCCGACATTAAATCTGCCTGTTCTTGCCCATGAAGTGATACATAATTCGAATACAATTCTTCTTGGAAATCATATCCACGATAAGAAGATGTTGTTAAAAGCCATAATCCCGTCTCATCGTACAACGCATCCACCATTTTAACAAATGCTGCTACTGTATTGGGTGTTGCTTCATACCCTTCACTCACAGCATATGCTGCAGGAATATAACTAAGATTCGGTACAAAGTCACGAGATAATGCACGATGTTTATTCACCAAAACTAATTCCGAATGCGAATCAACTATCGTTGGTGTAGATCCACTATCATAATCAGCCGGACTTTCGTGTTGTTCTTGATTCTTCGTTTCATTCTCACGATTCTCATGATCTGTATCCGGTGTTTGTTCAACAGGTTCTTCTTGAATAACTACCGAAAACTTACGTTCAGCTTTATTAACATTATCATCGACACTGTAAAGAACAGCATAGGTTCCCGGAGTACTATAATTTATCGTTCCTTTGACATTAACTTTTAAGGGTGCTGTCAGAACACCAAAAGCATAATCCTTTGCGATTGCCGTCACTTTTTTATCATCAACAGCTAGGGTAATTTCATCTTCGTTAATTTCTTTACCATCATGCATAATAACGATTTTTGGTTCTTTTGTATCTTCGGTTTGAATATTGAGGACAACATCACGTTTTATATTTTCTTTTAAGAATACTCTAAGTTTTAAATCCCCTTCAACAAGTAAACCCTGAGGTTCTATTTCAAGTTTGCGTTTTTTAATTATTTCATCATTGTGGTCCTGAACTGAAATTTCCCCTTTTTCCGTAACAACCATTATTTCATATTCCGCCTCTTTTGGATCAACAACTATTTTATCGTGAATGGTTGCCATCGTCACGTCACTATCCTTCTCCACAAGAATATTACGATCATCTATTGCTCGAATCGTGGCGCCCGACATCATATAGGCCATAATCAAGAGCCCAATTAAAGTTATACCGAGCGCTCCACTCATGATTAAGTACTTTTTCTCTTGTAAATTTTTTTTCATCTTACATCCCCTTAATTCCAATATACGCTTAATTATCTCATTTTATTTCTTTCATATCCACTTATAACTATACAATATCCTGTATTTATCCTGATAAAAAATTAAAGATATTTTATAGAACCTTTCATTTTCACTTTTTAACCAAACACTTGTAGAATTCAATGCATCAATTGACCAAATGCATACTTAATTGTAGAATTCATCTGTAAGCGTATTCAAAGGGAGGATACAATGAAACATACACGAACTATTATTTGCACTGGGCTCGCGCTCGTACTCGGTTCTAATGCTCTAACCATCCATGCTGAAGAACCAACACAATTTAATCGCACACGTCCACTTTTTTTTAATGCCGAAAGTAAACCGGTAAACATTGATTTAGCATCGAATCAAATTCAAACACTATCAACGGGTCAACGTAAATTTCTGACACCCTTGTTAAAAAATGATGGCCGATTTGAAAGTTCCGACAATGCGATTGCAACGGTTTCAGAACAAGGTCTTGTTACTGGTATTAAAGAAGGTAATGTTACCATTTTTGTGCACTCAGACAAAGAATCTGCACCTAAACAAGCCATCGAATTTAAAGTTACTTCGGATGACGTCGATGCAAATTATCAACTCATGGCTACGCGTTGGCAAGAACGCGCAGTGGGAAATGAATCCATCAACCTTAATGACGACCATATCAAGGCCTATATCGACGTTGTTGATGGAAAAGCAGATGAAGCATTTGCAACCCTTGACCTCACCGAAAATGCTCCTTTCCCATGGGGTAACGATGATCAAAAAACGGTTGCGGCGCATAACACTCGACAATTTACAAATTTAAAATCGATAACAATTGCCTTTGGAACCTTTGGCAGTAAGTATTATCAAGATGAACAAACTCTAAATTTTATCGTCCAACAGTTAGATTTTCTCGTTAATGATGCAATGTATGGCAGTCCATTTACCATTAAAACACACGGAAACTGGTGGGATTGGCAAATTGGTATTCCGATGCGTCTGCTTGATATTCTATCCATTGTTGGCAATTATATTGAACATGATGATGTCCTTCGTTATCTCAAGGGCATTGAGACATACAATACCAATCTAACAACTTTATTAAACGGTGCACCTGCAACCGGAGCAAATAAAACAGATGTCGGTTTAATTACTTTAGGGGTCGGTATCATGAAACAAGATGCTGCATTATTGGATTATGTAAAACAAGAAATGCCAGAAGTAGTACAGTATGTATCACATGGTGATGGCTTGTATAAAGATGGCTCTTTAGTTCAGCACAAAGATATTGCATATCTTGGAACCTATGGAAATGATCTTGTGAAAGGTATTGGTAAAATTGCCTCTATCGTAGCTGATACACCATGGGCCATGGATCCTGCAACCAT
This sequence comes from Erysipelothrix tonsillarum DSM 14972, assembly GCF_000373785.1. Lineage (GTDB taxonomy): Bacteria > Bacillota_I > Bacilli_A > Erysipelotrichales > Erysipelotrichaceae > Erysipelothrix > Erysipelothrix tonsillarum. The sequence continues at coordinate 101,462 of NZ_KB892379.1, read as the reverse complement.
GCAGAATATTTATACACTCATTGATGAAGGATACATCCCTTTGATGTACAAAGGAAAAATGATGTCGATGGTCAATGGCCGCAGCATTTCTCGAGCACCTTACATGAGTCCAACGGCTCAAGAATTTGATACTGGAAAAGAAAGTATCGCCAACATTATGCTTATTGCAGATGCAGCCCCAGAACCTCTTAAATCAACTTATAAACAACACTTAAAAGAATGGATTATTGCTTCTGATCGTTATCATGATTATTTCAGTCGAACTCGTGATTTTGAATCGTTGATTAAAGCTAAACAAATCTTCGAAGATGATCAAATCCCATCTTTGGAATCAACACAACATGTTAAAATTTATGGTTCAATGGATCGTGTAGTAAATCGAAATCACGACTATACCGCTGCCTTAAGCATGTTCTCTAAACGCATCTCAAATTATGAATCAATTAATAATGAGAATATGCAAGGATGGCATACTGGTAGTGGCATGCTTTACCTTTATACCGATAATGATATCAATCAATACGATGGAACCTATTGGGCTGCAGTTGATAAATATCGTCTTCCTGGAACTACGGTAGACACACGTCCCCTTGCAAACAAAGCACTCCATCGAAAACTTTCCAAACAAGCTTGGGTTGGTGGTTCATCCACTGGAGCAATAGGCAGTGCCGGAATGTTTTATAATTCAAATACATTTAATAATGGTATGGATTTACGCGCTCAAAAATCATGGTTCTTCTTAGATGATGTTATTGTCGCACTTGGGGCAAATATTACAGGAACATCCCCCAATTCAATCGAAACGACGATTGAAAATCGTAAAGTAGACGATCATGCCGTAATTAAACACAACAATTCTGTCCTCACAGAACTTAATACACTAACACTTGAAGATGGCGATACTCTTATTCTAGACAACGGTGATAAAGGGACTTTTGGCTACTACTTTCCACAAACTACCGAAGTAACCCTCTCCAACGATAAACACAGCGGAAAATTTGTAGATCAAAACTTAATGTTCGATGATAAAACGGAATACCATTCAGACTTTTTCAAACTCGGAATAAACCATGGACAATCCGTGACAAATGGATCCTATGAATATGTTATAATTCCAAATCGTGACGAAACAGCCATTCGTGACTACGCGAACACAAACACTTTAGAAATACTTCAAAACAACAACCTGATTCAAGCAATCAAAACAGATACCGTTTTAGCTATGAATGTATGGGGTGTAGAAGGCGCCGATATTGAAGGAATTCACGTCGACCGTTCTGCATCCGTAACAGCACAAGTAAAAAATAATCGTTCCTTGTTGATTGCAGTAAGTGATCCAAAACATGTTGAAGATGAGATTATCTTAACACTCAATCGCCCTTATCAATCCGTGACACACATGGACGACAACATTACACAGAACGAAAATCAATTTACGATTAATACCAAAGAACTTGAAGGAGCTTCAAGCCTTATCGAAGTACGTTTGGATACGCAAGCTCTTGAAGATGAGACGCAACAACGTATTGAAAACCTTATAAAAACGATTGACACCCTCAATTTAACAGCATACACGGATGCTTCACGCGATGTTCTCATCGCTACACGTACACTTGCGGCCACAACATTAACAGACCCTAATCGAACCCTAGAAGATCTCGAACAAATACTGTTTGATTTACAAACGGCCTTCGATTCTCTCGTACTTTTAGATATTGAAGATCCTATCGAAAAACCAAGTACTGCTCCTCAAAATCCTGATAAGGAAGTAATCGATTCGCCTTCAAAACCTGATGTGGAAATTGAAATTGTTGATGGAGATTCAAAAAATACAGAGGTAGAAGTCGAAAAAACTAAAGCTCCAAAAACTACGACTTCAGGTACTAATCCCCTAACAACTACGGCCTTACCACAAACAGGCATTCAAACACAATCCCATTCCTTTATGGCTTTAATGTTTATGGGTATTGGAATTATATTAAAACGTAAAGAAAAATAATCTTATCCCCGCATTAACAGGTTTTGTTAATTATATATAATAAAAACAGCATCTTGAAGGAAATCCGACATGATGCTGTTTTTATTTTATTACCATGATATCGCTTGATATTAGTCTTTAATTTTCAACCAAATTTCGGTCACAAGCGAATCGTCACAAGGATCATCGTCGGAATAAACTTCTAAATCGACTGATTCATCAATCTCATACTCACACGTTGGTAAGAACTCACGAACAATCTTTGCCCATGTATCTTGAACTGCTTGTGGCAATGGACCAACAGCATCAAATACAAGCCAACGACTTTTAACCATCTCAACATTCACCAAATCTGCTTGAGGGTCACACGACGTTCCAATTAGGTAAGTCATCATCCCATCATCACCCTGCTGGCAGAGACCTACAACTCCCTTAATTTTTTGGTCATTACGTCTAAATAAGTCTAGATCACGTTGATCCGAATTAATCTCATTCCAAAATTGAGGAATTTCTCTTAAATTCGACCCATCCTCATAACAGAATGTTTTTTGATACCCCGCAATATTTAAAGCAGGTTTTTCGATGATACGCATTTTCATTATCTCAGCTCCTTTTGTCATTTTTTTGAAATTCAACGGAAATGTCGTTTGTAACGAACCTTCTTGGCGTCTAATTTCACTTGGAGTGTAATGATGTTGTTTCTTAAATGCTTTACTAAACGCCTCAGAAGTCTCATAACCAAAGCAAACAGCCAGATCGATAACCTTACCTTGTTCTTTGATTAAAAGCGTTCCTGCATGGGTTAAACGACGTTTACGAACATAATCCATGACTCCAATTCCCGCTAAAGACGAGAATAAATGATGAAAGTAATATGGAGAATAGCCCGCTTGTTCTGCAATCATTTCTAAACTCAAAAAATCTTCAAGATGACCCTCAATATAATCAACTGCATGTTGTAAATGCTCAAGTGTATTCATATTACGACCTCCATATACAGTATAAATGATTGGATTTATTCAAAACGGTCATTTCTTGTGATAAATAAATAACCCTCCGAGAAGGGTTATTTATTGAGTTGAATATTCATCCATTCGACCATTGTTTCCAAAATTTCTGGATACATCGTTTCATTAAGGATTTCATGATATAGATTTGGATATGTGATTAATTGTTTGTTTTTTGAACTTATATTTTCATAAAGCCACTGTCCAACTTCCACCGGAACCACTTTATCTTCCTCACCATGACAAATGAGAACAGGATAACGATAACGTGATACATTCTTTGCTACAAAATCAGGTGCTTTAATTAAAAATTCACGCATAAACCCTGCGGTTGCCTCATGAAGCACCTCTGGATCATTTTTATATGCGGTCACAACTTCAGGTACAGAACAAATATCATCCTCGACAACGTTTCGAATATTGACTTTCTTAAACGATTTACCGACAACATTTAAAACTTTTCCCATTCTACCTCGAACCGGAGGGAGTGGTGCAACTGCAGGTCCAGATAATATTTGGCCTTTTAATTCATAAGGATGGGCAATACCATACATTGTCGTCACCAAGCCACCCATACTGTGTCCTAGCATAAACACAGGTACACCAATATTTTCATCTTTTACAAACTTAACCATCTCATTACAATCAGAAATAAAGGATAAATATGAATCTAGATGTCCTTTGGGGGAGTCTGTACGACCATGACCTCGTAAATCATAACGATATACACTAAATCCTGATTCATTAAAATATTTCGCAACATGGTCATAACGACCTAAATGCTCCGCAAACCCATGATTAATCAACACAATTGCTTTGGGTTTATCAACTAAATCAACTGCATAACGCAGTGAAACCTCATCACTAATCTTTAAATAAGATTCCATGTTTATCTCCTATCTTTAAGTTCCTGAATAACAGTTGGATTGACTGCACACATAAACTCATAATTTTGATCTTTCAATATAATCTTATTATCGCATGTATCGTAAGTGAATGCACCACCTACAGCTCGAAGAATAATTGTGGCAGCAGCTATATCCCATACCTTCAAGCGTCGTGATAAGTACACTTGATGACGACCTGCGGCTACGCCACATATTTCAAGAGAAGCAGCACCCATATAACGTACGGACATAAATGCATCATTCGCTTGAACTGCATCACCAAACATGACGTCGAGTGTTTTTGTATCTGAATATACCACGGCGTCATCGAGGCTCTTTTCTTGTGGTAACATTGGAAGTTTAACATCATTAAGATATGCACCCTCACCTTCAACACCCACATACATTTCGTCGCGACTTACGTCATAGACAATTCCAAATACAGGGGCTTGATCTTCATAGTATCCCACTGAGATGGCAAAGTTACGTTTCTCAAAAATAAAATTTGATGTCCCATCAATCGGATCAATAATCCATAAGTTATCGAGTCCCTTCGATTCAACCATCTTTTCCTCAGTAATAAAATTTTGGGCTGAATAGGCAGCATTAATTTTATCCACTAAAAATTGTTCAGTACCTTTATCCACATTGGTTACAAAATCATTTCGAGCTGATTTTGTATCAATATTTAAATCTTCTTTCATATGCTCGCGAACATACTCCCCTGCTTCATACACAAGTTCTTTTGCGAATGCTAATTTTGATTGCATAGACTTCTCCTTATACTAATGCTTTTAGACTCTCTTTAATGATTGGGTTAGATGCTGCAATAAAGACACGCGGTTCATTATCAAAATACAGGTCATCTTCTAAATCTCCAAAATGATAGGTTCCCCCAACACATTGGAGGACAATAACGGCTGCAGCAAAGTCCCAAATTTTCAAACTTGGAAATACATATGATTGCCAACGCCCTGCAGCAATATGACAGACTTCAAGCGCCCCCGAACCTAAAAATCGATGTGTTATAAATAGCGGTTTTAATTCATGTGGTGTTAATTTGAACAGACCTGGTCGATAAACATCACCTGAAATGATTGAATCTTTCAATTCAGTCTCTTGATTCAACATCTGAAGTTTAACCCCATTAAGATAAGCGCCTTCACCCATAATCCCTACAAACATTTCATTAGCCATGACATCATAGACGACTCCAAAAATGGGTTTCCCAAGATGATAATAACCGACAGAAATACTAAAGTTTTGTTTCTGGTAAATGAAGTTTGTCGTACCATCAATAGGATCAATAATCCACAGATGTTCCATACCTTCTTGTTCAACCGTTTTTTCTTCTGTTAAGAAGTTTTGATTTTCATAAGCCGCTTGAATGCCAGCAACGAGAAACATTTCAGTTTGTTTGTCCACATTGGTCACAAAATCAGATCGTGATGATTTTAGATTTACATCAATCTCTTCGTTCATCATTGCTTTAATACGTTCGCCTGCTTCACGTACGAGCGTAATTGTAAACTCTGCTTTTTTATTCATATCAACGCCTCCGTCTTATTATTATAAACCTTTCCGATCAGATATGTATAGTAAAAAAACCCTACATCCTTTTAATGGGACATAGGGCTTCTTTTTTAGTTCACGAATTCTTTTAAATTCAAATTATCCACGAATAATTTCGCTGATAACGGAATCTTCTTCTTCAATTGTGTTGCGCTCAATACGTGCTTCACGTTTTATTGCTGCAAGTTCTTTAACCATTTCGGTTGACTCACGGTATAACTCAGATCCTGTTCCCGCTGGAATTTTCTTACCAATGATAACATTTTCTTTAAGTCCCATAAGTGGGTCAATCTTCGATTTGATTGCTGCATCAGTAAGAACCTTTGTAGTTTCTTGGAATGAAGCAGCTGACAAGAATGATTCTGTTTCAACAGAAGCTTTCGAAATACCAAGTAACACTGGACGATAACGTGCAGGGTTCTTGCCTTCCATGAGGATATCTTCATTAATTTGGGTCATGTTATCAACGTGCATTTGAACACCTGGAGAAATTCCTGTGTCTTGTCCGTCAATTACGATAACCTTACGCATCATTTGGTTAACCATAACTTCAATGTGCTTATCTGAGATTTCGATACCACCACTTTGGTAAACTTTCTTAACTTCTTTAAGAATGTATTTTTGAACATCCAAACGACCAGCATATTCCATAAGTTTCTTAGGATCTACGGAACCTTCTGTAAGTTTTTCACCTGCTGCAACTTCAGAACCAACTTTCAACCAAGCACGAGCGGGTTGATGTGGTAATGTATGATGCTCAACGGATGTTTTGTCGTTTGAAACGGTGATGATATATCCAAATCCATCTTCAGCATTACGGATATCCGTAATACGTCCAGCGATTTCAGAAATAGCCGCACCAAGTTTTGGTGAACGTGCTTCGAAGAGTTCTTCAACACGTGGAAGACCTTGAGTGATATCTTCACCACCAGCAACCGCAACCCCACCGGTGTGGAATGTACGCATGGTTAGCTGTGTACCAGGTTCCCCGATTGATTGAGCAGCAACGATACCGACTGCTTCACCAACCTCAACAATTTCACCTGTAGCCATGTTACGTCCGTAACATTTTTTACAGATTCCATGTTTTGATTCACATGAGAATACAGAACGAATACGAACTTGTTTGATACCAGAATTTACAATTCGTTTAGCAACAAATTCATCGATGTATTCATCTTCTTCAATAATAACTTCTTTTGTTTTTGGATCAACAATTGTTTCTTTAATGTAACGTCCAACAAGACGATCATGTAAGGATTCTACAACTGTATTTGATTTACGGTCAACAATTTCTTCAACAAGGAAGCCATTGTCACTGAAACAATCATCTTCAACGATTGTAACATCTTGCGCAACGTCAACAAGACGACGTGTAAGATATCCGGACTCCGCTGTTTTAAGCGCAGTATCGGTAAGTCCTTTACGCACACCATGGGTTGAAACGAAGAATTCACTAACGTTTAGACCTTCACGGAATGATGAGTAAATAGGAACCTCAATAATTGATGATTGATAGCCAGCTTTTGATTTAGATTGAGTAGGTTTACCCATTAAACCACGCATACCGGATAATTGCGTAAAGTTTGAAACGTTACCACGAGCACCTGATGTAGCCATCATGTTAATTGGGTTTTTACGAGCAAGCTCGGCCATTAATTCAGACCCAACACGACTCTTAATACCATCCCAAAGTGTCATCAGTTTACCTTCCCACTCTTGAGCAGTTAAACGACCACGTTTGTATTGTTTCATTAATTTTGCAGCTTGTTCTTTACCTTCTTCAACATATTTTTCCTTATTCGGTGCAACGTTGATGTCGCTAAGTGCAACGGTCATCCCTGCAACTGTTGAATAACGGAAACCAAGATCTTTAATATTGTCTAAGATTTCTGCTGTTTTATCGATTGAGTAACGATCAAAGATTTCTTTGATGATTTTCTCGAGATCTTTTTTCTTGAAATCATTATTCAATGGCATTGCACTGATGATTTCGCGAACATCTTGTCCCATAGCAACAAAGAATTTATCAGGTGTTGCTTTAAAGTTATCAGCAGATACTTCATTTAAGTATGGGAAGTCACTTGGGAACATATCATTAAAGATAAGTTTACCGAGCGTTGTCACTAAGTACATTTCATTTTGTTTTGCACTGAGTGTTGATTTTTTGATTGATGATGCACGAACACAAATACGTGTATGTAAGTGAATCAAACCATGTTCGTAAGCAAGTTGTGCTTCGTTAATATCGCGGAATGCTTTCCCTTGGTTTTCACCAAAGCGACGCCATTTAGCGCCTTCTTCCATATCACCACGAGCTTCACATTGTAAGGCTTTTTCTTCAAATTCTTCTGGGGTTTCTTCCATGTTTAAGTAGAAGTTACCAAGAACCATATCTTGTGATGGCGTAACAATTGGTTTACCATCTTTTGGACCAAGAATATTTCTTGAACCAAGCATCAAGAGTTCTGCTTCTGCCTGTGCCATTTCTGATAATGGAACGTGTACCGCCATTTGGTCACCATCAAAGTCCGCGTTAAACGCAGGTGTTACGAGTGGGTGAAGACGAATTGCACGACCTTCAATCATTTTTGGTTTAAAGGCTTGAATACCAAGACGGTGAAGTGTAGGGGCACGGTTTAAGAGCACAGGGTGATCTTGAATTACTTCTTCAACAATATCCCAAACACGTGGGTCTTGACGTTCAATCAGTTTTTCAGCAGCTTTAGCATTATTACTAATACCACGTACTTTCATTTCATTAACTACAAATGGTTTAAAGAGTTGAATTGCCATCTCTTTAGGAATACCACATTCATACATCTTGAGATCTGGTCCAACAGCGATTACTGAACGACCGGAGAAGTCTACACGTTTACCAAGTAAGTTGGCACGGAAACGACCTTGTTTCCCTTTAAGACTGTGTGAAAGTGATTTTAGCGGACGTCCACCAGCACCTGTAACAGGTTTTGAGCGACGACCATTATCGATTAACGCATCTACAGCTTCTTGGAGCATACGTTTTTCATTTTGAACAATAACTTGTGGTGTTCCCATTTCAAGTAATCGTTTTAAACGATTGTTACGTGTAATAACGCGACGGTATAAATCATTTGCATCTGAAGCAGCGAAACGACCACCATCAAGTTGTAACATTGGACGTAAATCTGGTGGAATAACTGGAAGTTCAGTCAGTACCATCCATTCTGGCATATTATCAGAATTAATAAATGCTTCTACAGTTTCAAGACGTCGAATTAACTTCTTACGTTTATCCCCTTTAGCAGTTTCTAATAACTCAAGAATTTCATTACGTTCTTTTTCTAAATCTATATTTTCAAGCAAGGATTTGATACCTTCTCCCCCTGCTTGGGCTACGAAACCGTTTGGTCCGTATTGATTGATATATTCGCGATATTCGCGGTCATCAATAATTTGTTTGTATTGTAATCCAGATTTCTTTGGATCAACAATAACCCATTTAACAAAGTATACAACTTCTTCTAAAATTTTAGGCGTAATGTTTAATAATAAACTCATACGTGATGGAATACCACGTAAATACCAAATATGTGCTACTGGGGCAGCTAAAGTAATATGTCCCATACGTTCACGACGTACAGCTGATTTCGTTACTTCAACACCACAACGGTCACAAATAACTCCACGGTAACGTACCTTCTTGTACTTACCACAGTAACATTCCCAGTCCTTTGTAGGACCAAAAATCTTTTCACAGAATAATCCGTCTCGTTCCGGTTTTTGTGAACGGTAATTAATTGTTTCTGGTTTCTTTACTTCGCCATGAGACCATTCTAGAATGCGCTCAGGGGATGCTAAAGCGAGTTGAATTGCGTCAAAATTATTAATACTCATGAGATTACCGCCTCCTTCTACGCTTGCTCATCAAGGTTAAGTGACTCAACCTCATTAGTTTCTTCGATTTCCACAACGATTTCTGGTTGTGGAACATCTTGGGATGGTGCTGAAGCAACTTCTTCATCACCATCTACAAGACTTTCTTTGATTTCTTCTCTATTTTCATCCAAGAATTTTACATCAAGTGCAAGTGCTTGGAGTTCATGTTTAAGTACTCGGAATGATTCTGGAATTCCTGGTTCAGGAATATCTTCACCATTTTGAATAGCGGCATAGGTCTTCGTACGTCCATTAACGTCATCCGACTTAATTGTAAGGATTTCTTGAAGTGTGTTCGCTGCACCATATGCATAAAGTGCCCAAACTTCCATTTCTCCAAATCTTTGTCCACCATTTTGTGCTTTACCACCAAGTGGTTGTTGTGTAACAAGTGAGTATGGACCTGTTGCACGAGCATGAAGTTTATCGTCAATCATATGGGATAACTTAAGCATGTACATAACACCCACAGAAATACGTTCATCATAACGTTCTCCTGTTTGTCCATCGAAGAGTACCATCTTACCATCTGGAGAGACATTACCTTCTTTCATGATATTGAAGAGTTCATCCGTCTCAATACCATCAAAAACACTTGTCGCAAATTTAATATTTAAATTCTTAGCTGCAATACCAAGGTGTAATTCTAAGATTTGTCCAATGTTCATACGACTTGGAACCCCTAGTGGGTTAAGCATGATATCAACTGGTGTACCATCTTCCATGTATGGCATATCTTCTACAGGAAGAATCTTAGAGATAACCCCTTTATTACCGTGACGTCCAGCCATCTTGTCACCTTCATGGATTTTACGTTTTTGAACGATGTAAACCTTAACAGATTCACTTACTCCAGGTGGTAAGTCATGACCTTCTGAACGGCTAAAGATTTTGATATCTTGAACAATACCCGATCCACCGTGTGGTACTTTGAGTGAGTTATCACGTACTTCACGTGATTTTTCACCAAAGATTGCAAGCAATAATTTTTCTTCAGGTGAGATTTCGCTTTGTCCTTTAGGTGTAACTTTACCTACAAGGATATCGCCTTCTTTAACTTCTGCACCAATCATTACGATTCCGCGTGCATCAAGATGACGACATGCGACTTCACTAACGTTTGGTATATCTCGTGTTATTTCTTCAGGTCCGAGCTTTGTCTCACGAACTTCAAGAGTATATTCCTCAATATGAATTGAAGTATAAACGTCTTCTTTTACAAGGCGCTCACTCATGATGATCGCATCCTCATAGTTATAACCGTTCCATGTCATAAATGCGACCGTAACGTTTTGTCCAAGAGCAAGTTCACCATTTTGCATCGATGGTCCATCCGCAAGAATATCTCCATCTGAGACTTTTTCACCAAGAGCTACTAAAGGTTTTTGGTTAATACATGTACCTTGGTTTGAACGTCTGAATTTTTGTAATAAATATGTACGTTCCTTACCTGATACGCCGTTTACAATAACGCGGTTGGCATCGACATAAGAAACAATTCCGTCTTCATGACAAATTACTGCACTTCCTGAGTCTTTCGCAATACGGTGTTCAATACCCGTACCAACGTAAGGTGAGTTAGGTTTTAAAAGTGGAACAGCTTGACGTTGCATGTTGGCACCCATAAGAGCACGTGACGCATCATCATTTTCCAAGAATGGAATCGCTGCTGTCGCAACAGAAACAATTTGTTTAGGACTAACGTCAATCAATTCAACAGTATCACGGTGTGCAAGAATGTTTTCACCACGGTAACGAACAACAACTTCTTCGTTCACAAGTTTGTGATCTTGAACTTCATTCGCTTGGGCAATAACATATTCGAACTCATCGTCCGCTGAAAGATAGATAATTTCTTCCGTAACGGTTCCATCTGGCGTAACAATTCGATATGGCGTTTGAATAAATCCATATTTATCAAGTTTTCCATAAGATGTAAGGTTAGAGATCAAACCAATGTTTGGTCCTTCAGGTGTTTCAATCGGACAAATACGACCGTAGTGTGATGTATGAACATCTCGAACTTCGAAACCAGCACGGTCACGAGTAAGTCCACCCGGTCCTAAAGCTGAAATACGACGTTTATTTGTAAGCTCAGCAAGTGGGTTCAATTGGTCCATAAATTGTGACAATTGTGATGAAGAGAAGAACTCTTTAACCATCGCTGTCAGTGGACGAACGTTTGTAAGATTTTTAGGTGTTAAGTTTGATGAATCTGAAGAGATTGACATACGTTCCTTAACAACGCGTTCCATACGGCTTAAACCGATACGGAATTGGTTTTGGATTAATTCTCCAACTGTACGAATACGACGGTTACCTAATTGGTCAATATCGTCTTCATTACCAACACCATCAATGAAGTTTAAGAAATATGAGTATGTAGCATAAATATCTGATGCCACAATTGTCGTTTTTTCTAGTAATGGGTCAATACCAACAATTTTAACAATTTCTTCTTCGTCATCTTCTTGAGCAACGAATAATTCTTGCATTGCGGCACCAACTAACCATAATGTTACAGGTCCATCTTCCAATGATTCAACAATCAGTTTTTCATTTGTTTTATTAATTTTAGGTACATTGTAATTTGGTGTGAAACGATCAGCAACTAAATTACCTTTTGCAGACATCATATCTGCTCCAGAAGCATCAAGAATTCGTCCAACTGTGTATAAACGTTGTGAGTAGTTCAACACTGCCCATACGTTATCTTTCGTTACAACAACTTCTTTTGCCATAATACCAGTGTAAATTTGAATATCTTCACCCTTTAAGGTTTCAAGGTCTTGAGCTGTAAGAACAGTTCCACGCTCAAATTCAAAATCATCACCATCAACATCTTTTGATAAGATACGTCCAACTAAATGAATATTTCCATCAACCGTAATGTCACGAACATCTGGTGCTGAGAAAATATTCTTAAGTGGGAATACGTTCATGTATCCACCTTCGCGTAATACATCACGTAATTTTAAGACATCATCACGACGTGTAATGTGTGTCCCTTTTTCAAATACAACATTTCCATTAATATCTTTAATGTCATTTGTAAGAATCGTTCCGTTTACACGATTGTAAACTTCGAGTTTTTTATGAATTTTATAGCGACCTGCTTTATTGAGGTCATAACGGCGTGGATCTAAGAACTTCGCGTTCATTAAGTTGATAGCACCGTCTGTTGTAGGAATTTCATCAGCACGTTGGTTTTCATACATTACGCGTAATGAATCTTCAAACGTAACAGTCTTATCTAATACTAATGAGTTAACAATCTCAGGATAGTTTCCGAAGAATGCTGTATAGAGTAACGCATATAAAGTTAAGAATTCACGTTTTTCGCTATCAATTTCTTCCCATTCATCATAAACAGGTAAATTCATAGCATTTAAGAACGTTTTGAATGAGTGTGTATCGAACGCATCTTCACCTTCTTGTAAATCAAGACTTAAACCAAATGCCTTGAAAAGAATTGTTGAAACAATCGTACGTTTACGGTCAACTTTCATGTTAACAACGCGACCATTTGCGGCTTTACGGTCATCACTCATAAATTCTAACCAAGTACCACGACTTGGAATCAATTCGGACATGAATGTATCACGGCCAGTTTTATCATCATTTTCAGATTTAAAATACGCTCCAGGAGAACGCACAATTTGCGAAACAATAACTCGTTCCGCTCCATTAATAATAAAGGTTCCAGTTTCTGTCATTAAAGGAAGATCTCCGAGGAACACCTCTTCTTCTTTTTCAATCACTTCACCAGTTTGTTTGTTAATTACTTCTAGACGCATTGTTGCTCGAAGAGGCGCTGCATAGTTTGCTTCGCGTGATCGGCACTCATCTACGTTATATTTAGGTTCACCAAATGAATAATCCATGAACTTTAATTTTACATTTTCATTATAGCTTTGAATAGGATAGATTTCGTTAAAAACTTCAAAGAGTCCCTCGTTTTTAAACCATTCATACGCATCCGTTTGAATTTCTACCAAATTAGGCAATTCTAAGGTTCCACTAACTTGAGAGTAATCACGACGGGTAGCCTTATTACCAAATTTCTTTACACTATATACTTGGTTTTTCTCCATTTATGCCATCCTTTCCTGTACTTTTTAAACAACCAAAAAAACGCGCATAAATCCACTATTATGCAATTATATATATTATCACTAATGTGGACTATAGTCAACGTTTTGAGGCACAATAGATGTAATATCCCTTTTCTTTCTTCAATAACTCGCAATTACCAAATAATTCTACACATTTCGCTTGCGCAGATTTCGCTCCATGTGACTTACGAATCACAAAGATAAACATCCCACCTTCGTTTAATACATCGTAAGCATTATCGAATAAAGAATACATTTTTTCCTTACCAACTCGAATGGGCGGATTACTAATGACATAATCATACATCCCATCCAGTCCGTCTTGAATTTTATTAATTCCGTTCACATTATATTTTTCATAGTTTATATTGGCGAGTTCAACCGAGCGTGGATTCACATCAACACCCGTCATTTCGATATTACTAAAGAAATGCGAAAGAATAACTCCAACAACCCCAATACCACAACCTAAGTCCGCAACCTTCCCTTTAAGGGGTTGGTTTACGCAAACCTTCAGTAACGATTCGGTACCACGATCGAGACCATCTTTCGAGAAAACCCCATCATCCGAGATAACCGAAAAATTAATGTCTAAAAACCGGAAAGGGATATCTCTCCGGTTTTTCTTTAAATTAGAATTGTCTGTAAAGTAATGACTCACAGAATATCCTTCTTAACGTGTTAATTATTTAACTTCTACAACTGCGCCAGCTTCAACGAGTTTAGCTTTGATTTCTTCTGCTTCTGCTGGTTTGATGTTTTCTTTAATTGCTGTTGGTGCTCCGTCAACTAATGCTTTAGCTTCCATCATACCTAAACCTGTGATGTCGCGTAATGCTTTGATAACTCCAACTTTTGAACCTGAGATTTCTTTCAAGATTACTGAAACTTCGCTTGGTCCTTCTTCTTCGCCAGCGTCTGCTGCTGCTGCAACTGCAACTGGTGCTGCTGCTGAAACTCCGAATTCTTCTTCGATTGCTTTTACTAATTCATTTAATTCTAAGATTGTCATTTCCTTTAGGGAAGCGATTAGTTCTTCTGATGTTAATTTTGCCATCTTAATATTTCCTCCTATTTAAATTAAGCTTCTGTAGCTTCTTCTTTTACTTCTTCTACAACAGGTGCTTCTTCAGCAACTGCTGCTTCTTCAACAACTTCTCCGCCTTCTGCACGTTGTTCAGCAACTTGTGATACAGCGTAAGCAAAGCTTCGGATTGGTGATTGGAACATACCAGCCAACATAGCAACCATGCCATCGTGGTTTGGTAATGCTGAGAGTTCTTTGATTTCTTCTTGGTCTACTAAGTTACCGTCAACGATACCAGCTTTAAGGATTAACTTTTTGTTCTTCTTAGCGAAGTTAGCTAATACTCGAGCAGGTGCAACAGCATCTTCTCCAAACGCAACACCGTTAGGTCCTGTTAATTCGGATTTTAAACCTTCAAAGTCTGTGCCTTCGACAGCGCGTTGGAACATTGAGTTTTTATAAACTTTAAATTCAACGTTTTCTGCACGAAGTTGACGACGTAGTTCAGTCATTTGATCTACGGTTAGTCCACGGTATTCAACAACAACTGTTGATCCGGCGTTCATTACTTTTTCTTGAATCTCTGCAACAACAGCTTTTTTATTTTCTAAAATTTCTGTACGCAAATGATTCACCTCCATTCGATCTCGGAAATCAAATTAAACCAAAAAAATAAACCCATACAAAAGACAGGTTCAAAAGTTTTATACTTTCACCTCGGTAACGTAATTAAGGTTTCCCCGTTACTGTCTTTGGTTAATTGATAACATAGATATTCTACCAACTTTAATAAAAAAGTCAAGAATTAAATCATTTATCGTATTTTCACTTTGATTTTTTGTACACCGGCTCCTAATAGATTGCAATTCTTAATCCCTTAAAAGAATCAATCACGATTTTGGTTTAAGTGTTTTCGTATATAACGCTTGCTACATTTCGTGCCACTATCATTAAACGTAGTACCTCGTATCAAGGAATGCACTCTGAGCTAAAAGGCATTCCTGCATCACCTTTTTGAAAATGAACAAAGCGATTCAAATTCAGATTTTAACCCCGGCTTAGCGGTTTGGAAAAAGAATCTAAAAACTGCCCCATGATCATTCTCTACCTTAATATTAATATTATGTAAATCCGCAATCCGTTTCGCAATCGCAAGTCCAATACCGATTCCAGATTCATTATCTTTGGACGAAGTATAGAAGCGATTAAAAATGTGCTCGTAGGTCTCATCCGCAATTCCTGCGCCACGATCTCGAATCACCATCTCGACCGTGTCGTTTGTTTTATTTAATGAAATTGAGACCTTATCATTTGGTGGTGAAAATTTAATTGCATTATCCATGACAATCATCAACATTTGACGGATGCGTGCATAATCCCCTTCAAACATGTAAATTTCGGGCTTTATGTGTACTTCTAAAGTTACATCATTTGCTTTCGCAATTGTATTCATGCTCCGTACACTATCTGTCATAACATCATTTAACGCAAACACTTCATAGGTGAGCTTAAATTCAGTACGATTCAATCGAGATAAATCCAATAAATCGTCCACAAGTTTTTGAAGCTGTGCCACTTCTAAAAGCATTTGGTTGAAATACAATTGTTGTTCATTTTTATCATGGATGATACCATCGTTAAATGCCTCTAACGAACCTCTAAGAACTGTTATCGGCGTTCTCAATTCATGCGAAATGTCCGCAAAAAAATCTTGACGCAATTGATCAAAATTCATTCGCTCAGTCTCGACCTCTTGAAGCCGCAATGATAAGGTATCTAATGTTTTCGATAATCCCCCAATCTCATCGTTTTGATTAATATGTGTTTGAACCTGATAATCGCCTTCAATCATTTTTTGAGAAACTTCGTCCATAATCAAGATTGGTTTAACAAATTTCTTTGATAAAAAGAACGCAACAACTACCGCAGTCATTAAGGCAAACCCCATACCTATCGCCAGAACAAGATACCCTTCTTGTACTGTTTCCTGGATCCCTGAAACAGCACTGTGCAAAAGAACGGCCGCAATAACTTCTTCATTTGAATTTCGCACGGGAACCCCAACTGAAATGGATTGGTTATTCAGTAAGGGGCTGAAGCCTTCACTTTGAATTGTATTTCCTGCCAACGCTTCTCGGATCATAGTTTCCCCATCAAGTGGAATCGATTCAAAATCAACCGCCTTGCTGCCATGCCCCACACTCACAGTTTGCATCGTCGCATCAATAATCCATACCTCACTCATCGCAATTTTATCAACAACTTCTAAATATTGATTAAAATCCCGTTCCCGATTCATGCCGTGATTTTGGTGCCGATTGTTACGTGTAACATCTTCTACTTGGCGACGCTCTAAATAGGTTGAAAGCGAGCTTGCAATTGTATCCGCGCGTTCAACTAACTCTACCTGGGTTCGTTTGATTATATTTTTGCGATACATATTTGTAAATATGAGTCCTAAGACTAGCACAAAAATGACCAGCGGAATTGTGAAATAGGCAATTAATTTTTGGGTAAGTTTATGTTTCATGATTGTAAACCTCAAATTTATATCCGATACCCCACACAGTGCTAATATCCCATGTTGGATGATTATGATGATTAATCTTCGCACGCAAACGTTTAATGTGCGTATCCACCGTACGATAATCCCCAAGGTAGTCATCGCCCCAAACAAGATCCAACAGTTGATCACGCGTATAGACGCGCTCAGGATTTTGCATCATTGTCCACAAAATTTCAATTTCTTTTTTCGTTAAAGAAACAGGCTTTGAATCAATCATTGCTTCAAATTTATCTAAGTCTACAGTAATGTTCTCAATTGTTTTTTGATGAATCGATGCGTCGTTTCCCACCCGTCTCAAGATGGCTCTCACACGTGCCATGAGTTCTCCGGGAATAAATGGCTTAACAATATAATCATCGGCTCCCATATCTAAACCCATAATGCGCTCATAATCCTCACCGCGAGCCGTTACCATAATAATTGGAATATTAGAGGTTTTCCTTATATTCTTGCATACTTCAAATCCATCGATAAAAGGCATCATGACATCTAAAATCACAAGACAAAAAGAATGCTTTGCAAATAGGTCTAACGCCTCTTCGCCATTGTAGGCTACTTCAACGTTAAAGCCAGCATCTTCACAATATTTTTCGATTATACTCAAGATCGTAGGGTTATCATCCGCGATTAATATTTTATCCATATAGATCACCTGTCTCAATTATATCACGGGACTTTTTTTCACTTGTGACAAAACGACACGATTTCGCCATACTTTCGCGATAGACTAGCGATAGAAAGGAGAATATTATGAGCAAAAAAATTATGATTACGACAATTTGTTTAACACTCTTTGGAGGTTTAATCGGAATCTTACTCAATCCAACTTCCGTTAATGCAGCGGACATACCACAAACCCCAATCCACAGACGTGAGCACAATCAGGACTGCCCCAAGGATTGCCCTCACCTTGATCGTGAAACCACTGACCGATTCGACTGCGTGCAAAATCCCGAAGAATGTTCTCGTAGACACGAAGGAACATGCAATAACCAACCCAAGCATCAAAACAGTGACCATCGCGGACAAAAACATCAAAATCGCAAGCATCACTAAAAAAAACCTATCAAAGATAGGTTTTTCACTTCATTAAAAGGGCTTTTTTTCGTAAAAATCCGACTAATTCATTAATTAAACTTACCTTGCTGATCTCATCAAGTTCACGAACATTAAAGCCAAGTTCATGATGTGTACCACATAGGTTCAAGACATGATACAACGCTAGATGTAAACTCCATTCATCAAAGTCTTGCATATGATCTGGTTTACGACACAGAAGACATTCAATCGATATATTTAATTCTTCACATATCTTTACAAGGTTTGAAATATCTGGATTCGAAACCCCCACTTCCCACTTCGCCACAGCTTGTTGAGAATAATTTACACGTTCCGCTAGCTCTCGTTGTGTTAATTTTCGATTTAAACGAATCTTTTTTAAATTATAGTCTAACATTGAGATCACCCCTCATGTTGATTATAATCGACAAGAAATGAAAAAAATATATCATTAACCCTTTATATTCTTAAGTAATCTTAATCTTTACCTTTAATTCCATGAAGGGTCCTATTGCTCCCATTCATAATTTGGTATGATAATGCTACGAGGTACCTTATGAAAACAATAAACTATAAAGATAAAACACTCTTCTTTGTTTCCACTGCACATGTTTCTAAACAATCCGTCCTTGATGTCAAAGAAACAATTGAAAGGGTACAACCCGACGCGGTTTGTATTGAATTAGACGATAATCGCGCGCGTAACCTTATGGAATCGGATAAGTATAAAGAAGTGGATATCAAGCAAATAATTAAAAGTAAACGGGTGGGGGCATTCATTGCGACCCTCGTGCTCTCGTCCTACCAAAAAAAATTAGCGGATGACCTTGATACATCCGTAGGTCAAGAAATGAAACAAGCCATCGAAAGCGCGAGAGCAGTTGATGCTTCGGTTCATTACATTGATCGCGATGTTCAAATAACCTTCAAACGAATCTGGGGCAATCTTAGTTTCTTTAAAAAAATTTCATTGCTTACTACACTAATCTTTAGTGTCTTCGAAGATGATAATGTTTCTGCCGATGATGTGGAAAACTTAAAAGAAAGCGATTTATTATATGAGTCGGTACGTGAGTTGGATGAAAAACTGCCCGCTATTTCCAAAAGCCTTCTTCATGAGCGTAATTACTTTATGGCCGAAAAAATCAAGCATTTATCAGCACAACGGATTGTCATTGTAATTGGTGCCGCTCATACTGATGGTATTATCGACGCACTTGAAGAGGAACATTCCATTTATGAATTAAATCAACTACCACCAAAGAAGCGTTTCAATATTTCAGGATGGATTGTTCCTGGTATCTTGGTAGCCCTTCTGATTATTCTGACACTCAAAAGTCCTCAGATGGCTTTAAACGATTTAATAATTTGGTTTGGTTTAAGCGGCGGTCTCGCTACGCTTGGAGCGATCCTTTGTTTAGCACACCCCCTCACAATCCTTACCACCGCGCTAACGGCATGGATTGGTACATTATCTCCTGTATTAGGAGTTGGTATGTTTGCAGGCCTGATGGAGGCTTATCAACGCCCTCCGACCTTCGAAGACTTTGACGCGTTGTCCGAACATGCGACTAAGCCGAAAATGTGGTATAAAAATAAAGTGCTTCGCATTCTACTCATCTTTATTGCTACGTCTTTACTCAGCTCTATTGGTACATTTATCGCTGGCGGTAATATGATTGGTTCGCTCTTTAAATAAAGAAAAAGTGTGGCTTGGAATTAGCCACACTTTTTTATTGGATGTATTTTTATTATTGGATATATTGTTTGATCTGTTCAATATTCATATCTGTCAGACCCAAATCGTCCATATCAGGCCCAAGTAACCAACAATCTTTTTCCAAGATTGAAGTACCCAAGGTAACTAGACTCGACATCGTTGCCGTTTCTACTCCAATATGACGCGCTAATTTTGCCCATGTCGCAAGACCAAAGGGGATATCTTCCGCATAATATCGTCCCTTCACATCTGCGGGACCTTTAATGGATGCAAAACTTGGATTTCCAGATATAACTTGTTTTAAATCGTCGGATGCCTTTGGACCACCAACACCCTTATTTACAGATTCCGCATGATAACCAAACGCTTCCAAAACTTGAATTCGCTCTTGATCCAATGCTTCTGTTGTACGAACAACACTAGCCGTAAACCCTTCTGTATAGAAATAAAATTCCCCTTGTGCTACTTCAATACGGCCTGCATTAAGGACACAACCGGGTACGTGAATGACCGGGTTCAAACTATTGAGACCACACGCAATAACACTTTCCACCGAAACTAATCCTTCATACAAATGCGAGAGAAGTGTACACGTCTCATCTGTTTTTGAGGCAGGGAGTACACCAACCTTGAGAGGATTAAAACGACTCATAATCATGACATGACCTGGCTCGATAATCCGCGTTGCATACGGAAGTGTATGAGCTTCCGCAAAAACTACATGAGCCGTATTGCCTACATCTTGCATTGCTTTTTTGAAAATCAAACTGCCAAATGTTCCAGGAACAATAAAAACTACTTGCCCTTCCGTTAAACATGGTGCTAATCGATACGCATAATCTTTATGCGCAAAAGCCGGTACCGCCACAAGAATGACTTCCGCATCCGCAATGCCCGCTTGTAAGTCCGTTGTAATGGCAGTAAGATGTGCTTCACCCTCCACAACTCCGCTTACCTTGATGCACTGTGTATCAAAGACAGTTTGCATATTATGTTTAAACCGTATATCTTCAATCATCGTTACAGAAAATCCTTTAAGCGTTAAATCCGCTGCCGCTGCGTGGGCACCGTTACCTCCACCAATTACTGCAATATGTTTCATCATCAATCCCACCTTTCAATCCTATTATAAATCGATTCGCGGACCAAATGTATTTATGTAATAGGAAGCATCGTTTATGTAACGACGCTTCAAATTCTAAAGAATCTGACTCGTACATCGTGTGATTTGCCACCCAATAAAAGGGAGAGAAAACTAAATCTTTGGCCCGCATTATTTCTGATTCTACTGCAACCCTCATCAAATATAACAATATAATATGCGCTATTCACGAAATGTTCTGCGGCACTCTATAATAATTTCGCAATTCTCTCTATAACTTATTTACATCATTAAATGTTATACTTGCGTTAAAGCGAGGTGTCACAATGTCAACTTTATACGATGCATTAACACAAAAAGATACATTGACTGATTTAGAGAGCTCTATTGCGGATTATATTATGAATAATTCTGAACTCGTTCAATCCATTTCAATCCAACAACTCGCACTGAACACCCATACGTCTCCCGCTTCAATAACCCGATTTTGTAAGAAGCTCGGTGTATCCGGATTCAAAGAATTTCGATATCGATTCCAACAGACAATTAATATGCACTTGTTAACTGATAAAACTACGGACTCTAGTTTGTTTACAAATCAAAATTCCGAGTTAGACATGATTGATAAAATTGGGACGCTGCAGCGGAATGCAATTGCTATGACACAAATAAGTTTGCAACCTTCCACAATAAAAGAAGCCGTATCACTCATCATCAATGCCGATAATATTCTAGGGATTGGGATAAGTGATAGTTTTATTCGGCTCTCCGATTTCACAAATAATATGCTTAAAATTAATTATTATATCAAAACCGCCATGCTACAACCCGAGCAGACATTTTTATGTGCACAAGCGACAAAGAACGATGTCGTTATTGTGATTTCTTACAGCGGAACTACGGCCGAAGTATTGAATGATGCTCGGATTCTTATGACAAATCACGTGCCAATTATCGCTATCACCGCACATGAAAAAAGCCCCTTAGCACGGTACGCCCACGTTGTGATTAAAATCCCTGAATTTGAAAATGAGGATCTTATAATGCGATCTCTTTACTCCAAAGTTGTCATTGAATACACCCTTGACGTCATCTACTCAACCATTTATCAAAAAAATGCCGATAAAAACGGTAAACACATCAACAAGACCCGAAAACAATATTTAAATAAGTAATTGATACATTATTTCGTGATTTTAATTAATATAACAACATAACACGAAAATATATATCGCAATCCTTTAAAGCACTTTACCCAAGTGCTTTTTTTATTTACGATGGACACACGAAAGGGCTTACAACATACTATGAAAAAGAATCTAGAAGATATTTGTTTTGATATCGAGCCTAATACTATGAATTATCACGCAACCTCACCAGAGATTGTTATGACGTCATCGTTTTATTTCGATAGTTTTAAATCTTATTCCCGTGCGAGTCATGATGAACTCAATTCATTCATGTATACACGCGGAAGTAATCCGACCACCCTACAACTCGAGCACAAACTCGCTCAATTAGAAGGTGGCGAACGATGTAAAGTTTTTGCTTCCGGCATGGGGGCGATTAGCGCAACACTGTTTCATTTACTAAGTTCTAATGATCATGTTGTGATATTAAATACAATTTATTCGACAACCCTCTCTTTTCTTAAATTCTTAGAACAGTATGGTGTTTCTTATACGCTTGTGAATTCTTTAGATGCGCATGCCATTGAACGCGCTATACAAAAAAATACACGAGTAATTTATACAGAGAGTCCTTCGACGCAGAAATTTGAGATTGTGGATTTAGAGGTTATATCAAAAATCGCTAAAAATCATCATATTATTTCAGTCATCGATAACACTTGGGCTACGCCCCTATTTCAACGCCCTTTAGAATCAGGTTTTGATTTAGTGGTTGCATCTTGTTCGAAGTATATTGGAGGACACTCAGATATTGTTTGCGGAGCTTTAATTGGTAGTAAAGACCTCGTCGAAGCCATTGAAAAAAGTGGTTTTGTCTATCTCGGTGCTACTTGTAGTCCTTTTACGTCTTTTTTAGCACTAAGAGGACTTCGAACTTTACCACTAAGAATGAAGAAACACAGTGAGAATGTTGTTTATCTTATAGATGCTTTGAAAAAAGACCCAAGGATTCAGACAATATATCACCCTTATTCACAACAACATAAACTGGCAAAGCAAACTCTTGAGGGGTATGGGAGTTTACTTGCAATAACTTTAGTGGATAAAGACATTGAAAAACTTGAATGCTTTGTGAATGCTCTTAACGAGTATTTACTTGGTGTAAGCTGGGGAGGTTATGAAAGTATGGTTCTTCCAGTCTACAAAGGTGACAATCAAGATAGTATCGAAAAAAGAGGTTTAGATATTACACATACACGATTATTTATAGGATTGAAAAATCCACAAATTCTTGTGGATGATGTCATTCAAGCGCTTGATTGCGCCTATGGAAAATAGAATATTAAGGAGAATATTATGGATAAAATCAATGACTTTTTAGATAGAAAGATTATGCCCTATGCGGGTAAACTGTCGGGTCAAAAGCATTTTAATGCAGTCTTTTCCGGTATGTCGATGGCAATGCCACTGATCATTATCGGATCGATTTCACTTGTACTTGGTAACCTACCTTTCCCAAATTGGGGTGAAACCCTTCATAACTTTGGTCAAATTGATGAAGTACTTGGGAAAATTACCAAAGGTAGTTTTGGAATTATGGCCCTTATTGTATCATTTGGTGTCGCTTATAATCTTGCAAAGACCTATAAGTTACCTGATGTTTCCGTCGGCGTCTTATCGCTATCCTCATTTATTATCATTACGCCACATATTTTGGATATTGAAGGTGCTGCGGGTATCGATTATGGAAAACTCGGTAGTGGTGGTCTCTTTACAGCCATTGTTTTAGCCCTTGTTTCCGTCGAAATTTATCGAATTTTCGCCAAACGCGATTGGACTATTAAAATGCCGGAAACAGTTCCAACCGGCGTAAGCAACGCATTTTCGTCAATCCTTCCAGGGTTCGCAATTATTTTTGGTTGGGCACTGTTAGATCGTCTTGTTCAAGTAATTGGCTTTGGTGGACTTCACGATGTTGTGACCACCCTAATTGGTATTCCGCTTACCCGAATTGGTGGTGGACTCGGAGGTACAATTATTGCCGTAGCACTTACTTCGATTATTTGGTTCCTTGGAATTCATGGTACGGACCTTGTAGGTGCAGTAATGTATCCAATCTGGTATGCAATGATGGATGCTAATCGTGCTGCATTTGAAGCCGGACAAGCAATACCAAATATTGTTAGTTATCCATTCTTAACAAATTTTGTTTGGATTGGTGGCGGTGGTGCAACATTGGCCTTAGCGCTTCTATTAGTGTTTAGAGGGAAGAGTCAACAGTCAAAAGCAATTGGAAAGTTAAGCATCGTGCCTTCTCTCTTCAATATTAATGAACCACTGATGTTCGGTGTACCAATTGTATTAAACCCTATTATGATTTTCCCGTTTATCTTTGTTCCTATTATTAATATTTTAGTGGTATATGCAGTAATGAAAGCGGGTCTTGTAGGAATCCCTGTGGGAATCAATCCTTCATGGACAATGCCAATTGGATTCAGTGGTGCTATTGCGACAAACTGGGATTTACGTGCCGTTGTATTGCAATTCTTAGTTCTAGCGCTTGATATTGTTCTCTATTATCCTTTCTTTAAATCTTTAGACAATAAACAACTTAAAGAAGAGACAGCACTTGAAAACAGTAAGCAAGCTAGCATTTTATCCGATTAATCAATTTGTTTAAGCAAATAGTTTCGCAGTAACTGCTATTGTTGTAGTTTCTGTAAAGAATAAAAAACCTCCTGTACATGGATCATCAAACAATGATTCAAGATACAGGAGGTTTTTTTGTAACTTAATAAAATATAGAATTATGTACAAAAGAGAAGGATTTAAACCCTATTCTTTATCATATCTTTACACTGAGATATATTCCTTGTCCACTTATGATATACGATTCATTCGCATCAAAGAATACGCTATCCCCTTTACCAATATATTCATCCTTTTTATCATTAATTTGAAGCTTTCCTTCAAGTACAATGATAATTTCAAAACTATCACTTGACCCTCGGATTTTAAATGTGCCATCTTGAATGACTTTACACACCTTAAATTTTTCATGATTTTCAAGGGCAATGATGGTTTTACCATCTTTAATTTCGCTTGGATAACGTTTAAAATCAAGCGATAAATGCTTTGGAAAATGTGTAACGGCTATCGCTTGATCTAGGTGTAAATCACGTTCCTTCCCATTCTCCAATCGTTGATAATCATAGATGCGATACGTTACATTTGAATTTTGTTGAATCTCACAGACCACAATACCAGGCCCTAATGCATGAACCGTACCGGATTCTACCAATACTACATCACCTTTTTGAACCGATACTTTATTTAGATAAGAAAGAATGGTACCATCTTCAGCTATTGAACGATACATCTCATCTGAAACAGGTTCCTGAAACCCATAATATATATATGCTTGTGGTTCCGCTTCGAGAATATACCACATTTCCGTTTTACCATACTGTCCTTCATGCTCTAATGCATATTCATCATTGGGATGAACTTGAATCGACAACGGCTTCGCAGCATCAATAAATTTAATCAATAATGGAAATTCTTCATACGATTCGCCATGGGCACCCATGACATGGCGTCCGTTGACTTCAAGATACGATTTAAATGATTTGTGTGTACCTTTAATAAACGATAAGCCATCTGGATGGGTTGATACTTCCCAACTTTCCGCAATCGTATCAAATTCTGATACTTTACCATATTCTTTTAATTTTTCCCCACCCCAAAGATAATGTTTCAATGATGGTTCTAATTTAATCATCTTTTTACCTCAATTATTTCATTTGTTCTTTGATAAATGACTCAAACCAATAACTGCTTTCTTTTCGCGTACGTTCTTGGGTCTTGAGGTCCAAACTAATGAACCCGTATCGGTTTTTATATGCGTTCAGCCATGACCAACAATCAACAAAGGTCCAAGCATGATATCCAAAACAATTCGCACCTTCATCAATTGCTTTTTGAAGCCACTTAAGATGTTCTTGTATAAATTCAATACGGTATTGATCCTCAATCTTCCCATCAGCATTTTTGAAACGTTGTTCATCCTGAACACCGATTCCATTTTCAGATACATACCATGGAATCTCGTGATAATCTTCTTGAAGTCGCTTTGCAATATCATAAAGTGCTTCAGGGAAAATTTCCCATCCACGATAAGGATTAATCCGGCGCCCTTCCATTTCATATGGAATATAGAGGTCCTCCGGCGTTAGTGCTGGTTTATGAGTTTGAACCTTCGGTGCTTGTACACGCTTAGGTTGATAATAATTAACACCTAAAAACGAAGCTGTATAAGTTTTAATCATCGCTAACTCATCTTCCGTCGTTTCGCATAACAACTCATTTTCACGGAGCACTTCAACAAGTTCCTGTTTAAACGTACCCATAACCATCGCGTCCAAAAAACTATAGACGTTTAATAAATCTGCGATGCGAGCTGCTTCGAGATCTTCTGGAGCATTACTTTTAGCGTATATAGGCGTGATATTTAAAATCACCCCTACTTCGATATCTGCTTTCACGGCTTTCATCGCTTTAATCGCGGCTGAATGTGCAAGCATCGTATGATATGCAGCAAGTGTTGCTTTCTTAAAATCTACGATTGCAGGATAGTGAAAACCATACATATAACTGCATTCCACATGTACGATGGGTTCATTAAATGTAGTCCAACAATCTATAAGATCACCAAACTCTTGAACACATACGCGCGCATAATACTCAAAATGATCTACAATTTCTTTATTCGCCCACCCCCCTTTATTCATCATCCACCAAGGCATATCAAAGTGGAAAAGATTAATAATAGGTTTAATATCATGATCGATTAGGGTTTGGAAGTAATCACGATAGTATTCAACGGCTTGCATATTAAGATGTTTTCCATCTGGTAAAAGACGGGTCCATGAAATTGAAGTTCTGTAAGAATTTAAGCCCATATCTTTCATTAACTGAATATCTTCTTTGTAATGTTCGTACACTGAAGATGCTCTGTTTGGACCAACTTCATCATAAAAACGTTCGGGGTCTTGTTCATGCCATTGATCCCAGGTGCTTGGGGATTTTCCATCCCCTCGGTAAACACCTTCGGTTTGTGGTGCCGATGATGCGGCTCCCCACAAAAATGTTTTTGGAAAGTTATACTGTTTCATTGTTCCTTCCTTTCAAATTAAAGGGTAAAAATTTAAATTTTTACCCTTTTGTTATTATTTAGATATTTGCATGTTTGTCTGCAAGTTTAACGAATGGTAAATAGATTAAGACCGCAACCGCGACATTGACTGCAGCAAGAATTGCTCCAGCGACACTTTGCGTTGCAAGGAATCCACCAATTACAGGTGGGGTTACCCATGGTAAGACAAAGGTACATGCCGGTACGAGTCCAATGGATGTTGTCACATAAGCAATAATTGTGAGGACAACAGGTGCAAGGATATATGGAATGAACAGAATTGGATTTAAAACAATTGGTAATCCAAAGGTCATTGGCTCATTAATATTAAATAATCCTGGTGCCACACTGAACTCGGCAACTTTACGGAATTGTTGATTCTTACGAACCACTAAGAAGATTGCGATAATCAGTGCAATCGTGGCTCCTGTACCACCTAAGTTAACGAAAGCATCAAAGAATGGTTTGCTAACGATATAAGGTGCACTATTACCCGCTTGAATCGCTTTAATGTTTGCGTCAATAGCTGTGACATTAATCGATTGCATAAAGGGTTCAATCATATTCGCTCCATGCAATCCGAAGAACCAAAGGAGTGGTGGAATCACAGCGATAATAATTGCTGATGGTAATGAGTTTGTTAAGTTCATAAATGGTTCTTGGAATGCTTCATAGAATGCAAGAACAACATTTTCGATTCCTATACGAATGAGCAATGTATTTGCTAATGAGAAGATAAATACAGTGATCATCATTGGGAGCATATTTGTAAATGAATCTGCTACCCCTGGAGGAACACCTTCTGGCATCGTGATACGAAGCCATTTTTTCCCACTTAGAAAACGCAGTAATTCAACAGATAGAAGGGAAATAAGAAGCGCAAAGATTAAACCCATTGCATCTGCTCCTGTAAGTCCTCCGATAGCACAGAAGGATGCCATTGAAGTAGCACCTCCAATGAGTCCATTCATGTTGTATGCATTCGACAGATTGTATGCCACTAGGAATGACATAAATAGTGAAATGATAGCAAATGAACCCGACCAGATATTGCCACCCAAATTTTTCCAAATAGGTTGATCACCATTCATAAATGGGAACACTTTATCCATAAATGATTGGAATGCTGGGATTGGCATATTGTTAATTGCGACCGCAAATGCACCAATAATCATCAAAGGCATAATTACAATAAATGCATCACGTATTGCTAGAAGATGTTTTTGATTCCCTAATTTTGATGCGATGGGAACCAGTTTGGTCTCTAGTTTTTCAATAAATTTATCCATACTTCTTCTCCTTAATCTTTAGTTGTTATGTTTTTCTTTTTTTGTTTTGATGAGGTACATTGTTGTACCTACAAGAATCAAGATACCACCTACTAATGCAATATTATTCGGTGTTACACCCGTTCCTGGTAAGTCTTTACCATCTTTAGGTTGATCAACACCTGGGGTTTCTGACCCCGGTTTTGTTCCACCCGGTTTTGTTCCGCCTGGAGTTTCACCACCTGGGGTTTCGCCACCTGGAGTTTCGCCACCTGGAGTTTCACCACCTGGAGTTTCACCGCCTGGAGTTTCACCACCTGGAGTTTCACCACCTGGAGTTTCACCGCCTGGTTCTGTTGATTTTTTAAGCTTGTATGTAAATTTGATTTCATGACGTTCGTCATCGAAGAATCCACTAACAACATCATTTCCACGTGCAACGCTAACATATTCGTAACCATCGATTTCGATAGGTTCTACCGAATAGCGTGAGGTATCATCGCGATTCAATTCAAGTGGTTCATGAATTTCTTTACCCGATTCATCATGGTAGTGTACTGAAACACTTTCATATGTTGGGGTTTCTGCATTGAGGTTTTCAAATGCATGGATTAATTGATAGATTGAGCTTGAATAATTGCCTGGGTTTGCAGGTGCTGCAACGAGATCTTTTAAGGCATCAATCTTTTCACTGTTGTACACCGCTAAGTCCATTGTAGCGAGTTCATCACTGATTGCAGTTGCAACAAGATCGTAGTCATTTTCGTTGTAGATTAATTCAATTTGACTGAATCCTTCTTGTTTTACCGTACCAATTTGGTAACCTAGACGTTCGAATTCAGCATAATTTTTCGTATTGGTTGATGAACCCCACATCATATCTGCGAAGATGTTTAGACGTGGATAAAGTGTTTGTGTCAAGATATATTCTGGTACATATCCATGCGCATCATCCCAAATAGGGAACATTTGACCAAGTGATAAATTGGTTTCAGAAACTTGTTCTTGTCCATATCCTGTTGAATATGTGAAACGATTCCATTGGCTATAGAACCATTCCGGCAATGGTCGATCAAGCTTGTCATTTTCCGGCCATAGGTCGTGATAGAGGTTCGCTGCAGATCCCATTGTTTGATACCCTTTATTTAGGGTGTCTGAAGCCGAAATCGAGTTATAGAATGTCCCAGCCCAGAAGTCAATTACGATGCGATCATCAAGTGTAACTGCTGATGTGCCAACATCTTTAATGTTATCGTTCCACACAAGAACTCGTTTACCCTCTTCTAAGAATGGCGCTGCCATTTCATTAAAGTAAATTTTTAAAGCGTCGTATTCATTTGCAGAAGGATCGCCACTTTCAGCAACAGCCCATGCTGTGAGCTTGCCCTCTGGATCTTCATAACCTGCTGTTTGGAAATATTCATCACCACCGATGTGTACGGTGTCAGCTTCGAAGAGTTCGAATGCTTCTTTATAAAGTGAAAGCATGTATTCACGAACTTCAGGTAGTGCAAAGTTTAAAGTTCTTGAGCCCGATTTAAGTGCCCATGAATCATCAAAGTAAACACCATCTTGTTCGGAGTGACCTGGGAAGTCTACTTCTGGAATAATTTCAATATCAAATTGACGTGCATAATTAACTAAATGTTTAACTTCTTCACGTGTCCAGTAGCCACCCGCTGTATCAATAAATTGTGGTGCTACTTCAGATTCATAACGAAGTCCTTCATTATCTTTAAGTCGTAATTGAAGTTTATTTAGTTTTTGATACGCCATTTGTTCGATTTGATTTTCAAGCCATCCAATCGAATAGTAACGACGTCCCGTATCTACTTGTAACCCACGAATTTCTTGGTCGGTATAGTCGTTTACGGTACCGTTTGGTAGAAAGTCTTGTTGAGTAAATGCTTGGAGTAATGTCATAAGACCGTTTTGAATCCCGCTGGTCGACTCTGCATTTAAGGAAATCAATTGATTCTCGATGTCCATTTCATATGCTTCATGACGTGTTCCTTCATGGTCTGCTGGATAATTGAATTTCAAGTCTGAATTTTCGATTGCAATTCCTGATTTTCCTTTTTCCGATATATCAAAAATTTCATATTTTTCAACCAATCCTTTTTCAACAAGCTTTTCGCCGAAATATTCAGCTTTATCATAGTTTGCTTCATCAACAAAGATAGCTTGTAAGGTCTTATCAAGATTGAATTGACCTTGATCACTTGCTGTAAATTCTTGAATTGCTGGAATTGTTTGTGGGAATTCCGCAGTATCTTTTGGTGTATATTGAACAGTACTTGTTACAGATGATGGAACTTCCTCAAGTTTTTCAACTTTCACATCATCAATATAGAATACGCCTGCTCCTTGTTCTGTATTCGTCCAGTTTGTAAGCGCAAAGGCATACAGTTCTTTTGAACGTGGTCCAGTTACAATATCAATTTTAGCTTCTTGCCAGTTTGATGTTTGGAACCAATGGTTGCGTGATTCTGATTTGAGTTGTCCACGACGGAAAGGTACTCGTGACCCTTCAATGTCGAGAACACCAATACGCATATTAACGCCGGTCTCGTTATACAAACTCATGGATACACGATATTTTGTGTTTGGTTGTACATTACGAATAATTATATTCGCTGACCCTTTTCCTCCGTTAAAGAACCAAAGTGGGTAGTCTTTGTCTTCAGTTGGTTTTTCGCTACCAACTTTAATCGCATGACTTCCTGTTTTGACTTTTCCTGTCGTCGCATCTACGCGTTGTGCTTTGTAGAGTTGAATATCATCTGGATTGATTTCTTCCTCGAAATCTCCGTTGGTGAGTACAGGTTCTGTATCTGCCGCACTAATTGGCGTTGTATATGTACTGAAACTTGTAACCAGTACAGCCATAATGAGCAGTAAAGATATAAATCTTTTTTTGTTTTTCATCCAATAAATCTCCCTTCATACTCAAAGTTTACACCTGTATCTAAACAAAACCTTTGATTCAACCGCTTTTAAATGCAAGCGCTTTCTAAATTTGCGATATGTTGCATTGCGCGCAAAAAGACTGAAATTTTTGCTGAATATGAAAGCGCTATTTTGTGATTTGCATTTGTTGAAAATGTAATATATTATTTACCTATGTTCTAAGGAGGTATTTATGGCAGGTTTTATTTTTAAGTTACAAAATATTATGACTTCTCCGATGACTTCAAAATATACAGATGTTCAAATTGCTCAATGTTTATTGCAAAATATAAATAATGTATCTGATAATATTACAATCAACGAGCTTTCTACCATTTGTTATACTTCTGCAGCCAGTTTAAGCCGTTTTGCAAATCGATTGGGTTATAAGCATTTTAATGATATGAAACAAGACTACCTTGGCATTAAGAATGAATTTAATGATTTACAGATCGACAACGCTTTTCTCAATACCCATATGTTGGACAGTTATTCCGAAATAATTGCTAAATCAATTCGATCAATTGATGAATTTGAACTGAAGAATCACATTGACGTACTTTGTAAACTAATCTTCGAATACAAAAATGTCTATCTCTTCGCCACACACATCCTCGGCGAGATTGCATCGATCATTCAACGCGCAGTGCTCTCAAGCGGAAAATACATTCAATATATTTCTGACAAGCATCAACAAATTCAAGTTGCTCAGACTTTTAATGACAATGATTTGTGCATCCTCATTTCTATGGAAGGTACCCTTATCATGGAAAAAGACATTACCATTCCGATTCTCTCTTCCAATGCACGTTCTATTTTGATTACCCACAACAGTAATATGAAGTTCTCGTCCGCTTTTGATTATGTCATTCCTATTGGAAATCATGATCCGGATTTCACAGCGAAATATAAACTGCTTTTATTTGCCGATTTCTTTATTAATCGTTATTTCGTCTTGGTACGTGAAAAAAACGCCACTGTTTGAGGCGTTTTTGATTTATAAATTAAATTTTAAAAATAAGAAAAAAAAAAACACTTCTATACAAGCATCATTGTGAAATGAAACTTAGAATGGAGGTGTTTTTGTTTCTATTTAAATTGATGTTTTTGGTTTCAATAAGAATAAGAATGAGATTATGAAGATCACACCTGCTACTAAGAAAGTTGCGGCGGGTAAAAGTGTGTAAACAAGGCTTGTAAGCAATGCTCCAAAAATTTTACCTAACATCAACAGTGAATTATAAAGCCCCGCTAACTGGTTTCCTTCCTCAACACTTTTTTTATTGGAAATCACTGAATTCTGAAGAATCGGGATCATCACCGTGTACATCCCAAACCATGCGAGTGAGAAGCCAACAAAAGGCGTGGCACTTTGACTGAAGCTCACAATAATCGCTAACGTTCCCATAGCGATAAATACGGTTTTCAATAGACCAATTTCGATGCCTTGTTTTTTACGCGCACGACGTCGAATTAGAATCACATTAAGCACAACAGCAAACAACCCTGTCACAGCTTTAATCAAACCGTTTTGACTCGGCACAAAGTTAAAGATATCTTTAATGTAATAATTAAAACTTTGATCAAACAGTGTTGTTCCTACTGATGACGTAAACGTCACAATTAACAGAATGAGAACCATATCCTTCATTAAATAACGAGATGATTTCAAAACCTTTAATGGATTTGCCTCAGAAATCATGGACCACTCTAACTTTTCTTCAAGTGTTTCTTCACGCCCTAAGATAGCATAGAATAAGACCCCGAGCACGATTTGTAATACTGCTTGAATCACAAAGGTTAAACGAACCGAAACATCGCCTAAATAACCACCAATAAAGAACCCTAATGCAGCTCCAACGCTGACGATGATTGAAGAAATTGTAATGTAATGGGATTGTCGGTCTTCGGGTGCTTCATTAACCACATAACTCATAAGTCCCACTTGAAATCCCCCGGCAAAAATACCGCTGAGTAATCGCGCAAAATAAATACTATAGCGATTAAGTGCAAATCCAAATAATAACTGAGCAATTGCATAACCAATCGATGAGATCATAAGAATTCGCGATTTTTTCATGCCATTCGCGATATTAGACCAAACAAGGGCAAAAATGAAATTCGTTAAACACATTGCCGCAAATGAGAGACCAAAGACATGCGGTGGTAGGTCCAATGATTTCATAAGTGTCGGTGTAACAGGATGCCCCAAATTCATCCCAATCGTTAAGAGTAAGTTCAACACCACAAAAATACCCATTTTATGTTTTTGTATAAATAACTTCACAACAAACCTCCACTAAAGTTTCTCCGCTCATTATATCATAGCCATCTACCTTTGCGCATGATCTCACTTTTCAACACTGTCCTTATCCAACCGACTTTTAAAATTAAGCATGTCCGTTGACAAAGGACAAACACGAACTGCACACTATGTATAATAACGTAAACTATGATTGTGAGGTGATTTTGATGGATTTAACACAAAGACAGAATAATATTCTTTTGTTGATTATCAACGCCCATGAAGCGATCACTAGCGATGATATTGCTACCGAACTGAACATTTCAAGTAAAACAGTTCAACGGGAAGTTCAAGCAATTGATACCATCCTTCGTGAAAACAACATGGCAATCACCTCGTTACGCGGTAAAGGTTATCTTATCGAGGACTCATTAAAAAATGAAATGTGGAAAACTTATTTCTATAATGATGAGTTTGACAATAACGTATTGCCGAATGTAAGACAATCTAGAGTTGAATGGATTATTCGTAAGATTGCTAATGGAACCTTAAATGGAAACCATTTTACACTTGAAACCTTAGCGGATAATTTATTTGTAAGTTTATCAACCCTTAAACGAGATCTGGTCAGTGTCCGACGCATTCTTAGAGATTATCATATTAATCTTGAGAATGATTATAAACGCGGGCTTATTTTAGCCGGTGATGAAAACAGCATACGCCGTCTTATTAATGATTACCTCGTCTTGGAAAAGGCAACCATTGATATGAATCGTATCATCGGACAAAACAGCCCACGGATGGAAATTATTGAACGTGTTATCGTGACATGCATTCAAAAATACCAACTACATCTGACAGACATAGGTTTTAAAAATTTATCCATTCACATTGAGATTGCTTTGACACGTATTGAACAAGGTAAGCTTGGTTCCAGTAATAATATCAACACGATTAATACAAACTCTAAAGCTTATTTATGTGCTGAAGCGCTCGCATTAATGTTGGAAGAGGCCTTAATGATTAAAATTCCCTCAAGTGAAATTGTAAATATTTATATTCACCTCAGTTCTCAAAAGAAACTCCATACAGATGTTGATAATGTGAATTCTGATACACATCGCAACTTACAAATTTTAGATGAAGCTCTAGATGACATATATAGGATTTATGGTAGTGATTTCCGTCATGATGAAGT
Source organism: Erysipelothrix tonsillarum DSM 14972 (assembly GCF_000373785.1). Lineage (GTDB taxonomy): Bacteria > Bacillota_I > Bacilli_A > Erysipelotrichales > Erysipelotrichaceae > Erysipelothrix > Erysipelothrix tonsillarum. The sequence goes on along the minus strand of NZ_KB892379.1, from coordinate 66,527 downwards.
TTTAAAAGAAGGTTTGCTAACCCATTTGGAAAGTGCCTTGAAGCGTATCGAACTTAAACTTTCAATTCGTAATGAATTACTGGATGAAATTGAAAAAAATTATCCGTTTGAAATTCAAATAGCGAAAGTTCTTGCATTCCACTTTTTAAAGTCTTGCTCAGTGGAATTTAATTTAGATGAGATTGGTTTCCTCGCCTTACATTTCTGTGGTGCACGTGAACGTGCACGCCAAGATGAAAAGGGTGAAACAACACGCGCAATTGTTGTTTGCACTACGGGTGTTGGAACCGCTATGCTGCTGAAAGCAAAACTCGAAACTAAATTCGGCGACGCGCTTGAAATAAAAAAAGTAAGTGCACTTTATCAACTTGATAAACAGGATATGGATGATGTCGACCTTCTCATTTCTACAGTTCATATTGATCGTAACTTTGGGGTTCCGACCGTTGTCGTATCCGCTATCGTTACCGATCGAGATATTGCCCATATCCAACGCTATATCAAAGGGGTTCCAACCGATACCCATTCGGTCGCAGATTTATTCGACGAAAAATTATTTTTAGTGAATCCTGATACGCAAACGCCTCAAGCTTTGCTTGAGTTAATGAGCCAAAAAGCCCTCACACTTGGTTACATAGATAAAACGTGTCAAGAATCAATTATAGAGCGTGAAGCGCTTGGTTCAACTGAAGTTGGTAACCTCGTTTGTATCCCTCACAATATCGAAGGTTCTGTATACCAACCATCCATTGTGGTGTGCATCTTAGATGAGCCCATCCCTTGGCAGTATGATCGTGTTCAACTTATTCTCATGATTCTCATCGATCAAGACCATCGCATGCATTACTCCGATTTATTTGCTGAACTCTATACGGAAATTGACCATCAATATAAAGTGTCGAACATTATTAAAAATAAGAATATTTCTTATATAAAATCACTCTTTAATGAGTAGGAAAGGTATTTTATGAAAACAATTATTGTAGCATGTGGATCAGGAATCGCAACGAGTACTGTTGCAACATCAAAACTTAAGGCAGGTCTTGAAGCGAAAGGGCTTCTTGATCAAGTTAAATTTATTCAAACTTCACTTGCAGAACTCCCCTCAATCGTATCCAACCAAGATGTTATTGTAACAACTGCGCAAGGTGGCGACGGTTACGGCATCCCTGTAGTTTCAGGTTTATCCCTTTTAACGGGTATGGGTGCCCAAGCAACAATCGATAATGTAATCGAAATTCTTGGCTTATAGAAAACGTGGTGAAGACAGTGTTTAATGAAGATTTAATATTTTTAGATTTAAAAGTATCATCACAAGATGAACTCTTTAATGTAATGAATCATCATCTTTTAGAGCTTGGTTATGTTAATGAAGCATACTTAGACGCGCTAAAAGAACGAGAGGCAACCTATCCTACGGGGCTTGCAGCTCCTGTATGCAGTGTCGCAATTCCTCATGTTGATTCACGATATATCCATAAACCCGGTATTGCTTTTGTACGGGTTGCTCAACCCATTGCTTATAAAGAAATGGTGAGTGATAACGACCTTGAAGTTAAACTCTTTTTCTTCTTACTTGTTAAGAACAAAGATGAACAAGTTCAAATTTTGAGTAAACTCATGGGTACCTTTGCGGATGATGATTTTTTAAATCAATTATTACAAGGAAAAACAAACAAAGAAATCTTAGATATTTTAGCTAAAGGAGTAGCATAATTATGTCAATTTTAAATTTTATTGTTGACCTCGGTCCTGCTGTTATGATGCCAATCATCTTTACCCTTTTCGCCTTAGCTTTGGGTGTTAAGTTTGGTAAGGCGTTTAAATCAGGATTAATGGTCGGTATTGGTTTTATTGGGTTAAATATTGTTATTGAATTGTTAACAAAGAACTTGGAACCCGCTGCAAAGCAAATGGTTGCGAATTTCGGTCTTAATCTTACGGTTCTTGATGTGGGATGGCCCGCTGCCAGTGCGATTGCCTTTGGATCTGCTGTTGGAGTATTAATCATTCCTGTTGGAATCTTAGTTAACATTATTATGTTATCAACAAAGACAACAAAAACAGTCAACGTTGATATTTGGAACTTCTGGCACTTTGCCTTTACAGGTTCACTCGTATTTATGATTACAAACGATTTGCTTGTCAGTCTACTAATGGCTGCATTTAATATGGTTATTATTATGGTTATTGGAGACCGTACTGCACCGCTTGTTGAGAAACAACTCGGATTACCCGGTATTTCAATTCCCCATGCATTTACGGCATCATTCGCACCGATTGCTTATGTTTTAAATGCTATTATTGATAAAGTTCCAGGTGTTAATAAAATCAAACTTGATGAAAAGTCTTTCCAAAAGAAATTCGGAATGTTTGGTGACCCTGCTATTTTAGGAACATTGGTAGGGATTCTTTTAGGTCTTGTTGCCGGTTATGATTTCAAAGGCATTACAAACCTTGCAATCGTTATGGCTGCAGTTCTTGTCCTAACACCAAAAATGTCCGCAATTCTTATGGAAGGTCTTATGCCAATTAGTGAAGCCGTTCAAGCTAAAATTCAAAAGAAATATGGAGAAAATTCCAATCTTCTAATTGGACTTGACTCAGCTGTTGGGGTTGGTAACCCAGTTACCCTTACGATTTCTCTTGTAATGGTTCCGATTACAATCATCCTTGCATTTATTATTCCAGGTAACCAATTCTTGCCATTCGCAAGTCTTGCTGGTTTACCATTTATGTTTGTATTAATTGCACCACTATGTGGCGGAGACTTCTTCCGTACTCTAATCGTCGGAATCTTTACGGTATCAATCGGTCTTTTAATTGGTACAAATATTGCCCCAATCTTTACTGAAGCTGCGAAAGCCGCAAACTTTGCAATCCCTGGTGGTTCTGCATTGATTTCAAGTATTGATTATGGAAGTTCATGGTTACCCTTTATGATGGTTAAACTGGTTGAATACAAATGGGTCGGTGTTGCGATTGCAGGAGCAATCTCGGCTGTACTTATGGTATGGAACCGTAAACTCATCCTTAAAGAACAAGTAATTAAAGACCAAGCTTAAATAATTCTAAATCGTTTATCATTTTAAGCGGATTATGAAATAAAATTAAAAGGATACAATCTGTTGTTTACAGATTGTATCCTTTTTTATGCTTCTACGCGACATCCCCAACCGTCGAAATGCCCACCATATTGATTGGTTAATGTCACAATACTTTGCGAGATACCATTCATTACGGGTAACGTAGGAATCAGATTTGCGATCATATGGACTTGTACCATTTCATCTTCCCGCTGTTCAACCCGAATTGTATGTGCGAATTCGGTAAAATGTTGTGTAAATTGCTCTGCTTGGGTTTCTGTTTCGAAAACCATGTAGAAGTCAACGTCACGTTCTTTTTCAAAACGCTCACCTTCATGCTCCAAATTCATACATACATTTTGATTATAAATTACACTCACTTCAAATTCATCCGGGTACAACACGTTTTTATAGATTTCAAATGCATCATTTTCACGAACTATGACACCAAAGAGTTCATCTGGAAATTGTTCTCTCAATTGCTTTTCAAAGTCGAAAGGTGTTTTTGATACAAAGAAATAATCACAGACACCGTTTCCGGTAATAACACCAATTTGATAAATATCAAAATGACTTAAATAACTCACCACCGCATCTTCAAACTCATTGATGACACTGAATGATGTCTCCAAAGGAAAACCGTTGTCTCGCGCTGCGTATGGCTTTCTCAGGACGTATAAATGCGGGAATTCCGCTTCCAAATCGAGTGCGTTAAGATCAACCCGCACACTGTGTGGTTTTTCATCCATCGTAACGGGATAAAATTGAAAATTAGCTTCATATTGACTGTCCATAACTATAACCTACCTTTATGTATCTATAATACGACAGGATTTGCAATTTTACCACTTTATCACAATCTTTATCACACATAAAAAAAACTCTACGATTTCTCGTAGAGTAATAGAATTATTTTTTATCCCAAAGTTTCTCTGGATAGGTTCCATCTTCTTGGAATTTTGCGAATTGCGCAAGAACCATCGGTTTATCTTCCTGATATGTTACACCAAACCAACGATCAGGTGTGTCCAAGATTTTAACAGAGAGCTTCCCTTCATTAATAAGTGCTCCTACATCATTTGGTAAAAGCGCTTCTGATTTCATTGGGTTTTTTGCTACATCTTCTTTTAAGAATGTTTCAAATTTTGATTCCATTAAATTAAAGATAGCAGGTGTAAAGCCCCAAAAGTTCATCGAAACTTGAGTTCCATCTGCAATTAATGTTTCATCTGGTCCACCAACAACCCCTTTGTCGGTACGTTTGATACCATCTGTTTCAACAATATCTGTTAGGAATCCATTTACATTTTCGCAAACACCACGCGTAACCGTACCATTATCTGTAATCGTATTGTCCACAATGTATCCCATCATTGCAGCTTGATCATCTTTTACTTCTTCATTTAAGAAACGCGCCATCTCAATAAACGCTGCTTTCCCATAGTAGTCATCCGCATTAATAATCATAAAGGGTCCATCAACTTGGTGACGTGCAGCAAGAAGAGCGTGCGTTGTTCCCCATGGTTTTTCACGACCTTCAACACCTTCAAACCATTCTGGTACATCACTGGTACTTTGGAAAGCATACTCTACATTAATAAAGGGACGAATTTTCCCAACAAGTTCTTCCTCAAAAATCGCTTCGTGTTCCTCACGAATAATTAATACAAGTTTCTTGAATCCTGCTTGAATTGCATCATAAATTGAAAAATCAATGATTGCCTCTCCATTTTTACCAAATTTATCGATTTGTTTTAATCCACCGTAACGGCTCCCCATTCCAGCAGCTAATATTACTAAAGTTAAGTCCTTCATACTTACCTCCTATTTTTTAACATTGTACCACAGTTATACCGCTTTCATCAGTAAAAGTTACTTCTAAAAATTAGTAAACCATTACTAAATAAGCAAGAAACTTAACTAAATTTTACTTCTACTCGGTTTCTTTAAAATAGTATTTGATTTTTTGTTTAACATTGAGTATTATAGTAATGCAACGCCGCCATAGTTCAATGGTAAAATAGAGCAATGGTAATGCTCAGTTCCGAGTTCGATTCTCGGTGGCGGCACCATATAAAAATTATCCCACATCAATGTGGGTTTTTTTATGTCCAATTATAATTCGTTTGTTTTTAGACTATCTGAGTTGCTTTGGGGTTCACAAATCAGCGTAAAGTCAATACTTGCGTTAATTAACTGTCCGCAACTTTTAAATCTTGTTATGTTAATCTGTCTTTTCTTTGGATGATTATTTGCATGCAGACAGGTAAAAAAAACCATGTGTTAAAATAACGCATGGTTTTAGACAATCTATATTCAGTATTAAAAATAAGCAAGATATCCTAAGCTACGATTGTACTTTGGTGACAAAATAGGCACCGTTAAGCTTAAGATATTCCCCCTCTTTAACATGTATTGTGTATGTATCCGTGAAATTGTTGTTTTCAATAACGTCATCAATCGCATGTTCTGATGAACTACTGATTTCATAATAACCACTTAAATCGGTTTTAATTTTATAGGTACCGGCATCAAGATGCTCACCGATCTTATACATGCCGTCTGCATCCGTTTTAATTTCAGGAGCTTCCGCATACGGGTAAAGTATGGCTTTCGATAGATCAATTGTTTCATTTTCATGAACGGTTACGATTGAATTACCTCTAAAATTATCGTTGCTTCGAATTCGATTCGATTGCTCCGCACGAATTTCAAAATAACCTTCCGTATCTGTAAAAAGAATGTACTCTCCAGCTTCTAAGTCTTTTCCTACAATATAGCTCCCAGCCTCTAGTGGTTGGTCATCAGGTAGGGGTGCTTGTTCAAATGTTTTTAAGTAATATAGACATGCGCATGCAACAAGCAAGACAAAAAGACTGAGAATGATTCTTTTCTTTATTTTTTTATTCTCTTTCATGAACATCTCCTTCCAAACAGTTCTAAGCATACTTCTTTTCGTCTCTAAATTCTCCCCTTTTCTTGTCCATTTACTTGTAAATAAAAATGACTCACAATCAAGTGAGTCATTTCTATCTTTAATGTGAACCCCTTAAGGTAAATCCATCGAGATACCAATCGGCATATACTGTATTTCGATCATTCATTTTAAAAATCGCATAAGGTTGATGGCCAACCTCTATAAGGCGGTTTTTTGAATAAAGATATTCTGCTTCGTTATCACAGAACAGATATTCATAGTCGACATTTCGATCAATTGCATCAAAAATTTGAGTCATCAATTGTGTTGCGGCTTCCAAACTCTCGGTGTTTTTTTCCGTAATAAGGTGTTCTTCTACGATATCAAATTTTACAACAAGAGCATCCGTTTCATTCGTGATACTCATGCGTGCTTCAATCGTTTTTCCATCATGTGTAAATTCTAAATCTGCAAATGAGGTGCGATATGCAAGTTTTTCAATAGTATTATAAATGTTCCCATCAACTTCTTCTGTCACCCAATCATGGTAGTCACCATCTTTGGGATGTGTTATTTCCATTTTTGTTTTGTAGCTATCGACAAGATCCATGATGTTCTCAATTTGTTCAATTGTTTTATCTGAGGTTTCAAGTACAATACCAAGTCCTATCATCGTATTCATCGTATCCTCCTCCTTTAAAGTAAAACCAATATACAATAAGTATCAGTTGATGTAAAGAAGAGCACTATCTTAATTTTCTATAAACATTCACTGATACCGGTAAAGTCTCATGATAAACTTAGATAAAGGAGGGGAAATATGAATATAAAAAATCAACCAGCTTTTATACATTTAACGGAGACGTTACACCTGGTGAAATTTGATGTATTATCCGAAGACGCACGCTCATGGATGGAGAATGAAGATTTAATGTTCGCACTCCGCGGTGACCGCATGATTTTCTCGGACCAGGAGGTCGATGCTTACTATACTGATTTATCAGAAAACGGCGAACTTTATTATATTGAAATCCTTAATGGTGATGAGTTTAATCAGTGTGGCACAATTGCTCTGCTCAATAACCAGATTAAAATTATTGTTGATCCAAAATACCAGAATCAACATATTGGCACTCGATCCGTTGAAGGAATACTCTTTAGAGCAACAGTCTTAGGTATTGATAAAGTGTATGCTCAGGTACGAAATCATAATACGTATTCATTGCGGCTATTCCAAAATCTTGGATTTAAAGTTATCGATGAAGCCGACCAAATAATTACTTTATGCTGTGAAACTTAGCCATCTTAATGGCTTTTTTTTATTTTCTATTGACTTACTGACACCAGTGTCATAGAATACATTTAGAAAAATGACATGTATGTCATTAAGTGAGGTGAAATATGACTCGTGTAACCAATGAAGCTATGCGAAAAGCAAAGTATGAACTCATATTAGAGAAGGCACGCCTTGTGTTTTGTCGTAAAGGCTATGCCGGAGTTACAATGAAAGACATTATTGAGGAATGCGGAATTAGTCGAGGTGGCATTTACTTATACTTCAGCTCGGTGGAAGAAATATTTAAAGATGTCGTATTATCAAGAGAACGTCGTAAATTCGAAGGGATTCGCGATTCGGTTCATCAAAACATCGATTTTCTTGAACTCCTTGATGCATATTTTTTGACGCAAAAACAACGGCTGCTTAATATGAATGAAAGCTTGTTACGTGCTATGTATGAATATCATTTCACCCATAAATCAGAAGCAGACTTTGCTTTCCGTGAAGCACAAGTTGATAATATTCGCAAAACCCTAGAGGAAATGTTGACCTTGGGGGTAAAGCAAGAGTATGTTGTTAATCAAGATTTAGACATCTTGAGAGACCACATGATGTTTATGATTGAAGGACTGAGTGTTTATTCACTCTTGGGGGGACTTACCGAATCAAATGTAGATGATCAATTTCATCAATTACGTTCAATGATTCTAGCAAAGGATGTCTCAAATGAAAAAAATATTTAATGTCTGTATTACTTCTGGTGGAACTTCGGAACCCATTGATACAGTCCGGCGGATTACAAATACTTCTACGGGAAAACTCGGAAGTAAAATTGCGGATGCCTTTATCGAATCAGGCGCAACGGTTTATTATGTATATGCTCGTGGTGCGCAACTTCCTACTCATGCATGTCGTCAATTTGAAGTTGATACTGTTGCATCGGTATCAACCGTGTTAAATGAATTGTTTGATACGGTTCAATTTGATGTCATGATTCATGCTATGGCAATAAGTGATTATGAAGTTGATACCATTACATCGATTGACACTATGACAAAACACGTCTATGCCTTGATGCAAAAGCATCCCGATGCATCCCCTGAGATGATTCGCCAAGCATTGACCGCTTCAAATGAAGCCGTTAATGGTAAGTTAACCTCTTCAAATAAAAACTTAGTGTTGACCCTTAAACAAACACCCAAACTGATTAACCAACTAAAGGTAAAACAGCCACAGCTATACCTCGTTGGGTTTAAATTGTTATCGAATACAACATTAGAATCTTTAAAAGAAGCTGCATTTGCGCAAATAGATAAGGCAGGAAGTGATCTCGTTATTGCGAATCGCCTTGAAGATATTCACCACAACGAACACATTGCGTACTTTATTGATCGAACGGGCATGATTCATCAAGCTCATTCAAAAGAGGGAATTGCAACAGCCCTCGTGCAAACACTTTACAAAAACAGTAAGGAGTCCTTATGAAAACAATCCTATTAGGCGTTAGTGGAAGTATCTCTGCCTATAAATCAGCAGATCTTGCAAACGAACTCACGAAGCGAGGATATGATGTCCATGTTTTAATGACATCTGCTTCACAAGCGTTTATCACCCCTCTGACCTTACAATCACTGACTAAAAATGCTGTTCATACCGATATCCTCCAGGAAGAAAACCCACAAAAAATAATGCACATCGATTTAGTCAAGTCTGCAGATTTATTACTCATTGCACCTGCAACGGCAAATATTATTGCGAAAATTGCCCATGGCATTGCAGACGACATGGTATCAACCACAACACTAGCCGTCCATGACATTCCCCGCATTATCGCACCCGCTATGAATACATACATGTATGAGAATGAAGCAACGCAAGCAAATCTTGCTTGTTTGAAACAACGAGGATGGATGGAAATCGAACCTCGGAGTGCATTGCTCGCATGTGGTGATTTAGGTAAAGGCGCTTTGGCTCAAGTCGAAGATATTGTCGATTATGTTTCAAACCTGCTTGAAGGAGTCTCCGCATGATATGTGTAATCAATATAGGAAATACAAATACCGCTTTTGGTTTTGGAGGCCAACAATTGGAGGATCAATTCACCATTCCGACACATGCCTATTTAACAAGAGAGTCGTTTATTAGATTCTTTAAAGACCAAAATACACATTTGAAAATCGATCATTGTGTTATTGCATCTGTTAGGCCCGATAAAGTTGATCTGGTTAAGTCCGCGATGGACTCGATTTTCGGAATTAAATCCAAGATTTTAAATCATCACGATGATTTTTCATTAGATTTATCACTTTATCCGCTTGAGAAACTCGGTATGGACCGCATAATCGCATTATACGGGGCAAAAGAACTCTACGGACCCAATATTGCGGTATTCGACTTAGGGACCGCTACAACCGTTAATGTGCTCTCTAACAATCAATTCAAAGGTGGCGCAATTATGCCAGGAGTACGATTGGGTCTAAGTGTTCTCGGAGAGAAGACCGGACTCTTACCAACAATCAACCTTAATGACACACCACATTATTTAGGACTTAATACAGAGCAAAGTATTTTATCGGGTGCTTTATTTGGCACGGCTGCAATCTTGAAAAACTATCGCATCTTAATTGAACACGATTATCCCGAGTTAACTTATGTTGTTACAGGAGGAAATTCCAAAGCAATTCTTCCTTTATGTGATGGATATTGGAATTTTGAACCCGACTTATTACTACAAGGTCTTCTGACATGGTGGGACCAAAAAGGAAACCAATATGAAAACTAATAAAAAAACTTTAAATTATACATTATTTACGCTCTTTGCTTCTATTATTGTTCTACTGTCCATGACACCTTTAGGATTTATTCATTTAGGGTTCATTAAGGCAACAATTGTCCATATACCAGTTATTATCGGTTCGATTTTACTTGGACCGTTAGCGGGAGCTGGTTTGGGTTTAATCTTTGGCATCAATTCTATCATTAATAATACAATGAGTCCTTCATTGCTTTCTTTTGCTTTTTCACCTTTAGTACCAGTTATTGGAACGACATCGGGAAGCCCGCTCGCACTTGTTATTGCGTTGGTGCCCCGTATCATCGTGGGAATTGTTCCCTACTATATTGTCGAAAGTAAACTTATCAAAAATGACACGTTTCGTTTTGGCGTTGCAGGGTTTGTCGGATCAATGACCAATACCTTGCTCGTGATGGGGCTCATTACCCTCCTCTTCAAAGATGCCTATGGCGTTGCACGTGGAATTGAGAGCGTTGCAGTGACCAAAGCAATTCTGAGCGTCATTGTCGTCAACGGTATTCCCGAAGCAATTGTATCAACCATTATCACCGTTCCTTTGACAAGGGCGCTTCTTAAAGTAAAACGATCATAAAAAAAATCTCGTTTAAAACGAGATTTTTTAGTCAATGTAGAGTTTGGTATATTTGTCTAGGAGCATCTTCGGTAGTGTAAAACCATACATTTCTTTGATTTTAAATCCTACATCAACATGTTCGACATCTTTTCCGATTGGCAAATACAATAAGTTATAAATAACGCCATAGGCTTCCCATGTATAATCCGTTACAATCGAGTCATTTTGTTCGTAGAAACCGATACGCTTAGTACGTACAATCCGATCTTCTTCTGTTTCTGCTTTATCGGGTCTCTCACTTTCAATTAGCAAACCATCAACATCCAAGGTCTCTCTAATTTTTTGAAGAAACAACGTTCCAATCCCTTGTCCACGTCTGGCTTCAGTTACTGCATAATAATCCAGCAAGGCAACACGACCTTCTTCATCTGTAATAAAGTTAGCATATGCTAACAAGACGTCTTTTTCAACCATGACCAGAACAGAATATCGTCCATCACGAAACATACGTTTAATGCTATGTAACGATCTCAATTCATCGTCTGGAAAATCATTAATCATAAAATTGTTGTAGATGGGGATGAATGCCTCATAATCTATTTCTTTGATTTCGTAATCCACAATAACACCTTCTACTTTCATTTATTCGTATCTATATCATGCCACATTGGTTATATTTTGCAACACACCTAAAAAAAAATAACGCTTTCCCAACGTTAGTTTTTTTTAATAAAAGATGCCCCACGCACCTCTTATTACTTCAATTGAAAGGCATGATAGTCTCGCTATCAATAGTTATTACACCATTACAATACCTTAACTTGTTGAAATTTAGGTTAAATTTGGAATAAAACCTTTTATTATTGCTATAAAACAACAAAAAAAAACGAATTTCTTCGTTTTTTACCATTGATTATGAATCAATTCTTGATTTACTTGAGAAATTGGAAGTCCCATGACTGAGTAGAAATCTCCCACAATCCCCTTCACAAATACAGAACCGAAACCTTGAATACTATAACTTCCAGCTTTATCTAAAGGTTCTTTAGTTGCAACATAAGCATCGATTTCCGCTTCTGTTAGTTCAAAGAATTCAACTTCAGTTTTAACTGAAAATACACGTTTACATTCTGATGAAACAAGACATACACCAGTAATGACATCATGCTTAGATCCAGACAATTTCATTAATGTTTCTTTTGCTTCTTTTTCGTTTTTGGGTTTCCCGAGAACTTCACCGTTGAACACAACCACGGTATCCGAACCCAGTACAACACAATCTTGATAGTTGTCAAAAACACTTAATGCTTTTTCTTCAGATATTCTTTCAATTTGCTCTTCCACTGTTAGTGATGAATCAAGGGTCTCATCACTGTTTGGAGAAACAACATTAAAAGCCACGCCAAGTTTCGTTACTAATTCTCTTCTTCTTGGTGATTGACTCGCTAAAACTAATTTCTTATGCATACAAATCCTCTTTTCACTTATATTATAAACTATTTGTTTCGGATGTACACATGTTTAACATTACTATTTGGTATCCGTCGTTCATCAATATCAAAACTACCAAGTGCTTTAATGAGTGGTGTCAATTGATAATAGCCATAATTACGCGGATCAAAATCCGGTTGTTTTTTCATAATAAGGTTTCCTAAGTCTCCCATAAATACATACCCATTATCGTCTGCAAGATCATTAACGGATGCAGCAATGAGCTGATTCAGTTTATTTTTCTTGTCTGCAGAAAGTTTTGTTTTTGAATCAACACTTTCCGTTTCAACAAGATCGATAATTTCGATATAAATAAACTTATCACAGGATGCGATAAAGGCACTTGGTGTCTTTTGTTCACCAATACCGATGACATACTTGCCCGCTTCTCTTAAACGGACTGCAAGTCGTGTAAAATCGCTGTCCGATGACACTATACAGAATGATTCGACATTTCCTTCGTATAAAATATCCATTGCATCAATAATCATTGCGGAATCGGATGAATTTTTCCCTGTTGTATACGAATACTGTTGGATTGGAGTGATTGCATGTTCTAATAAATGACTCTTCCATCCTGATGCTGTTTGTTTTGTCCAGTCTCCATAGATACGTTTAACAGTCGGTGTTCCATATCGCGCTACTTCGCGTAATACACCTCCTATGTTCGCATAGGGTACATTCTCCGCATCAATTAATACTGCTATACGTGAATCCATTTTTTGTTTCATTTAATTTCCTACCTTTCTAATTTCAAAAATTACGCCTTCATTTACGTTTGAGGCACTTACGGTATAACCATAATTTGTTGCTACTTTATTTACAATGGATAATCCAAGGCCAAATTGACCGCCTTCACCCTTCTCATACGCATTAAAGATTTGTTCCGTTCGATCTTCATTTATCGTAGATCCATCGTTATAAACAGATAGATAATTATCTTTAAGCGTGATCACAATTTCGGTTTTAGCATACCTTAATGCATTATCCAAGAGGTTTTCCACAACAACACGCCATGGTTCCTCTGTTCCAAAGAAGATGTTTTGCTCATCAGCATTCAATACTAATTCTATTTCTGGTTTGATTTGGCTGGAAGACACAATAACGGCTTCAATGGTTTCTCTTAACTCAATCTTACTGTTCTTATCAATTTGTTCATGAGTCATGTAATCCATCCGGTTTAGCATTAATAAATTGTATACTTTTTTCTCAAGTCGATCAGCATGTTGGATAATCACATCCACCGATTTTTCAAGCGTTTCATACGGATAGACTCCATCTTTGATTGCTTCACTATACGATTTGATCGTCGCAATCGGAGTTTTAAGGTCGTGCGAAATATTTTGAATCATTTCTTCTTTGACAAGCTCTTGTCGTTTAAGTTCTTCATTCATTTCCACAAGAACGTCGGCCAATTCTCCAATTTCATCATGACGCTCAATATTCAGTTCTGCATCTTCGTTACGCTTAATTTTTTCAATATACGCTCTTATTTGATTCAAAGGATGGATAATGTAGCTGACCCAAACAAGCAATAGTAAGAAAACCACACCAATAATAATCAAAATCATATTGATGACATTATTTAATAATAATGATTTAAATTCATTTTGATAATTCCTTGAAATTAAGGTTGCGATGCTTGCTTGTTTATCCGGTATATTAGTAATCGTATAAAGACTACTATCTTTAAATCGGTAATTAATGCTTTGTTCGAGTTCTACTGCATCCATCTGGATTTTAACTTGTTTAAGTAAATCAACATTGATTAAACTTAAACCATTTGATTTGATGCTACCGTCCTTATTCCGAATAACATGGATAATATTCGGATCATTAGCCCCATAAAGGTCAACGTCATCTAAACCACGTTTATAGTTATAAATAACATTTTGTTGCGTACGATGAATCAAATCATACATTTGCTTGTCTACAAATTTATCAATGTTTAACGATAACGCTCCAAAAAAGAATACTAAAAAGAAAGCAAAGGTAAAAACAACAATTGCAATTAATTGTTGTGTTAACGATAGCTTTCTAATAAACTCCCGAATATTCTTCATCATCCAAGACGATATCCGAATCCGTATATTGTTTGTATATTAAGACCAGGCATTTTTTTTCGAAGACGTCTCAAGGTGTCATCTACGACACGATCAGACCCAAAATAATTTGTTTCCCAAACATGAACAAGTATTTGTTCGCGAGTGAAGGCTACGCCCCTATTTTTCACAAAAAGCATAAGTAAATCAAATTCTTTTGTTGTAAGTTCTAACTCATAACCATCTTTGCTTGCTTTACGCTGTTTTTCGTCAATCACATAGCCATCAACTTCTGTTTGAAGGTCTTGGTTATATGAACGCTTAATAATATTATTTACGCGTAATACAAGTTCTTTCGGTGAGAAAGGTTTTGTGATATAGTCATCACTCCCTTTTTCAAGCCCAATAATTCGATCAAACTCTTTATCACGAGCTGACATAAAGATTACAGGTGTCGATGGTGAGTGCATTTTTATTCGTTCTATCAAGTCAAAACCACTCTTATCATCAAGCATAATGTCCAAAATCCAAAGATGAACATCATCATCTTGGACATGGGCATTTGCTTCATCATATGTGTAATAAGAGCGGACTTCATAACCAGCGTTTTCTAAATAACTCTTAACAAGTTCATTTAAATCTTTTTCATCTTCTACAATACTGATCACATATTTCATATTATCACCCTTACTCAATGTTATTGATTACATTAATCATATCATTGACATAGCGTTCACACAAATCATCTGTTTGTGCTTCAACCATGACGCGGACAAGCGGTTCTGTTCCAGACGGTCTTAAAAGTAAGCGACCTTCTTCACCAAGTTCAAGATGAATGCGAGCCTCAGCTTCTTTTACAGACGCGTGATCCATAACAGCTTGCTTATCATTAACACGAACATTTTTAAGTAGTTGTGGGAAGCGTATGCATTCCGAACCAAGTTCTGCTAATGTTTTTCCAGCTTTTGAAGCAACTTCCGCAATTACAAGTGCAGTCAGAACACCATCACCTGTTGTTGCATAATCTTTAAGAATAATGTGGCCTGATTGTTCTCCACCTAGCTTGTAGTCATTATCATTCATTGAAGCGTAAACATGTTTATCTCCAACGTCTGTTGTAATAACATTTAGACCCGCTTTATGACAAGATTTAAGGAATCCTAAATTTGCCATTACGGTTGAGACGATTGTATCTTCTTTTAGTTCATTCTTAGCTTTTAAGAATCCACCTAAGATATACAAGATTTCATCCCCATCTACCATTTCGCCTTTATGGTTTACCGCTAGACAACGGTCAGCATCCCCATCGAATGCGAATCCCATATCCGCTTTGAGCTCCACAACTTTAGCTTGTAAGGCTTCTGGGTGTGTTGAGCCGCATTCAGTATTGATGTTAATACCATCAGGTTTATTATTCATTACAGTAACATTCGCGCCCAAATCCTTAAAGAGTCGCTCTGCAGAAGAAACAGCCGAGCCATTTGCCGTGTCGAGGACGATGTTCAATCCATCAAAGCGTACATCAATAAGGGATTCAAGGTATTGGATATATGTTTCTAATCCTTGTGGAAAAGCCACCACATTTCCAATTTCATTACTTGAAGCGACATCAATGGTAATTTCACCATCGATGTAGGCTTCAATTTTTTGTTCTAAATCTGCAGAAATTTTCATTCCTGTTGATGCAAAACATTTTAAACCATTGTCATAGTAAGGATTGTGGCTTGCAGAAATCATAACTCCTCCGCTGAAGCCTTCATTTTTCACTGCAAATGCAAGTGCCGGAGTGGCACAAACACCGAGGAGATACACATCAGCTCCCATAGATGTCGCACCTGCTGCTATCGCACTTGCAAACATCGAGGATGACAATCTTGTATCTTGCCCTACTACAAGCTTCTCACCTTTAAATGAGTAGCCTAAGTACTGTCCAACTTTGATTGCAATGTCTAAACTGAGTTCATCGTTCGCTTTGCCACGAAGGCCGTCTGTTCCAAAATACTTACCCATAAATACTTACCTCTTATTTTCTAAAACTAAATACTGCTGTTTCTTTCGAAGATTTAACTGTGTAAAGTGATGATGTTGGATCATTATACTCTACATATAATTTAACTTCTTGGTTGTCGCCTGGTTCAATATCTCGCATATCAATATATACTTTTACATTCTCAGGTTTGAATTTTTCAATATTTTCTTTAGTACCAAATACCTCTAATGACGTTGTTGTTGCTGTTTTTTGATCACCTGTAGTACCTGGTGAAATTTTTAATTGATTTACATTGTGAACAAAGAGAATTGGAATATCATCAAATTTCTTCGTTTCACCTTCCCCAAGTTTAATATCGAAATTAACTTTAGAAACAGTACCATGTCGGACTCCTGATGGGAGACTGATATTATGTACTAACTTCGTATCTTTTGTTAGGCCACTTGCTTGAATCGGCACTTTAATTTCTTCGATACTATCAAGAACAGATTGTTGAGCATAGATTGTCATCGCTTCATTATCCATCGATAGTGAAGCAATTGCCTTACCTTCTGGAATATCGCCTTGGAATACAGGTTTGATAGGTACCGTCTTATTTGGTGAGGTTACATCTACTTTTGCCTTAACAGTCTTCGGTAATACATCCACTGTAGTTAATCGTTCCCCTTGTTGGTTATAAGCTGCGATTTCAGCGTCAGTTGTAAACTGTTCAGTCTGTCCACTAACATCAATAAGCGCTTTAACAAAGGCAACTTGTGACATTGTTTCTTTAGATGCTTTAATTGTTACGTCTTGTGTTTCTAATTCTGGAGTACCCAATACATATTGACTACCTAATTTATTTTGGTTTACAAACTCTGTACTTAACGTCATACGTTTTGCTTCTTTAATTCGAATCGTTACATTTGCAGAAGCTGGTGTAATTGTCGTTCTTATACGAGCTGATGTAATATTTGTTTTGTAATTCACTTGGTGTGTACCTTCAGCAAGACCGCTAAGGTCTAATTCAACCTTTAAGTCGTTTTGTGGGTTAACCATCGAAATATCACTATAGTCACCAAATACGATCACATCAACTTTTTCATCAAAGTCCACGACTTCATACATTTCAGAGTTGTATTTAACAACTACCGGAACATCTGGAATCTGACGTGCTTGATTTACAGGTGATGGCGTAGAAGCCGACACATTAAATGCAAAATAGATTAAGAGTGCAACCGCAAAAGCAACTAATTTAGCATGACGCGGATTAAATAAAATACGATCAAACCATGCACTTAACCAACGTAAAACACGAAGGAACGCATCACCAATAGCTTCTGTGTGCTTTGTAATCTTTTCAGAACGCTCTGCGATAATCTGCGCGAGCTCAAGTTTATCCTCGGAATCAAATTTTTTATTTTTTTTATCTTTCTTTGGACTCATTTGGCTCACCTCCTTCATCGTTTACATCATTTGATGAAGTAGTATCATCCGCTTCAACTACTTCAGTGTCAGCTTTTGAATCAACATGTTCTTCCGCAACTGAACGCTCTTGATTTTCATTTCGTTCGGTCTTTGTTTCTTCTACAGAAGAAGAATCTGCATCGGTGTCTTTAGGTTTCTTCTTGAAAATACCCATAAGTTTCGAAAAATCACGTTTTTCTTCCTTTACATCCGCTGTCTCTGTTGATTTTAGATTTAAATCAGAGCTATCTACTTTTTCAATTTTGATTGGATCAACATTTAATTTCGATAAATTAAACTTCCGTTGTTTTCGATGAGCTCCAAGACTTTGACTCACTTCTTTTTCACTATTTTGAATGAGCAGATTTAAGTATTCACGCAAACTTGCTGCATCCATTTCACGAAGTTTTCCACCTTCAGCAATTGAGATTGTTCCTGTTTCTTCGGAAACAACAATCGTTACTGAATCAGTAACTTC
The DNA here is from genome assembly GCF_000373785.1 of Erysipelothrix tonsillarum DSM 14972. Lineage (GTDB taxonomy): Bacteria > Bacillota_I > Bacilli_A > Erysipelotrichales > Erysipelotrichaceae > Erysipelothrix > Erysipelothrix tonsillarum. The sequence continues at coordinate 48,430 of NZ_KB892379.1, read as the reverse complement.
ACTCAAACCAATTGCTGCACGGTGTCGTGCACCGTATCGTGTTGGTAAATCTTGAGCGGTTGGTGGGAAATAAGCAGACGCACATGCAATGCGATCTCCTTGAATGATTACAGCCCCATCATGCAATGGTGTGGATGTAACGAATATGGAACATAATAGCTCTGATGTAACTGATGAGTTAATAGGCGTTCCAGTTTTGATATAATCTGCTAATGAATGACCTTGTTCTAATGTAATAAGAGCACCTGTCTTACGTTCCGCAAGGACTGTAGCTGCATCGACAAGTTCATCAACAAGTTTTTCCTTCTCATTTCCTGAGAGTGAATGGAGCGCAGAAAAAACAGAAGTTTTCCCAAGTCGTTCCAACATTGCGCGGATTTCCGGTACAAAAATAATTACAACGACCAAGAATCCATATTGAATCAATAAATCAAGTAGAGCCTTTAACGTAGTGAGACTTAGTTTATGTGCAACAAAACGCATCGCAATAATTAATACGATCCCTTTAAAAATTTGCACAGTTCGAGAGTTGTTTCTAACAATTCTCAAAATGTAATAAACCAAAATCCAAATAATTGAAAAGTCTACGATAGCCTTTAAACTATTGATAATTGATTGAAATGTTATTAAGGCAAATGGCATAAGAACCTCCTTATTCTCACTAATTATATCACGCTATCGGTGAATATTCATGACTGTCTATAAGAATATCATATTTTGTGTTTTTATTAAATATATTCATAAGATTGTCACATAACTTCACATCAGTATTGACTCGTAAACAGTTCATAATAGAAGCCTTTTTGATTCATAAGATCTTCATGTTTACCTTGTTCTACCAATTTACCCGCTTTCATCACGAGAATTACGTCTGAATCCGTAACCGTTGAAAGCCTGTGGGCTACGAAGAAGGTCGTATGAGAACGCATAATTTTAGTGAAAATGTTTTGAATGTGACGCTCTGTCACCACATCGACACTGCTTGTCGCTTCATCCAATATAATGATCGGTGAATCGACCAAGAGTGCACGGGCGATGGTAATGAGTTGCTTCTGCCCAAGAGACATATTTTTCGAACCTAATTCTACCCATGAATCGTATCCATGGTCAAGCGATGAAATATAGCGATGACAGCCTGCTTGCTTAGCAGCTTCGATGATTTGGTCTTCTGATGCACTAGGATTACCATAAGCGATATTGTCGCGAATGGTTCCTTCAAATAACCATGGGTCTTGAAGTACAATTGACATCGTTTGTCGAACGCTAGAACGGGATATATCATCAATGTCAATATTATCGATACGAATCGAGCCTTTATCTACATCATAATAACGCATCAGTAAATTCAATAACGTTGATTTACCCGCACCTGTTGGACCTACAATTGCAACCTTACTGAGAGGGTCTATTTCCAAATTGAGCCCTTCGATCACGGGATGAACACCATCATAGGAAAAACTAATCTCATTAAATGTAATGGTTTCCCCTGCGAGTTTCTTTTGAACTGCGCTATTTCGCTCATCTGGATTTTTAAGCAGGGATTGAATTCGAGTATAACTTGCCTTTGCGGCAATTACTTGGGAAATAATTGCACTGAATTCATTAAATGGTTTGGAAAACATCATCGAGTAACTTAAGAAACTCGTCATCAAGCCGATAGATAAATTCCCATTCAAAACACCATATGCTCCGGTTAAGCCCAGAAGCACATATGAAATATTATTCATCACGCGCGTCGTAGGGTTTGTTAATGCAGACATAAACTGGGCTTTTTCTCCCACCGTGTTTAAAGCCTCATTAATTTCCTTGAATTCTTGAATCGCTTTCTCACTATAATTGCTCGATAGTAATAGGTGATAATTATCTACATATTCTGCTGTCTTACCACTCAATTGTCCTGCAAGTTCTTGCTGACGCGTGAAATATACAAGTGATTTTCGAGATATTGTTTTTGACGTGAAATAAACAACTGGAACCATCACAAACACAACAAGACTCATTAGCACATTTATATTCAACATATAGACAGTTGCAATGAGCACCACAAAAACACCGCCAAGCAGTTGTGTTAGAAAGAGATATAATCCGTCTATAACCAATTCACTGTCCATCACAAATAAGTTTTGAATGTCACCATGAGCTTTGCTATCCATAAATGAAATTGGCAAGGTTGTTAGTTTAAGCATCATCTCATTTCTAAGTGAGGATACAAAGTTTACCGATATACGGTTTGCAATCCGATTCGTAATCCATCCAAGGATAAAATTTACACTATACGCAGTCGCCGCAAATACTAACATCTTTAATACCTGCTCGATATCTACATTCTGGTATCCCACCATGCTATCAATTGCTTTACCGAGAAAATATGGTGTGATGACGAGGGCAAGACTTGAGATAAATCCAGTAATCGTACAAAGTAAGAGCATTAGCTTAAATTTCCTCATAGTTTCCCTCCTCTTGCAGTGCGTAAATTTTTTGGTATAAATTGCATGTTTTTAATAGTTTCTCATGGGTACCTTTTGCAATGATTGTTCCTTCATCAATTACAATAATTTGATCCGCATGCATAACCGAACTTGTTCTCTGACTAATGATAATTTTAGTCGCGCTCGCATAATGCCTGTCAAGATTTTCTCGAAGACGTTTGTCAGTTAGATAATCAAGTGCACTGAACGAATCATCAAAAATTATGAGACCCGGATCTTTGGCTAAAGCTCGAGCAATACTTAATCGCTGCCTTTGCCCCCCTGAGAGATTCGTTCCCCCTTCTTGAATTTTCACATCAAGACCTTTGTCTAATAATTCCTGTCCTTGTGCATGATTCAAGGCTGTCAAAACATCTCTTTCTTGTTCCATTTGAATATTATCTTTCATCGAAACACTTAGGAACGATGCTGTTTGTGACACATAACCAATGTGATCTCGAAGGGAAGTGACAGAATATGTTTCAATCGCTTCGCCATTGATTTTCAAAGATCCAGAAGTTATGTCATAAAGACGCGGTAAGAGTTTAACGAGACTGCTTTTACCACTTCCCGTTAAACCGATCACCCCTATCGTTTCACAGGGATTTATCACAAGATTAATATTTTGAAGCACCTTCCGATTTGTATTAGGATATGCAAAATCTACATCGCTAAATTCAATTTTCAAAGGTCCATTCGCTACGATTTGAGACCCGGAGACATCCATGCTTGATTCTAAATATAAAATTTCGTTAACACGTTTTTTCGAAGTGTAACCACGGGCAAAAATCATGACTAAGTTCATAAATACAATCAGAGTCATAACGAGTTGGGTGCAATAATTAATAACGGCCACCATTTGGCCCTGTGACATAGCCCCTTGATTGATTTGTAATGCTCCTGAATAGACTAAAACAACCAATACTATATTCATCAAAAATGATGTTAATGGACTCGACAGGGTTGTAATGAAACCAACACGTAATTGTTTTGTTTCCAATTCTTGATTTCGTTTTGAAAAAATCTTTTTCTCTCGATTGGTCTGAGAAAAAGCCCTCACTATACGTACACCACTGAGATACTCTTTTACTTTAAGACCTACTTTATCAAGGGTTTTTTGAGCAGTTAAATGATATACCATCGAAAAGCGCATAAATAAGATCACGACTACCAAAAATAGAGGTAACGCCATCAAGAGTTGTTTACCAAGGACCGGACTAAGGCTATAAAGTGCATAAAGGCTTCCTAGCATTATCATCGGTGCCCGAACTGCTAATCGAATCGTCTTCGCAATCATTTCTTGAATTTGATTCACATCCGTTGTAACACGAGTGGTTAACATGGAACTGGAAAAACGATCTGTTTCGGCTAACGATAGTGTGTTAATTTTTTCAAAAAGCGCTACACGAATTCGTCCTGCCACTTGTTGCGAAATCTGAGAAGCCAAATATTGGCATACAATTGACGACATGTAGCCAAGCACCGAAAAAAGAAGCATAATGCCACTTATTTTATAGACATCGTTTAAGTTTTGGTTTGTAATACCTTGGTCGATTAATTGAACCATTAGTAATGGCAACAACAATTCAAAAACTGCTTCGATGAATTTGAAAACGATGGCTGTTATCGATTTAAATTTATAACCTTTGAAGAATTCCATCATAACCCCCTATATTCACTTCTAATATTATACCTTATTATTCATTATCCTGAATATATTAAAAAAACTGAACCGTTCTTGGTATCCAAGGTTTCGGGTTCAGTTTATTTAATTTGTTTTTTACCAGCTTCCGCCGCCAGTGCCGCCGAATCCTCCACCAGAGAATCCACCGCCACCTCCGCCGCCGCCAAATGAGCCGCCGCCACCCGAAGAGGACGATGGTGCTGGTACCGAGACCATTGAGGAGTGTAACGTACCCATTGAACGACTGAGTGAGCTCCACATGTAATATGAGTTTAGATTTGAATGTGTTGAAATATACCAATCTGGCTGTTGAATGGCAATTGATTCAAATTTCTTAGACCAAACATCCGTAACACCAAGGACATACGCATAAGGTAGTATGTCATAAAAAATTTCAGGTGTTTCTTCTGCAAGTGCTTCGAGTCGATCCTGTTCCGCTACTTCAATAAAGCGTTTCAGTCCAAGAATCTGACCGTACCACTCCGCTCCAATTTTTGTTCTTCGTCCCATATTGGCTACACTAATAACGCTGATCAGATAGAAAATATAGGCAAGAAGCATTGGTACTGGATGTTTAATACCCCATCCGGTCGCTGCACTCAATGCAAGAGCTGCTAACCCACTGACAATGATAAAGAGCACTGTCATACTTTTAGGTTTTCGAGTTCCTGCCACGCCATCAAATGATGTTGCATAATAACCCAACGCGCCTAAAACCATGAACACGCCGTAGCCCATTACTCCAAAAATTAGTGCGTCATCTTCAATACCTAAGCGTGCATACGCAACAGAACCAAGAACAATTGCAATCCCTAATGGCGCAATCAACATACAAATTGCTTTGACAATCGACGAAGATTTCGCAAAAACGCGTTCCTCGCGATTTTTTTTGAATCTCAACGCTAATGAAGCTGTTGCATTGCTAACGACGCTTCCAAATTTCGTATTTAATTCTTTGGTTGTCACTTCATCACGGCCTTTAAAAAGTGCATTAAACACCCGCAATTCTTCGCGATTATGGACCGGTTCTAACTCGGCTATTTTCGTTAATTTAATATTCTTGCCATCATCATCAAGTTCTTCAATTGTAAGAAAACCTTTTGATGCCCAATAGATGATAAGTGAAACAATATCATTTGATTTTGAATAACCTCGGTAAACATATCCCGTTTCAGCACTCGACAAACTGTAGGGCGCACTAAATTCTACCGTTTCTACGATAGGATGTTCTCGTCCAAACTTAAGGAAGAGCAAGACCATAATCCCTGCAATTGCTCCAGCGATGGTTATCGTGACTGGAGTTACATCGAACAACGGAAATACAAAATAATCATGAGGTAGATCCAACCATACCGTAAGTGCTTCTCGGTAGAGCGGTTGATCAAATGAACCGGTAATTGTGTTTCCATTAATCTTATAATCAACAGGTAAATTATCATTTGTTGCATAAAAATGAGGTGTTGCGTCGAATGGTTTTGGCATGTGTATTGCAAATGAAGTTTTCATCATTGGAAATGCCCAAAACTCCGTTATAAGATTTTGATAAAGGAGATCGCCATTCGCTAACTCTAAATCGCGTGTATTAATAACATAAGAAAATTCGTACCGCTCTGCACCTTGCAGGTATTCCCCAGGAGTTCCGATTTTTAAGACAACACCGTCGCGATCATGATCAATGTCCACTTCTCGGTCCTTTACACGAATATCCGATGTTGGAAATACATAATCTTTAGGACCATCTCCAAAATCGTAATCTTCAAAGCGATTAGAAATCGTTACAAAAATTCCTTGACGCGGCTGATGAAAATAAGCATCCAAAACAATCTTTACATTAATACGACCATCTTCATGGACATCTAAATCAATATCAAACGATTCCCCTACCACTGGAAAACCGTAATCTTGATAATGATTTTGTATATCGGTGATTGAAGGTTTGGGTAAACTATTTTTATTATTACGTGTTTCTTCTGCCGATAAAGGAGTCATGAAAAGTGTTAAGGTTAACACTAATGTAAATAATAACTGTCTTATACGTTTCATATTAATTCCTCCTTTTTGAAAAAAAGGGAGTAACCTCCCTTAATTAGAACTGAACTTTAACGTTTTGTCGTTCAGACTCATTATCTACTTCATAAAGAGGTTTGCGTCCAAATCCAAACATATTTGCGAAGATATTCGTTGGGAAGGTTTCGCGTTTTGTATTATATTGACGTGTTACTCCATTATAGTATTTTCGTGATTGTGCAATTTCAGTTTCAATTGTTTTTAACTGACCTTGTAAATCCATAAAGTTTGTATTTGCTTTTAAGTCTGGGTAACTTTCTGTTAATGCGAATAGACGACCCATTGTTTTACTCAAATCTCCTTCAGCAGCTAATTGCGCTTCCATACCCTGAGCGTTTACAGCTTTGTTTCGAGCAGCGATTACATTTTCCAATGTTTCTTTTTCATGTCCTGCATAACCTTTAACCGTTTCAACAAGATTAGGAATCAAGTCATAACGTTTTTTCAAATAAACGTCCATGGTTGAAAATGATTCCTCTACCATATTACGAAGCTTAACTAATCCATTGTAAGCAGAAATCGCAAACACCGCAATCAGTGCAACGATTATTAATATTATTATCCAAATATTCATAATAAACACCTCCATGTGTTATCTAGATAGTACAACTAAACGAATGATAAGTCAATAATTGTACTGTTTCCTTAACATAGTTTAAATATCCATCTATTTATAGAAAACCTAACAAAAAGAAGCATTGCTGCTCCTTATTGTTTCATAGCTTTTTCAATATCGCGTTTAATACTGCGCTCTTTTTCAACTTGACGCTTATCAAAAAGATGTTTTCCTTTTGCAGTTGCGATTTCAAGTTTAGCACGCCCACGGGTTAGATGGAGATCCAAGGGTACAATCGTATAACCTTGGAGTTGTTGTGCTTTGATTAATTTATCAATTTCATGTTGATGTAAGAGCAATTTTCGTTCTCGCGTTTCATCATGATTAAATCGATTACCCTGTTCAAATTGTGCAATATGCATCCCTTTGATAAAAGCTTCTCCATTTACAATTGAAATAAACGCATCCTTTAATTGAACTTTACCTTGTCTGACCGATTTTATTTCAGTACCTGTTAAAACAATTCCCGCTTCATAGCGGTCTTCGATAAAATATTCATGAAATGCTTTACGATTTTTTGCGACGACGGTCATTAATTCTTCGCCCCTTTCGCTTATCATTTTTTCTTAAATCATCTGAACGTTTTTGGGGTTTTGCACCTTCCTTACGCTCATTCGGTTTTCCTCTTCGACTGAGTTTCTTTTGTCCAATAATTTCAAAATTAATAACATGTTCTATTTGATCTACAGAAACAAGTTTAACCTTTAATTTTTGTCCGATAGAATAGGTTCGGCCTGTTCGTTCACCGATCATTTTTTGAGAAGGACCATCAAAGGTATAGAAATCATCATTTAGATTTCTTACATGAATCAAGCCTTCAACTGTGTTGGGTAATTCCACAAAGATACCAAAATTACTAATACCACTGATGTATCCAACATACTCTTCGCCGATTTTCGTCGACATAAATTGTGCTTTTTTAATTTTTTCAACTTGTCGTTCAGCATCTAAGATCGAGCGTTCTTTTTTCGAAACATGTAAACCCGCATCAATTGTGAATTGCTCATCTTTCTCTAAGTGTGAGAAATCGTGCTTCACAGCGTAACGTTTAAGGCGTTGGTGTAATAATAAATCTGGATAACGTCGAATCGGTGATGTAAAGTGTGCATAGTTTTCTAGCGCCAGTCCAAAGTGTCCCAACGGTTCTTGACTATATTTTGCTTTCGTCATCGAACGCAACATTAAGCGTGAGACTACAGGGTACTCAGGTTTCCCTTCAAAGAATTTAAGGGCCTTTTGAATTTCTTTAGGCCGAATTGCTTCGAGGTTCCCGTGTAATCGATACCCTAAAATACGAAGTGTGTGGCTTAGTTCCTGCATCTTCTCGCGATCTGGTGCTTCATGAACACGATACAGAATCGGAATCGATTGATAACGACAATGTTGTGCGACTACTTCGTTAGCAATAACCATAAACGATTCAATCATTTCTTCCGCTTCACCACGTTCTCTTAGGAATATATCTAAAACATTTCCTTCGTGATCAATAACAAATTGACTTTCTGCACTATCAAATCCGATTTGGCCTGCTTGCGAACGTTTATATTGAAGTCGACGTGCACACTCTAGCATCATGTTCACCATATCCTGAACTTCAGCGAGGTCATTGGAAGTATTTACTTCTTTATAACTCATACGGCGTTTCGAACAAATTACCGATTCATAAACGTTATAATCGATGATTTCTCCAGAATAACTAATATCCATTTGACATGTCATCGTTAAACGATCAACATTCGGATGAAGTGAACAAATTCCATTTGAAAGTTCTTTCGGTAACATTGGAACAACGCGGTCAACCATATATACTGAAGAACTCCGCTCATATGCACTACGATCTAAAGCGGTTTGTGGTTGAACATAATGGCCAACATCAGCAATATGAACATAAAGACGGTATCCACCGTTTAATGCTTCCATATAGATTGCATCATCAAGATCTTTTGCATCTTCACCATCAATCGTAATAACATATTGGTCGCGGTGATCAATACGATTCTTCGTTTCTTCTTGATCTATTTCATCAGGAACGGCTTTTACTTCTTCTAATACTTCTTCATTAAATTCATGATCAATCCCATAAACGAAGAGGACACTTAAAACGTCCATCCCAGGTTCATCGGCTTGACCTAATACTGAAATAATATCTACATGAACCCGTTCCCCTACAGAAGTAATCCGTCCAATTGCACGGTCATTTTCTTGAAGTTCGTGATTACAAGCATCATATTCCACCTTAAATGTAATTTTAGTATCATAAGGAATAAAAAATAATTTTTTCCCATCCTTTTTCATTGTACCTAAAATAACATCGCGGTTACGCTTTATTGATTTGATTACAACACCAAATCGTTTTTCATTACTCTTAATTTCAAATAAAACATCATCCATGTCTAAGGCACCATGAAAATCATCACGACCTATATAGAATGAATCGTTAATGGTCTCCGCAAATGCGAATGACTCACGAACAACACGGAATGATCCAATAGCGTATTTAACGTTATCGACATAATAAAGATCCTCACCGTCAACAACCACTTCTTTGCTTTCTATCATTTCTTCAAGCACTTCATGAATTGCATTAACGCTCAGCTTCTTCTTTTCAACTACGCTCTCTATAAACGTATTCAATAATTCTTTTTCTTTTAACGACTCCAATTGAGTCTTCACTGCTTCATAATTTTTATATTTACTCATAAAATAAAAACCGCTTTAAGCGGTTTCTCCTATCCTTGTGTTTTCAGGATTAACAAAACAAGCACGAAGAATATAACTCCAGCACCCATTGTGAGATTGGAAATGACTTTCTCTGCCCCACGTTCTTTTGTGTTCGAGAATAAGTCTAATCCTTTTCCTCCGGAAAAGGCACCCGTAAATCCTTCTGATTTCCCACTTTGTAATAGAGATAAAACAATTATAACCGCAGATATGATTAGCAATAAAACTTTTAACATACTATCCAACCTTTTCTATCTTTTCTAGTCTAATTTTAACAAATTTCAATGCAAAATACAATTCATTCTTGCATACACCAAAAATACCTTATGCTATTTGAGCTTATAAGTCAATAAATCTGTTCCATTAACGACCTGCTATCACTTAAATATCACAGCTATCCTTATATATAACAAAACCAAGAGTTGATTTCCCCTCTTGGTTTTTAAATAAGTATCACGAATCGATAACCCCCACCCATTCACCACTAAATATCGTAAACAAACTCCAAGATATCTCGTGGTTGACACTTTAATTCTGTACAAATTGCATTCAATGTTGAGAATCGAATTGCTTTCACACGAGAATTTTTTAATTTCGAAAGGTTCACTTCGGATAGCCCTGTACGCTCCGACAATTCTTTAAGCGTCATTTTGCGATCTGCCATGACCCGATCTAGTCTCACAATTATCACTTCGTCACCCCTATCTTTCTTTTTTCATTATATCACATAATGATAATCACTCTATAAAGGTAATCTTGCCTTTATATTCTTATGTATTGCATTATAACCCAAAAACCAAGTAAATACATGAATGTTTCTTGAATTCATAACGTTTACCGTTAAATATTGTACGTTTCTGCTTGTGAAGTTGTGTACTAATCGTTTGTACTCCCCTTTCGTCTTGGCAATCATTCTTTCAAAATGTATGATAGATGTACAAGAATATTACGGGTAAAAGTCCGTAATATTTTCATCGGAGGAGGAACATTATGGAAGGTTTAGAACACTTAGAGACAATCACAATTTTAAAACGTGATAACCAGAAAATGAAATTTAATGGCGAAAAAATTGCAGTTGCAATTAAAAAGGGGTTTGATTCACTCGAGTCAAACAAGTATACAAATGACGATGCAAACCACGTTTATATGGAAGTCTTAAAACAAATTGAAGAAATCGCAATCAACGAAGATTATATTTCCATTGAGCATATTCAAGATTTAATTGAACGTGAATTACTCCGTCAGAATTATACTGATGTTTACGAATCGTTTTCTCAATACCGTAACCGTCGCAATGAATCACGAAAAATTTTCATTTCAAAACAACATAAATTTCTTAAAGCAATTGAGAAATTAAATCAAAAAGAAGCAGTCGATGAAGATTCAAAACGCGAAAATGCGAATGTCGACGGTAATAGTCCCATGGGAATGATGCTTCAATTTGGATCAACCGTTTCCAAAGAGTTTGCGAAAGCATATCAAATGAGTGAAGATTTCTATGAAGCACATGATGCAGGACAAATTCACATCCATGACATGGACTTTTTACCGATGGGTACCACAACCTGTAATCAAATCAACCTCGAACAGTTGTTTGAAAATGGTTTTTCAACCGGACACGGTCACTTACGGAAACCTAAAGATATTATATCGTATGCTGCTCTTGCAGCAATTGCCATTCAATCCAATCAAAACGATCAACATGGTGGACAAAGTATCCCTGCTTTTGATTATTATATGGCACCTGGAGTTCTTGCTACATTTAAGAAACAGTTCAAACAAAAACTGTATGACTTTTTAGAAATCACTGAACATCTTGCCGAAGTTGATTTCAATAAAGTAATCAAACATATCGATCAACTTCCTTCAATCACCGTAGATATCCGATCATTTGAAACGATTATGAAGAAAGATCCTACGTTAATGGCACTCGTAGACAAAGCTTATGATAAAGCCTTGAGAACTACCGATCGCATCACATTCCAAGCAATGGAAGCATTCATTCATAATTTAAATACAATGCATTCACGTGCTGGAGCGCAAGTTCCTTTCAGTTCAATTAACTTTGGTACTGATATCTCTCCCGAAGGTCGAATGGTTATGGAAAATTACCTTAAGGCACTCGATAAAGGTCTTGGAAAAGGTGAAACACCTATTTTTCCGATTTCGATTTTCAAAATTAAAGAAGGTGTCAACTACTATCCGGAAGATCCAAACTACGATCTCTTCAAGTTATCCATCAAAACGTCAGCAAAACGCCTTTTCCCTAACTTTTCATTTATAGATTCACCTTTTAATAAACAATATTATAAAGATGGACGCTATGAAACTGAAATTACTTATATGGGATGTCGTACTCGTGTAATGGGCGATATTACAGATCCTGAACACGAAGAAGTTACAGGACGTGGTAACTTAAGCTTTACATCTATTAACCTCGTAAGACTTGGGATTAAACACGGAATTTTAAATCATGATAAACCAGATTTTGATGGTTTTTATAAAGAACTCGAACATTTGATGGAATTGGTTAAAGATCAATTACTCGAACGTTTTGAAATTCAATGCAGTAAATCTGTTTCTAACTTTAAATTCTTACTCGGCCAAGGCGTTTGGAAGAATTCAAAAGATCTAAAACCTAAGGATAACTTACGAAAAGTTCTGAAACATGGTTCTCTTGCATTTGGTTTTATCGGTCTCGCTGAATGCCTTAAAGCCTTAACTGGTGAACATCACGGTGAGAGTGCTGAAGCACAAAAAATCGGACTCGAAATAGTTGGATTTATGCGTGACCTCGCAGATCGTTACACAGAGGAAGAACAGTTAAACTTCTCTCTCATCGCAACTCCTGCAGAAGGTTTGTCAGGTCGATTTGTGGGTATTGATCGCTCAATTTTCGGTTCAATTCCGGAAGTTACCGATCGAGACTACTACACGAACTCTTTCCATATTCCTGTTTACTATGATATTTCTATAAAAGATAAACTTGCTCTTGAAGCACCTTACCACGCCTTAACAAATGGTGGACACATCACATATGTTGAGCTTGATGGGGATACGACTCAAAACTTAGAAGCATTTGAAGAAGTAGTTCGAATGATGCACGATAACGAAATCGGTTATGGCGCTATCAATCACCCTGTCGATCGTGATCCTTCATGTGGATTTACTGGAATTATCAATGAAGAATGTCCAAGTTGTGGCCGTTTGGAAACAGAAGGCGATTATGGCTTTGAACGAATTCGACGCATTACCGGATATCTTGTTGGAACACTTGACCGCTTTAATGATGCGAAACGTTCTGAAGAGCATGACCGTGTAAAACACCGCTATGAAGATTAGACTCGCATCATTCATCTCGGATTCAATTGTTGACGGTGAAGGCATCCGTTCTGTTGTCTTTACTCAAGGATGCCCTCATAACTGTCCCGGTTGCCACAACCAGCGCTCTATCCCCTTTGAGGGCGGCGAGCTCATTGATGTCGATGATGTCATTCATCAAATTCTTCAAGCTGATTTGAAACGGGTCACCTTCTCAGGAGGTGAACCCTTCGTTCAAGCTGAACAACTTTATATAATTGCAAAACGGTTAAAGCAAGAAGGTTATAACTTATGGTCATACAGCGGCTATACATTCGAAGCATTGTTACGCCACCGCGATCCTTTCGTTCAAAAATTACTTTCTCAACTTGATATCCTCATTGATGGACGGTTCTTGATAAAGAAAAAAAACCTTGCTGCCTTATTCCGAGGTTCAACCAACCAACGTATTATCGATGTTCCCCAATCCCTTAAAATGGGTGAAGCGGTCATCGCTGAGAAATACCGTGACGAGTTTACGAATCAACCGGAACGTGTTCACGATATCTTTATATAAAAAAAGCACCTTAGCGAACTAAGGTGTCTTTTTTTAATATTAAGGGGAAAGAATTCTGTATGAATATTATTGTTGTTATTCATAAGGGGATATGAATATTTTGGAGAAGAGGTTCATACAGGTAAGATTTCTTCTTACAACTAGAGTATACAAAATAATTGTGTTATAGATACTCTAAAACTATGTTAGATTATGTTATCGTTCTGTATAACGATAACGTAACGCGTTCAATTTTTCTTCATCCAATCCGTACTCAGCTTCAAAATACGCATCGTATGATCCATACTTTTCAATGATGGCTGCAAATGCACTTTTTAAATAACCAGGTTTTATAATTAAGCCAGGCACTTTATATAATAACATTTCCACTGTTCTACCAGCCTTGAGACGACGTACTTCGTTCTCAAAAATTGCATCATACGCTTCCATGGAGAGCATATAATCATAAACGATCGCATCTTCATGCATACCTAATGCTAATTGAATAAGCGCAGTGGCGACACCGGTTCGGTCTTTTCCAGCCGTACAATTATGCAAATAAGGAACAGCGTTATCTTCTTGGAGAACTTCAAATACATTACGATAGGCAGGGTTTTCAAAAGGTAATTTTTGATAAAAATCAATCATGCTCTCTGATGATAAAACAGTATAAGGCACACTTGGATCTTCCTCAAATCCGCCAAGATGTAATGATGCGGAAATATTATGAACATGCTTCGCAAGTCCTTCCTTACGCTCATCTTTATCCAGTTCAGTTGGTTCTCTAAAATCATGTAAGTTTTGGATGTTCAGAGATTGAATGTAAGCACGATCGGCTTCAGTTAAATCACGATACGATCCGGAACGATAAAAAATTCCTTTTTTTACTTTGCGTCCATCTTTTGTAGGATAGCCACCAAAATCTCTAAAATTTATTAATTCACTCATAATATTTCCTCCATTATTGCATTGTATCATAATCACGTTTTAACGTAAAATTAACAAATGCTTCATCGTATTATAACGATTATACACTATATTAAGTTCAAGAGCACATGCTCATAGGATAAGATTATCTCCATGATTTTATCCTATCCCAGCTTAGACCACTGGGTTAGAGGCACATCACTGTGCCTTTTACTTTAGATTTCCACCCATAGTATGATATCGTTAAGATACAGGAGGTGCTTTATGAGAAATCCAAATACCCGTGAATTTAGAACTATTTTTGTTGCAGGGGGATGCTTTTGGGGAGTAGAAGAATACTACAAACGCTTGAAAGGTATCACCGATACGGTAGTGGGTTACGCCAATAGCAATCAAGAAAACATAACCTATCATGATGTATGTTCTGGAGATACACAGGCTGTGGAAGCAGTGATGCTTCAGTATAACCACGCATCTATATCTCTAGCTGATATCGTGGATCATCTGTTTAGAATTATCGATCCGACTCTTTTAAACCAGCAAGGGAATGATGTAGGAACGCAATATCGTACTGGTATTTACTACACCCATCCTCAAGATCAAGAAGAGCTGGAAGCACTTATGAGTCATTACCAAACACAATATAATAAACCGATTCAAGTTGAACTCTTGCCTCTTGAAAACTTTACTCCCGCAGAGGATGAACATCAAGATTACCTTGAAATGAATCCAGGCGGTTATTGTCATATTGACTTTTCACAAGCCAGACCGGAAGAGTTAAAGTAAAAAGAACGTTTTATTAAACGTTCTTTTTATCTTAATTTGTGGATGTTTAAGATATTTTTCACATACTTCTCGGTTTCATGAAAAACAGTACTCGTTTCAAGTCATAATATGACGTTCTCATAACATTTAGTATCACACTGCCAGATAAGGTACTATATAATAGGTACGTGAATTAGATTTATGATTTAATTCAGAATTAAGATATCTTTGGTAGGATAATTAATTCTAATACTCATAATGTTTAATCTTATCTAAGTTATCGATTAAACACAATAATCCTTTTTCAACAGGGATCCTAATCGAGACAATTGTGCCTTGTTCTTGATTAGATAAAACATGACCCATTCCCTTCTCAATACAAATCGAATGGAATCATAATTGGAACACTCTAATGAGTGTTTTTTTGTATCCAAACATCAAAAAACCACCCGATTGGGTGGTTTTATATATTATTTTCCGAGTAACTTAAACATGTTTTTCTTGTAAACCTCAACACCTGGTTGGTCGAATGGATTCACATCCAACATGTAGACAGACATTGCAAGTGCTTTAAAGAAAAAGTACATTGCATAGCCTAAACTTTCTTCAGTTGCTTCATCGATATGGATTAGCACATTTGGAACTTTCCCTGTAACTTCATGAGCTTCTAAAGTTCCTTCAAACGCTTTTTCATTGATCCAGTGAAGACTCTTACCTGCGAGATAATTCATTTGGTCCAAATCATCCGCTTCAGTTGGTACAACCATATCCTCAATCGGTTTATCAACGAGCACTACTGTTTCAAAGAGAACTTTATTTCCATCTTGCACAAATTGCCCCATTGAATGAAGGTCGGTTGAGAAATTAACACTTGCTGGCAGTAAGCCTTTCCCATCTTTCCCTTCTGATTCACCAAAGAGTTGTTTCCACCATTCTGCTAAGAACACAAGGTGAGATTCATAACTCACAAACATTTCTACGGTCTTGCCTTGTTTTTCAAGCATGCGACGAACGACTGCATAAACATAAGCTGGATTTGATGATAAATCCGCATTGTTTAATTCAAACGTTGCTTTTTTTACACCCGCCATAAATTTATCAATATCAAGTCCCGCCGCAGCCATTGGCAACAGTCCTACAGGCGTGATGACTGAGAAACGTCCACCGATATCATCTGGAATTACGAAGGATTCATAACCTTTCGCATCTGCTTGTGGTTTTAATAATCCACGTTCTTTATCGGTTGTAGCATAAATTCGTTTTGCGGCTTCATCACCATATTTCTCTTCCATAAATTGGCGAATCATTCTAAACGCTAATGCTGTTTCTGTTGTAGTACCGGATTTTGAAATAACATTACATGCAACTTCTTTATCTTTAATATAGTCTAAAATTCGAACGACCGAAGTTGATGAGAATGTATTCCCCACATAAATAATCTCTAAATCATTTTTAGGGAAGGGCCCTTGAATCATTTCAATTGCGGCACGACTTCCTAAATAAGAACCACCAATTCCACAAACAAGTAAAACGTCAGCCTGATCTTGAATTCGTTTTGCACATTCCTTAATGCGTGCAAACTCTTCAACATCATAGCGTTCTGCCCAATCAAGCCAACCTAAGTAATCATTGCCTTTACCACTTTTTGAATGAATCATATCATGAATACGACTCACTTCGTCTTGATAGCTTAATACATCTTCTTCTAATAAAGCATGTTTTAAATCTACTCTAATCATTGGATTCTCCTTTTCCGATAACCACTGAGGCATCATATCCGCAAGGGTTTCAAAGCCAATATCATCATTTGGGACTAAAGGTCTCTTATGATCTTTTGACTGACGATCTTTACGTGATGAGTAATTCAATGCTTTCAACGAGAGTCGCAATTGATGCGGTCCTTCACTCACATCAATTATTTTCGCAATGATACGCTCGCCTTGACTTACAAATTGGCGAATATCACGCACAAAATCATCTGAAATCTCAGATATGTGAATTAATCCAGTTGTATTTTCATCGATTGAAACAAAGGCTCCATAAGGTTGAATTCCTGTAATGGTCCCCTCGACAATCTGTCCGTTCATATACATTCTTTTCATAAATCTCTACCTCAATAACACTGTTATTATAACACAGTATCTAATGTATGATATAATAACTTCCGAAGAGGTGAGCACATGAGCGATAATTTTTATCCCATTGTTTCTGCACTCGTTGCAAATATTTTAGCTCAAGTTCTTAAACCGTTTTTTTACTATTTAAAGACCGGTGAAAAGAATTTAGGCATGATTTTTGAGAGTGGTGGCTTTCCAAGTTCACATACAGCACTCGTTATTGGTTTAACGCTTGCGCTTGGCTACCAATCCGGCTTTTCTTCGCAATATTTCTTTATCTCACTGGTATTCTCTTTGACCGTGATTTATGATGCTGCGAATGTTCGTTACTATGCTGGACAGAATATAAAAATAACTAAACAATTAATTCAAGATATCGAAATTTTAACACAAACAACATTAGAAAATCCTATTTATCGACAAAAAATTAAAGAAGTGCTTGGACATAAATGGGTTGAAGTCATCGGTGGCTTCTTATTAGGCTTTATTACAGCCTCTTTACTTTACTTTATGAGGGTACCATCATGACACTTGAAGAACGCATTATACAATCACTCGATAAAATACGACCTTATATCCAACGCGACGGTGGTGATATGGAATTTGTCAGTGTTGATGACGAAGGTGTTGTAACCGTTAAACTCCTTGGTGCTTGCATTGGTTGTGGATTAATCGACTATACACTAAAGGGTGGCGTCGAGGCCTTACTCATGGATGAAATCCCTGAGGTAACAGGCGTTATTGCACAAGATTATTTTGAATGAGAACCTTGGTTCTCATTTTTTTTGCTCTTTTAATAACAATGCCCAATAAAATCACTTTGCAATCCTTTTCCTGAGACTATGCCCATCAAACTAAAAAAAGACTAGGGGTTCCCCTAGTCTTCTTCTGAAAATTGACTATTATATAATGTAGCATAGAAGCCATTTCGAGCTAATAATTCATCATGACTTCCTTTTTCCACAATATCACCTTTATCCATAACGAGAATTAAATCAGCATTTTTAATGGTTGATAGACGGTGTGCAATAATAAAACTTGTACGGCCTTCCATTAAAACGTCGAGTGCTTTTTGAATCAGTACTTCCGTACGTGTATCTACGGAACTCGTTGCTTCGTCAAGGATGAGTATTTTAGGATCTGCAAGGATTGCACGCGCAATCGTAAGAAGTTGTTTTTGTCCTTGAGAGATATTTGTTGTTTCTTCATTCAGAATCGTTTGATATCCTTCTGGAAGTGTTCGTACAAAATAATCCACTTGGGCTTTCATTGCAGCTTCATGAACTTCATCATCCGATGCGTCCAGTTTTCCGTACCGAATATTCTCTTGTATCGTATCACTATACAACCATGTATCTTGTAGAACCATACCAATCAAGTCACGTAAATCGTCTCGTTTCACATCACGAATATCATAATCATCGATCTTAATTGCTCCTGATGTAACATCGTAGAAACGCATTAACAACTTAACAATTGTGGTTTTTCCAGCACCGGTCGGACCTACGATTGCGATTTTTTGACCGGGTTTAACGTCAGCACTGAAGTTATTAATAATTGTCACATCGGGATCATATCCAAAATTAACGTTTTCAAAGGATACATGCCCTTCAATGGCTTCCACATCAATCACAGCATTAGAATCTTCTACTTCTTCAGGTTCTTCAAGATATTTAAAGACCCGTTCCGCAGCAGCGAGTGATTGTTGGAATGTTGACGATAAGTTACCTAATTGAGCAATTGGGTTCATAAAACTTCTCATATATTGAATGAACGATTGAATATCCCCAACACTAATGATACCGTTTGAGGCAAAGTAACCACCTAGAATACTTACAACCACATATCCAAAGTTTCCTACGAAGTTCATAATTGGATGAACCATTCCGGAAAAGAAATTACTCTTCCAAGCTGCATTATAGAGATTATCATTATGTGCATCAAATTCTTCAATTGAGCGTGCCTCACCATTGTAGGCCTTGACAACAACGTGACTGCCGTACATTTCTTCAATATGTCCATTAAGTGATCCTAGATATTTTTGTTGATTTCTAAAAAACACTTGTGACTTAGACATAATAAAGAAAATCATTCCAAAAGAAATTGGTAAGACAAGTAAGGCTGCTAAGGTCATTTGCCAGTTAATGGAGAACATCATATATAGAATCCCAATAATTGTTGTGATAGATGTAATGACTTGCGTAATGCTGCTTGTTAAGTTTTGGTCGATCACGTCAATGTCATTTGTTACAAGAGAAAGCACTTCTCCTGTTGTTGTCCCATCAAAATATTTTAGCGGTAGCCGTTCGATTTTCTCATGCATACGTTTTCGTAGGTTATATGTTAAATCTCGAGATACTTTGGCCATAATCCAACCTTGGATATAACTGAATACTAAACTTGCAACATAGATTCCAAGAAGCCATAAGACAATGCTTTTGATTTTGTCAAAATCAACCGAACCAATACCCTGTACTTTTGCGACCAACCCTTCAAATAGAACGGTAGTAGCTTGCCCCATGACCTTCGGACCGATGATGGTAAACACAGTTGATAGGAGTGCAAAGAGAATCACGACAATCATCTTCATACGGTAAGGCTTGATTAATGCTATCATTTTTTTAAGAACTTCTTTTGAGTTTTCTGGTTTCGAAGGTTTTACTGAAGCGTTATTTTGTTTCATAATTTAATTCCTCCTCCGATAATTGAGATGAAGCAATCTCGTAGTAAGTTGGACATGTCTTGAGTAACTCAGCATGGGTTCCTTTTCCTACAATACGTCCTTCATCAAGCACAATAATTTGTTCAGCATCAATAATTGTATTAACACGTTGAGCAACTATGAGTAATGTCGCATGACCTAAGTTGTCATGAATTGATTTACGAAGCAGTTGGTCAGTTTTAAAATCAAGAGCTGAAAAGCTATCATCGAAGATAAATATTGAAGCGTCTTTTACAAGTGCACGTGCGATGCTTAACCGTTGTTTTTGACCCCCGGAAACATTCGTACCACCTTGTGCAATTTCATAATTCAAGCCATCTTTTTTATCCAAGATAAAGTTAGCTTGTGATATTTCAAGTGCCTTAATGACTTCTTCATCGGTAGCATCTTCTTTACCATAAACAAGGTTCGACTTCGCTGTACCTGTGAGCAATACACCTTTTTGAGGTACATACCCAATATCTTCACGTAAATCATGGGTTGATACTGTCTTAACATCAACACCATTCACTTTAACAGTTCCTGAAGTTACATCATAAAAACGCGGTACTAAGTTAATCAACGTTGATTTTCCTGAACCCGTTGAACCAATAAAGGCTGTTGTTTCACCAGGTTTCGCTGTAAAGTTAATGTCTTGTAACACATACTCATCTGCATCACCATATTTAAAATTAACATGTTCAAATTCAACAAGACCACGTTTATCCGAAATAAAATGTTCAGGTTCTGTTGGTTCATGAATCGTGTTTTCTGTATTTAATAATTCATTGATACGGTTTAATGACACGACAGCACGTGGAATAAAAATAAACATCATCGCAATCATTAAGAATGACATAATAATTTGCATTGAGTACTGCATAAATGCCATCATATCTCCAATTTGGAGAATTCCTTCTGAAATTTGTTGTGAACCAAACCAAATAATTGCAAGCATGGTAGCATTCATAATAAAGTTCATGAGTGGCATCATCAACGACATCACTCGGTTAATAAAGAGCGCAAGATTTGCTCTTTCAGAGTTTGCTTTGTCAAATCGGTTATTTTCAAAATCTTTGTTTCCAAAAGCACGAATTACCATAACACCACTTAAATTTTCTCTGAATACGAGGTTTAAACGATCCACAAATTTTTGCATAATTTTAAACTTAGGAACAGCTACAAAATATATCACAACGAGAAGTGCAAGCAAAACCGCACAAGTTACAACGATGATCCACGTCATGGAAGTATCTCTTTGAGAAATCATAATAATTCCACCAATTGCCATAATCGGTGCATAAAAGAGCATTCGAATTCCCATCGTAATCATTTGTTGGACTTGACTTACGTCATTGACGGTTCGAACCACCATCGATGATGATGAGAATTTATCAAATTCCTCTGCAGAAAAGCTTTGTACTTTTTCAAATATTTCTTTTCGTAAGTTCTTGGAGAAGCCAGAACCAATTTTTGCGGATACGTAGGCAACTGCTATCGTTGCAATCATACCGATTACGGTGATACCAATCATACCACCACCTTTTTTGAGGATATATTGGTTTTGCATACTTGGCATATCTTTTCCAAGTTCTTCATAAAACATCTTAGCGAAAACAACACCCGTTTGGAGTTTAAGACTATCTTCCATTTCTGCCGCTTTGTTATATGCGGTAGCCTTGATGGTTGGATCCATATATTCAAACATTGGTGTGAGTGCGTACATCTGTTTAATATCAAAATCTTCAGTTATTTTCCCACTCATTGCAGGCATTCCAGAATCTGTACTTTCTCCCAAATTCATTAAAGTCCAAACACTCTCACCAACAAGAATGTCGGCAGCTTCTCGATCAATACCTTTTTTGATTACGTAATGATCACCACTTAGTTCATAAGCAGATGCAAATGATTGACCTTGTTCTTGTGGCAAAATCGCTACAATTAGGTCATGCCCGTCTTTACTTATTTCATCAGGACTTGCATGCTCCACACCACTTTGTTGGATACCAACATTAACAATATGTGACATATAATTTGGCAACTTCAAATCCGCGAAAGCTTGGACAAACAAGAACGCAATTGAAATGAGTATTGCACCTAAGAACGGTTTTAAACTTTTTAGGACTCGTTTCATATACTAACCTCTTTCTTATCTATGCATATCTTAGCACATCGATGTTTAGGTAATTATTTTTAGCCCTAACATCATAGATGTTTCAAAAATATTACATACTAATTATTCATTAATTAAGATAATGAACAACGTTCATTTATTAGTATAAGCCTATTTATTTTAATGTGCAATACATTCACCTAAAAAATGTACAAAAATTATTACAATTATTTTTTAGTGCTGTGAGTATAAAAAAATAGGCGGTAATTCCGCCTATTTTAAACTTCCATTTTTATTAAATGTGTATTTTTTTCCATCAATGGTTTTACTTCCGGTGATCATCGATCCGGACTTTTCAAGGTAGTACCACTTACCCGATACTTTCTTCCAGCCTGTTGCCATTGCACCCGATGGTTCAAGGTAGTACCATTTACCCGATACTTTCTTCCAACCTGTTGCCATTGCTCCGGATTGTTCGAG
>NZ_KB892379.1:0-25735 GCF_000373785.1 Erysipelothrix tonsillarum DSM 14972 | reverse complement strand
CCTGTTGCCATTGCTCCGGATTGTTCGAGGTAGTACCATTTACCCGATACTTTCTTCCAGCCTGTCGCTAATTTTCCTGATTTTTCTTTGTAATACCAGAGATTAGACTTTTTGATCCATCCTTCTTTTGAAACTTCTTTTTCAATTTCTTTATCCGGTTGTACCGATTCAATTGGCTTTTCAATTTTTATTGGAGTTGTTTCAGTATCTGTGTCTGAATTATTTTCTTTTTTTGATTCGAAAGTAGTAATTAAATCTAAATCAGATTTAATCATCTTTAATTCAGCAATTGAATTTGCATAATAAATTCTATTATAAAACTCTTCAGAATTTACTAATTTTATCGTTTCATTATGGTGTTTGTCACCGCTATTAGTACTTGATTTAAAGACATCAGTTTCAAGGTAGTTTCGAAGCTCTTCCTTCATACTGTCAACTAAATACTCATATCTCGATAAAATACTTGATAGAATATTTTTCTTACGTATATCACCGCATTTTTCGATATATGCTTCGAGTATTTCATGTAATTTTTTATATTTTACTTTCGGATCCGTTACATCATCCAATGTTTTAATAATCGATTCTGCTTTTTCAATATTAGGAAATACATCTCTAAACATTTGAATCTGACGATTTTTTTCAATTGCATGGAGCTCTGTATAAAGAGGTTTTATTTCTTGATCCATTATTACTGCTAAACGATCATAATCTACAAAGCTACTTAATCTTAAATCGATTAAAAACAATAAGTTTTCAAGTTTTTTCTCATAATCTGACTTATCTAAATATAAAAACGAATCATGTACTTCCGGTAAATGTTCGATTTCTTGTTGGATATTGTTTAATGCTTGTATTCTATTTTTAAGTGGTACTGTGATCCCTTCGAGGGGAATTCTTCCCTCTTGTAGATTTTCATATTTCACTAAGATCCGGTGTTTTCCTACATGATTTTCTAATAAATCGAGATATGATTCATCAAGCTCTGATGCGGTTAATGTTCCAAGATCTTCAAGATACTTTGCATCTTGCATAAATGTAAAGTATCCGATTTTAGGTGAAAGCGTACTAATCAAAGACTTAAATGATTGCTGAATTCCCAATACATCTGTTTCATTATCTTTGATATCTTTAACAAACGCGTCAACCTCCGCGTTCACTTCTGATAAATTACCTTCATACACTTTTCTTAAAAAAGGACGCACTCGTTTATCAATTAAACGCAATTTTTCTTCTTTGTATCCGTTCATCAACTTTACATATGCATTATTTTGTAGAGCATCTATTAACTCCTCATTACCTTCTATTAATAGCGTTTCTTGAACATTTGGCACATCGGCCAACACATTTTGAAGTGGCATTGCTGTTAAAAGTAAGCATGACATCAAACTTACTTTAGGAAATAGGTATTGTTTTTTTTTCATAATTTGTCCCCCTTTTGATTTCCACTTGAAGAATAATATATTTAACTATTATTTGTAAATGGTTTTCCCAATATACTCTTTTTAGTAGTTAAAAAAGTCTTGTGTACTTTACTCCAATATAAAAAAAACCATCTTTACAGATGGTTAATTATTTACTGGTCAGAATTTGTTCAATTAAATCTTGCTCCACTTTAGTTAAATGTAAGCGCATCTGACTTTCACGATATGTCATTCCAAAGGCGTTATCCGATACCATAACAATTGGAGGCATTTGAACTCGTTTATAAATTGCTGTATTCATTGTTTTAAGAACCCATTTTAAATCTTCTACAAACGCTTGTCCGTTATCTAATCCATACTGATTTAAGTATTTTCCGAGACGTGAATGAATAATCGAGCCATCAATGTATGATTTCAATAGATTCTCTAACTCTCCATGCATTAATTCATCGATGAGCGCATCATGATACCCCCATTTCATTGGATCAAATTGGTCTTGTGCAAGTTCAGCACTTGGGGCAAATTGCCACTCAATGCGATTTTCACTATCTACAGGAATTAAATTTTCAGGAACAATTTCTTCATTGCCGATGCGGTTTATTGTATTCGCAATCATTCCTACTTCCATTTTGGTAAGATCGCCTAAAATCGCCAATGCCCCAATTGCATCTCCATATAGGGTCGCATAACCCAATGCTACTTCAATTTTATTACCATTATTCATGACTACACCGTTTTCCATACTTGAAACAGTCATGAGCGTATGACCTCTTAAACGTGCTTGAACATTTTCGAAAGCAAGACCCTTAACATCTGCATAACCGCCAATTTTCATGCTCTCAATTGTGGCAGCAGTCATCAATCCTATAGGAATTTCTAGAAATTTAAAGCCGAGTACTTTGCTTAAATGACTTGCATTGTTTTTAGTAATATCCCGATTATATTGACTTGGCATTGTCACACCTACTACGCGTGATTTCCCTAATGCTTGAACTAAAAGGGCTATCGATACACTACTATCGAGTCCACCGGAAACACCTACAATCCACTTAGGCCCATAAGGTAATGCTTCTTCATCAAAATATTGAATCGCCGCTATCAATGAGTGATAGAGTTTATCCTCAGTTGCTTGGTAAGAACATCCCATTACATCAAGATCAACAATATCTAAACTTTGTCTGAAGTCATCTTGAAGATGGACTGTCCCCTGCGGTGCAATAACCATGCTACCACCATCAAATAACACCACATTTTTTCCATTGTTTTGCATACCCGTGGCATTTACATAAACATACGGAATTTCGAGATTTTGTCTTTCAATCATTTCTAACCTTAGACGTTCTTTGTTCTTAATCCAGGGTGAACATGAGATATTAATCATAAGATCCGGACTGTGTTCCATCATTTTTTGGGTAGGCTTGAGGTCGCTTTGATGATCCCATAAGTCTTCACAAATTTGAATACTTACTCGGTCTCCTTTGAAAACAAAAGGCTCAAAGTTTAAATCACCCGCTGTAAAGTAACGTTTATCATCAAAAACACCGTAATTAGGAAGAAGATGTTTAAGATAAACTCCTGCATCCTCATGATTAGCCCGTTTAACCCATTTTCCTTCGTAGGCAAAAAATGCTGCATTATAAAGTCGGTCCTCTTTTTGATAAATATTTCCCCACACAATTCCTATATCTTGCGATAATTCGCGAACACGCTCATTATAGCCCATAAGCTCATCAATATAAGATTGATGATTCATACGGTCGCCAATCAAATAGCCACCAATCGCCAATTCCGGAAACACAATCAAATCCGCTTTCCCTACTGAATCATTAACCAATTTCTTAATCATTTCAAAATTAGCTTGTGGATTATTGGCTTTTATTCTTAATTGTGCAATCGCAATTTTCATTTTTGTCCCTCCAATTGTCGATATCGCTCATACGCAAAAACACTGCATGCACCAACACTACTTAAGGATACACGCGCATCATAATCAATCCGTACATTCACATCACTAAGTTCTAAAACACTTCGTGAAAGACCCCTCAAGGCGCCCCCTAAACAGATGCATACACGGTTTGGCAAGGTATAGTGTAGTAGAGATTCGCTCTCGTCACCTCGGTGTGCTGCGGCAATAACTACTTTTTTATTCTGAATTGCCTTTAAATCTGTGGATAAGTCCTCACTTTGCATCCACCATAGTGATTCACTTGCGCCCGCACTTGCGCGAATTAGTTTAGCTTCATGTTCATAAAAATCATAATTTGGTGTGATAATTCCATCAAAACCCAATGAGGCAACTGTACGACAGATTTCACCAAGATTAAATGGATCTGTTACGCCTTCAATACACATCAATGATAATGTTTGCTTCGGTAAATGACTTAATGAATCACTCACGCGTTTTCCACATGAAACCAAATATCCTCCATGTGTTTTATTCCCGGCCAACTCGTCCATCGCTTCGCGTGACATCCTTTTGATATCCAATCCTTCTGAAATACGTTCGACATAACGTGATTCTTTATCTTGATGTTTATCTAAGATACACACATATTCTATTTCCCGTTTTCGTTCTTTAAGTATTGCCTTAACACTAATTTTACCTGATACAATCATAATTTCTCCTCAATGAGCCGTTGTATTTGTGTGACGACTTCTTTATTAATTATACATCAAACGGCATAAGATACGCCAATTCTACACTCAATCTTATGGGATATAAAAAAAGCGGTGCTGCTAGACTAAATATCTATCGAGCACCGCTTTGATTAAACTTGAAAAAATGCCCAACCGCAGTAGATAAGCACTATATCGAGAAAGGCTCCATGAATTCCTAACGTACTAAAGAGTGACGCTAATTCTGGAATGGTTAATAAACTCAATCGATATCCAAAAATAAATATAATTAAAAGTGATAAGACAACTTTACCTACCCAACGGTTATTTTTCTTTTGATTTGGCCCTAAGAAATAACCAATAATCAACATCAGTACCATCCATACAAAAGTTGAGAACCACATCATTGATGAAGGTAAAACTGAAGTTAGAAATTTATTTATAATTGCACTTGCTAGAATAACAAGTAAAGCAGACCACGTTCGTTTCATTCTACTACCCCCTCTTGTTTTAGACGTAGATACATCCCAGTTAGTAATCCAAAAGAAGGAACTGCAGAAGAAACAATCCACAGGATGGATGACCAATGTAGACGCATTAATTTTTCTGAAAATGTACCCATTAATGGATTAACAAAACTATAAATCATCCACACAACACGACTCGAACTGAAAAACGAGACAATATAGAGGATAATAAAAGTTATAAGAAGAATGGCAAATAAAATCGTCAAAGCGAAATCAACATTCTTTAATACGCGTTCTTTATCTTTCATCGCAATCACGACGAGATAACCTGGAATAGCATAAAGAATCAGTCCATATGCAGAAACAATTACAATTTGAAAAATCATTGGCATATTGGCTAAAACTTTTGAAAGAGGATGAAGAGAATTATATGCAAATAAATGAATAATCCCTAAGAACACGTGGATCGCGAGGATAAGTGATAAAAACTTATAGTCTCCCTCTTTAAAGAATGATCTAAATCGAACCATTAAACTTGGCTTGATGTCCACTGTTTGTGTTTGTTCCATAAATATCTCCTATTTAACGTTACGTGCCTTTAAGAACATACTGTCTCCAAATGAGAAGAAGCGATATTTGGAATCGACGGCATGTTTATAGGCATGATCAATTTCATCTTTTCCCATGAATGAACTTACTAGCATAATAAGTGTAGATTTTGGAAGATGGAAATTTGTAATAATCGCATCGACCGCTTTCCATTCATATCCTGGGTATATAAAGATTTCACTATTTCCTTGGCATTCCTTAAATGTACCGTACTCTGTCATAATGGTCTCCAAAGTACGTACAGATGTTGTGCCAACTGCAATGATACGACGGTTTTCTGCTTGTGCAGCATTTAGAATATCTGCAGTTTCTTGTGACATCATGTATGCTTCACTATGCATTTTATGTTCAAGTACATTATCAACTTTCACAGGTCGGAATGTTCCCAAGCCCACATGTAGCGTAACCGGTGCAATGGTGACCCCTTTTGCCTGGATTGCTTCAAGAAGCTCCGGCGTAAAGTGTAAACCTGCTGTCGGTGCAGCAGCACTGCCCTCTACACGTGAATAAACTGTTTGATAACGTTCTTTATCCTCAAGGCGTTGATGAATATATGGCGGTAATGGCATTTGTCCCAGTTCGTCAAGGAGTTCAAGGAATATTCCTTCAAAGACTAAATCAAAATTTCTTAATCCTTCCTCACCCACATGAGTACAAATCGCTTTAAGTTTACCATTTCCAAAACTTAATTCTGTACCGAGTTTCACGACTTTTGCATTTCCAACAAGACATTCTGCTGTTTTTCCCTCAAATTTTAAAATCAAAAGTTCTACATGAGCCCCAGTTTCTGGTTTTTCACCAAATAATCGCGCCGCAATGACGCGAGTATCGTTAAGGACTAATACATCCCCTTCATTAAAATAATCTACAATATCATAGAAATGCTTATCTTCTAAATTCATGCCATCCACAACTAATAAACGAGATTCACTACGTTTTTCAGCCGGTGTTTGAGCAATCAGTTCTTCAGGTAAATAAAAATCAAAATCATTTACATTCATACTATACTCCTTGGTTTATATCTTATTACATCTTAACTATTTTAACATAAAGCAGGTGCTCTGACACGTATTTCTGTAATTCACAAAATTGCAAAAAAAAACTTGATTCATAAGAATCAAGTTAAAATTATAATTACCACCCTGCGTGGTCATCACCTGTAATCCCATATCTTTCATAAACTTCATCACGAAGTTCAAGAAGACGGTCTTCTTTTATTGCTTCACGGATATCTTCCATCAGCTTAAGAAGGAAACGCAAGTTGTGGATGGATAGTAATCGCATCCCAAAGCCTTCATTACAACGAATTAAATGACGCAAGTATGCTTTCGTATAATTCTGACAGCATTCACAGTCACAATTTTCATCCAATGGTGAAAAATCATATTCCCATTTACGGTTTTTGATATTAACACGACCAGTTGAAGTCATTGCAGTTCCATGACGTGCAATACGTGTTGGTAATACGCAGTCGAACATGTCGACACCACGCAGAACACCTTCAAAAATTGCATCGACACTACCAACCCCCATAAGATATCGAGGTTTGTCTTCCGGTAATAAATCGACTGTATCATCAATCATTTTCCACATAACATCCTTGGGTTCACCAACACTGGTTCCACCAATTGAATAACCTGGGAAATCCATTGCAACCAACTCTTTGGCACAATGTTCTCGAAGATCTGCATATTTTCCACCTTGAACAATCCCAAATAATGCTTGTGTTTCTGGATTTTCATGCGCTGCTTTCCCTCGGGCTGCCCAACGAATGGTACGCTCAACCGAGTTTTTCATATATTCGTAAGTAGCCGGATATGGTGGACACTCGTCAAAGCTCATCATAATATCTGAACCTAAAGCATTTTGAACTTGAATTGCTTTTTCTGGTGATAAGAAGAGTTTTTCACCACTCAGGTGACTTCTAAACTCAACACCTTCTTCAGTTATTGTACGAATTTTCCCAAGTGAGAACACTTGGAATCCGCCACTGTCCGTAAGGATTGGTCCATTATAGTTCATAAACTTATGAAGACCACCCGCTGCACGAACAACTTCTTCACCAGGTCGTAACCAAAGGTGATAAGTATTACTTAAAATAACCTGTGATCCCATTTTATATAAATCTTCGGGTGAGAGAAACTTAACACTTGCAAGCGTCCCTACAGGCATAAACATCGGTGTTTCCACCGTTCCATGATGCGTCTCAATCGTTGTAAGACGCGCCTTGGATTCATTTGATTTTTTTATTAAAGTCAACTTCAATGGTTTATTCCCTAAACTCATATTATCGATCTCCTTGATTAATCAATATCAGAACGACCTGCTCGTTTACGATCAATCGCTTTTAAATAACGTTTACGTAAACGTAGGTGGTTCGGTGTAACTTCTACAAGTTCATCATCGCGGATAAACTCTAATGCATATTCGAGCGTTAATGGAATAGGTGGCGTAAGTTTCATCGCTTCGTCTCGTCCAGAACTTCGAACAGCAGTTGCTTTTTTATTTTTTGTTGGGTTAACATCCATATCAGTATCACGTGCAGCAATACCAAGAATCATTCCTTCATACACATCAGTTTGTGCACCAATAAAGAATTGGCCACGTTCTTGAAGATTAAAGATTGAGTATGTCATTGATTTTCCTGTTTCTGTAGATACCATTGATCCATTTGAACGTTGTGCAATTGCACCCTTCATTGGTTCGTATCCATGGAATTGACGAATCATTGTTCCTTCACCGTGTGTCATGTTGATAAAATCACCACGGAAACCAATTAATCCACGAGTTGGTACATTCCAGAATTGTTTAACCATACCGCGGTCTTCTTCCATATTAGTAAGTTCACCTTGGCGAAGACTGATTTGGCTGATCATTGTACCTGAGTATTTTTCAGGAACTTCAATGATAACTTCTTCAATCGGTTCACATTTTCGACCATCAATTTCTTGAGTAATAACGCGTGGTTTACTGATTGCAAGTTCGTAACCTTCACGACGCATGTTTTCAATTAAGATTGATAAGTGAAGTTCACCACGTCCTGAAACTTTGAATGAATCTGCTGATTCTGTTTCTTCAACACGTAGTCCTACGTTAACTTCAAGTTCTTTTTCAAGACGTTCTTTAATATTACGTGAAGTAACATATTTACCATCTTTACCAGCAAATGGTGATGCATTAACCATAAAGTTCATGGATAATGTTGGTTCTTCAATCACGATTGCAGGTAGTGGTTCAACATGATTCACGTCACATAATGTGTTTCCAATTGAGATATCGTCAATACCAGAAACAAGGACAATATCCCCAGCATATGCTACATCTGTTTCAATACGTTTCAATCCGGCATATGTATAGATTTTCGATACATTTTGGCGTTTTGTATTACCGTTGTTATCAGCGACAACAACAGCTTGTCCACGCTTAACTTGACCTTTAGTAATTCGACCAATTCCTAAACGTCCTACATATTCATCGTAAGCAAGTGAAGAAATTTGGAATTGTAGTGGATCATTATCATAGTCTGGGTAGAGTGGTGTGTGTTCCACAATTGTGTCAAACAATGGTTTAATGTTCGTTCCTTCTTCTTCAAGTGTTTTTTGAACAATATACTTCTTCGCAATACCATAAAGAATTGGGAATTCTAATTGTTCGTCAGTAGCATCTAGATCCATGAATAACTCATATACTTCTTCGACAACTTCTTCAACGCGACGATCGGGTTTATCAATTTTATTAATCAATAAGATTGGTTTTAAACCGGCTTCGAGTGATTTTTTAAGTACAAAGCGTGTTTGTGGCATAGGGCCTTCTGCACTATCCACAAGGAGAATAACTGTATCTACGGTTTTAATTATACGCTCTACTTCACTTGAGAAGTCGGCGTGGCCTGGTGTATCAACAATGTTGATTTTTATATCACCATAATTTACACTACAGTTTTTGGAATAGATTGTGATACCACGTTCACGTTCAATATCATCGCTGTCCATTACTTGGTCTAGAACAACTTGATTTTCATGGAAAACACCAGCTGATTTAAGCATTGCATCAACTAATGTCGATTTTCCCGCATCAACGTGCGCGATAACTGCTATATTAATAATTTTTTTCATATACATCGTCTCTTTTCCTATAACTGTATCATTATACATGAAATGACCATGAAAAGACAGAAAATGCACTATTCATGCCCATTTTTTAATCATATCTTCACTTAAACGCTTACAAAAAAACACCATGTTAACGATTAACATGGTGTTTGTCAATTATAAATTAGATTGTGAAACGATATCTCTAAGCATTTCTGCTGATTCTTGAAGCGCTTCAACCTCATTCGAGCTGTAAGGAACTTCTATCACATGTTTAACACCCGTTCGTCCAACAACAGTCGGAACTGAAATATAAACATCCTCAATACCGTACGCACCATTTTGTAAACTGGAGACCGTTAAGATTGAATTTTCATCTCTTAAAATTGCGTTCACAATACGTGTAATGGCTAATGCAACAGCATAATTTGTATAACCTTTACGGTCAATAATCTCATATGCAGCTGTTTTTACGTCATGCGTTACTTTCTTACGTGTTTCATCATTAAACTCAATTCCTACATTTTCGCAATACTGATCAATTGTAAGACCCGCAACTGTCGTGAGCGACCACGTTGCAATTTCACTATCTCCATGTTCACCAATAATATTGGCATGAATATTACGTGCATCAACTTCAAATTTGTTTGCGAGCATTGATTGGAAACGTGCCGTATCCAATACCGTTCCTGAACCAATTACACGTTCAGCTGGGAATCCCGATAGTTTATAAGTAATGTGTGTCAAAATATCAACAGGATTTGAGACAACGAGTAAAATTGCATCCGGGTTATACTTCACAATATTAGGAACAAGTTCCTCATAAATTTTAATATTGCGGTTTACGAGATCAATGCGGGTTTCACCTGGTTTTTGGGCAAGTCCTGCAGTAATAATTACAATATCCGATCCTTTTGTATCAGGATAGTCTCCTGCAATAATTTTTACGGGCGAAACAAAGACACGTCCTTGATCCAAATCCATTGCTTCACCTTGAGCTTTTTCTTTATTAATATCTACGATTACGATTTCCGATGCAATATTGCTATTCATTAATGCGAAGGCTGTGGTTGAACCAACAAATCCTGCACCGATAATTGAAACTTTATTTGTTTTCATAATATCACTCCCTTGCTTATATAATATCACATCTCTTAATTATACTTGGCATATTTACTCTAATTCGTTATGATATTCACAGATAGGAGTGTTCATTATGTATAATAAGTTTTATAAGAAAACCTCTGCTGAACGGCGGGATATTTTAGAACATCAAAATCGCTTTGATCGGAGCTTGGATATCCCCTTAGATTCAAGTATTTACGAGCATATGATTGAAAATGCACTAACCACCTACGAATTACCTATGGGTTGTGCACCAAACTTCCTAATCAACAATCATGAATATGTTGTTCCTATGGTAACAGAAGAACCTTCTGTAATTGCTGCCGCAAGTAACGCCGCTAAAATTATGAAAGATAATGGAGGAATTTCTGCCCGCATTCTCAGTCGCAATATGACCGGACAAATCGCCTTCGCCAATCCGGTTAACCAAATGGCTATGGTCCAATATATTGATGAACACCGAGATGTTTTGTTTCAAATAGCACGGGAAGCTTACCCCTCAATTATTCAACGTGGTGGGGGGCTTCGTCATATTCATACAGCATATATCCATAAACCGGATAAAACACCATTTTTAGTTGTTTATTGTACCATTGATACACGGGAAGCTATGGGAGCAAATATGATCAATACAATTCTTGAAGCAATTGGTCGACATCTTGAAGCCATCTTTGATGAGCATCCCTTGATGTCAATCTTGTCCAACCTCGCCTCTGAATGTCTTGTAGAAGCCAAGGTGACCTTAGATCCAAGCACATTGCGCTATTCCGAGGACATTGCACTCCGCCTCAATCAAGCGAGTGATTTTGCAGAGATTGATCCTTATCGAGCCGCTACCCACAATAAAGGTATCATGAACGGTATTGATGCTGTTGTCATAGCAACTGGAAATGATTGGCGTGCCATCGAAGCAGCTGTACATAGTTATGCAGCTCTGAATGGAAACTACCAACCTCTTGCAACCTGGAAACAAACATCTGATGGTATGATTGAAGGTGTCCTAAAACTTCCAATGCCCATCGGAACCGTGGGAGGATCCATTGCGATTCATCCTAAAGCAAAGCTGGGTCGAAAGATACTCGGCTATAAAGATGCCGAAGAACTTATGATGATTATTGCCTCTGTTGGTTTAGCACAAAACTTTGCTGCCCTCTATGCACTCACCACCGTTGGTATCCAAAAAGGTCATATGAAACTTCAAGCCAAATCATTGGCGCTTGCAGTAGGTTGTCCATCAGAAGATGTTGATCGCCTCGTGGCCTTGTTAATGCAAGAACCGAAATTAAATCAGGATATTGCTAAAAAACTCTTACAATCGTTATAAAGAAAAGGAAGTCCTATGAAACTGGCTTCCTTTTTTATTTTGGTCTTTTTATTGTAAAAACTGGTTTTATGCCTGCGTACTCATTCCCAGCCAATCGAGCCACAGGGTGCAATACATTCGTCTTTATATAACCCTTTTCAAGATCATAAACGGAGTCATCAATCTCAATATGAACGATTTTAAGTAAGAACAAATCTGTATGAATTTGTTTTTCGTCTTCGATTACTTGATGGCTGTATAATGTGGCTTCCATTTTGATTTTCGCATCACTGATGCAAGGGAGTCCAAGTACTTCACTGGGTTGAACCTTGAGTGAGAGAGCATTCAATTCACTGTCCCCATACGGAAGTGTAGCGGAACTTGAATTCATAGATGCTACAAGTGTATCGTCCACGACGTGAATAACACATGCTTTCGACTCTAAGATGTTTTTACTCGTATCTTTTAATTGATGATTAATCCGATTAATCGCAATCGATACAATCGGCACTTCAGTTGAAATTAAACTAAAATAACTAAACGGTGCGAGATTAACCGTACCATTCGTATTAGTCGTCGTTACCCAGGCAATGGGACGTGGAACCACACTTCCGGTCAATAATTTATAACGTGCTTTGGAATCTAAATTTTCAATCTTAAATTTCATAGAAATCTCGCGCACGTTTGATTTCTTCCGGTATTAATTGATGACCATGCGCTGTATGGAAGTGTGTTACGCTCATGCCTAAATCCTTAAGTTGACGTGACATGAATTCAATATCATCTCGCTCCGTATAAGGATCCCCAGATCCACTGGTGAGAAAAATTCGTGTGTTTAGTGTTGTTGGAAATGGAAGGTGTGGTTGCACATGCATTGGATGAAATAAAATGACTTGCTTAAAAAAGTTTGCACCTTTTTTCATCATATTTAATGTAATATTAGCTCCATTTGAATAACCTATGATAGATACGTGATCCAAAGGGCGTTGATAATCATGTAAAAGTTTTAAAATTTCTCGATATAAACCTTCTGTTTCGTGATTAAGGCTTGAAATATCAAATGTTTTTGTGTCAATTCGTTTAAAATATCGATTCATACCTGCTTCCACAACATTTCCCCGAATTCCTATATACATAGCCTCTGGATCGAGGTAGTGCGCAATTTGTATCATATCTTCTTCCGTACCACCCGTTCCATGTAAACCAATAATTGTACGATTTGAATTACCAAAAATCACTTTATGAATCATGCAACTCCTCCTTTCCAATTTTCTTTAAAAGTTCTTGAAGTTTTTTTTCTTCATCCACTGTAAGTTGATCAAACACACGACGCATCTCCTGGTAATGCATTTGATATATCTTCTCGATTTCAGATGTTCCTTCTACGGTAAGCATGACATAATTAATACGACGGTCCGTATTATCTTTCTCACGTTGGACAAACCCTTTTTTCTCCAACTGATCTACGACATAAGTCATACTGCTACCCGGCACAAGCACAGTATCGCAAAGCGCTTGGGTTGTTAGTTTTCCCTTATGATGCAAAGCTTCAAGTGCTTGAAATTCGTTGATAGTAATATCAAAATCTTTGATACTTTCTTTAACTCGGTCAAGAAGACTTTGATGTGTTTTGAAAAGTATGGTTAATGTTTTTAGTGTATCCATCTAGAATATTTCCTTTTCGAACACTTTGTTGCTTCGAACCGTATCAAAACTTCGAATTTGAGACTCGATATAACTTCGCTTTGGACGAAGATGAGGGGGTAAAGTTAAAATCTCGCCTAAAACGTCATATGTTTCTTCGTCGTCAATAAATCCTGGACCATCCGTCGCTAATTCAAAAAGAATATTCGGTAAAATACGAATATAGAGTGACCCAAAATAGAAACGTTCAACGTAACCTGAACTTGCAATTCCCATTTCTGAAAGTTCTCGATACCATTTCATTAAGTCTTCTTTCGCATCAACTCTAAATGCAACATGATGCACACCACCATATCCTGAAACAGCATCCAAAGCGTCTCTATTTTCACGTACAATAATAGAGCCGCCATTTCCTCCATCCCCCATCTCATAAAGTGATAAAAGAGCTTCCTTTGCAGTCAATCGCATGCCAAACACACTCGTAAGTACAAGATGCGTTAAGGATAAATCCGAGACATCTATAAACACCGGACCTAATCCAATAATCGCATAGGCATCAGGTACCGGACCCTTATGCCATGGCTCTCCAGCTAGAATCCCTTCATTCTTTTCATCTGAAATGATAGCATATCGCTGCCCGTCAAAATCCTCAAATAAAATTGCCTTTTTCCCAAAGTAGGAGAGTCCGGTTTCAAATATAACCTCATAGTGACTTAAACGTTTTTCCCAATAAGTAAGTGCTTCGTCTGATGCTACTCTAAAACTCGTTCGTGATAATTCATTCGTTCCACGTTGTGATTTTGAAATATTTGGAAAATCAAAAAAGGTCATATTAGTTCCTGGATTGCCTCGATCATCTGCAAAATAGAGATGATATGTGTGGATATCGTCTTGGTTAATATTCTTCTTAACCAAACGCATCCCTAGAATATAAGTGTAGAATTTATAAATGTTTTCTGCACTGCTTGTAATTGCGGTGACATGATGTAGACCGTTTAATTGTTTCATATGTATCTCCTTGTCTCTGTATTATCATATTATTTCGAATTCGAAATAATATCAAACAAAATGCTCAAAAAAAAAAAAGAACCTTGTTATAGGTTCTTTAAATTTCTTTTTTTCGATATATTTCTCTTTTTACGACAATCGAGCCTGGTTTATTTAATAAATTATCTAAATAATCATAATAAGCTCCCGGCGTGATCACGCCACTCATTTGGAATAATTTCATCCCAGTTGATTGAATTACATAATCTGCAATAAGTACACAATTCGTCGTAAATACATTATACGTCTTAAACTCCCCTGCATTAAATTTATAATAATCCACTGCTGCACCTGCATCAATTAAGTTGGTTAGGTGATGTTCTTTTTTCGTATCTAATTCATAGGGCCAATCAAAATAATACGCGTTTTCAAATAATTCATCCAATCTGCTTTCCACAAATTTTCTCTGTTCATCAGAGAGTTCGCAAATAAATCGAAATACTGTCGTATCATCATCAACTGCATACTGTACGTAATCAACTTCGCTCCCTACAATCATCACACCATCACCATATGCCATTGATTTGGCACGATTATACGGATCATGTGCTCCATAGGAATAGATAACACCATTATATCCAATGTCTAGGTGACCCATACGATTATATCCGTGGTCTTTTGCATAAATATAAATTGAGATATAATTTCCTTCCGTTTTAACGACTTTATCAATAACAGCATCAGGATTGCTTTGAACCAGTTTACGTGTTTCCTTTACAAGAAAATATGGATTTAAAGCCGCTAAAAATACTGGTGCCGACAAGCGCACACTTGTTTGATGACGCCACAAAACACGAGCCGCAGAAATAATTGACACTACACCAAAAAAGATAACATAGGCACCGATTTGAAGGTTCATTAAGAATCGATTGGTGACTCCACGGGTAATGAGAACAATCCCCATAATTAACGATACAATTGCTGCAAAGAGCTTAAATAATTTGTGTTTTTGCTTCTCACGTATCGCTACATAAACTTCCAAGCCATGGACAACTGCATTAAATAGTGCCCAAATCCCAAAAAAGAGAGCCATTATTTCAATATAGAGGGCTTCTTTGTAAACAATTAGCCCAAGAAACACCCCCGCACCCAACGCTATAAGAAAATCTGCCAAACTCTTATTTTTAATAGAGCGATACAGAAATAAAACAACAGTTGCCGCAAGCATTGCAATAACCATCCAATAAATTAAAGACCATAATATTTTATCTCTAAAAATAAATAAAATACCAACTATAACCGTAAAAAAACCTAACAGAAGTTGGAAGATTAACGTAAGCTTATCTTTTCTAGAGAGCGATTTTGTATAAGTTTCCATATTTATCCTCTTCACATTTTTTCCCATGGTTATTATATCATTTATTCTTGATTTTCGCCTTGATTCCGTATATCATATAAGTAACAACTTGGAAAATAATGTAAGTTGTTACTGCAATTCATTGTCTCTCTTGAAATTTACTTCATGATTTCCTTCTTAACCACTTATGAAGTAAATGATAATGAAACGCACTATCTCTCTAAGAAAAGAGCACCGAGCTCTTTTCTTTTTATATTATCGTGTATACTTACATTATGAACTTTACAGAACGACTCATGGGCTGGTACCACGAAAACAAGCGTGTGCTACCATTTAGATCTCAAAAAGATCCTTATAAAATATGGGTAAGCGAAATCATGGCCCAACAAACTCAAATCGCTACCATGATCCCTTATTACGATCGGTGGATTGAAAAATACCCCGACGTTCAAACCCTCGCTGCAGCTGATGTTGATGAGGTACTCAAGATGTGGGAAGGACTCGGATATTATCGTAGAGCGCGCAACCTTCATCTAGGTGCACAGTATGTTATGGAACATTTTAACGGAATCCTTCCTGCCGATAAAAAACTACTTATGGAAATACCCGGAATCGGTGATTATACATCCAGTGCAATTGCATCGATTGCTTATAGCCTTCCGGAGATCGCAATTGATGGAAATGTTAAACGCGTTATGGCGCGGTATCTTAATTATACTGAAAATGTCAATACGAGAGCTTGCCACAAATATTTTGAAGCATTTCTCAAGGAAGAATTATTACTACACGGTGCAGATCCAAGTGATTTTACTCAGGCCCTAATGGAACTTGGAGCCCTTGTCTGTACACCTAGCAACACAACCTGCGAAGGATGCCCTTTCAAAGAAATGTGTGCATGTTATCGTGGTGAGTGTATTGGTACAATTCCTTATATTCCTAAAGCAAAACCTGTTCCTATTTATGAAAAATCGGTCCTAATTTATCAAAAAGATGGGAAAATACTGATATCGGACGACCACTCCGATGGCCTTATGGAAGGATTACTCCGACTGCCTCAAATTGACAGTTCTATTGATTCAACCCCCGTCCTTTCCCTCAAACATAAGTTTTCTCATTTACAATGGAATATTTCTGTGTTTTGCGTGGATGAACTACCTGACATTAACCAAAATTGTTTCTTTGTTCCTTTAGAAGACCTAAATCAAGTTGCAATTATTACAGCACACAAAAAAATATTAAAGAAACTTAATCTTATCTAAATTATATTTATTATAAACCGAATAAACATCTTGGCAACAAGGTTTCTGTTCGGTTTTTTAAAACAAAAAAAGACCAAGTTCCATAAATACAGAAACTCAGTCTTTCTCGTAAATCATTTAATATTATGCTTTCCAACGAATTGGCTTCTTATTACTTTAGTTTTTTTATATATAAGGATTGATATATTTAACTTATTGCCGTAATAATAAAGTTTAAAATAAATAATGCTGCACTACCATAAACAATTGGATGAACTTTTGATCCTCGATTCATAGATACTTCCACAATAATGTAGGCAATGAAACCACAAGCAATCCCGTTTGAGATGCTGTATGTTAAGACTGTCATAATTACCGTGAAGAATGCAGGAACTGCTTTTTCGAAATTAGCCCATTCAATATCTGCGAATGATGCACTCATTAAGATACCTACAACGATAAGTGCAGGTGCAGTTGCCGCTGCTGGAATCAAACTTACAACCGGTGCGAGCACGATACTTGCTAGGAAACACATTGCAGTAACTACAGAAGTAAGTCCAGTGCGTCCACCAGCGCCAATTCCTGCAGAGCTTTCAACGAATGTTGTAACATTTGAAGTTCCTAAAACGGCTCCAGCTGTTGTAGCAATCATATCCGCAAACAGACCACGTTCTAATTTTGATTTCATACCACTTCCCGATTCTAGAGAATCTTGATCTTCTTGAGAGAAAATTCCAGAGCGTCGGCCCGTTCCAATAAAAGTACCAATGGTATCAAATGTGTCCGTAAGCGAGAATGCAAAGATAATTGGTATAATCTTCGTTAAATTATAATTTGTAAAGAGACTCACTAAACCTTCTTTACCTAATGCTTTTCCAAAGATTTCCCCAAACTCTTTAAAAATAACAGAGAAACTCACTGTGCTTTGAGCAGCACCACCAAGTTGCACAACACCCATAGGAATACCGATAACTGTAGTAGCTATGATTCCAATGAGAATCGCTCCCTTTACTTTTTTCAACATCAAAACAATCGTTATAACCAATCCAATAACCGCAAGGACTACACTTGGATCTTTAAAATTGGTAATTGAGGGAACTGCTCCAAATTGAATAAATTTAACATTTAATAAACCAATATAAGCAATAAACAACCCAATTCCAGCACTTATAGCAAGCTGTAATGTTTCTGGAATTGCTTTAATAAGATGTTTACGAATATTTGTTACAGTCATAAACATATTTAAGAGTCCACAGATAAACACCATAGCAAGCGCTTCATAAGGTGTAAAACCACCTACAAGAACCACGGTATACGTAAAAAATGCATTCAGACCCATACCAGGAGCTTGTGCGTAAGGGATGTTTGCAAACAACCCCATAATTAATGTTCCGATTACAGATGCAAGAATCGTTGCAATATAAACCCCATTATATGGCAAACCTGATTCTGATAAAATTTGTGGATTAACAAATAAAATATATGCCATTGCAAAGAATGTTGTTATCCCTGCAAGCACCTCCGTACCCACTGTCGTATTATTTTCCTTAAGCTTAAAGAATTTTTCCATTTTATCTCCTCTCCTTAGCTTTCTTTTGATTAAAAAACCAAATAAAAAAAGATCGGGAGAAAACGATCTTGCGAGTTTTCACCACGATAGTCGATGTCTTTACGGTACATCGGTAGATACTACCCAACCATATTATGGGTATTATATTTGGTTATTAATACATGGATAGTATAGGTTAGTTGAAGTGTGAATGTCAACCACGTTTAGAATCTTATCTAAAAAAAATTAGAGTGTTTCTAGAAAACTAAGATCTTTAATACAGCCAATCCGTTTGTATCCGTAAATTCTTATATCAAAAATAATGTTCCTATAAAACTTTTAAATAAAAAAAGAAGAGATCGTTTATTTTATCTCTTCTTTGGCTTCCGTATCTTCAAGTCCATGACGTGCTTCTTTTATCGACGCTGCCGACCGTTCTGCTAATTTATCCATGTTAGGGACATATTTCCCTTTTGATTTCTTGCCCTGTTCATCTGCGGAACGATAGAGCCCATATAAACTCACAATAATACCAAACCACAATAATATCTCGTTATTGCCTAATCCGATTCCTAACAATAAAATTGAAATCCCTGATAGTTGTAATCTTAAACCATGATCTGCCATAATGCCCTCTTTTCTAGAACTTATTATACATTTTTTAGTTAATAATACAATCGTCCGCAATGTCCGTGGTACAATATTTATCATGAGGTGAAAAAATGTACGAAATCATACAACTTAATGACCGTACATTAAAAGAACTTACCGATGTGGTAAACCATTCTTTTGATGACTATGCGGTTAAAATTAAACTAACTGAAAAACAACTAAAAGATAAGCTTGAAAGTGTAAGTACAAACTTAACTTATTCCTTTGGTGCGCTCTATGAAGGAACATTAGTGGGTTTCATTATCAATGCTACCGATGGAAATTTAGCTTATAATGTGATGACTGGTGTACTCCCTAAACATCGGGGAAAAGGTGTTTATACACAAATGTTTGATGCCACATTAACTTTTTTTAGTTTATACGGTATTGATACATACCAACTTGAAGTGCTTCAAACCAATGAAGATGCTATTAGACTTTATACCCGAATGGGTTTTGAAAAAACAGCATCTTATGTTTGCTTTCAAGGTTCAGCATCTGAACCAAATCATGATGAATCCATCCATTTCCATCAAGGTTCCCTAATTGATCAACTCAGTC
This sequence comes from Erysipelothrix tonsillarum DSM 14972, assembly GCF_000373785.1. Classification (GTDB taxonomy): domain Bacteria; phylum Bacillota_I; class Bacilli_A; order Erysipelotrichales; family Erysipelotrichaceae; genus Erysipelothrix; species Erysipelothrix tonsillarum. The sequence goes on along the minus strand of NZ_KB892379.1, from coordinate 6,113 downwards.
ATTTATGGCATACTGAACCGTCCTTCTCAAACAAACACTTTAATGAATTGGAGCACAAAACCTATACACTTGAAACGGAAGATATAGATGCTTTCATAACCTTGTCAACAGGTGGCGGTGTACGCCACTTTGGTTACACCGCAATTTCAGATTTTGAAAGACTTATTTCTCATGTTAGTACGCAGCATGATATGCTTATTATCAACAATGTCGATGCCCGTAACACAGAAATTATTGAATGCTTAATGAATCTCGGATTCGATTTATATATAAAACAATTCCAGATGGAATTATCAATCTAAAAAAACACAGCCTCAGGGATCTTAGTCCCTGAGGCTGTGTTTTTTTATAGTAAATTTCTTCTTCGTTTCCCTTTTATGATTAGATATGCCCCTGCCGAAATCAGACTTACTGAAATCTCAAGTATATAATTTTGATTTGATACACCTGTTGCTGGTAACACTGGAGCTTCTGGAATTGTTGGCAACTCTGGAATCTCCGGCTTAATCGGTTTTTCAGGAATTTCTGGTTTAACGGGTAATTCCGGAATTTCAGGTATCGTTTTTAACTGATTTTTAAACCTTACAGTTCCATTTGGATTATGAATCCCCACAATCATTTCAATTGGTGTTTCATCCAACTCATAACCTTGTGGTGCCTTCACTTCTTTAAAATAGTAAGTCCCAAATTCAAGATTATTGATTTTGATAATCCCTTGATGTGCCGTTACAAATATTTGAGCATCATCCCTTGAAAGTGACCATGTATTCATTTCCGTAAGGTATTCAATACCCCCTTGTCCTTCGCGATATAAAATAAATTCTGCATCATTTAAATACTTACTGCTATTGTTTGCATCTACTTTAATCAGTTCTAAGGAACCTTTTGGTTTAGCTAATTTTGTGTTCTCAATAACAATTTGTACTGGTTGGGAATCATTTCCTCCCTCCACAAGGACCTTATGAGGGGTTGCATCCAATGCATAGCCTTCTGGTGCGACGTTTTCTTCAAAGAAATACGTTCCTAATTCCAAGTCATCTACGGAGATAACCCCTTCTACATCGGTTTTAAAACCACGAGCACGATTTCGATCCTTACTCCATTGATTATCCGTTGTTAGATACTCTGGATCGCTCGCATTCTTAAAGATAATAAATGAAGCGCCTTCCAATAAGTGACTTGGATCATCCGCATCCACTTTAATCAGTTTAATTGACCCTTTTACTGTTTCAATTTTTTTATTTGTAATTTCGATAAGAACCGGTTGATCGTCATTAACACTGACTTTATGGGGTTCTGAATCTAATTCATAACCAATTGGTGCCTCTGTTTCAATAAATAGATAGTCACCAAAATCGAGATTTTCGATTTCGAGCAATCCTGCTTCGTCCGTACTTAATGCGAGTGCTTCATTTTTATCATCCGACCATTTCCCTGATCCTGCATAATAAGATCGGGGTGATGTATCCGTAGCAAAATTAAAGGTTGCTCCTTCTAATAAAATTGTGGAATCCATTGAATCTGTCTTCTTCAACGCCACTTTTCCCTTTAAAACGGGGATTGATTGATTCGTAGCCGTGACATTTGTTGTAGTGTTGATTGAGGAATCAAGCTTGGCTGAAATTGGTGTTGTATCCAATTCAAACCCCTCAGGGGCACGTGTTTCTTCAAAATAATAGGTTCCATCTTTCAAACCCTCTACTTTAATCATACCATCCTGACCTGTTCTCATAACTTGTGCTTCGTCTTTCGCCAAACTCCACTGAGTGGAATTGACTCTATATTCTTTAACCTGTTGATCATTGAATCGGTAGAAAATAAACTCCGCACCTTGAAGTACTGTTGATTGATTCTCTGCATCAACTTTCAATAATGATACCGAACCCAATGAAGCGAGAAGTTTTTCATTTTCAAAGATTACTGTAGCCGTTGATACGCTACCATCTAAAACAAGCGAAACGGGTGTTGGATTTAAATCATACCCGTCAGGTGCTTTAGTTTCTAAAAACACATATGTGCCTTTAGCAAGATTTTGTTCACTAATTTTGCCTGTACCATCCGTTACGTAAGTCTTCGCCTTGGCTTTATCCTGATGCCACGTATCACTTACAGTCCGATACTCGACCCCATTTTCGCCATTGCGATATAATATGAACTCCGCTCCCTCTAATGTAAGATTAGTATTATTTTTATCAACCTTCATTAAACTGATTTCACCTAAGAAGGATGGTTGCTTGCTGTTTTCAAAGGTTACAGATGCTACTTTCGTTCCACTGGTAAAATCAAGCGATACTTCTTTTTCAATAACCGCCTTTTCATAACCCTCAGGCGCTTTTGTTTCTCTAAAGGTATAAGTTCCTTCTTTTAGTCCATCCACCTCAACAACACCGTCTATATTCGTTATAAGGTGTTTTGCATCGGCTTCAGAAGATGACCAACTTCCTGCTGCAGTATAATATTGATTATCACGAATTAAATAAAATTCTGCACCTGATAAAACCTTGCTTTGATCATCAGCATCAACTTTAAGTAACTTAATCAATCCTAGTTCTTCGACCTTCTTCTTATTCTCGAAAGTGACCGAAGTTCGTGGCGGATTCACAGCATCCGTAAGTTCTACCTGTAAACTATCTGCGATAAGATCATATCCTTTCGGAGCTTTTGTTTCTTTAAAGTAATACGTTCCAAGTTCAAGATTATGTACTTGAATGATTCCGTCTTGATCTGATTTAAAAAGAGCTGCATCATCAATATTATTTGACCAACGATTTGCACTTACATAGTACTCAGGATTTTTATCATTGCGATAGAGTTTAAACTCCGCTCCCTCTAATACTAACGACTTATTGTCTTTATCAACTTTTTTCAACTCAATCGAACCAGTTGGTTTGATTTTTTTATTAGAAATTTCAAATTCATAGTCTATGATTTTTGATGCTTCATCGATATCCAACTTAAGTGGATTTGAATTAATTTCATATCCATCGGGTGCTTTAACCTCTTTAAGATAAAAAACACCGTATTGGGGTAGATTAATTTCTGTTATTCCGTCGCTTTGTGTCACAAAGTGTTTCGCTTCACTCTCTTGTGCACTCCACTTCATGTTTTCAGTTAGATACTCTTTAACACTATTTTCTTGATAAAGAATAAATTCTGCGCCAGCTAATGTTTTTGTTGTGGTGTCTTCGTCCACTTTTTTAACTTCAACTTTAGGCTGTGGTAAGTTTGGTATGTCTACTTTTATCTTAACCATGTTTTCATTGTTATTTTGGGTAAGATTTGCATCGTAAATTTTCGAACTTGTAATGAAACCATCTGGAGCTTTAATTTCTTTTATTTGATAATTTCCTAATCGTAGATGGTTTACATGAACTTTTCCTTCATTATCTGAAATGAGATGATCCGCTTGTGATTCCTCAAGAGTCCATGGATTATCTTTATCACTGATTCCTTTATTAAACTTAGTAACTTTACTTCCACTCTCTTCAACTGTTTTGGAAAGAATAAATTCCGCACCTTTCAGCTGGTTATTTGAAGTTGGTTTTTCATTGATTGATGCATCAAATTTATCAATCAAAATCGAACCTTCTGGCATCCCAGGAACAATCGGTTTCCATGGTTCTTCTTCGTTGTCATATGCTTTAAACAATACCTGAGGATTGGTATTAGGATCTTGTCCCAGTTTGATTTGTACAGGTTCTGGATTTAAATCAAATCCCTTAGGTGCTTTTGCTTCTAAAATATAGTATTCCGCTTTATCATCCTTGGGAATAAGGAGTCCATCAACAACCGCCTCACCATTGGTATTTGTAATGATATGTTTGGCAAAAAGAATGTTTGAAGACCAATCTGTAAATTCTCCAAATCCCGTATAATATTCGGTAATCTCTCTGCTACCTTGAGTATCATCCGCTTTATATTTTTTATAGAGAATATACTCCGCATCACCAAGGGGTTTCTGATCTGACTTATCGCCATATTTAATCATCTTAAAACCACCATGTTCGGGTTTATTTCCTATTTTGTTGTTTTCAACATCCAATTTTAATGGTTTTGCTGTCGTATGGTTTACGGTTACATCTGCAACAATCGGTTGTGTGAGTATTTCATATCCATCCGGCGCTTTTACTTCTTCAACCCAATAACGACTAGGAGCAAGATTATGAACACTTACTTTCCCCAGTCCATCTGTTTTCAAAACACTGGCTTGATCTTTATCTGTTACCCACGATTCGAAAGCATGGGTGTCTTGATTCACGACTGCATAAACTTTCTCCGATTTGATGTGCGTAAAGAGTTTGAATTCTGCATGTTCCAAGACTTTACTTTGGTCATCAGCATCTATTTTATTTACTTCTATGGAACCCGTGTCTTTTGTTCTGTGGATCCATTTATTTCTAAAATTATGAACCTCTGCACCCAATCGTTGATGTAAATCATGAGAAACTAGAAATCCATTAATATTACCTGAGGCTAAAACTACTGCAGCTTCTGGTGCAACAACACTACCAATAATCGCTGCCCCACCACCTTCGGATGCACTTCCATTATTGGACGATCCGGTTGCATAGTTTTTTAGATATTCTTTGTTATAATTTAATGTTTTATCCTCGTTAAGTCCTGGATTATCAACAGTAATACCCGTTGGTGCTTTGGTCTCATTCCAACTTACACGGTTATAAAAGTTTGTGACTTGTTGAGCTTTAGGAAAGTAGTAAAGAACCTTATTTGCATTGTTCACAGCAATATCATGTTCAGGCCCTCGTGAAATATCAAGTACTGCATTATTTCCAGTGTGATTCGTAAAATAGTTTCCTTTAAATACAACTTTTTCAGCATGTCGTTTGATCCCACTTGATTCACGATCAAATGATGTCACAACAACTTGATCAATCTTATCACTATCGATAATTTGTTTATAATCAAAACCAAGCGCTTCAAATATAACAGTACCCTCTTTATCTGGTACAACGTTTACCACAAGTATACGCTCATCAATCGTCGATTGGTAAATATCATACGAAACATAACGACCATCTACATAGTCTCCTAGAGTTTGCATTTGTTTTCCATCTTCGCCAAGAAACGGTTTAACCATACTTGTTACACCACTTAAATCTTCTTCAAGCATATCTACGCTGTCAGAAACAGATTTAAGGATACTTTGGTATTGTGATTCATTTATATCTCGTTGTTTACCTTTTGACAAGTTCATATTAAATGCTTGCTCTTTCCATGAATCAGTATCTGATGAAACAAGCCAACCTCTATTTGAACTTCCTTCGCCAATTGTTGGATACTTTAGACTTGTAGGGTCATCATTTGGGTAATAATTATTTACTTGACCACCGATTAATAATGCAATATTTTGATCAGGATCAATAGGTTCCCCAACTCCATTATTGTCTTCTTCGAACATCACCCCGTAGCTAAATGTATCAAAATCTTTAGAAAGATTTGAGTCCTTATTAACAAACAATGGTCCTTCAACGTCTGCGGTATTAGCAGAATGATATCCACTAATTAACATATTGTAATAGGAAAAATCACCAGCTTTCTCCTCTTCTTCTGGCGATAAGCCTTGGGTTCTATTGTAACCTGCTAGTTTTTCATCTGTTGTTATTGCTTTGATTGCAAAGGTAGATGAAGCAATCATTAATACGCTTAATATAAGAACAGTTATTTTTTTTATCATTGTATTCTCCTTTATATCACCCATTCAATTTTACGCTTTTATAAGTGATTATAAAGTAATTAACCCAACTTCACTATCTTTTCAAATACTTCACAATTCCTTAATAATAGGAGGGGATTTTTATGTTATTAAATCAAATTTAGGGAAGGAAAAACCACAAAAAAAGACACTCTAACTAGAGTGTCGAATTACCTGGCAATGAACTATCTTCACTAGCGCGTGGCTAGATATTGTCGCCGCTAAAGTGCTTAACTTCTGTGTTCGAGATGGGAACAGGTGTGACCACTTCGCTCAAATCACCAGATCATATTACATTAGAGAGATGAACTCTCAAAACTGAATAACAGAAACTTGATCTTTTTCGAATCGTTGTATCTTTTGTGATTAAAACCTCGACCTATTAGTATCAGTCAGCTCC
>NZ_KB892378.1:326405-454198 GCF_000373785.1 Erysipelothrix tonsillarum DSM 14972 | reverse complement strand
CACAAAGTAAAATTCGCTACAGCAGCTGGAACATCGAAAGAAGTAACAGCACATGTATATGATGAAATTGACCCAGTTAATAAAGAAGCAGTTAATGCACATGACTTTAATATTAAGTTAAGTGATGTTAATGCAACAAATGTACTTGCAGGAGCAGAAGCAAAAGGATTTAATCTAAATAATAATCCAGCAACAGATGAACCTGTAACAGTAGTATCAGTATTGCCAACAACAATTGGCGATCACAAAGTTAAATTCGAAACAGCAGCTGGAACATCAAAAGAAGTAACAGCACACGTATTCGATGATATCGATCCAGTAACAAAAGAAGCAATCAATGCACATGACTTCAACATTAAGTTAAGTGATGTAAATGATGCTAACTTGATTGCTGGCGCAGAAGCAGCAGCATTCGATGTAACAACAAATACTCCATCACCAGTTGGAATTGCCACAGTAACACATGCAATTACAGGTGTTGGCGATCACAAAGTTAAATTCGAAACAGCAGCTGGAACATCAAAAGAAGTAACAGCACACGTATTCGATGATATTGATCCAGTAACAAAAGAAGCAATCAATGCACATGACTTCAACATTAAGTTAAGTGATGTAAATGATGCTAACTTGATCGCTGGCGCAGAAGCTGCAGCATTCGATGTAACAACAAATACTCCATCACCAGTTGGAATTGCAACAGTAACACACGCAATTACAGGTGTTGGTGATTACACAGTAAAATTCGAAACAGCTCAAGGTACTTCAATTGAAGTAACAGCACANGTATTCAATGATATTGATCCAGTAACAAAAGAAGCAATCAATGCACATGACTTCAACATTAAGTTAAGTGATGTAAATGATGCTAACTTGATTGCTGGTGCAGAAGCNGCAGCATTCGATGTAACAACAAATACTCCATCACCAGTTGGAATTGCAACAGTAACACACGCAATTACAGGTGTTGGTGATTACACAGTAAAATTCGAAACAGCTCAAGGTACTTCAATTGAAGTAACAGCACACGTATACGATGAAATTGATCCTGCAAATAATGAAGCAATCAATGCGAAAGACTTTGTAATTCAATTAGCATACGTAAACGAAGCAAACGTAAAACAATTATCAGGTCTAAAAGCATTTGACCTAAATGTTGACCCTGCAGTTCAATTAAACAATGATGATATTAAAGTATCAGCATTACCAACAACTACAGGAGCACATAACATTACATTCACAACAGCTAAAGGCTCATCAATCACTGTTAAAGCACATGTATTTGATATTGTGGATAATGTAAACAAAATCGCAATTAATGCTAACGATTTCTCAATGCTTATTGATGATGTAAGCGAAGCTCAATTCATTACAAATTCAGGCGTTGAAGCATTTGATGTATCTGATGTAAATAACATTACAGCAATTTCAGATATCAAAGTGATTTCACAATTACCTACTACAATTGGTAAACATGAGGTTAAATTTGAAGCAACTAATGCAGCTGGTAAAACAGCAAACATCAAAGTAGAAGCATCACTCTTCGATCATGGAACAATTACTCCAGGTCAAGGATCAATCTATGCTAACAACTTTGATATGAAGATGAAAAACATGAACAACGCAAGTGTTATCGCAGCATCAGGTGTATCTGCATTTGACGCAAATGGTAATGCAGTTGATGTTAAAGACATCAAACTTGTAAGTGCACTTCCTACAACAGCCGGATTCCATAACTTCATCTTTGAAGCAAATGGTGTTCAAGTAACAGTTCTAGGACACGTAACAGCACGTTACCAAGTTGTTGGACATGACTTAAACATGACAATGGCTGAATTCAAGGCATTCAAAGCTAACGGTACGATTGAAAAAGAAATTATCAAACGTGCAGAAGGTAAAGTAATTAACTTGGATACAGGCGAAGTTGCAGAACTTGCAAGTGTTGATTACCATACAGCAGATATTACAAAACTTGCTCCTGGTAAATACGATGTAGTCTTGAACTACACAATCGATGGTGACTTTATTGATGAAGAAACACCTTCAACATTTGGCTTGAATAAAACAATCAGCAAACATGTTAACTTAAACATTACTGATGATAGTAATTCAGGAAATGGTTCAGGAAATGGTTCAGGAAATGGTTCAGGAAATGGTAATGGAACAGGTAACGCAACAGGTAATGGTTCAGGAAATGGATCCAATACAGGTTCAAACAACGGCTCACTTCCTTCAACAGGTATGGCAGTTGATGCAACACCAATCTTAATCGGTGGTGGCATTATCGTTCTCGGCCTCTTCTTATTCTTACTTAATAAAAAAGATAAAGAAGAAGAGCAAAAATAGTATTGAAAACGATAGAAAGTGTTCTCAGATTTTGAGAACACTTTTTTTTATCACGAAATCAGTAAAGTTTATTACAAGTGATACACCAATTTTTTCGTAATGATACAATTTGAAAGCGATAAAATTTCAAAAAGTATAAAGGAGATTGTATGAAAAATTTTAAATTAAATACTTATAAAATAAAAATAATGGTATTGACGTTTTTTTTGATGTTCTCGGTTATTATTATTAACCCAATTGTAACAAATGCTTTAGATCAAGAAATAGAAGTCAATAACGAGGCAGATTTAATCACTGAAATCAGTAATGCTTCCACGAGTTCTGGAGACCGTAAGACAATTATTATTGATGGTTCGATTGTGCTTAATAATCCAGTTTATTTACTACCTGGAACTGATATCACGTTGGTGGCGAAATCCGATGGCAGTAGTTTGTTAGCGGGAATGCAATCACATGAATCAATGATAATTGTGCCTACTAGTGCTACATTAACAATTGGCCGAGATTCGACCGATGTTCCACTTATAATAGATGCTAATGGCATTGTAGGAGGGTCTTTAATACATAATCTTGGCGACTTGGTTCTAAATTCCGGATTGATTACAGGAGCAACGGGTCTTGTGATGGGTATTCCAGGTGGAGGTATCTATAACTCAGGAACATTTGTCATGAATGGTGGAGCAATTTCAGGGAATAATGCCTACGGCAAAAGCTGGGGAAATGGCGGTGGTGCTGTATTTACTGAAGGAACGTTTGTTATGAATGGTGGTATTATGGAAAATAATACTGCATGGGGTAATGATGCAGGCGTCCAAAAGGGTGGACTTGGTGGTGCTATCTTTATTAAGGCAGGCGATGCAACCATAAATGGTGGAATTATCCGAAATAATAAGGCTGCAAGTGGCGGTGGAATTTATGTTTATGGATCCACGACAACGCCCAATGATCATGCTGTCTTGGGGGTTCACAATGCCATTATTACTGCTAATGAAGCTGAGGAGTCAGGAGGAGGTGTTTGGTTGTGCCAAACAGGTCTTACCTTGTCTCACTCCACATTAGGAACAACAGTTATTGGAAATTATGTTAAGGATAATCAATCAAACAGTAGAGTAGGTGGTGACGATTACTTTTCCGAAGTGAAATATAATGCAGGATATGTTATCACGCTGCCCGAACGAACACTAACTGGAACAAAACTCGATTGGTTTACGGATAAGCCGAGTGAACGATATAACTACAATGGTGTTCGAGAACAGGTCGAAAATGGATCAATCGTGACGGATACAGAATTGTATCTCCATACTGAATCACGTTTGAATACAATTACTGAAGTAAAAGATCATGCAACTGTGATTATCGAAGATAACTACGCTATTAATGGTGGTGGTATTTCCGCAAATGGAGTTGTCACTTTTGGGATACCAGATGAAGACGTTGATTTTGAAGTGACAAAAAAATGGGAAGATGCTAAAACACAACATGAAGCTGTTGACGTTCAATTATACCAATATGTTGATTTGAACAACAATGGTATCTTAGATGATAACGAACGTATTAATCCCGTTGAAATTGATGGAGTCGTTACATTAAATGATGCAAATCAATGGACGTATAAGTGGACATCACTACCTAAATACTTTGAAACGGCAACAGGTCGTTTTGGCTATCTCTACTCGGTTGAAGAGATTACAAATCTTTCTGGTTATAAATCAACTCAATCTGAAGCACAATTTGATGATACTACACGTACTTATAAAGTGACGATTACCAATTCAGAAGTAATTGAAGTAGAGGGTACAAAAACGTGGAATCATGGATCGAATCCATCTGAAAAGCAGCCCACTGATTTAACAATTATTTTGAGTGCAAATGGGAAAATTTTAGAAAATGTTGAGCCTGAATGGACAAAAAACGGCAACACCTGGACATATAGTTTTAAAAATTTACCTAAATATGAAAATGGTGTAGAAATTGTCTACACAGTGCAAGAAGAAGAAATTGCGGGATATAAAGGATATCAATCGGGATTTGACTTTACAAACACTTACGAGGAACCGAAAGCTGCATTAATCAACCTGAGCGGTACAAAAACGTGGAATCACGGGTCGAATCCTACAATGAATCAACCTACTGATTTAGAAGTGGTTTTAAGTGCAAACGGAACAATATTGTCAGGTGTAAAACCTGTTTGGACAAAAAATGGCAATACGTGGACATATAGTTTTAACGGATTACTTAAATATAAAGATGGTAAAGAAATTGTATATAGTGTAAAAGAAGAAGAAGTTCCTGGATATACCGGACATCAAAGTGGCTATGACTTTACGAATACTTTTAATGAACCACAATCTGAGTATATTGAAATTAGTGGAACAAAAACGTGGATTGACTTTGATAATGAAAAAAATACAAGACCGAATGAGATAACGATAATGCTCTTTGGAAATGGCAAAAAAATATCAGAAACGACAACTTCTGCTTCAGCAGATTGGAAATACTCATTTAAAAATATTCAAAAATATGATCAAAATCATAAGTTAATTAAATATACGGTTGAGGAGAAGCACGTGGAAGGTTATACGGCACATTATAAAGGGTATGATATTTCAAACAAATTAGTAACGGTACCTAATTTGCCGAACACAGGAATTAGCTCATCGCAACTTTTAAATTGTGGTATTGCACTTATTGGTCTAGGCACAGTATTCATGATAGGTTTCAAAAAACGCAATAAATCAATGAAAAATTAAATTTAGTAAAAGAATAAAATGAGCGCTTGATTAAAATAATGTGTAGTGTGTATTAAGGTTAAATTTTACAAAATATTGAATAGTATAGGTTTAATACAGGGACTTGGTGTTGATACCAAGTCCTTTTATTAACGAAATATAAAGAATATTAAATTGTTGTTTTATGGAAGGGGTCTAAATTGTATATTTTAAAATATACAACATTATGGACCTGCTGAGTTTGATAAACAAAAAAACATCTTGCATGTAATCATGTCCGCAAGACATGGATACATATGCAAGATGTTTTTAAGTAATTCAATTAATGCTTATTTCTTTTTTTGATTACGAGAACTGTAATTCCTGCAAGCACGAGCAGATCACCTAAAGGATGAATTGAAACACCTGTAGCAGGGAGTTCACTGCTGTGAGTTATTTCTTCTGTTTGCATATTAGGTTGTTTTTGTGGCGTCGTTCCCGTAGTTTCTGGGTCTTTATTTTCCGGATTTTTGATTTCCGGGTTATTTATTTCAGGTTCAGGTTTTTTATCAATCGGTTTTTCAGGAACCGAAGGTGTTTCATTTTTCTTATATATAAACTGAACGGTATAGCGTGGCGTAATCTTATCACCATGAAGCGTAATTGTATCGAGATCTACAACTTTATCGTTTATTTTTGATTCTTTCCAAGAATAATTAGGAATTTTTTTCGCTTCAAATGTTTGTTCTGTATCTTCTTCTAACATTTGATTTTCAGAAGGAAGCAATGTGTTGCCATCCTCATCAATGTATTGGATCATCACTTGACTGTCCAATGAGAGCTTTACACCAGCTTGAAGTGGGTGTGCAGGCACATTGTGGTTGGCTGCAAAGATTACATCATTAAATGCAAGGTTAGTATCAGTAAGATTGATGTCATGTGTATTCGGTAATTTTACTTCGAAGCGAATGATTGCGCTCTCGGAGTCTAACCAAGCACGGGTGTCCTTAACTTCAATTTTAAAACTTTTCATTTTAGAGAAATCTGTTACTTGGCTCTCTTCAATCCAAAGTGTATCATCATTACCCGTATCTTGAATATGTGGAACCCCTACAGGATAGTGCGTATTTGCATCCACAACACCTTTAATGTATGGTGTCTCATCTTCGGAATAGGACACGGTTGCAATTTTATCCCATTGTTTTGGAAGTTTGATAGGACCTTGCAGTGTTCCATTGAAGGTAGACGGTGTGATGTTTCCGTTATAGAGTCCCTCGGTATGTGTCGAAGGTAATGTATCGATAAGAATAAAGTTTTGAAGGAGTTTTGTTGTGTCGTGTTCAAGTTCAATCGCGAACTCAACCGTTGCATCCGGTTGGGTTGTAATCATGCGTTGTGATAAACCGTCTTGAACGACGTATTGTCGTGCTTTCAAGATGCTATTAATACTGAGGTAGTAACCAATACTTGTATGAATCATCATTTCATCAGTATTACCGTTACCATTAATATCATTAAGATCTTGTGTGCGTTCCATGTATTCGGTGTCAATATTCCCTGCACTTGAGGGAATTTCGATGTCATCGGCAATAGGAACATATAAATCAAAGTATATATCAGGCATTGTTTCTTTGGCGACATCTACTGGAATTAAAACAGATGCCGGGTCGTTCCGCTTAATTAAATCTTTGTTTATCGTTATATGGAGTTGTTCACGTCCATCATTAAGTCGTTCAAGCACAATGCTTGGATCATTACCTGTATAAGTAATCCCTTTAGGTAGGTTTACAATCGCTTCAAATGGCCCTTCAATAGTTTCTAACGATACATCATCGGTCATGAGTTGTACGTTTAACGTTTGAGCTCCGGGTTCAATGACGCGATAGTTTGGATCGCTATTGAGAAAATCAATACGAGCTCGCATTACTTTAGTATCACCTTTAGGTGCTTCAATAATTTGTGCTGTACGATTCGCTACGAGCGTGTAAGGATCAGGATAAAAGACATCACCGATTGCATCATAATTACCGTCATGTTTCAAAACGGTATGCGTCATATTATTATCCGTATTAACCCCTTTGATATCATATTGAATATTGTTTTCAACTTGACCCAAGTAGCCTTTTTCAGGTGCGGTCACGACGTTATAAATAGAGTAAAATCCAGCAGGTGCTTTGGTATAGTTAAGACGAAGATGTTTCAGTGTTTTGGACTGTTGTTCACTAAATACAAAGCAGTCAAGTTCTCCAAAATTTGCATCAAGCAACTCATACTGAATTCCGTCAGTACTACCGTATAATTCCATATTAACGTCATCGGTTAAAGGAAGGTAGGGAGAACCGTAGTAGGTTGCGTAATAAAACGCCTCGCTTCTGAATTCGGTTAAGGTTAAATGCTCATCGATTGTGTAATCCACCGTTAAAATCTCTAAAGGTGTGGTTAGATGATTTGCCCAACCTGTTCTTACAATAAATGGAAAAGAAAGGATTGAATTTTCATAGACCTTTGGATCTTCGTTAACACCGGTAAAATCGTTTCTACCATAACCATCAATGGGTGAGCCATGCTCTGGGATTACGATTGTACCGTTAGGTAACGGACCTGGATTTGAAGTATTATTTGGCGATATCATGACTTCTGTCGTTGCCGTATTACTTCGATATTGTTGCGATAAGAATTGTGCGCTTGCAACTACGGATGTTTCTTGAGTTGTGTAAACTTCCACATCATTTTTTATATGTGCAACAATACTTAAATCGATTGGTAGTAAATGATCCTCTGCTTGCTTTTGTTCCTCAAACGTTGGGGTGTCAATCAACCATGTAATGGTGTTTCCTTGAACCGATTCTTCCGTAGGTGTATTACCGTAAGGTTTTACATACTCAAAGCCTGCAGGTAATTCATAGGTAACACGTACTTGGGTGCCTTCTTGTAAAAATTGCAAACCAAAATTCGGTTTTGGGATATCAACTTTAAAGTTGAATACAACATCATCATTAGGACTTGGATTTTCTTTTTTGAGTTCATCATTTTTTAAGATACCAAGATACTGATTGGATGTCGAAAATTTTGGATAACTTTCAAGTTTTGTCGATGCCTCGCGGGTTTCATCAACGTGTTCACTTTTGAGTGCTGCAGTTACCGTGATGCGTTCATTGTTTTCAGTAATGCCATTTTCGGTTGCGAACGCGAGGGCAACATGGCCAGAAAATCCGGCTTGCATATTTTTAAAATTATAGGTCAAGGTGTTTGCACTTTGTGTTGGAACAACACCATCTAAAGCTAGTGCATCAAGATCACTTACAAGCGTTCCATGGTCTGACCATGTGATGACAAGTTGCGAGAGATTGCTTTCAACCATGGTGTCGTTATTAATTAAATTGAGTTTAAATTTCGCAGTTTGCCCAGAAGCGATGGTTTCTTGATAAGCTTCTAAGCCAACCGTTAACGGTATCGCTGCAATGCTATCCGAACTTTGTGTTTGATCTTTTTCAGAGGATTCTTGTGCATAGGCTTGTACTAAACCAGAACTAAAAATTAAACCTAAACAGAGTAAGGATTTCGTTATTTTATTGTGATACATAGTATTACCTCCTGAGTTTACATTATCAAACTACACGAATATTTATGTGTTTTATGTAATAAAAGTACCGTCACGTGTCTTAAATGAAGAATATTAAGATGATTATTTATAATGTAGATTTCACGGAGAAGGTGTAAAATATAAGTGTGGAGGCAAATTATGTTTAAAGTAGTTGTTATTATTATTCTTGTGTATCTCTTTTTATTGTTACCTGCAGCAGATACCGAAGTAAAGGTAAAAGGATTTTTTTACCATCGTGGAAAACACACTAAAGATCAAAGCATTCCCGAAAATTCGTTGAAGGCTTTTGAGGGTGCGATAGCCGATTCACAAGGTATTGAGTTGGATGTTCAATTATCGAAGGATGACGTGTTGTATGTTTTTCATGACGATGATTGCAGTCGAATGGCGCAATCAAAACAGAAGATTGAAGACATGATGTCTTTTGAAATTGATAGTTTAAGGCTTCAAGGTGGCCATCGCATTCCACGTTTTGGTGAAGTATTATCAACCGTCAAGGGTGAAGTCCCCTTAATTGTTGAGCTAAAATCCTGTGATCGTTATACGACGCTATGCAGTGAAGTGAATGCGTTATTAAAGGATTATGAGGGGTTTTATGCTATTGAATCGTTTGATCCGCGTATTGTTATGTGGTTTAGAAAGAATGCACCAAAGGTCCTTCGTGGACAGCTTGCGATGAATCCAGGCAATTATCCAAATCCAATTTCGGGTTTCTTTGTTTGGGCATTGTTCTTAAATGCATATAACCGGCCTCATTTTATTGCGATGCAAAAGTCGGGATTTGGTATGAATCTGGGATTGCATTTATTTCGATTAATGGGTGGTACCGTGATTGGTTGGACGTTCCATAAAGGGGATGTTATTCCTAAAATTGCAGATGGGGTCATATTTGAATATTATAACGCGTGGGAGGGTCAGGATGAAGATCGAGAAGAAGTGGTTTCATGAATTAACGGCAAATGAAATTTTTGAGATGTATCATTTGCGTGTTCAAGTTTTTGTCGTTGAACAAAATTGTTCATACCAGGAAATTGATGATGCGGATCTGACCGCATTGCATGTTTTTATTCGAGATGATCAAGGCCGTTTAGAGGGCTATGGTCGTGTTTTTGATGCTGGAGCATTCAATACCTTTGGACGGGTCTTAATCCGTCCAGAGCACCGCAATAATAAGCGTGGTACATTGCTTGTGGAAACGTTGATGGATACAATTCATACAACGCTAAAGGCTAAGCCAATCCATATTCATGCGCAGGCTTATCTAGAGAATTTTTATGGTAAGTTTGGATTTGTCCGGTGTACGGATGTCTTTCTTGAGGATGGCATCCCTCATGTGGAAATGATTTATAAACCTAAAGAAAAGTGACACAATAGGTCACTTTTTCTTTAGATTCTAAATTAATACATTCTTGCTTTTTCAATATGGTTTTAAGCCGATTAAACTAAGAAAAGAACACTATATGTGCTAAAAGAATAATTTTCTTGATTTAGCATTGCATAATATTACAACGTGTCGTATAATAGAAATCGTCAACAAGGACAACTTAAATTCAATCAATATACAGTATCGATTGATTCATATACGCGCCCGTAGCTCAACTGGATAGAGCACTTGATTACGGCTCAAGAGGTTATGGATTCGACTTCTGTCGGGCGCGCCAAATTATAAATTAAACACCTACATTGTAGGTGTTCTTTTTTTATGTTTTTGATTTAATAAATAAGTGATTATAAATATAGAAAAGAAAACGATCGTACAGTGCAACAGCTGTTTGGGAAGAGAGTCCGTATAAAATTATCATACACCAAATGAGGGCCACGCCCAGTCTGAGAAAATGATTTTCAAGACTGAATGTAATGGGTGTCATAAGTACCAATAGATAAGTGTGGAACATGTAGATATTTAGAGAATGATTCCCAAATCGGACAAGTCGCGTTTTACGCTCTGGAATAAAATAAAGCAACACAATGATTCCTATAAAGCCAATGAGATAACGTACAACCGCAAGTAAAACAGGATAACCCATTGTTTGAAAGAGTTCATAATACGAACGATCACCCCATAAAAATTCAGAGGGGATTTTTAAGATAAAGGTGAAAAGGTAGGCAGCAAGGAGTAAAATTCCAATTCCTAAAAAAGCATAAGATTTAGATTGTTGGCGTAGGGAATCAATACGTTGGCTTGATGTAAAGTACCCCGCCAAAAAATAGGGTAAGAAGACGAGAACTCGCGAAAGGGTGAGGTAGTCTCCAAATTCTGTGAAAAGACCGCCTATGACCCCGATAAAGAGACTGAGGGCGAAGATATCTTTAATTTCTAAGAGGGAGGGGAGCAAGAGTTTCCAAATAAACATTGCAAGGAGATACCACATCGCCCATCCGGGGGTTAGAAAACTGAAAATTTCTGATGCCGCTGAACCATTAGCACCAATAGGAAGTAGTTTAAGCAAGGCCCAGACGGTATTGAAAATAAAGAAGGGAATAAAGAAAGTTTTAAACGCTTCCTGTCTTCCTTTTTCAATATTTTTCGAAAGATAGCCGGATACAAATACAAAAGCGGGCATGTGAATGAGATAAATCAGGTTATAAAGCAATTGTAAACTTTGAAAATCATTGCGTAGAAACTCCATCGCGTGTCCGAGGACAACTAAGATAATGAGGAGTCCCTTAAGATTATCAATCCAAAGGAATCGTTGTTTTAATGTGGTCATAGCGCCTCCAATTTTCTCCATTCTAACAAGTTTATTTCGTAAAGTCTATCATACATATTCAAAAGAAAAACTGCCGGAGCAGTTAGACTTTAACTTTATAAACAATTTTAGAAATGGATTCATGAGCATGCGGTGTGTACCCCACTTTATGCGCTTCATGTGGAAAGAAAACGATAAAATGGTTGGGGGTCATAACCCCTTTCGTAAGGTATGTGTCACAGGTTCCAAATAGAATATCATGTTCAGGATTGTATTCAGTGAGGTCGGTCAAATTTTCAAAAGGAACCATTTTATAATGTTCATGTCCGGACAACACGACATGGACATCATAATAACGATAGTGTTTTTCATAAAACTTCTCGGATTCAAGTCCTGTTTCAAATGTAATGAAGTTCTTTATTAATTCAGGTTGTATTGCCGGAAGGTATAGTTTTTGCTGGATATCTTTTAAGACATAATCCAATTCGAGGCTGATGCCGAAGTATAAATGCGCATTACTAATGTTATCATAAATCATAATTTATCCTCCATGTTGTAATCATAGCGCAATTACGCAAGTGTTATTTTATTTTTGTGCATTTATACCATTAATTATGGTTTTCATGACATATTTATTTCGCGTGTTTTTTAAATCATGTAAAGTATAGCCAGGGAAGGTCGTACAACTCATACATAATATAATATAATACGCCTTCTCAACGTAGCATTAGTATGAATAAACTGTCATCGTCTTTCACATCCCCTTGCATATAAATCTGCGGTTGATTTATATCGTGAATACACTAAGAGGTTTATTCGTCATATTATTCAATCATTCCCTGTGCAAAGTTTATCCATTCTTTGTATATGATTGAAGCCTACACTTAAAGCACTGTGCCGGACAACGCAGTGCTTTTTCTTTGCGCTTATCTTGAGTAAATACGGTCATATTTTTGTCAGGATTGGTGTTGTAAGTTGACAACATCATCGAGGATTTGTAATACTATCAAAAAAGGAGATGATGATATGAAGCGCATTGATTGTCTTGGTGAAACGTGTCCACTACCTATGCTTTTAATCCAAAAAGAATATGATGCCCTGTGTTCGGGTGCATCCATCATGCTTGTGACTGATCATCGTTGTACCTTAGCAGCTGTCGGAGTGTATTGTGATGCCCAAGGTTTTTATTGTGATCCGGTTGAGGTAATACCGGGTGTATGGGAAATTACAATTTGTCAAAGCCAATAATTCGACCGAATCAAAATCTTGAGGGGAACTATGAAAGATTTAGAGACTAAACAACGTTACGTTTATCTCGCAGCATTATTAATGCTGCTTTTTATTGTGTTCGTACGAGGTGGGGCACGCATTAAGATGAATCATGATGTGTTGGAATCACCAATCGCGGCAGAAACGGATATTGTGGTTTTCTTGGTCACAGCTGATGATACAACGGGAAAAATTGCGGATCGACTTGAAGCAGAAGGTGTCATTCGTTCGCATTCCTTTTTCCTCAAAGCGATGAACCGTGCGGATGTGACACATGTGAAACCAGGAAACTATTTTCTTGATCGTTCATCTACCTATGATGACCTCGTCCAAAAATTAACTAATCCTGATAATAAAGTGGGGCGGGAAGTAGATATTACCTTCTTGCCCAATGATTGGGCTAAAGACTTTGCAATGAAAATTGGGATGATTACCAACTTAAAAGCTGAGGCTATACTTGAAGCATGGTCGGATGTCGACTATCTACAAACCTTGATTAATGATTATCCATTTCTTACGGATGCGATTTTTAATGAATCATTACATGTGGGTTTGGAAGGATATCTAACTCCAGAAACTTATCGCTTTTTTACCCAAACAACCGTTGATGCGGTCACGCGAAAACTGCTGGATCAAACCAATGCGTTCTATAAGCTTTATCGCGATAAGATTGCCGCTCAACACCTCTCGGTCCATGAGGTATATACACTTGCATCGATTATAAATTTTGAAACGGATGATTTAGAAGATATGAAGCGTGTATCGGGGGTCTTTCATAACCGATTAAAAGCGGAGATGCCTTTACAATCGAGTGTAACGGTTTGTTATGCCCTGTATGAATATGATACGTGGCAACAGTGTGAAGCAAGCACGGATGTCGACTCCCCATTTAATACGTATCTGTATCGTGGTTTACCGGTAGGACCGGTGATGAATCCATCACCGCAGGCACTTCTTGCGGCAGTTGATCCGGAAGTCCATAATTATTATTATTTTGTGGGCGATATGAAGCATCATGATGTTTATTATGCTGAAACATTTGAAGACCATGAATATAATGTCGCAACGTATGTTGATCCATATCGTTAAAAAAGAGTGAGGATTTCCTCACTCTTTTTTAACACTTCGTCGCATCGACTTGATCTTCAATATAGTTCATAATTTCAAGGTGTTCTTCCATATTTTCATCTGTGATATGTTTTCGAATCAAATTATATTCGGACATAAATTCAAATCCTTCGAGGTCAATAATCTTTAACTGTTTATTGTAAACTTCTTTTTTGATTGACATATAAGGAAGGAATGCGAGTCCAAATCCTCGTACGGTGGATGTTTTAATGGATTCGGTGGTATCCAATTCATAAGGGATGCGGAGACGGGATTCGTCAACGGCACACTTCTCAAGCTGTAAACTCAAAAGTTGACGACATTTCTGAGATTTTTTAAGCATTAAAATTTGATAGTTGTATAATTCCGCTACGGACATTGAATCAGGAACATCCAAATCAGTGCTTGCAACAAGATAATAGGGATCTTGAATTAATGGACGACAATAAAGTGAATCATCAAGTGGGGTACCGATAATAAACCCGATATCAGCTTTACCATCAATAATTTGATGTTCGATTTCGATACTTGAGGCAGCCTTCATTTCTAAATCGTATGATTCGAAATTCTCTTTAATACTGTGAATGGTACAAGGCAGTGCGTAAGCATAGACAATTGGCGTCGCCATAATATTAATACGATGATTCTTGTCATGTTTTAGATTTTCGACCTCTTTAATCATTTTATCATGGCATGAAATAAGACGGGTTGCATATTTTAAGACAACTTCGCCTTCTTCGGTTAGAAGGACGCCTTTGTGCGTACGTTCAAAAAGTGTACAGTCGAGGGTGTTTTCCATTGATTTAATCTGTTGGCTTAATGCGGGTTGGGATATGTTCGCAAGTTCTGCAGCCCTTGTGATGCTTTTATATTTCGCAACATCCACAAACGCGCGATAAAAACTTATATTCATGGGGATTCTCCTTGTGTAATTTAGATAATTATATCACAAGGATGTTTGTTTGAATTATTAACAGATAAGTAATTGTTATGACAGAATGGCATTTTTGATAGTTTTAACGCAAAAGGCAAAAACCTTGTGAAAAGTGGCGTTTTCTAACGAATAATTTTCTTTAATGGCTGAAATTGCTGTGAAAAGATTTAAGTTGGGGTTAGTTAGCTGAAATATGTGATGAGATTGCTTTAAGGCAGGTATAGAAGTATCGATAGACGAACTATTGTATAATAAAAGAAAAAGGGAGTATATATGGACAAAAAACGCTGTGAATGGGCAAACCGTAATCCATTAGAAATGATGTATCATGATACTGAATGGGGACGTAAGTCCGAAGATGAACGTTATCTGTTTGAAATGTTGATTTTAGAAGGGCAACAAAGTGGTTTAAGCTGGACCACCATAATCTCAAAACGAGAGGGCATGCGAAAAGCTTATGCAAATTTCGAACCTGCACGTTTAATTCAGTTTACGGAGGCTGATGTTGATCGTCTTGTGGAAAATCCAAATATTATTCGCCATCGTTTAAAAATAAAAGCAGTCATCTCAAATGCACATGCTTACTATCGTCTCACGGATGCGCATGATAGTCTCGCAAAGTTTTTATGGCGCTATGTCGACTATAAACCGATTGTGAACCATTATGAAACAATGAGCGATGTTCCGGCATCAACGCCTTTATCAACGCAAATCAGTAAGGATTTAAAGCGATTAGGCTTTAAATTTGTTGGCCCCACAACAATTTATGCTTTAATGCAAGCAATCGGAATGGTAGATGATCATTTAGAGGATTGTTTTCTGAAGTATAAGGATTAAACAAACAATAATTGTAATAAGATGCACTATGCAAGTGATTAAAACAAAGCAATTTGTTTTCAGAAACGACACATTGCCTGATTGTGAGCATAGAATTATCGAAATGTAAGATAAAAGGACCTACGGTTAGAACGTTGGTCCTTTTATCTGCTAAAGAAAAAAAGCAATAAGGCAAAGAAACATACAATTAAAATCCAGTAGATGACAAGGGCGACACATTGTTTTTTAAAATCACTCCAGTTTTTTGCATCAACATAGAAAATTGCAATGCTACCGATTATAACTTCCATAAATGCTTCAAGCATGGTTCCCCTCCCATATTAATATTTTAAATTATAGTTTAGATAATTTAAAATTTCTAGTTATTCTTTAACCACTAATCCGTGTTTTTATTGACCTTGAGGTAAGCTTCGAGTGCTTTTTGAGTGGTTAGAGTTATTGCATCAGGCAAGTCATCAAGAGGAAACCATCCCATACCACCAAGGGCATCTGGTTCCATCAGACAGGGATTGCCCTGTTCAATGTGAGCAAGAAAGGTTGGCGCCACAAAATGGACGGATTCATTCGGTAAAATATGGTTTGTGACACAGAGCAAATCATCCAATTGAATCTCGAGATTCAGTTCTTCTTTAATCTCACGCTTCACTGCATCTTCTAAGGTTTCATAAAGTTCAACTTTTCCGCCGGGAAGACTCCAATGATCTTTTTCAGGGTTTCTTTTACGATAGACCAGTAATACTTCATCATCTTGCATAATCATGGCTCCAACACCAACACGGGGTTCTGTTTGTTTCATAATAGCCTCCATTCAACTGTGTCTAGTATAACGCAGAACGGTTACACTACTCAAAATAAAATTAGTGATTGGGTGGATATTCTTGTTTGTGAGAAGACCTCACATGTTTAACCCAATCTAAAAAGGCCCAGGGGTACTTTATCCATGGACTCTTTGGTATAATATTCTTAGAACGTTTTCAAGTTCGATTGAAATCAATGAGGAGGATATATGGACTTAAATAATAAAGTAGCGTTAGTCTTTGAAGATTACAAACGTGATTTAGGACGGCTTGTATCAATTGCGAGTGTTCTTGATGAAGAAGGTCAAAAACCTTTTGGACACGAAATTCAAGCAGCACTTGAAGAAGTGCTTGTGATTGCGAAGGAAATGGGTTTTAAAACATTTATCGATCCAGAAGGTTATTATGGCTATGCGGAAATCGGTGAAGGGGAAACGATGTTTGGTGTATTGGGACACATGGATGTTGTGCCCGCGGGCAATATCGCATCATGGAATACCAATCCCTTTGAACTTGTGGAAAAAGATGGGATGTTATTTGGCCGTGGAACATCGGACGATAAAGGACCGACCTTGGCAGCAATGTATGCTTTAAAAATCTTATTGGATGAAGGCAAGACATTAAACCAACGTGTTCGTTTTATCTTTGGAACGGATGAAGAATCACTTTGGCGTTGTATGAATGCCTATGTTGCGAAAGAAGAACTTCCAACACAAGGCTTTACACCGGATTCATCATTCCCATTAATTTATGCGGAAAAAGGATTGATTGAGTTTACGCTTACAACACATCAAATTACGGATATCAAATTCCAAGGTGGTGGTGCTTTAAATGCAGTTCCTGCCGAAGCAATGACATCCTTTGACCCAGAAGTTGTGAAAGCATTGGATGCTTTGGGATATCCTTATGAAGTTAAAGATGATGTGATTACTGTTTTAGGAAAAGCAATGCATGCCCAAGCAGCAGATCAAGGTGAAAACGCCATTACACATCTTGCACATGCGCTTTATACAGCCGGAAAACGCAATGATATGATCGACTTTATTGTGGAAAAATGTCTTGATGCAAATGGTAAACTGATCTTTGGTGATGTACAGGATGAGGTATCAGGGAAACTCATGCTTAACGTTGGGAAAGTAAGTTTTAAAGAAAACATTCAAGAAATTGGTATCGATATTCGTTTCCCAGTTACTTATCCAAAAGAAGATGTGGAAACAAATCTAAAACAAGCAGCCCACGCACATTCCGTGGTTGTGGAATTATTTGATTATCTTAAATCAATTTATGTGGAAAAAGATTCTGAATTTATTCAAAGCTTAATGGGTGCATACCAATCCGTAACCGGTGATATGGAATCCGAACCCAAAACAAGTGGTGGTGCAACCTACGCTCGTGCCATGGATAATGTGGTTGCATTTGGTGCTATTTTACCTGGGGGACTTAAAACCGAGCATCAACCCAACGAATGCATCAGTATTAACGATATGAAAATTGCGATGGCCGTTTATGCCCAAGCATTTTTAAATCTAGTCATTCAATAAATAGAAATTTATAGGGGAAAATAAGTGTATGAGTGAAACAAAAAAACGTTTTAAGATGCCTACATCTTACACGATTGTCTTTTTTGCGTTGATTATCACAGCGGTATTGAGTTATGTAGTACCTCAATCTGTTTTTGATAAAGAGGCAGGAACTATTGTGTTTAATGCGGCATTTGGTGAACAAGGGGAAATAATACGTGGTGTTGGTCTAAGACCGTTTGGTTTTTGGGATGTCTTGATGGCACCCATTCAAGGATTTCAAGCTGCCAGTGATGTTGCCATTGGTATTTTATGTGCCGGTGGGTTCTTAAATGTATTAAACCATGTGGGGGCATTGGATGCAGGAATTGGACGTATTCTAGAACGCTTTGAAGGAAATGTTCTAATTGCAGTGATGATGTTTATCTTTGCGGTTTTGGGAACATCCTTTGGCTTCTGGGAAGAAATTACAGCATTCTCTGTTGTGATTGTTCCGATGTTTGTGCTTGCAGGATATGATGTCATGACCGGCTTGGGGGTTCTCTTTCTCGGAGCAACAATTGGAAATATGTCCAGCCTCGTTAATCCGTTTTCTACGGGAGCGGCCGTTGCGGCCATTGGGAATCCAGAATTAACCATTGGGTCGGGAATTGTACTTCGAGCAATTATTTTCTTAGCACTTTATGTGGTTGGGACGATGATGATGATTCGTTATGCATCTATGGTTAAGAAAAATCCGGATAAATCTGTATTAGCCGATTGCGAAAATATTAATACATTAGTGGATAAAAATGAATCGTTACCTGAGTTTACGAAAGAACGTAAATGGTCAGCGATTGTATTGATTCTGATTGTTATTACTATCATCCTGGGGTATTTCCCATGGGAAGAAATTGCAGGGACACGCGTAGCAAATATTGTGAACAGTCCGTTCACAGCTCTTGCGAAAATACCTGTACTGGGCTCTGTTTTAGGCGCCAGTCATATTTCAAGACTGGGCACATGGGGCTTTAATGAGTTTGCGTTTCTCTTTGTATTAGGGGCATTCTTACTCAAATTTATTAATAAAATGTCGGAGACAGAATTTATAGATGTCTTTATCGATGGAATGAAAGATCTCTTTGGTGTTGTAGTGGTGCTCGCGATTGCTCGTGGGATTGCAATTATCATGGGAAGTTCTACGGAAGGAATGTCAATAACCTTTATTTATTGGATTTCCGGTGCGCTTAGTGCTGTACCAACTTGGGTATTTGGATTATTTGCAATTGCCTCCTATGTTCTGATTGGGGTTTTCCTACAATCCACAAGTGGTGTTGCCGGTATTTCAATGCCAATCCTTGGTGCGGTTGCATCAGCAGTCTTCGCTACAAGTGCAATTGGCGAATCCGGTGGACAAATCATCTTAATTAGTGCATTTGTAGCAGGCGTCAATTTTATGGCGGCAATCTATCCAAGTGCAACGCTTATGGGTACGTTGGAATTTGTAAATGTACCCTACGACAAATATCTCAAATTCTCACTTCGCATTTTATCCGTCTTATTAATTGTTGCGGCAGTTATTATATCTATTGCTTCTGCCGTTGGATTTGTAAACTAGATAGAAGGAAAAAATTATGAACTTAAATTTTAAAAAATTTACAGCAGAGCACATCCCTGCATACTATGAATGGCGTAATGATCCTGAAGTTGCGATCTTTGACCAGTCACAATTCTTGAGACCAATGTCTTTTGAAGAAGTAGAAACATGGAGTCAGATTATGGTGGATGGCATGACCTATGTGATTTGTGATGGGGAAAAACCCATTGGTACTTGTGCTTTTATGAATCTTGACCAACGAAACCGTCATGCAGAACTCGCAATTGTTATTGGGGACAAAAACTATTGGGGAAAAGGGTATGGAAAAGATATCATGGCACAACTAATCGAGTGGGGTTTTGAAGGACTTAATTTACACCGCCTTTACTTGCATGTATTTGATTTTAATAAACGTGCAATTGCACTTTATGAAAAAATGGGCTTTGTACAAGAAGGACGTATGCGTGAAATGTTGTACCGAAATGGTAAGTATCATGATGTTCTCTGTTATGGTTTGCTGAAATCTGAGCATAAGTAAAATAATGTGGCTTTAAATCCACTTTTAAACATTCAAAATAATGAACATAAAAAAGACGCAATTTAATTTAATTCGCGTCTTTTTTATGTTTTAGGTGAAAGCAACCCTGCTATACGATGCAATCTTCCAAAATTCGTACAGAAAGTTCAATGATAAATTCGTCTTCTGTTTTTACGGTAATCTCATTAATTAATAATTTTTCATAAAAGGCTTCATCCAGTTCAAAGCGATGTTTTTCAGCATAGGCAATCATCGCATCATAACCCACATGTAAGGTATCGTATGAACCGTGATGATAATATGTAAGATAAGTACCACTGGGTTTCTCATACAGCTCTACATGCTCCAAATCACCTAAGGAGATGGCATAAAGATAATCCAACTCGCGATAGCGTTTTTCAAGAATCGCTTGCTTTGATGTAATCGAGCCAACATAATTGGTAAACGTGATTCCATTATCAATACAAAAGTTTACATAAGCTTTGAGGAAACTATGCGGATCTGAATTTACGGTTTGGCGGCTAATAATCAAAGATTCTGGCTGTAAAACTTTGATTTCGCAGGTATTTGGCTTCGATTGTGCTGCTAAATCCATCAAATCAAGTGTATGTTTAATGAAACTTTGACTTAGCGTCAATCTCTTAATCTGTTCATCAATTTTTTGACTTCTTTGTGTTAGAATATGGGTAAGGTTCTCGGGGGAACGAACATCCAGATATTCTTTAATATCTGTGAGAGGCATGCCTAAATCTTTTAGGAATGTGATTACAATGAAGGCATAGTATTGATGATAGGCATAGTATCGGTAGCCATTTAAATCGGTGAATTCAGGTTTAAATAAATCGATTTCATCGTAGTAAAACAAAACATGTTTCGGAACATGACAGAGTTTTGCGAATTGGCCGGTGGTAAGTTTATCATTTTTTATGCTCATTGTGCGATTTCTCCTTGACTATAAGGTTACCTTATACCTTATTATAGTTCAGTTGCAAAAAAATGTACAGGAGGTAAAACTATGAGATTAATTATTAGATATTTAAAGAAATATAAACTATTGTTTCTATTAAATATTGTCGCAATTCTGGCCTTTGCGCTTGTTGAGTTGGGAATTCCAACCATCATGGGTACCATGATTAATGAGGGTGTCGGAACGCAGAATATGGACTTAATTAAGAGCCAAGGTTTCTTGCTCCTTGGAGTTGCCATTCTTGGAGGTTTGGGGACTATCTTACTTAATTATACGTCGAGTCGTATTGCTACACGTATCACTCGCGATATTCGTAATGATATGTTTGAAAAATCTCAAGAATTTTCACACTCTGAGTATAATGAAATCGGGGTATCATCTTTGATCACGCGTGTGTCAAATGATGTGTACCAATTACAATTATTTATACAAATGTTATTACGGATGGGGCTTCATGCACCGTTTATGATTTTATTCAGTTCGGTGATGATTTACCGTACCAACCAACGTCTCGCGTTTGTTATGGCGGGAAGTGTTCCTTTTATCTTAATTGTTGTAGGAATTGTTGGTAAGTTATCAGGACCGTTAAGCCGTAAACAACAAAATCTAATGGATACACTAAACCGTGTAACCCGTGAAAATATCACTGGTGTTCGTGTTATTCGTGCATTCCGTAAAGATAAACATGAAACAGCACGTTTCCAAAAAATCAATAAAGATTATGCAGATGTTTCGAAGAAATTATTCCGTGTTATGTCACGTGCAGAACCACTGTTCTTCTTTATTCTCGAATTATCCGTACTTACAATTATGTGGACCGCTTCCGGAATGGTTGAAGCAGGAACGCTTGAAGTCGGATCGATTGTTGCGTTTTTAGAATATCAATTCCACGCATTGTTCTCACTGCTCTTATTCTCAGTCGTGTTTATTATGTATCCACGTGCTGCCGTAAGTGCACGTCGTATCGAAGAAGTGTTGAATACAGATCCAATTATTAAAAATCCTGAAAATGGTGTTCATGAAGGTTCAGAAGAAACTTCAATCGTATTTGAGGACGTTGACTTTGCCTATCCTGATGGAGAAGCAAATGTTCTTGAAAAGATCAACTTCACAGCGAAAAAAGGTGAAACGGTAGCATTTATTGGATCAACAGGATCGGGTAAATCAACGCTTATTAACCTGATTGTTCGTTTCTATGATGTGACCAAAGGTCGTGTCTTAGTCAATGGTGTTGATGTACGTGAATGGGATTTATATTCCCTTCGTTACAAGGTTGGTTTTATTCCTCAAAAATCATTACTCTTTAGCGGAAGTATTTCTCAAAATATCCGTTATGGAAAAGAATTCGCAGATGATAAGGAAGTTGAAGAAAGTGCTCAACTTGCTTCAGCGAAAGATTTTATTGAACAAAAACCGGGTAAATATAATGAGTGGATTAGTGAAGGTGGATCAAACGTTTCAGGGGGACAAAAACAACGTCTAAGTATTGCGCGTGCGCTTGTTCGTAAGCCTGAGATTTATATTTTTGATGATAGTTTCTCTGCCCTCGATTACAAAACAGATGCACTCATTCGTAAAAACCTAAAAGATGAAACAAAAGATGCAATCATGCTTGTGGTTGCTCAACGAATTAGCTCCATTGTGGATGCGGATCGTATTATTGTTTTAAATGAAGGTAAAATTGTTGGACAAGGGACTCACTTAGAATTAATTAAGAACTGTCCAATTTACATTCAAATTGCTGAGTCTCAATTCAGTGAAAAGGAGATGGCAAAGTATGAAAAGTTATAAAAAACTCTGGCGTTTTCTGAAGCCTTATAAACTCAAACTTACAGGTGCTGTCTTGTGTCTCTTTATTGCGGCAATCTTAACCGCAGCGGCACCAATGATCGAAGGGTTTGTAACAACCCAACTTGCAAGTGATGTTAAAGACATCAGTTTAAACATCGCAGGTGCACACATTCAATTTGATGTTATTATTCGTATTATCACGATTCTCTTTGTGATTTATGCAGTGAATGCTTTATCACGTCTGTTCCTTCAATACCTTATCTCAGATGCTATTCAATCAGCAGTCTATGATATGCGTATGGAAGTGAAGGAAAAAATGGAACGTCTACCTGTGAGTTATTTTGACCAACATTCTGCTGGTGATTTAATGGCTCGAATGTCAACGGATATTGAAGCGCTCTCTGGAGCCCTCCAACAATCTTTCTCACAAGTTGTAATGGCCATTTTAGGAATTATCTTCGCGGTTATTTTGATGATTTCAATTGATTTCACCATGTCTCTTGTTGGGATTGCAATTATTCCATTAAGTATTTTGGTAGCACGCTTTATTATGAAACGTTCACAAATTCTCTTTACACGCCAACAAGAAGTCTTAGGAAATATGTTTGGGGTTGTTCAAGAGAAGTTTACAGGATTTAACGAAATTAAACTTTATAACTATCAAGAAAATGCGACTGCAGACTTTAGAAAAGCAAACGAAGAGTTATGTGAAAATGGCTTTAAAGCAAACTTTTTCTCAGGGTTAATGACACCAAGTGTTTCGATGATTACGTATATCGCAATCGCAATTGCAGTCTATATGGGTGCGATTCGTATTATCGAGGGTGCGATGGCTGTTGGGGCATTACAAGCCTTTATTCGTTATATCTGGCAAGTAAACCAACCGCTTTCGCAAATTACTCAAATGGCACCAACCATCCAAGCTTCAATCGCAGCGATGGACCGGGTCTTTGAATACCTTGAAGAACCGGATGATGTGTATGATATTGAACATTCTATTCAAATTGATGATTATGAAGGTTCTGTATCGTTTGAAAATGTATATTTTGGATACGGTGAAAAACCAGTCATTCAAGATCTCTCTGTTGAAATTAAACCAGGGGAAATGGTTGCGATTGTTGGACCTACAGGTGCAGGGAAAACAACCATTATCAACTTACTAATGCGTTTCTACGATGTCAATGATGGATCAATTAAAATTGATGGTGTTGATATTCGTGATATGAAACGGGATGATTTACGTTCTCTATTTGGAATGGTACTTCAAGACACATGGTTATTCAGTGGTAAAATTAAAGAAAATATTGCCTATGGTAAGCCAAACGCAACGGATGAGGAAATTATTGACGCTGCGAAACGAACCAATGTGCACCACTTTATCACTACCTTACCAAATGGTTATGACATGGTTCTAAACGAAGAGTCATCAAACATTTCTAATGGTGAGAAACAATTAATTACTATCGCACGTGCATTGTTGAGTGATCCGAAAATCTTAATTCTGGACGAAGCAACAAGTTCCGTCGATACCCGTCTTGATGCAATGATTCAAGAAGCTATGGCAGAGTTAATGAAAGGCCGTACGAGTTTCGTAATTGCGCACCGTCTTTCAACAATCAAAAATGCTGATAAGATTCTTGTAGTTAAAGATGGTAATATTATTGAAATGGGAAATCATCAGGAATTGATGGCAAAAGGCGGTTTCTATGCTGACCTTTATAACAGCCAATTTGCTGATGGTCAAGAATAGAAATACTTCTTATTGGGAAGTGTTGCTTAAATCGCTATAATATAATTGAAGCCGTCATCACAGCGATGTGATGACGGCTTTTCTCATTTATGTAAAGAAACCTCGATGTATTTCTAAAAGAGGATGATGGGTATTTAAAGTGTGTGTCGATTACGATATTCACTGGGTGAAATGGACTCGGCATTTTTAAAAAATTGAGAAAAATAAGAAGGGGACCGAAACCCAACGATATCTGAAATCTGTGTAATGGATAAATCAGTATTAGTAAGTAATTTTTTTGCTTCAATCATGCGTTTTCGCAAGAGATAATCAATGGGTGATAAGCCTGTTTGTTCTTTAAAAATATGCGATAAATAAAACTTATTGAGAAAGGTCAACGAAGCAAGATGATCCAGTGTTATATTTTCGCGATAATGTAAATTTAAATAGTTTTCTAAGAAAATACAATCCTTATTCTCTCCGGCATTGGCGGTATCCACATCCAAAAGGGAGGTCGTACGACGCATCGTGTTTAGGACTAAAACACGCAGCAAATGATCTACAATAAGTTCAGACATCTCATCATGAGATTTAGATTCTTCTAAGATGGCTTTAAGGTAAAAAAGAATTTCATGTTTGTAATTTTGATAGTTATGAATGGACACCCCTGGGTGTTCATTTTGTTCTGTGGAAAACTCGACACCATCAATGCCAAGCACAATGTATTCAAGACCACCCTCCGCATCACTGCATTCGGTATGCAAGACATTGGGATTGATAATAATTAAATCATCGGTTTGAATGGGTAGTTTAAGGTTATCGGCAAAGCGAAAATAGCCACTTCCCCGAACCACGTACATTAGCTCCGCAAACGGATGCGAATGTAGGGTTGAATGCCAATCAGAATCAAACCGAGAACTATCGATATAAAGCATTTTAAGACGGTTAAGACGTTTCGTTAAATCATGTTTTGTTTCCATTTTTTATCCCCTTTACTGGTTCAAGTATATTATCATTCACCAAAATAAACAAGATAGTATAAGTAAGAACCAATATCTTAATTGCTTTCGGGATGTGGCAATGGTCATAATGAAAAGACAAGGAGGTATCGTAATGAACATACTCAAACAGTTTCAATTTAAGGGGGAAGTCGTAACGTGTGAACCCTATGGCAATGGCCATATCAATGATACATATCGCGTGGAGACAACAGGTGGACTCTATATCCTGCAACGCATTAATACCCATGTTTTTAAACAACCGGATTTATTGATGGAAAATATCGGACATGTGACACGTTTTATTCAAAGTCAGGTACAACGTCAAGGAGATCGTGAAGCTTTGACACTAATCCCAACGAAAGATCAGCAAGACATGGCAATCGACGCGCAGGGGGATTCATGGCGGGCATATCGCTTTATACAGGATGCAATCTCATACGACTTAGTTCAAGATCCCCAGGATTTTTATGAAAGTGGTAAAGCTTTTGGGAACTTCCAATACTTGCTTTCAAAATTCCCGGTTGAGAAGTTGCATTATACCATTGAAGATTTTCATCACACGCCAAAACGTTTTGAACGTTTTAACACTGTCGTCCAAGAAGATATTCAAAAACGCCGTCAAACCTGTGAAAAGGAAATACAGTTTGTGAAAGAGCGGGAAGCATTTATGCATACACTGTGGGATTTAAACAAGAAAGGCTTGTTGGATTTGAAAGTGACACATAATGACACCAAGTTAAATAATGTTTTATTGGATGCAAAGACGGGAGTTGGAGTTTGTGTAATCGACTTGGATACGGTAATGCCGGGCTTTGCTTTGGATGATTTTGGTGACTCCATACGGTTTGGTGCTTCAACCGCCATGGAAGATGAACCCGACTTAAATAAAGTACATTTTGATTTAGACTTATATCGAGTGTATGTTCAAGGATTCTTGGAAGGGGCTCAAGGCAGTCTTACCGATTTAGAAGTCGCATTATTTCCCGTCGGTGCTAAGATGATGACGTTAGAATGTGGGATGCGGTTTCTTACGGATTATCTTGAAGGGGATGTCTATTTTAAAACAGCTTACCCTGAACATAACCTTTTTCGTGCTCGAACACAGTTTAAATTGGTAGCGGAAATGGAGCATGTTTGGGACCGCATGGAAGCCATAGGAAAGACGGTTTTAGAAGATTTAAAATCACGTTAAATTAAAAGAACTATGAAAAACCAATAAAAATAATAAAAGAGCAAGATACCATAAGTTAAGAACAATATCATGAAAGATTAAACGCTTACATTAATCTATAATGAAGTTATCAGGGAGGAACTGGAAATGAAAAAAATATTAGTAGTATGCCTTACTGCATTACTTGTCCTAACAGGATGTGGTAAGAAAGACGATACTTCCGCAGGGGAAGGTAAAGTCTTAAAAGTAGCCGGACTTAATAGTGGATATGGTACTGAAGGATTTAAGAAAGTCGTAGAAGCATTTGAAGAAGCTAAGGGTGACGGTACAAAAGTCGAATTAGTTTTAGAAAAAAATATTGCGGAAGTATTACGTCCTCAAATTCAATCGGGTGATGTACCCGATGTCATCTATCTCGCAATTGGATCCGAAGGAAAATTAACGGATACAATGATTTCTGAAAAGAAACTTATGGATATTTCAGACATTTTCGAAATGAATGTTTATGGTGAAGATGTTAAACTCAAAGATAAAATTAACGTTGGGGTACAAAACACCGTACGTACAAGTCCATACGGCGATGGTAAAACTTACCTCGCACCGGTATTCTATGCACCAACAGGTTTATTCTATAACCAAACATTATTGACTGAAAAAGGCTGGACAGTCCCACAAACATGGGATGAAATGTTTGCTTTAGGCGATCAAGCAAAAGCAGAAGGTATTGCACTCTTTACATATCCAACAACAGGATACTTTGATGCATTCTTCTCATCCATTTTAAATAATATGGTTGGACCTGAAAAATACGAAAAACTAATGAACTTTGATCTTGAAACGTGGAAAGATCCTCAAGTAAAAGAAACCTTTGAATTAGTAGGTAAACTCTTAACTTATACACATGAAGATACAGTAGCCCAAGCAAATGGTGAAGGATTTACCAAGAACCAACAATTGGTTTTAGATAATAAAGCACTCTTCATTCCAAATGGTACATGGTTAGCAGGTGAGATGGCTGAAGCACCTCATGCAGACGGCTTTAAATGGGGCCTAACAACAGCGCCTGTTCGTGCAAAAGGGGATGCAACCTATGCAACTACATTTGCTGAAGAAATGTACATTCCAGAAGGTGCAAAAAATGTTGAACTCGCAAAAGAATTCTTAACCTTTGTGTACTCCGATAAGGCAGTTGAACTCTTTGCAAATAATGGCAATGCAATTCAACCCGTAAAAGGTGCATCCGATCTTATTACTGATGAACTTACAAAAGATTTCTATGCAATCTATGATCGTGGCGTTATCGCTTCATCTGTAGGGTTTGCAGCTAAAGATCCTGTAGAAGGTGTCGACCTAACATCTGGGGATGGTATCTTATACGGTACTGTAAACGATGTTGTATCGGGTCAAAAAACAGCTGAACAATGGTATAACGAAGTTCTTGAAGCTGTAGCTAAATATCAATAATTTGTTTATACAAAAATAAGATGTTTAAGGAGCGATGACACCCGTGTTATCGCTCTTCTATTAAGAAGGTTTGAAATGGAGTGGGAATATGAATAAGAAACAAGCAAAAAGACGGTTTGTGATTGGCTGTTTAACACCAGCACTCATCCTCGTGGGTATCTTTATGGTATACCCAACACTCAACATCTTTATGATGTCGATGTTTAAATGGGGTGGGCTGTCCAGTACGAAAACATTCGTGGGTCTTAATAATTTCAAGATACTCTTTAATGATTTAAAATTTATTCAAGCAGTACAA
Organism: Erysipelothrix tonsillarum DSM 14972; assembly: GCF_000373785.1. Lineage (GTDB taxonomy): Bacteria > Bacillota_I > Bacilli_A > Erysipelotrichales > Erysipelotrichaceae > Erysipelothrix > Erysipelothrix tonsillarum. The sequence continues at coordinate 425,854 of NZ_KB892378.1, read as the reverse complement.
AACTCAATCTTATTGATTGTGGTTGTAACTTTAATCACCTTTGGATTTGCTGTTATTTTTGCGAACATCTTGGTTCGCGAGAATATCAAAGGGAAAGGATTCTTCCGTGTTATCTTTTACATCCCCAATATTTTATCTGTCGCGATTATCTCGGCCATATTTGCACAGATTTACGCAGTGGATCAAGGGGGTCTTTTAAACAGCATCATACGTTTGTTTAAACCCGATACGTGGAAAAACATCCAATTCCTAGGAGACCCTAATATTGTGCTTTACTCCGTTGCAGGAGCGATGATATGGCAAGCTATTGGCTATTATATGGTTATGTATATGGCAAGTATCAGCAGTATTCCTGAGCACCTATATGAGTCTGCAAAGATTGAGGGGGCTTCACGGACACGTCAGTTTTTCCAAATAACGTTGCCGTTGATTTGGTCGAATCTTCGTACTACCCTTACATTCTTTATTATTAGTACCATCAATATGAGTTTCTTATTTGTAAAAGTTCTCACCAGTGGGGGACCTGGAGGCTCAAGTGAAGTCTTCTTAAGCTACTTATATAAACAAGCTTATGATAATGCATCCTATGGTTATGGGATGGCGATTGGTGTCATGATTTTCTTATTCTCGTTTGCTTTATCCGCAATTGTGAATAAGATTACCGAACGTGACCCAATCCAAATGTAGGAGGCCTTATGAAGAAACATCAAAGTATGAGTGCCGATAAAGCTTATAAATTATTTATTTATGTGGTTTTGATTGCACTCACAATTTCAATTCTGGTTCCAATTGGATGGGTATTCTTAGCATCGCTTAAAGAACCAGCAGAATTTTTTATGAACCCATGGAAATTACCACAAAACGCCAATTTCAATAATTTTATGGTTGCTTTTAAAGAAGCAAAAATGGGAGATTATTTCCTGAATTCAATCTTTGTTACTTTTATGGGAATTGCGATTCTTCTAATAACCGCACTTCCGGCCGCTTATGTCTTAGCACGATTTGATTTTAAATTCAAAAAACAAATTAATGGACTGTTTATGGCCGGTTTATTTATTAATGTAAACTATATCGTTATTCCAATTTTCTTGATGCTCTTAAAATGGAATGAGGGCAGTAAGTCTTTATTGAATATGAGTTTATTTATTAATAATCGTTTTACCCTTGCGGTGGTTTATGCTGCAACCGCACTGCCGTTTACTGTCTATCTTTTATCCGGTTATTTTAAAACTTTACCAAAGGCGTTTGAAGAAGCAGCATCAATTGATGGATGTACTTATTTTCAAACCATGACGAAGATTATGATTCCGATGGCAAAACCAAGTATCGTAACGGTTATTTTATTCAATTTCCTGTCGTTTTGGAATGAATATATTATTGCCTTAACGCTAATGCCGGGTGCCCAAAAGACGTTGCCCGTAGGTCTTATAAACTTACAACAAGCTGCACGTGGAGCCGCAAATCCCGGACCGCTTTATGCAGGGCTCGTCATCGTTATGTTACCAACATTAATTTTATATATATTTGTACAAAATAAACTCACTCAAGGGATGACTTTGGGTGGTGTTAAAGATTAGGAGACTGAAATGAAAAATACAAAAGGGAGAGTCACGCTTCCCAGCCAAAATAATTTCCTAGAGGAAACAAAGGACTTAATGGAACGATGGGGTGCAGATGCCCTGCGTGATAGTGATGGAACGAAGTTGGATGATGATCTAAAAAATCTTGATGCAAATATTTATACTACATATTTTGTAGCACGAGGGCAAAATGAATTTGCCTCCCAACATATTACGGAAGCACAACAGATTTTCTTAATGAGTGATTATAATCTTGCATTGGGGACAACGCTTGAAATTTCATTTATGGAAGGATTCCTTCGTGAGCAATTGACCCCAGATTATGCCCATGACCCGAAAGTTTGGTGGCAAGTTATTGACCGTACCAGTGATACCGTTTTAGATATCGCAACTTGGGATGTCGATAAAACACGTGATGTTGTTACACTTCATCAGGCCGAACCGTTCCACGAATATACGGTCAACTTTCTTTCTTATATGATTTGGGACCCAACACAAATGTATAACTACATTACAAACGACTGGAAAGACCGTGAAAAAGAAATTCCATTCGATGTACGTCAACCACATTCGCAACAGTTTATGATGGAGACACTTCAAGCCTTTCTTGAAACAAATCCCAAAACAGATGTGATTCGATTTACGACTTTCTATTACCACTTTACGTTGTTCTTTAATGATCAACGTAAAGAGAAGTTCGTAGATTGGTTTGGTTATGGATCCAGTGTATCGCCCCGCGCTTTAGAAGCATTTGAAGCAGAGTATGGTTACCGTTTAACGGCTGAAGATTTTATTCGCAATGGATACTATAATTCAACGTTTGCAATGCCAACACAAGCTTATAAAGACTATATTGACTTTCAACAGCGTTTTGTCGCTGAACAAGCCAAAGCAATGGTTGATTTAGTCCACAGTTATGGCAAAGAAGCAATGATGTTTTTAGGGGATAACTGGATTGGTGTTGAACCTTATGGGAAATACTTCCATACCATCGGGTTGGATGCCGTAGTAGGGAGTGTCGGCGGTGGAATGACCTTACGTCTGATTTCTGATATCCCGCATGTGAAATATACAGAAGGTCGTTTCTTGCCTTACTTCTTCCCTGACACATTTTTTGAAGGTAATGATAAAGCAATCTTAAAAGAAGCAAACGATAATTGGATTAGCGCGCGACGTGCACTCATGCGAAGCCCCTTAAATCGAATTGGTTATGGGGGATATCCTAGCCTTGCTTATAAATTCCCAACTTTTGTAGACTATGTAGCGCAAACAGCGGATGAATTTAGAGCGATTATTAACAAAATTGAAGGTGTGAAACCTGAAACTAAAGCGACTGTTGGGATTCTAAGCGCTTGGGGCTCACTTCGAAGCTGGCAAAACTTTATGGTGGCGCACGCATTGCACTATAAACAAATCTATTCATACATTGGTATCTTAGAATCCCTAAGTGGTATGGATGTGGACGTTCGCTTCTTAAGTTTTGATGAGATTCAATCCGGAATTCCAGAGGATATTGATGTATTAATCAATGCGGGTGATGCGAAAACTGCATTCTCTGGAGATACTGTTTGGAATGATCCTGCATATGTCGCAATGATTCGTAAATGGGTTTATGATGGACACGGGTTTATTGGTGTCGGTGAACCAACAGCTTACGAAAAAGGTGGTCACTTCTTCCAACTTCATGATATCTTAGGCGTGGATGAAGAATTAGGATTTACCCTTTCAACGGATAAATACTTTAAAGATGTGGTACCTGCTCACTTTATTACGGAAGATTTGGAAGGAAGCTTTAATTTTGGCGAAGAAATTAATAATGTTTATGCACGCACCGCCGCAACAGAAATTATTGCCATGGAAAATGAAAACGTAACCTTGGCAGCAAAACAATTTGGTAAAGGTCGTGGTGTTTATCTGTCCGGCTTGCCTTATAGTTTTGAAAATACGCGCATACTCTATCGTTCGATTTTCTATGCGATGAACCAAGAAGCTCAGATGAAACGCTTCTTTACCTCAAATATTCATTGTGAAGTCAATGTATATCCGCACTCGATTGCGGTTTTAAATAATACCAATGAGACTCAAACAACCATGTTTTATAATGGGAATGGAGAAGCTATTGAATTAACACTACAACCATCAGAAATTAAGTGGGGTGAACGTCATGAAGAAACTGTTCAATGGGATCGCTAACAGTGTCATCTTTGTATTAGGACTTTGGATGATTATCCATTTTCAAAAAACAATTAGTATGCAGTCACTGTTGATGATGCTTGTCGGATTGGGATTACTGCTTTCCCTGTTGTACCGCTATAATAAACGTTATATTTAGAATTTAAAAATAACACCTGTGATCACAGGTGTTATTTTGGTCTTTAAAATGGATGAAAAGGAAGATAAAAATGGAGAATATTACTGAAGTAATAAATGCTTTTTGTTTCAAGGGTGATGTATTGAGCACAGAGTCTTTTGGAAACGGACATATTAACGACACGTATCGTGTTGTATGCACCCAAGGCAGTTATGTCTTGCAACGGATTAATCATGAAATCTTTTTAAATCCCAATGCGTTAATGGATAATGTGAATTTGGTAACCCAACATATAAAGGAAAAAGTCCTTGCGCGTGGTGGCGATGCATCCCGCGAAGTATTAAATCTCGTACCGACACATCAGAATACGTTTGTCTATCAGACGCAGTCTTGCAATTTTTGGCGTGCTTACGATTTGATTGAAAATTCGATGTCACTTAATCTTGTGGAAAATGCGGAAGAATTCTATAACAGCGGAGTAGCTTTTGGAGCATTCCAAAAAGATTTAGCCGATTTTCCGGTGGATCAACTGCACTACACAATTGAGGATTTCCATAATACTCCGCAACGTTATCGAGACTTCATTGCGTCGGTGGCTCGTAATGCAGCGGGTCGCCGAGATTTAGTTGAAAAAGAAATTGAATTTGTGCTCGGACATCAAGCTTTTGCGCATACGCTATGGGATTTACACCACGAGGGCAAATTACCCTTAAAAGTTACTCATAATGATACTAAGCTTAATAATGTTTTGTTAGATAAAGAGTCAAATGAAGTATTATGCGTGGTAGATTTGGATACGGTAATGCCGGGCTTTTCACTGGATGATTTTGGTGATTCAATTCGTTTTGGCGCAAGTACGGCTTTGGAAGATGAACCTGAACTTGATAAAGTGACCTTAAGCATCCCGTATTATGAAGCGTATACTGCAGGATTTATCAAAGGATCGGCTGGTAGTTTATCGGACTTAGAAATTGAGTTGTTTCCAGAAGGTGCGAAAATGATGACGCTTGAATGTGGATTACGGTTCCTCAAGGATTACCTAGATGGTGATGTTTATTTCAAAACCGCCTATCCAGAACATAATCTTGTGCGAGCACGAACGCAGTTTAAATTAGTACAGGAGATGGACGATGCTTGGGATACGCTTAAGCAAATCAGTCATAAATATCTCAACGGTAAATTATGAAAGTTTTTATGAAAACTATGAATTTTAAGTGATATCAGTTACAATGATTATAAAAAGAAGGTGACATAATGATACGATTGGCTACCATGGATGATTTAGAAGCGATTCGCTTGATTGCATCCATTACGTGGAAAGAGGCCTACAAGGATCTTATTCCACTTGATATAATTAATCGATTTATTGAAGATGCGTACGCACCCACCGTACTTGAGCGTCGGATTGAAACCACAACCCTAGTAGTTGCGGTGCAGGACGATTATATTGTTGGTTTTGGAAATTACGAAATTCGCGATAATGATCTTTATATCGTTGCACTTTACGTGCTGCCAACGCATCAACGTGCGGGCATCGGTTCGGAAATACTCAGTTATATTGAAAAGCGTGTTCCAAATTCGATTGACTATGCTTATGTTGATGTTGAGAATGGCAATGCGAGTGCAGAATCATTCTATAAAAAATATGGATTTGTACAGAAAGTGTGCATTCCTGATACCCTGTATGGTTACCCACTCAAAACCCTACGGATGATCTATGAAGTAAAACGTTGATAATTCAACGTTTTTTCTTTTGTTCTCACCTAAAACTCTTTGACACCCCTATGCGCATTTGGTATTATTAATACATAAAGGGAGTAGAAGCCTATTCTTTAGGTCCACAGTTTCGTCAGCACGACTTTAGAGTCCGGAACGTGTATAAATTCGAGACTTTATCCAAGTTTTTGAGGCACGGATAGGGTCTTTTTATTTTACTTACTATCCAATGTATAAGGAGGAAGCCTGTGAAAGATACAAAATGGTATGCAAAGTCACTTGAAGAAGTGGCATCCGAGACGGATATCGTCAAAGGATTAGATGATGCGCAAATTGAGGCATCACGTCAGAAATATGGCATGAATAAACTCGCTGAGGCAAAAGGCCGAAGCTTTATGATGCGCTTGTTAGATCAATTTAAAGATGTAACAATTGTCATTCTACTCGTTGCTGCTTTAATCAGTGGTATTGTTGGGGAACACGCAGATGCAATCTTAATTTTTGCGATTGTTGCATTGAATGCATTAATTGGGATGATTCAAGAAGATAAAGCGGAAAAATCACTGAAAGCTTTACAAGATATGTCAACACCGACTGCGAAAGTCATTCGTGGTGGGGAAGAACAAACAATTAATTCCCATGATGTAGTAGTCGGAGATTTAGTTGTTATGGATGCAGGGGATTTAGTTCCTGCTGATTTACGTATAACACAATCCAATTCGTTAACTGTGCAAGAAGCATCGTTAACTGGAGAATCTGTTCCAGTAGAAAAACATGCAGATGTTGTATGTGCTGATGATGCAGTATTGGGAGATCGTAAAAATATGGCCTATTCATCAGGAATGGTGAGTTATGGTCGTGGACAAGGTGTTGTTGTTGCGGTAGGGATGGATACAGAAGTGGGTAAAATTGCCACTATGTTAACCGAAACCAAATCAGACCCTACACCACTCCAACAACAATTAAACCAATTGGGTAAAATCTTAGGTATTGGAGCGATTATTGCTTGCGGTATCATCTTACTCGTTGGGGTTCTTAATAATCATGATTTCTTACAAATGTTCTTAACGGCAGTTTCATTAGCTGTTGCAGTGGTTCCTGAAAGCTTACCAGCTGTCGCAACTATCGTGTTAGCACTTGGTGTTCAACGTTTAGTTGAACGTCACGCGATTGTTCGTAATTTACCTTCAGTTGAAACATTAGGATCAGCTACGGTTATTTGTTCCGATAAAACGGGAACTTTAACACAAAATGTTATGACTGTAAAAGAGCATTGGACTGAAAGTGATGTCAATGAATTATCACGCGGTCTACTCCTTTGTAATGATGCGCGTAAAGTAGATGGAAATTGGTTGGGAGATCCAACTGAGACCGCACTTTCTGCATGGGCTGAGGCTTTAGATCTTGATGCAGTCGGACTCATTCAAAAACATACACGACTCAACGAAGTACCGTTTGACTCAGGACGTAAACGTATGAGTACCATCAATGAAATTGATGGCTCATCGATTGTATTCGTTAAGGGTGGCGTGGATGAAGTTCTTTCCGTCGTAACGCAATATCAAGATGAAAATGGCGTTCGTGATATCACGCAAGCGGATATTGATCGCATTCAAAAACATAATCAAGAAATGGGTGTCAAAGCGCTTCGTGTGCTTGCACTTGCGAAAAAAACAGTAACCAATTCCGATTTAGAAGCATCGGAAATTGAAAGTGAACTTACATTTGTTGGATTGGTAGGGATGATTGATCCACCTCGTCCAGAAGTAACAGAAGCTATTAAGACAAGTAAAAAAGCAGGAATCCGAGTTGTTATGATCACCGGTGATCACGCGGTAACTGCATCCGCAATCGGACGTGAGATTGGACTTCTTGAAGAAGGCCAACTCGTACTTACTGGTAAAGAACTGGATGCGATGAGCGATGATGAACTTTATGAACAAGTTCAACAAATCGGTGTTTATGCACGGGTTTCACCTGAGCATAAAATGCGTATTATCTCAGCATGGAAACGTCATGGTGATATCGTAGCGATGACCGGAGATGGTGTTAATGACGCACCAGCCCTAAAACGTGCCGATATCGGTGCTGCAATGGGTATTGTTGGAACTGAAGTTGCGAAAGGTGCTGCGGATATGGTTCTAACTGATGATAACTTTGCAACTGTCGTAACTGCAATTGGCGAAGGTCGTCGTATAAAAGATAATATTATGAAAGCTATCTCATACTTACTATCATGTAACGTCGGGGAGCTTCTCTTATTACTTATTGCAGTCCTCTTGGACTGGGATGCACCACTTTTACCAATTCACTTACTTTGGATTAACCTTGTAACAGATAGTTTGCCAGCATTGGCACTGGGTGTTGATGGTGCTGAAGATGGTATCATGGAACGCCAACCGGATCGTACGGGGTCACTCATCAGTAAATCCATGTTATGGCGCATTGGTTACCAAGGTGTTGTAGTAGGGGGTACCGCACTCTTTGCTTACATGTACGGCTCAGGTCGTCTTTGGGCAGTAGGAGATACAGAAACCGGAACTACAATGGCATTTATCGTGCTTGCCTTCTCGCAATTGATTCATTCATACAGTATTCACTCAAGTGAGAAGTCTGTATTCACATCATTTTGGAAGAATAAATACTTAATTTATGCAACGATTATTAATGGTCTTATGATTCTTGCAGTACTCTTTGTACCGGTACTGAATGACTTGTTCAAACTGGGAACACTAGATGGTCATCACTGGATGATCGTAATTGTACTTATGTTTGTACCGATGATTGTTGTGGAGATTATGAAACTTCTAAAACTCAACGGTAAACACTAAATTTAGGTATAAATTTAAAAAGAGAGAAAACCTCTCTTTTTTTTATCATATTGTGACTTTCACCTTTAAACAAGCGGGTCTATGATATAATAAACCTATAAAAAGGGGATGGGTTTTTGATATGCATATAACGAAAATCTTTAATAATAACTGCGTTGCAACCTTCATTGATGGGGATGACATGGTTGTTACGGGTTCAGGAATCGGTTTCCAACATAAAATAGGGGATGAAATCGATCCAGCACGCATTGAGAAAATGTTTAAAGTGGTGAGCGACAGTCGGGATGATTTTGAACGCTTAGTCAACAAGATTCCGGTTGATTATTTTGAAGTTACACGTGCTATTGTTGAGCATGCAAATACGGTTTTAAATACAGAATTGAGTGATAGCATTAACGTTTCCTTAACGGACCATATTTATTATGCAGTACTCAGACATCAGGAAGGAATCGAACTACCAGGACTTTTTAGCGAAGAAATTAAGATGTACTATCCTGATGAATTTGAGGTAGGGAGCTGGGCATTGAATCATATTAATAAGCGTTTTAACGTGGAATTGGCCGAGGATGAAATTGGTTATATCGTCATGCACATTGTGAATGCAAGTAAGGGTAATATTTCACATCAGGCTCAAAATACGATGATGTTTTTAAAAGATGTTATGGCGATTGTGCAAAGTGAACTTGGGGTTGAAATCAATACCAGTCAACCTGCTTATACGCGTCTTGCGACACATCTAAAGTATCTTGCTCAACGTATTATTGGGAATCAGAGTTCAGGACATCCAATTGATGAAAGTATCGGTGAGTTAAACATCTTTATTGCTGCAAAGCTCAAGCGATACAACGATTGTGTTGCCAAGATTAACCAATATGTAAACAGTCGCTTCGATTACGAACTTTCTATGGATGAACGCATGTACCTTGCGATTCATCTTTATCAAATCATGAAAAATGAAACAAAGAAAAACCGGTGATTTACCGGTTTTTTTCTTTTAGAGCGACTTCTTATTTAAGTACTAAGTTATTTGATTAACTGTTTAAATTCATCAGCAACAAATTGAACATTTGTTCCAACGATAACTTGAAGACTGCTTCCGCCGGGTCTTACGATACCTGCAGCACCTGTTGATTTGATGGCTTTTTCATCAATATCTTGAGTGTTATGGAGTTCAAGACGAAGGCGAGTTGTACAATAGTCAACGCTCTTAACGTTTTCTTTACCACCAAGTGCATTGAGAATGACTTCAGCTTGGTGAGTAAATTTATTGTCGGATGAAGTCAAGACTGAATCATCCATCATCACATCTTCACGACCCGGTGTTTTAAGATCGAATTTAGCAATCAAGAAACGGAACAAGACGTAGTAGAGTGCAAAATAAATCAAACCAAATAGAATAATCATATAAGGTTTATTGGCAAGTGGTAGGCGTGAACTGAGGAAGAAATCCACAAATCCAGCACTAAATCCAAATCCTGCCGTCCATCCAAAGGATGAAACAATAAAGAGTGAAATACCCGTAAGCACAGCATGTACAAAGTAAAGTGCTGGTGCTACGAACATAAATGAGAATTCGAGTGGTTCTGTTACCCCTGTAAAGAATGCTGAGAAACCAGCTGCAAGCATGAGTGAACCGACAACTTTTTTATTTTCAGGTTTTGCGGATTGATACATAGCTAGGGCTGCACCACATAAACCAAACATCATAACAGGGAAGAATCCTGCTTGGTACATCCCGGTGACACCTTTAACTCCGGTTCCACCCCAGAAGTTTCCAATATCGTTAATACCGATTGTATCGAACCAGAATACAGAGTTTAAAGCATGGTGTAATCCAGTAGGAATTAAGAGACGGTTAAAGAATCCAAAGAGTCCGGCACCGACTGGTCCAAGCGCAGAGATGGCAGTACCAAATGCAACTAAACCACCGTATACTACAGGCCAAATATAAAGCAGAGCAATTGAAATTGGCATCATGACCACTGAAGTCATGATCGGTGCAAGACGTTTACCACTAAAGAATGCAAGCGCGGTCGGTAATTCTGTTTTAGAAAATTTATTGTACATCATTGCCCCAACTACCCCAGAGATAATTCCGATAAAGGCATTATCAATTTTACCAAAGGCAGGGTTTACAGCTTCTGGTGCAATCCCCTTTAAGTTTGCAACAGAACCCACAGAAAGCAATGTCGTAATCATTAAGAAACCAACAAGACCACTGAGAGATGCAGCCCCATCTTTATCATCTGATAATCCGTAGGCAATCCCAACAGCAAAGATAATTGGAAGTTTGTCAATAATTGCTTTACCAGATCCGATTAAGAATGCGGCAAGAACATTATTCGCTCCCCATCCAACAGGGTCAATCCAATAACCAATACCCATAAGCAAACTTGCTGCTGGTAATACAGCAACAGGAAGCATAAGAGCACGGCCTAATTTCTGTAAATGTTTCATCATATAATTCACTTCTCCTTTTCTATATGATTGAGGAAATTACTTCAAAGACGTAAAAAGACCTACAAAAATAGCGTAAAGCCATATTTGTAGGTCTTGCCTTCTTCAGTAACAATCCTATCTTACAAGCACATATTAGCACGCGTTGTAACCGCTGTCAATAAAAAGTGAAATAAATGTGTGTATTTATGTGATAGAAAATATAGGCCGAAATCAAAATTATGAGAACTGGGTGGAAATCTCCGAATCGTAATAAGCCTGTGCTAATCTATGACTATAGATTAAGATGTCGACAGTCTTGTTTTGAAATGACCTATTGACGAAAAACAGTGTCGATATCTTTAAACAGTGTTATTAAATGTTTGTTTTTAGCTGTTTTTGTCGAAGAACGAAGAAACTAAGGACGTACGTTCATCCACTTCGTACAATAAAGACAGTTAAAGTCAACATTGGAACAGAAGGAGTGTATATGAACACAAAAGAACAGATTTATCAATATCTTGTTTTAGAAACACAAATACTACTGGATCATGACTTTTCCTTACTCACGACAAGCGTCATTGCGGAATCGCTGCACCTAAGCCGATCGTTGACATCACAGTATCTCAATGAATTGTTTAATGAGGGATTCCTGATTAAAATTGCGTCACGACCTGTATATTATCTTGATAAACATGAGTTTGAAAAATTATATCAAGTCCATGATTTATCACGTGAGTATTTAAGTGTTAAAGAATTATTAGATGAAATTCAAGGCTCGGAAGCCTATGACTCATTCCAAGACTTAATTGGATTTGATGGTTCATTGAGCCATATCGTTCAACAAATTAAGTCGGCATTGCTATATCCGGGACGCGGATTACCGATTGTTTTATATGGTCAGCGTGGAAGTGGGAAGACATACTTATCGCGCATGATTCATAAATTCTGTATTGAGCAAGGTTTGATTCAAGAAGGACAAAATATCGAACATCTCAAGATTATGGAACCTCAATGCGATGCTGAAACTGTACTCTTTGGGAAAGCGGGCAATACCGGTATTTTAGAACGGAAAGATATTGGTATCTTATATATCGAGCATGCAGATCGCATGCGAGCTGATATCCAGTACCAACTATCAAACATTATTAAAGACGGTTATTACCTTAAAGATCGAAAAGTTGTCAAAGTAAATTGTCGGATTGTCTTCGGCACAACCTATGACCCAGAGGATGCTTTTGATTATTCGTTACTTCAGAGTTTACCGATTATTTGTAAGATTCCTCATTTTGATCAGCGCGGTACTCAGGAAAAAGAACAGTTCATTCTCAAGTTTTTTAAACAAGAACAACAGAAACTGGGTATTAAAATTTTTATTTCTTACAAACTTCTCGAAGCCTTATTACAATTGAAATTTGATGAAGATATTCATGAGTTGAAAAAATGTATTACGCGTATTTGTGCAACAGCATTAGAAAGCAATCATCAGGGTGTGATGCATTGTCATATCTACCACCTGCCTGAAGACAAGCTAAATTATACTGTATCTAAGGAAAATGATTTAAAGCAATTACTTGAAATTGATACGTATGTCATTCATGAATCGACTGACAAGATTGTTCAGTTGTTTAAAAACATTCTTAAGGCATTTAATGCTTTTCAACTCAATCAAATATCCTATCGGGACATGTTGGCTCAAGATTATGAGGCAATGCGAAATTATTACGATCTGATGATTTTTGATCAATCCTACAGTCTACAAAGAGTACATGGTTTAGAAAAGATTATTGATGATGTTTTGGAACACGTCAAACAGAAAAATAAGATTAACCTTCCCAGCAATTGTAGTTTTGTTTTATCGCGTGTCTTATTGTCATCATCTCATGAAAAAATTAAGGTGGACCGGTGGGCTTTTAAACATCGAAAAGATATCAACGCTTTGCTTGAATTTTTAAAAGAAGAAATGTATGACATGTTTATGATTTCAAACGAAATTTCTAAAATGATTTATCAAGCTCTGGAGTTGAAACTAAATGACTTCAATCTTATTTTCTTAATTCTTAATATTTATTTCTACAACGACAATATTAAACATAAAGACACGGCAGCGGTGATCGTATCGCATGGATACTCAACTGCTAGCAGCATTGCGGATGCAGCAAATCAATTATTGGGAGAACATATCTTTGATGCTTTTGATATGCCTCTAGATAGTAGTAGTGAAGAAATCATCGTGAAGGTAAACGATTATATATCTCTAAATCCCTATTATAAAAACTTGATTTTACTTGTGGATATGGGTTCTCTAGAATTGATTGGTGATCGAATCCTCAAAGATCTAAACGTGGGTGTTGTGAATAACAGTTCCACAGCCATTGCCCTGCATATTGGTTCAATGGTCCGTCAAGAGTATCCCATTGAGGAAATCCTTGAAAAAGCATCACAAAAAGCAATCACCAAATATAAAATATTGAATCGCGCTGAAAAAACCAAAGCCATGGTATTTGTTAGTGATGCAGGCGTTTCGGTAGCGGATCGAATGGTAAATCTGTTTAAACAATCCTTACCGAAAACAATTGATTTACGATTTATCAGTTATGACTTTAAAGACCTATTAACAAACGGTCTTAATGATCCCTTGTTTGATAAATTTGAAGTGATGCTGATGGTGAAGCCCCATTCGTTACCGCTGGATACAATTCGCTGTGTGAGTTTGGAAGATATTGTAAGTTTTAAAGACATTTCAATCGTTGACCAAGCATTGGCTGATTACTTAGATGAATCAGAAATTGAGATTTTTAATCGAAATCTGTTAAAGAACTTTTCATTGCAGAATGTTATGCAAAATTTAACCATTCTTAATGCAAATAAACTCTTGAACTTTGTCAGTGACTCGACATCACACTTAGAACGTAAAATGGCCAAAACGTTTCAAAGTAAGACCATTGTAGGGATTTACATTCATGTCTGTTTCTTAATTGAGCGCCTTGTAACGAAAACAGCGATTGATGATTATAAGGACGTACAAAGGTTTGAATCCGAACATCAAACCTTCATACGGGATGTAAATGAGAGTTTTGGACCCATGTTAGAACACTATAACGTGGTGCTACCGGTCTCGGAAATTGCGTTATTGTATGACTATATAGAAAACGATAAAAAACGAGATCGAGAGGAGGGGGATGCGTTTTGAAACTTTCAGCCATGAATAGTCATTATCGATACTACAGTTTGAATACATTTTTTAAAACCGTTTCGGATTTAGGTTTTGATGCCTGTGAGATTTGGACCAGTCCACATCATTTCTTCGTGGACTATCAACAATACGATGACCCATTTGCTCTTAAATCTCAGGCAGATTATTACGGACTCAAGATTATTTGTATATGTCCAGAACAAACCAATCCAAAACCCCATAATATTGCAACCGGATCCTTGGAACAACAAGAACGGGTTTATGCTTATTTTAAAAATATAATTGATGTTGCGGACGCAGTCAAATCGAAATTTGTCGTGGTTACTAGTGGTTGGGCGTTCTATGATGAAGATCGTGATACTGCCTATCATCGAAGTATTCGCATGATGCGCCGACTCTGTGTCTACGCCAAGCAAAAAAAGATTACGCTTGCGATTGAAGCACTTCAACCACATGAATCATGCTTAGTGAACACGATTGAGGACCTTAAACAATATCTTAAAGCGGTTGACTCGGAATGTCTGAAGATTTGTCTAGACATGGGTGCAATGCATCGTGCAGACGAATCAATCGAAGCTTACTTTAATGAGTTTGGCTCACGGATTGTACATGTGCATTTTGTAGATTCAGAGCATCAGGCTTGGGGCGATGGTCAGCGCAATATTGCGGAAGACTTAGAAAGTTTTAAACGCGCAGATTACGACGGCTATTTCTCACTTGAAACGGCCAAGCAATGTTATGAAACCAGTCCAGGGAATACAGATGCACAAAGTTTAGCATTATACCAAAAGAATGGAGGGTTGTAATGAAGCATTTTATCATCGCCAGTCATAAACACTTGGCTGAAGGATTCTACAGTGCCGTAAAAGCAATCGTTGGGGAAGTTGAGCATGTATACATCATTTCTGCTTATGTAGATAATACCGACGTAGCCGATCAAATTGAAACCTGTATGCAGTCAATTCCACTTGATGATGACATCATCGTGATGACGGATATTTATGGGGGCAGCGTTAATACGGAGTTTATGAAGTTAATGGGAAAACGGGATTTTCACTTAATTGCAGGGATTAACTTAGCCCTAATCATTTCAATTATGGTTGAAATTCAAGGGGATGTAACCCGCGAAGTACTTATAGAAAAGGTTAATGAATGCCGTATGGCTTTACGTTATTGTAACGATGACCTTGTTGAATCGAACGAAGAAGAAGATTTTTAGGAGGAACTTATGATTGTATTATGTCGTGTTGATCATCGACTCTTGCATGGACAAGTGGCATTTTCTTGGACGAATGCACTCGGAGCAGATTGTATTCTGGTCGCAGATGATGATGTTGTAAATGATGATATGTGGAAAACGACTTTAAAACTTGCGAAACCAGCAAATGTGAAGTTGGTTATAAAGAATGTTGAGGATGCCATCACTGCATTAAACAGTGGTGTCACCGATAAGTATCAATTATTAATTGTTGTACGGACTATAGATGTGGCATATCAACTTGCGCAAGCATGTCCACAAATTAAATCCATTAATCTCGGAGGAACCAAAAAAGAAGGCGATGACGAACAAATCAGTAAAGCTATCTTTGTCAGTGATGCCGATAAAAAGAAATTGAAAGCATTAGTGGATGCTGGAACAGAAGTTGAGATAAGAATGTTATCCAGCGATTCAAAACAGGTTGTAAAACTATAAAAAGGAGGAAGAATTCATGTTACAAGCAATATTAATTGGTTTAGTAGCTGCTTTGGGTGTCTTTGGTGATCAACTCGGATCCTTATATATAAATCGCCCAATTATTCTTGGGCCGATTGTTGGATTGATTTTAGGAGATGTTCAACAAGGGGTCATCATGGGGGCTACATTAGAATTATTCTTTATGGGTGCCGTTTCGATTGGTGCATACATTCCACCCGATGTTATTGTGGGTGGAACCTTGGCGACTGCGTTTGCAATCTCAATGGGATCTGGAACAGAAGCAGCGATTGCCCTTGCAATGCCACTTGCATTAATCTCACTTGCAATTGGAAATATCTTTAATGTTGTGAACTCATTCATTCTGCGTATTGCGGATAAATCAGCAGTTGAAGGCAGTGTTTCTGGAATCAAGATTGCACACTGGAGTATTGGTATGATTACGGTGGTTCGCCGGTTCTTATTGGTATTTTTAGGGTTCTACTTTGGTGCGGAAGCAATGTCGAATGTAATTGCAGCAATCCCTGAACAAATTATTGCGGGAATGGATGCAGCGGCAGGACTTCTTCCTGCACTTGGATTTGCGATGTTAATGCGTATGATCTTAAATAAAAAACTCGTACCGTTCTATTTCTTAGGTTTTGTATTATCAGCGTACCTCAATGTGCCGGTTTTAGGAATCGCCATTATAGGGGTAATTATTGTAATTGAAAAATTCGACTTCTTAGGTGGCTTTAAACCAGCACCTGAAGGCGTAGGCATGGAGGATGATGACGATGACTTCTAAAAATAGTGTAATTACAAAACAAGACATTACCAAAATGGCCTTTAATCCAGGAAGTTTGGGAATGGAGTTTTCTTGGAACTATGAACGACAAATGCATCTCGCATTTGGAATGATGATGGATCCAACATTGAAAAAGATTTACAAAGATGATCCAAAAGGGTATGCGGAAGCATTGGAACGTCACATCGAGTTCTTTAACATTACACCTCAACTTGCACCGTTTGTTGGTGGGATTGTGTGTTCGATGGAAGAGAAACACAAAGATGGTGAAGTAGATGCAACAGCTATCAGTGCAATTAAAACAGCCCTCATGGGTCCACTATCCGGTATTGGTGATTCCATCTTCGTAGGATGTATTCGGGTCATTGCCCTAGGGGTAGGTCTATCCTTGGCGATGAGTGGGAACATTCTAGGTCCAATTGCATATTTCTTAATTTATAACATTCCTGCATTTCTAACACGTTACTTTGGAGCTCATCTTGGATATAATATTGGATTTAATTATCTTGAGAAAATGCAACAAAGTGGCGTAATGGATAAAGTGCTTGCAGCTGCTGGGATTTTAGGAATTATGGTGATTGGCGGTATGTCAAAAGAAATGGTTTATACCGGATTATCGCTCAATATTGGTACCGGAGAAACGGCACAGCCGTTCCAAGAAATATTAGATGGAATCATGCCAGGCCTTGTTGGTCTAGGAACAACATGGCTTTACTACTGGTTACTAAAGAAAAAAGTAAACCCACTTATTTTAATTATTGGAACTATGGTTGTAGGGATTGCCGGCGTATACTTAGGAATCTTTGGATAGGAGAAAAATGATGTTAAAATTTAACGAAGAAGAACAATTAAAAAGTTTTAAAGGTGGACTTGCCCTCCGTCCTGAAATTGAAAAGGCAGCAGATGCTATTTATGATCAAGGTTATGATGGAATTTATTTTGTGGGTATTGGGGGCACGTATGCTTCAGCCCTTCAGGTTGCCCATCATGTTAAAGAAATGAGTACTCTCCCTGTTTGTGTGGAGCATGCAGCGGAATATCTTGTAACAGGAAATAAAAACATTACGAAGAATTCAATTATTGTTTATTCTTCAGTGACGGGTACAACTCAAGAAGTTGTAGATGCAGTTAAGGTATTGAAAGGTCTCGGATGTACAATCATGGCCTTTGTTGATGAACCAAACTCTATTCTAGCAGAGATGGGAGATTATACGATTTCATATGGTTTGAATGAACAACTTAAATTCTTTATGTTTATGGATCGTCTCATGTATCGCAACGGTGATTTTGAAGATTATGATGTGATGTATCAAGAATTCGATCAATATCTTCCACAAGCACTAGTAGATGTAGAAAAAGAAGCTGACGCATTTGGTGAAGCATATGCGAAACGTCATCATGAAGACGCAATGCATTACTTTGTGGGGGCTGGTAATCAGTGGGGAGCGACGTACTCCTATGCAATGTGTTATTGGGAAGAACAACATTGGATTCCAACCAAATCGATTACAGCTCCCGAATTCTTTCATGGAATGTTTGAAATTGTAGAACGAGATACTCCAGTTACAATTTTTGTAGGTGAGGATACATCCCGCCCACTATCAATGCGTGTTGTGAATTTTATTCCACGTATCTGTGCAAACTATGAAGTCATTGATACCAAAGACTATGAATTAAAAGGCATCAGTGAACAATATCGTGGACATATTTGTCATCTTGTGATGATGGCAATTACCCGTCGCATTGATGCACATATTGAGAAAATAAATTGTCATCCAACTGAAATACGTCGTTACTATCGTCAATTGGATTACTAGAAACAACCCACTGGATAACAGTGGGTTTTCTTTCGAAAATTTTCACTTCATAGACATTGTCTTTACCGTTTACATATGGTAAACTTGGTTTCCATGGAGGTTTAGCTCAGTTGGGAGAGCATCTGCCTTACAAGCAGAGGGTCAGCGGTTCGAGCCCGTTAACCTCCACCATTTTTATTCTGGATCACCCACGACGAGGGTGGTTTTTTTTGTGCATTTACAAACAGAACCAAGTATGTTATTCTTTTATTACTTTGATTATCAAAGTATATGAGGTGACAATGAAACATTTAAAAAGAATAGTAGTCTTTGTGGGTATATTAGTCGTGCTGTTAGGCTTTGCGGGAGGGTACTTCTTTAAACTCGCATTGGTACCGGGAGAAAAAGATTTTATAGACGCAGATATTAAAACTGTATGGAAACCAGATCAAGAATGGCTAAAATCGGTTGATAAAGAGTCTAAAGAACTTGTCAGTGATTCCGGTTTGAAACTCAAAGCTTGGTATGTTCCTGCGAAAACTAAAACTAAGGATACAATATTAGTTGCACACGGTTATGGAAATAACAAAGATCGTGTGGGTCATTACATCCGACTCTTCCATGAGATGGGATTTAATGTGCTTGCACCGGATGCACGATCACATGGTGAGAGCGAGGGAAACATTATTGGATTTGGTTGGCCAGAACGCTTTGATATTGAGGCATGGGTCCAAAATATCATTAGTCAAAATGGCAATGACTCTCGAATTGCCTTGTTTGGTCTAAGTATGGGTGCATCAACAGTTATGATGGCAAGTGGTCTTGACCTTCCTGATAATGTCATGGCGGTCATTGAAGATTGTGGTTATACTAGTGTCGCAGATCAATTATCATACAAACTTAAAGATATGTATAACCTTCCAGCCTTTCCAATGATTCCAATTACTAGTTTGATTACGCAAGTAAAAGCAGGCTTTAATTTCTATGAAGCATCTGCAGTCGAGTCTTTAAAACGGAGCACGCTACCAACGTTATTCATTCATGGAGATGCAGATGATTTTGTACCTTTTGAGATGTTAGAAACGTTATACCAAGCGCATCCAAGTCCTAAAGAAAAGATCGTAATAAAAGGTGCAAATCATGCAGAGAGTTATGAAAAAGATCCTGTATATTACAAAAAAACAATTGAGTCATTCCTCAGTCGTTATCTGACCTCAACATCAGACAATTCTTAAAGTTAAAGAATGAAATACGCTCTTTTTTAATTATCAATTCTATGGTATTATATCCATGCATTGATATGCGTCCGTGGCGCAAGGGATAGCGCGTTTGATTCCGGTTCAAAAGGTTGCAGGTTCGATTCCTGTCGGGCGTGCCAATTTATAATTTACAAAGAATCTCAAGATTATATCTTGAGATTTTTTCTTAACATAAAATTATTTGATACAGTTTTTGTAGAGGATTAAACCAATAAAGAATTATTATGTCAATAGTTATATTTTTATGGTACATTTGTTGAAAGGGAGGGGTTTCTTATCAAAAAATTAAACATGGTTTTTACAGTATTGTTAGCAATCTTAATTACTACAAGCAGCTTTCAAGTATTCAATTATGAGTACCAGGTAGGACTTGGGCTTTTAGGTGTGGACCAAATTCATAGAGAACATTCAAAAGCTTACTATATTGATATAACTCCGAGTGAAGTGAATCGTTCGATTGATGATTTGATCGAAGACGTTAGAACTTTTAGTGAGAGATACAAATATGATGTTGCGATTACAACTTCAGAGGATGACTATTCCAATCAAGAAAATGGCTACTTTTATTTTATAAGTGGTAATGAATCGAACCTCTTAAGCCACATTATTGTTAAAGAGGGGATGTTAAAGGAAAGTTTTTTTATTAATGACGATTGGGTTATATCTAATGATCACCTCAAAAAGCCAAGTTATTTAATTGATTATCTTGATCATCGTTTCTATGATTTTGATTCAACTTATAAAGATTCCATTTCAATCTATCCCTTGTCCAAAATAGAAGAATACTATCCATCAAGTGGTATTCAAACTTTAGTAACTATTTTTGTAGATGAATATTCAACTCAGATACAAGAGATGATTTTTGATTATTTTCAAGTTTATAATTATATGAATGGCCCTTCCGGATTTTTTGTATCTGAGTTAGGACAAATGAATGATGTAAGTGTGGATAGAGAATTACAGCCGGCTACTGTTGTTGCTGTTATCGGCGTTCTTATGTTAATGGTACTTACAGTACTTAAAAATGGTAAGAAAATCGGGATACGTTATTTGCAAGGACAGTCAACAATACAAATTATAAAAAAATTATTTTTAAAAGACATTATAGGTCTATCAATTCTATTCGCTCTTACGATTTTTTGTACAGCCTTTGTCATCTCGGATTCTTATGGAACGTTACTATTTATGTTTTTAGTAAAACTGATTCCATTTGTTCTTATTTATGTTTTTAGTATCTTAGGATGTTTATTCGTTACATATTTTTTGGTTGTTAAACGAACGTCTAATGAAATTTTAAAATTGAGCATGTCAATTGTACCGATCTATGTACTAACACTTATTTTGAAAGGTCTCTCCATAGTTATTCTTCTTATTCCTGTTTTTACTCGAATTCAAAGCATTGAATACAAACAGGGCCATATAAATTCATTGACAGAAAATCCAATGGTTTTAAATTCTAAGCGCATTGCTTATGCATCAAAATCTCCTGTGGATAAAGATTATAAGGACTATGAGAAAGCTTTGTTTGAGCTTGTAAGCCAAAATGATATTGCATACGCAAACCATGATGCATATGATTTCTACCTCACCGTGCTAAAACAAGATCAATACAAGAACATTGAATTATCAATGGATGAATATGTACCACCATCCGTTCACATTAATAATGCATATTTAGATTATGTCAGTATCACTGACGAAACAAATCGAATGTTAAATCCTAAAATGTTATCAAAAGATAAAAATTACATCTTGGTTTCTAAGGAACGAGTTAATACTTATTATGATTATTTAGAGCCATATATGAGTAACTATGAGATTCTTTATATTCAACCAAATTCAACTTATGTATCCGCCAATAGAACGATAGCCATTCCAGCAGGGACCATAAATGATCCTATTTACTTTGTAGACAATGTTTACTCAAGAGGGATTGATAACTTTACTGTGAGCTTGTTATACAATGGAGATTCCAATAGCCTTACAAATATCTTGGAACGTATGGATCAAGAATATGATGCGAGCTATCAAGTTGTGAAATCGCGAGATATCTATGAATTAAGTATTTTTGAAATAAAAAATGATTATTTAGTTTGTTTGCAATCGATTGGATTATATTTTTTAATACTCCTAATAGTAAACTATACATCAATTAAAATCTATGTTGATGGCTATAGCAAAGAAATTGCCATTAGATATCTCAACGGTACGAATTATTACCATCGCTATGCCATGCTCATTAATGGATCAGTCTTTTCAACAATTGCTGCTTTTACATATCTTCTCTATCAGGCTTCAGGAGACAAAGCAATTGCTGCAGTATTATTAGGAATATTTGTCGTGACATTAGTCTTGGAATGGATAACCATTAAGGCGAGCATAAGAAAATATGAATCGTCGGAAGTGTCTACAATTTTAAAAGGAGATGACTAAATGGAATCAATTATAAAGTTAGAAGGGATTTCTAAACGGTTTAACGATACACCAATCTTAACTGAAATTAATTTAGAAATGCCATCTCATGAAGTTATTGTAATCTCAGGCCCATCAGGAAGTGGCAAAAGTACATTATTAAATATTATCGGACTCCTTGATACTCCAGACGAAGGCACAGTGACCTTGTTTGGAAAAGAAAATCCTAAACCGTTTTCTAAAGAAGCAACGGCATTATTACGCACAAAAATCGGTTATCTTTTTCAAAATTTTGCGCTCGTCGAGAACAAATCCGTTGAGTATAATTTAATGTTAGCTTTAGAGAATGTTAAGTTAAAGAACAAAAAAGAAAAGGTGAATGAGGCTCTAAAAAAAGTAGGTCTCGATGGATTCAAAAATAAAATTGTTTATCAATGTTCCGGGGGCGAACAACAGCGCATAGCGCTTGCGCGTATACTTTTAAAACCTTGTGAACTGGTCTTGTGTGACGAGCCAACAGGGAGTTTAGATGAGCGAAACAGAGATAAAATCATAGAATTATTGATGATGTTAAAAGATGAAGGAAAAACAGTTATAATTGTTACTCACGATCCATACCTGATGACACTAGCCGACACTCACTTAGTTTTAGAAAAGAATGGAACTAGATCGGGTTTTTCTATCAATAAAAAAAATGACTAAGTCGCTATTTAATATGAACTTTAAATAAACTTAGTTTCAAGTAAGTTTACAAAACTGATAGGATTAGTGTATGTAATGTCCAGACCAATATAATGTATAGGAGGTTCTAGTATGACAAATAGAAATTGGTATGAAAAAAGAGAAGGTGTTGCAGACCATTTAGTTTATCTTGACAATGAAGGTAAAGAACTTGAAAAATTACTAAATGGTGAGAAGACAATGATTATTAGAGGTGCTGCTGCAAAAAAGAGTCCTTTAGGTGGTAGAGCAAAAGAAAACGATGTTTTATACTTTGTTGAAAAAGGTGGAGATATGATGGTAACCCATCGCGGGCTATTGACCAAGGTAATTGAACAGTATAAAATGTCTCCTGAAGAATCAATCGAGTTAATAGAGAAGTACAAAAAAGAACTGAATCTATCAAAAAAACAAACAGAAAGATGGTACGGTAAGAAATGTATTGGATTATATGAAGTCCAACATATTGAAGAAATTGAACCATTCAAATATAATAGAGAAAAAAATATGGATGACTGGATAATCACCGATAATATTGATGATATTAAACTATAATAAATTGGTACAAGCAGCTTGACGAAAGAACAAGTATGCTATCCCTACCTTAAGATAACGGCATTTAAATACCCTTTAACATCAAACTCAGTTTGATGTTTTTTCTTTTCGAAAAAAGACCAGTCAATACAAGTTTCTTCAGTGATTTTACTCCATTATGCTCATCTGCAAATAGACTCTTTAAATATAATTCTTTTAAGTTATATCCATTAAGGTGATTCATTCTATGATTAACATAAATTTCTAAATTGCCTTTTAATCATTGTGCTGTGGTTTGCATACAAAGCAATTAACATTGATTTGATGAACGGATCAGATCTATCATACTTAAAAATCCCAAGATTAGACTCACATGACAATAAGTCTTACCAGTCAAACTGTCGAGTTGATTGATAGTGATTCTACCGGATGGCGTAATGAGCGTTCTAGGACGTTTACACTTCACATAGAATTGATAAACTCGATTTTGGCTGTATCGAAATTTGGAATCCATTTCTACGACAGTTTCTTCAAAGAGTGTACAAGCATTTTCAAAGGTTAGTTCACTGATCTGTTCAACGACCTGAACATAATCAAAGATTCCTCTAAATTAAGATTGAGGATTAGTTATGTTTCTTAAAGAATCTGAAGTTTTATCTATGATAAAATTCATAAACGAAGATAGATTATTGTGCGTTAGAATAGAAATGTGAAGTTTCCTTTCTTTATTATATAATTGGAACTGTATTAGGATTGCTCACGGGTGCTAGTTTATAATTAAAAAAGAGTCTCAAGATACATTCTTGGGACTCTTTTTTCTATAGTTAAACTTGAATGATTTAAGTGTCAATAAATTAAAACTAACTCTTAATAATAAATTTATATATCTTAAATAATACAAGATGTATAATTATTATAATATTAATCGATATGAGAAGATAAGGTATTTGTTTTAGCAAATCCAATTGGACTGAAAGAAGTAATTATTTGAAATCTATGTGACTAGAAATTTTAAATATTATTACGAAACAGATGAGTATCCAACCTATAATAACAAGATACCCTTGTAAAATTGGTGGAGAAAAGAAAGAACATAAGAGATGAACACAGTTTAGGTAGTAAAATGGGGAATATGTTCCTAAGGGAGAATAGAAGGAAAATAAAAGGATTAATCCTGCAATAACAGTTGATACAAGAAATAATTTATTGCTTTTTAACCACGATGTGTAAAGTAACATAACCAAAAGAGTTAAGAATATGATATTAAGAATTATAAGAGGAATTGTTGCAAGTAAAAATATGCTTAGTTTAATAAATACTAAATTTTCAGAATAATAAATTGGATCAAAAAATTCTACCACATTGATTCCTATAGCAGCAGTATCTTTTATGGTTGTTGTTTTGATTGAGTATGTAAACATCATTTTATGTAACTTTGATGAATCAATCATCATGTTCTTATTAATTAATGTAGGAATCTCAAATTGCCACCCAAAGATCAAACCATAATATATAGATAGAGAAGTTATCTGTATGATTACCAAGGACAGAACTATAAGTGATATTGAGATTATTTTACTTGTAAACAAAGTATTTCTCGAAACCGACTGTAAAAGTGTTTCATATATTTTACTATTACGATCTCTTCCGAATACAAAGAGTGAAACTATTAGTATCATAAGGGGAAGAAAAATTGGTAATATATCTCTAATATAATTAAAAATAGAACTGGATCCAGTATTCTGATATGCTTTTATGGGGGTATAATCGAGGGTCTTCCCATACATATTGACATATTGAGAGGCTACTAAATAATCAAACGTTTCTAGGTTGATACCATGCATTTTTTTATGCGTGTTAATTTGATAACCCTTATCATTAATCATCTGGTAAAGTAAATCGACTCTTTGAGCATAGTTTTCTTTTTCACCTTTGCTCATGGAATTATAGACATTTAACAAGTAAGTAAAATCAAATTTTTCCTGGTTCGTTAAATATTCGTCAATATTTTTATCTTGTATATTTTTAGTAATTTCAATATTATACTGATTAAGCTCACTATTCAAATCATCATAGTCTTCAAAAAGCATCATAATAAATTCATTATTCATATGATAATCAAACCTTGAGTTGTTGTTAATATTACCAAAGTATTTATTTTCATAACTATTAAGGATTGTTATGGATAATATAGTAAACAAAATAATAACAATATAAGAAAATGTATTCTTGTAGAAATTTATAAAATCACTTTTTATTATATTAGTCATGTTAACGCTCCCACCTAACTGTGACGAAGACATATAGTCCTATAAACCATAAACAAAATGCAAAGATTATATTATATAAAATATACAAAGTATTTCCCGTTGACAGAAGTGCGTTACTTGGCAAAAAATTAAGCATTTCTATTTTTGTGATGGTAGTGTTTATGTGGAGTACAAAACAATATATAATAGAATAATTTAAAATAGTGTTTTTATTTTTTAATATCAATCCAACTGTTGGACCAATCAGTCCGTTAATCAAAACTAAACCTAATAATTTTAATAAACCAATTCTAATATGAACGATTTGATTTGAATTAAGAGTAACAACAGGGTACTGAGGATTTCCTAGTCCACCCACTACGTAACCAATAATAAATGATGAAACAATTAGAATTATAAGATTCATAAAACAGAACACCAGACCCGTTATTGTTTTCGAAATATATATTTTTCTTAAATTTGCGCCTCTGCAATAATAGGTTTTGTATGCTCCTGACTCAAAATCATCACTTATAAAATCGGAAGAAAACAATAATATCAAAATTATCATTGCAACAATAAAGCCAGGTGATTCGACCATTTGATATAATAAATTAAAACTATTTATTGAGTAAGGAGAATAGTAGGGCTTTATATTTCTTTCTATTAAAAGCTCAGTCAATTCTAAGTCATTATCGAGTTTATCTACCCATTTAGGGTTATTGATCATCACTTCGTCAAATGCTAACGACACTCCGTGACTTTGTTCAATCAAAAAGTCTTTTGTATGATGGAGATCAGCCATGTTTTTAGATTTATTATTGATGCTCATTTCATGTGTATAGATATATTGTCTCATTTTATTATAATAATTATTACGGGAATCCATTTCATCTTTAGAAATAACCTCTATTTTCTTTTGATTTCTATTGATGTCAATCAGCTTTTGATACTCTCTACTCAGGTTCTCATAATAATTATTTTCTGAACTTATAAATTGTTGTTCTTGTATAAACATAAACCCCAAGAATACAGAAATAATTAAAAAACCCAAGAGAATAAAATAAATCATTTTCTTCTGCAATATAGATTTTTTTAATTCTAAAAGTATGAGTTTAGTCATTTTTATTACCTATAATATTTAGATATATGGATTCTAAATTAATCATTTTTTTATCAATACCTATGATAGTATTTTGTTCTTTAATTATTTTATTTATTGCACAGTCTAAATTTTCATTATCTGCTAAGGTCATTCTATAGGAATCGTGGTTAATCTTAGTTACATTGTATTCATTAAAAAAAGCACTAGATTTATTTTGTTTACTTTTAAAATCAATGATGTTCTCGTATTGTGGGATATTTTCCACTTCACCAAGAATTTTTCCATGATCAATAAAGACAAAACGATCAGAGATTTTTGCGACTTCATCAAGTTTATGGGACGACAATAATATACTTGTATTAAAGTTGCTACGAATTAATTCCAAAACCTCTAAAAAATCTGTAATACCCTCGATATCTAATCCGTTTGTTGGTTCATCTAGAATCAACAAATCAGGCTCACTGAGTAAAGCAACAGCAAGACCAATTCGCTGTTTCATACCCATGGAATATGTTGACACTCTTCGGTCTAGATTACTTCCCAATTTAGTTAAATCACTACAAAAGTCAATTTTTTCTTGTGTAACCTTCTTAAGAGATCCGAAAAATTTTAAATTTTGCCGTCCTGTGAGATCTAAATATACGCCGGGGCCTTCTATGACTGAAGATATACTGCAGTTGTAAGTACAAACTGTGCCAGAAGAGGGATTCATTAAGCCACACAAACATTTCATAAGTGTAGACTTTCCAGCACCGTTCGGTCCTAAAAGACCAACTATTTCTTTTTCTTTTATTGATAAATTAACATTATCCAATGCGATGTTATCACCAAAAATTTTGGATAAATTACTGATTTCTATAAGCATATTAAACCTCCTTTTAAAAAAGCAGTGCATTACTTTCTAGCGCTACTTGTTGTGAGATACGATGAGTAAATAAGACTTTATATTTTTATAATTTTAGAACAAAACAATAGAATATTTATCTAGATTTTTCTTAGACAGGTAATAAATATAGCTAAAGTTGTGCATTCATCTATTTATCAATACAATCGAGGAATAATATTATCATTATTATTATTTCACAGAAATTAATATAGTCCCTTCGACAAAACAAAGGAATTAATTATGTAATTTTATAAATATTTTTTTCAGATACAAAAAGTATGAAGTCTGAATAT
Organism: Erysipelothrix tonsillarum DSM 14972; assembly: GCF_000373785.1. GTDB lineage: Bacteria > Bacillota_I > Bacilli_A > Erysipelotrichales > Erysipelotrichaceae > Erysipelothrix > Erysipelothrix tonsillarum. Next base: position 398,050 of record NZ_KB892378.1, on the reverse strand, counting down.
AAGAAATTAAAAACACATATTAAAAGTTTATAGTGACGACATTAGTCGCAAAATTGAAAATATCAAAGTTATGTAGATTAATGTCATATTTTCAAATCATTAATTCAAATATATTCTTCTTATTAGGACTTGTCAATATTGTAAGTTGGAGAGAGATTATCACAAGTAAATTGACTCACTATAAATTGAAAATATTTTGTTTTATTTATGATCTTAAAAAAATTAATGAATTTTTTTCAAACTCTAAGACGGTTAGCAAGCAATTGTTAATCAATATAAGCTTGCTTAGAAAAAGATATAGTTGTAATTTCAAGAAATAAATAGAAATAGTTATGGTACTCAAACGACTTGGATGGGTTTGAGTATCGTTAAATGAACTTAAAGAAAGTGTAATAATATAATCAATTTGCACCGATAGAGAATAACGTCTCTAGTTTTTAGAGTTTCGTGAAGGGTCTATGGAAAATGTTTTAAAAGCAAAGCGGGTATACAGGGTTAGTTTTTAAAATTGACAACATGTTAATTGATAAATTAGTTGATTTTTTTAACAAAACATAAAAAGAGTGGAAGAACATCTATGTAAAGAGAGAGTTTACTTTTGTTATTATATTAACTTCTTTAGCTCATAAAAATAATTTATTAAAGAAGAGAAAATGAAGTGAGACGGATAACTAAAAAAGGAGACAAGGAGAACACTATTTTAGATTATTTAGATTATAGAAATAAATACTATATAATAGGATTGTAAAGGAGAGAAGATAATGTTACATTTTGGAGTCGTTGTTTTACCAGGAAAAAAAGGGTTAAAATTAGTACGAGAAAATTATGCGATTATCAATAAAAGAAGTTCACTATTTAGTGAAAAAAAATATGAATTAATGAAAAATGAAGGTTGGTTTGATCCAAATCAAGAAGTAGTGGTAAATGGAAAAAAAGTGAAAATTTACGAAGATGAGAAAGGGCAATTCTATACTGATGAATGGTGTATTGAACATCAAAAAGAGTGTTTGCAGAATTTTGACTTACATATTAATTTTTTTGCTTCTTTATCCAAAGAAAAATTTAAAAAGGAAACTGATAGTTTTATAAATAAATTTCCAATGTTTGAGGAAGTATCAAATTTGAATGAATACAATGGTAAGTCAGGGTATTATGTGATGATTCTAGACGAATACTGTCAGATTTATACTGGAACATCAGGAAATATTATGAAAAGGATTCGAGAACACTGGTCTCAATCCAAACAATTTGATAGGCTGCTCTACCCAATGGGGGCAGTTGAAAGGTCAATTATGTCTATTGATTCGTATAGAGCATTGGATACAAGTAGAATCTTTGCATATGATACAGAGTATACATTTGAAAGAGAGGATGAGTTTATCTCTTATTTTTCGCCTGAATTTTGTACTAATAGAACTGCTGGAGGAAGAATTGAGGGTGGCTTAATTAATATAATTAATATGGTTAAAGAAAAAAATTTATAGTTTATGACCGAATTATATCGAACATTCATTGCCTTATTTTTCTATAGTGTTCCTCAACCATTAATAGATTCATCAATAGGAAAATATAAGATATAATTGTAGATAAAGATCATAAGTCATTTTGAAAGTGAACAACACATAGAAAGCAAATATATTGCAGTAGAAACGATATAGGTCGGTGTGATATTCCTGGTTTGCAAAGATTCCTGACGAATTTAAAATTCAGTACTAAATAGTGCTGTATCGGGGGGTAGATTTTTTTAAAAGAGGAGCGATGAATTTATATAGTTGTTTTTGGCGAAAAATCGTTACAGAGAATAAAAAAGAGGTAGAATTATGTTGATAGAAGTTTCAAAGTTAAGTGATGAAAATGTTTATCCTTACAATACAATAGATTTTAATACATTAGACTTAGATTCATCTGTGGTGTTTTTCACAGGTGAAAATGGCTCAGGGAAATCTACGTTATTAAGAGCGATAGCACATCAATCCAATAGTTACTCGGTTTCAAAAAAAATAGATTATCAAGCTCATCGTTATGATCGATTTTCTTTGGCATGGCATTCCCGATTAAAACGCGGTTATTACTTTCAATCTGAGGATTTTTATTCATTTCTAAATTGGATATCTGAAGAAGAAATTGAGAATGAAAAAATGTATGAGGATGCTTTAGAGAGACATGGTGAAAATCGCAGCATGGGAGTTTTAATTGAACTTGGAATGCATGAAGGAAATCGAAAACACATGGATAAGATGGTGACAGAACTTAAGGAGGCCTCCCATGGTGAGGGTTATATACGCTTCTTTGCCTCTAAACTTCGTCCAAATACGCTATATTTATTGGATGAACCCGAAACCCCACTTTCTTTTCAGAATCAACTAACACTGATGACACTTATTAATGACTATGTAAAACAAGGGAGTCAGTTTATAATTTGTACGCATTCGCCAATCTTGTTAGCTTATCCTGATGCTAAAATATATTATTTTGATGAGACCATTACATCGATGTCTTATGATGAACACCCTATTGTCAGGGATTACTCATCATTTATGAATAGACCTCAACAGTATCTATATTATCTTTTTGAAGATGAGAACTAAAAAGGAGCAAAAGCTCCTTTTTTTATAAATTAATTTAATTTATATATTTTTTTTGAGACATTTGCTCATAATTTTCGCACGTGTTCCTAATACTTAATTTTAAGTTGAATTCTAGATTATTTCTTGATTTCTATGATGGATATATAAAGCGGTTACATTTTTAACCGTTTTAAAAAAAATTATTAGAATCTAACTGATATAGTTTTAATATAAGGAGGGTTTATTAATGAAAAAAGTAAATGTGGTGTTTGTAGGTGGGGGGAGTACTTATACACCGGATATGTTGGAATTACTGTGTTTGGTTAAAGATAAATTTCATGTAAGGAAGGTTGTTCTATACGATATTGATGCTGCTCGACAAAATATTGTAGGTGATTATGGTGAAGTTCTTTTCCGTGAATATTATCCAGAACTGGAAGAATATATCGTAACAACGGATAAAGAAGTTGCGTTCAAAGAAATTGATTTTGCGTTTGTGCAAATTCGTCCTGGTGGACTGGAAATGCGCGAGAAAGATGAAAAAATTCCACTTAAGTATGGTGTCATTGGTCAAGAAACATGTGGTCCTGGTGGCTTTGCATATGGATTACGCAGTGTTAAAGCAATGAAAGAATTCATCGAGGATTTTAGATATTACTCACCGGAAGCATGGATTTTAAATTACTCAAATCCAGCAGCAATTGTTGCCGAAATGTGTAAAGTTCTTTTCCCAAATGACCACAGAATTATTAATATTTGTGATATGCCTATTTCAATCATGGATGTTTATTGCCCCCTCGCTAATAAAACGCGTTTAGATGTAGAACCACGTTATTATGGCTTAAATCATTTTGGGTGGTTCACTGCAATGTATGATAAAAAAACAGGGGAAGATGTTTTACCCCAAATCATTGACGCATTGTATGAAGGGGATGTTGATGATCGTCTTGGATTTTCGGGAAAGAACGATGAGTATTGGACATTTACCTTCAAGCATCTTGAAAAGATGGTAAGAGATTATCCACACTCATTACCCAATACATACCTCCAATACTATTTGTATCCACAAGATATGGTTAAACACACAGACCCAAATTATACACGGACGAATGCTGTTATTGATGGTCGTGAAAAACGTGTTTTTACCTTCTGTAAGCAAGTGGCAAAAGCGGGGAAAATGCGAGGTACTGAATTTGATTTAGACATCAAATATTCAAATGATACAGATTCAATTAAGAGTGCTTCGATTGCACATAATGATGCGCACGCTACATATATAATTGAACTTGCATTAAGTATTCTTCATAATAGCAACGATATATTTCTGTTGATTGTTCCTAATGAAGGCGTTGTTTCAAACCTTGACGATGGCATGATGCTTGAAGTTGCATGTCGCGTAGGCGCAAATGGAGCTGAGCCTTTACACTTTGGTAAGGCAGGAACGTTTGAGAAAGGATTGCTTGAAGCTCAATATGCATCTGAGAAGCTTGCTGTAGAGGCCGTATTGGAAGAATCTTATGATAAGGCACTTCAATCACTTGTAGTAAATCGTACTGTTGTTGATACGGATATTGCACGTACAATTCTTGATGAGTACATTGCAGTAAACGGTGACTATTTCCCAACTTTAAAAAGAAGTCGATAGACCGAGAAAGAGGAATCTATGCATAAATTAACAAATTTTATTGAACAAAAACTTTATCCGTTATCATTGAAATTTGCGGAGAATAAATACTTAATTGCATTAAGCCATGGATTGATGGTTGCGATGCCCGTTTTAATTTTTGGTTCAATGTGTATTTTGATTGCTGATTTTCCAGTACCAGCTTTCCAAGCATTTATGGAATCCGTATTTGGGGAAATATGGGGTGAATGGGCTTGGTCAATTTTAGTACCAGCAACTATTGGACTCGTATCACTGCTTTCCTTGATTGGTGTTGCAAACTCACTTGCTGAACAAGAACAAGTGGATCGTATATCCGCAATTGTTATCTCAATCTGTGCATTTTTTATCCTACTTGTGCAAACGGATGATGGCGGATTTGCTTCGATAGATTTCGAAGCACGTGGACTCTTCATGGCAATGTTAACAGCTTTAATTACGACACGACTTTATGCTTATTTAATCCACAAAGACGTTCGTATTAAACTTCCAAAATCGGTACCATCTTTTGTCTCAAATCAATTTTCAGCGGTAGTTCCAGCATTTATTATTCTGCCACTATTCTTAATAATTCGCCTTGCCGTAGGTGCGACACCTTATGGTACCGTAACCAATATGATTATAGAATTAATTCAAGCTCCATTAGTCGGTATTGGTACGACACTTGGTGGAACGCTCTTTGCATCATTTTTAAATACGTTCTTATGGGTGTTTGGTATTCATGGAACTTCAGTCACAGGAGCCTTTATGGACCCACTGTGGTATGCTGCACGATTTGAAAACCTTGAAATATTCAAACAAGGTATTAACTTAATTCGCCCGCATATTGCGACGATGGATTATGCGAATTTCTTCATTTTTCTAGGTGGAACCGGATTAACATTCCCCTTAACGGTTCTCATGACCTTTAAAGGAAAATCCGAGCGCATGAAATCACTGGGTAAATTATCCATCGTACCGGGATTATTTAATGTAAATGAACCGGTCATCTTTGGTTTACCAATTGTTCTTAATCCAACCATGCTCATCCCCTTTTTCTTAGCGCCTACAGTATCCATTTTAGTATCTTGGTTCGCGATGAAGACTGGTATTGTGCCTTATCCAACTGGTGTTACAATACCATGGACAACGCCACTCATCGTGGGTGGTTGGTTAATGTGTAACAGTTGGAAAGGTGGTGCGCTTCAATTAGTCGTAACGATTCTAGCGGGTCTTATTTATTGGCCATTCTTTAGAGCTCTAGATCATCAGTATTTAGAAGAAGAAAAAGACAGTCAAACAAGTGATGCTGAAACGATAAGTAACAAAGAAGCTAATACACTATCTAATAATTTATAAGTAAGAATCAACTTAAGCATTAAGCTTGAGTTGATTTTTTTATAAGTGTCTATAGAGTACGAAATACTTTACATCAAGGCTCAATATTTTGATATAATTGACTTAATGGAGGAGTGCTGCATGAATAACAATTATCATCTAAACGAAACACAAAATCGTATTTATGATTATATTATCAATAAATTGAAAGCGCATCATAAGCCTACGATTACCGAAGTTGCTGATCAGACATTTGTATCTACAACATATATTGTTAAAATGACAAAACAATTAGGTTATTCAGGTTATAGTGATTTTTTACATGTAACCTATTGGATCTTAAATAATAATAATATCCAAGACGACCTCGTAATTCGTTTTGATGATGGACAAAAAGAAGGGGTTGAAGTTATGGCCCAGCTTATTGTGAAGCATGCCTTGGATAAAGTGTTTTTGATTGGGACGGGATATTCTGATTTAATTTCGCTTTATTGTACAAAACGTTTTTCAGAAATCGGAATCTTTTGTTATCATGGTTCGCCACTCGATATGAAGATGAATATTGATAATAATCTTGTGATTTTTATTAGTAGAAGTGGAGAAACCGATGACTTGTTAAATATTGCAAAAAAAATAAGTACAAAACATGATAGGGTTTTAATTACGTCGATTGCCCAATGTTCGCTTGCGCAAATTGTAGATGTTGTACATATCGTCCCCAATGAACATCATGGTCATTCCCTACCAATACCCAATTTGTTCGTGAGTAAAGGCATCGCTTTTTTTGAATTGGTCTACCAACGTGTGCGAGAAATTATTTATGAATAAAATTCTAAAAAAGGAAGTTTTATATTTTGGGGTGATGGTCATTTATTTCATAAATACAAAGCATCTTCCCAAGACATCTTGATAATTGCCGACTAATTCTTATGCAAAGTGATTCAAATTGATATTTTCAATCGTAATTTCACCAAACATATTGCAGAAGACCAAGCCTTGGGTTAAAAAAGATTTAAATTAAGATGTAATTTGAAATCGGTGTGATTGTTAATTCAGTTTATGTTAAAAATATAAAAGAAATCTTGATGAATACGATATAATAGAATTAGTTATTAATATTGGAAATGAGGGAATGCGATGCGTTTAGATAAGTTTTTAGCTCATAATGGTTTTGGAACTCGTAAAGACGTCAAGAATATCGTCAAAAAAAAATTAGTAAGTGTCAACGGTGACATCGTTCGGGATGCAGGGTATGTGTTAAATCTGGACACGGATTGTGTCTGCGTTGAGGGTCAAGTTATTGAATATCAAAAAGATATCTATCTGATGATGCATAAACCTGCGGGGTATATTTGTGCACATAATCCGGAGGACTATCCTTCGGTTTTAGAATTGATTCAAGAGTATCACCACGATCTTTTCTTTGTAGGGCGTCTTGATGCGGATACGGAAGGTTTATTATTGATTACTAATGATGGTCAATTTTCTCACCGTGTGGCCCATGGGAAAAATGATGTACATAAAAAGTACTATGTTGAATTGGCGAAACCGTTCGATTCGAAGTTTATTGTGGATTTGGAAACGGGGATACCCATGGATGATGATATGCTTAAGCCGGCACATGTTGAGATTGTGGATGAAACGACAATTCTACTTACCATAGCGGAAGGCAAATACCATCAAGTAAAACGCATGATGCATTACTGTGACAATGAGGTTACTTACCTTAAACGAATTCAAATAGGTGCTTTGGAGCTTGATTCATCACTTAAGTTAGGTGAATATCGAAACCTAAGTCAACAAGAAATTGATCTCTTTAAATAGAAAAGAACGCCTTGGCGTTCTTTTTTGATTTCCTCAGTTGTGAGTGATTTTGTAACACAACAGATACTCTAAGAGCATTTGAAGCAGATCTATTGAGGCCTGTTTTGAAAATCATTAATCCTTAAGTTTTTAATACGGCCATCGCGCATGTCGACGGCATTTTCCAATACCTCACCATAATTATCGAAAATAAATTGATAGAGATAAGGAATAAGACCTTTAGAAATTTGGTAAGATGCACTATCCCATAATAGTGATGGGGTATGATCTACACCATAATAGGTAATGTTACCATGTTTAAACATAGGGCTTTCAAACGTGGTTGGTTTAGCGAATGGGAATCCCATGCCTTCATCACAACTGACATCAATGATAAGACATGACTTTTTGAAGAGTTCCATGTCTTCTTCGTGCATGAACATCACAGGTTTAATCGGGTTTTGGAGAATTCCATTCAAGATAATATCTGCTTGAGCGAATTCATCCACCAAACGTGGTTTGTCTGTCTTATCAACACGTAAAACGTGATGCTTATCAAAAAATAATTGGGCATAATGAATGGCGTGAATCCGATCAGCAATGAGGTGAGTAGGACGCCATGTGTAGACTTCGATATCTGTAAATCCTTTGCTTTGAAGTGCATGAATCGCACCACGACTCACCGAACCAAAACTGATGATCTTAACTTTTTTTTGTGGTCCATAATAACCATCGATTCCTTGTAACGTCAAAGCATGTTCCACTGCACAATAACCAGCTAATTCATTATTAGTTTGGAATAAGTGCACACGGCCTCGTTTTGTTTCATAATACATATTTTCCCAAGCGACAAACGATAATTTTTTTTCAATTCCGACATCCACAATTTCTTTGTTTTGAACGGAATGGATCCATCCAAATAGTGTGGCATGATCTTGCATTTGTTTAATATCTTCAAGAATCGGTTTTGTCATAATGATTTTGGGGCTTGTTTTCAGGAGTGTATTTCTGGTTTGGCATGGATTGCCTGTAAAACTCAAAAGCATGTCATCAGAAACTCCAAATCGCTCACCATAGCCTGTTTCAAAGACAAGGTTTCTAAGTACATCGTCGTTCATTGTTTCAAGTAATGAGGGATGAATGGGTACTCGTTTTTCATTTGGTTTTAAAGAACTACCAATTACTGCTACTGTCATAATAATACCTCCATAATACCCTTAGTATAACATACGCGAAAATATGTCAAAAAATAGGAGCGAGATAACGATGCGTTTTTTTTATTAATTCAGATGAATACATATATGTTATTGCTCTATTGTGTCCGATTTTTGAATACTTTGTGATTTATATATCTTTAATGTTGAAAAGCGTGTAATATCTATGTAATCATTGTGTCCAATATTAAATAGAGAGGAGGATCATGATGAAACAATCGAAGAAAACATTGAATTCGAATAAGCTGAAGTATGTTATTGGGATTGGAATAATTTTAGTTCTTGTTGTTGTAGCGTTTATTGTGCATTTTACGAAAACGGAGAACCCGGTAATCGTCTTTAAAGAAAACCCTCAGCTTGAAAAATATACGTATCTTACAGGTGAAGGCTTGGAAACACAGATTGATACGGAAAAAAGCAACTACGATACCTTTCGAGTTGAGTTCATTCGTAACGGGACGCTTTTAGATGAAGAAACAGTTCGCAAAGAGCAAATTGAACTTTATTTTAAAGAAAATAAAATACCGTATCCAGCTCCGGATAGCGTTGATATCACAGAAATTCTTAGCCTACTTCAAGCCAAGGATGAGATGCCGCTGGTAGGGGATATTGAACTCCGTATTATTGCGATATTTTCAGATGGTAGCGAATCCAGTGTCAATGAAACATTTAAAGTCGTTGATACAATTAGTCCTACTATCTCCTATCTCTTGGATGGAGAATCCATTGAAAATGGTGACCGAATTGTTTTGGATTTGATTGAAGCAAATAATAATGTGGATATGTTTGCGACCGATTTACGATTCGGAGAGGAAATTAAAATCAATGTCAGTTCACATACGTCGAATGCTAAAGAGGCGACTCAATTACACCTTGAAGCTGATGATGGTGTCAATGAGGTTCAAAAAGTACTTTATATTTACCTCGTTGATGAAGCTAATGTTACACCTGAACAAATAAAGATGCTGGAAAAAGCGGGTGTGCGTAATCTTGATCGTGTAAAAAAATCTTAATGTATAAAGCAAACAAAAAGTCGTTATGCGACTTTTTTATTGTGCCTTCATAAATTACATCTAACATCAAGTTAGATAAGTCCTTGACTACCTTGTTCGATGATGTTAGTATTTATCTAACGATATGTTAGACAGAATTAAAGGTCTAGCAAGGGAGGGTACGAAATGATTCAAAAATTAAAACGAACGTGGTCTGAGAGTGGAAGTGTGAAAAGTTTTGTTTTTTTGCTCTTTGTATTTGTGTGTACGGGAATACTGCAACTTATAACTTCACGTGCTTTTGGTGAAGTGACCGAATCGGTAGTCCAACGAAATCTCATACAAACAAAATCAACACTGTTGCTTTTTGTGGTGGGGACCTTGATAACCCTTGTCGTTATTTACGGTGCTAATGTGTATCAAACACGCCTCATTGAACGGATGCGCCAACAGTTTAAGACCAAGACGGTCACAAACCTGCTAGAGAGTTCTTACGATTTTAGCTCGAAGCAAGAACAAGGTGATTTAATTGGTCGTCTTGGCAGTGATGTTTCGAGTATGGTGAGTGCCACCAACATGAGCATCACCCTCCTTAAAGCGTGTATTCTATTAGTGATTCTGTCTTTGGGCATCTTAGCCATCGATTGGCGATTAATGTTGCTTTTTGTAATCCTTTTGCCCATTGCCTTGGGCGTACAGTTTTATGCTTCCAAACAATCAAGCGTTTTAATTCTTCCATGGAAAAAGGCAATGGGTAAAACCAATGCACTCACACAAGACATCATGAACAATCGCACAACAATTCGTACATTTGGTCTATATCAAACAGCAGAATCATGGGTCGAAGATGCATTGGAAACATCTGCCCAAAAAGGTATTCATGGGATTCGATCGCTTTATTTCATTCAGGCACCTTTTTCCATATTAGTAATGCTTCCCCTTTTTCTAATTGGAATTGGTGGTACCTACCTCATTGCGCAAGGACAAATGCAAGTATCGCAAATGGTCAGTGTCTTTATCTTAGTGCAACTGGCTTCCAATGAGTTTAATGTTATCGCAAACATGCTTCAAAACATACCACAGTTATTGGTTTCAACAGAACGCATTTTCCCAATCTGGGATGCACCGCGTGAAGCGTTTGGGCATGAAGTGGGAGACGTGGCTGATGCGCCTTTGATTGCTTTTAAAAATCTAAACTTTCGTTATGCTGAAAGTAAAACAAACGTACTTAATAATTTCAATTTAGAAATTAAGGAAGGCGAGCATCTAGGTATTGTAGGAACCAGCGGATCGGGTAAATCAACCCTAGCAAATCTTTTACTGGGGCTTTATACACCGACAACTGGTACGGTATCATTTAAAGGCACATCCATTCAGCAGTGGGATAAGGAAGTTTTAAGAAATCAACTTGCGGTGGTATCGCAAAATAGTGATCTCATGAATCAAAGTATTCGAGAGAATATACTTTATGGGAATGCGCATGCCCCAGATGCGGAGATTATGGAATGTCTTGAAAAAGTTCAACTCTCCGCATTGGTACAAACACAAGGATTGGATTATGTTGTCGGTGAAAAAGGTAATCGTTTATCCGGTGGGCAAAGACAACGGCTCGCAATTGCACGTGCACTTATTAAAAAAAGTCCGGTTCTACTATTTGACGAAGCAACTTCAGCATTAGATGCGGAAACGGAGCAAGTTATCCAAAGTATTATGGATCAATCAACTCAAACGCAAATTATAATCGCTCACCGTTTATCAACCTTAAGAAACTGCAATCGTATTGTGGTTCTTGACCAAGGTTCTATCGCGGAATCAGGAACTCATGATGAATTGATTCAAAAGCAAGGTATTTATGCGCATTTGATTGCGAAACAAAAAGGAGAAGCAGACGATGAAACAGAAACAATCGATTAAAGAGGTCCTCAGTGTCATTGTACGCATTTCAAAAATTGGCTCATGGGCATTTCTTGTCTCTATTATAGGTGCAAGCCTAGCGAGTCTTGCGAATTTTGGATTAAGTTTTCTTTTAGGGAAAATAACCCAAGTTTCAATTGAACAAGCAACCCTTGGTGTGTTTGAACTCAAGACGTTATTAATCATCACAGGTGCTTTTATCTGTATGTTTCCGCTTTTAATTGCTGGTCAAACTGGAAATCTTGTTGGGGGGCTTCGCGCTGAAAAACGTTTGAAAAAAATCATGATTCATCACATCTTACGCCAAAGAGAAGTTGAAATTCGTGATAGCCATACCGGCGATATGATGACCCTTTTAACCAGTGATGCGGATACAGTGAATAATTATTATTTTCAAGGTTTTAATTATATGTTTATTCATCCAACCGTGGCCGGACTTGCTGCCCTGATTACAACCTTTGTGGTGGATTATCGGTTTGGCCTTATTGCGGTAGCAATTGGTGTCGTGAGTGTTTGGGTTTCAACGCGATATTCCGATGCAATCCAAATGCACTATGTGAATGCCCGTGATCACCAAAATGAAGCAACCAATCATGTCTCCGATATCTTATCGAATGAAACGATGATTCGATTGTTTAACGTTCAAGATAAGGTCGTGTCTGAGTATGATGGATACAATCAATCCTATGCTGATGAAGTAATTGAAGCAGAACAACGCAAGCATCGGGTTACGATGTTGAATGATGGATTTAGCGCTGTGGGGAAAATTTTATTTCTTTGCCTTGGTATTTATCTGTCAATGAATACAGAATTCAAGTTTGCACAGGTGATGTTGCTTTTACCACTTCAAGAATCAATCAGTTATATGTTTGGTAATTTCGGTGTGGCATGGAACTTTTTGCTTGAAGTTGCTACCTCAGCTAATCGTATTACCGCGATGCTTGATACTGAACTTGAAGATCAACGCGAGGGATTGCCTGCTTTACAAACACAAAACGGTGATACAAAAATTGCGTTTAACGATGTCACCTTTGGTTATCAAAAGGAGCAAAATATTTTGAAAACAGTTAGTTTTACCCTTCCACGTTTTACTACGACTGCGTTTGTTGGTGAATCAGGGAGTGGTAAATCAACACTTTTCCAATTATTGCTTGGCTTTTATCAGACCGAACAGGGAAGTATCTCAATTGATGGTCAAAATATTGACCATTATAATTTGATGAGTTTACGGAAACAAATTGCTTATGTACAACAGGAAGCACCTCTTTTCAATCGAAGCATTAAAGAAAACATTGGCTTGGGTGCTTCGAAGTCCGTTACCGATGAAGATATCATCGCTGCAGCAAAAAAAGCAGCCATCCATGATTATATTATGACGCTTCCAGACGGTTATGATACCCATGTTGGCGAACAAGGAAGTCAAATATCCGGGGGACAACGACAACGGATTGCGATTGCCCGTGCCTTAATCAGTGATGCTCCCATCTTGATCTTGGATGAACCCACTTCGGCACTCGATAGTGAGTCGGAAGCCTTAATTCAACGAGCACTTGAGAACATTCGAAATGAGAAAACGGTATTGATTGCAGCGCATCGGTTGAGTACAATTCGAGATGCTGATAAAATTATTGTATTAGACCATGGTATGATTGCTGAAACAGGAACCCATGAATCACTAGTGAATAGTCAAAATGTCTATGCACGTTTTGTACAAGCGCAACAACAATAAGGAGTAAATATGAAACTTGAAAAAACACTGAATTATAATTTTGAAGCTTATGTAATGTTTCGACGATACATTACAGGAGAAGCACGTTATGCCGAGGATGCGCATTCAATTCATGATCGGATTGATGCCGTTTATGCACAATGTGAGCCATCTTTACTTAAAGCAAAAGGAATGTACCCCAATGCGACCGAAATCGTAACGCTATTGGGAAGTAAAAATTCATTGTTTTATTTTATTCCGTATAATAATTATATTAATACGGACCTCACCGATTTAGCGCAAGCAAAGCAACAACTAGTTACAACGTTGGAGGAGGTCATCTTAGAACATTTCAGTGAAGACATCGATCCTGCGACAAGTACTCAAAACATCTTTGCGTTAGTGAATCAAGTTTCGTTGTCCTATGAAGAAAAATGGGCTTTGGTATCGATGGTTGAATCATTCGATGTTATTGCATTAGAGTTTCAAGCCCTCACTCGTGATCTTGGGGCGGAGCTTAAACCACTACTCGAAGTATTTGAACCGGAAATTGATGCGATTTATCATGAATGGAAACTTCGAATTGAAGAAAACACTTATGTTGACTACATTAAAGATACCTTTGGAATTGTTTGGAATCACTATGATGTGGTCGTACGACCGACCGTTATGGGGAATAATTCGTGGGTTGATGTGTCGTATCTTGGTATATCTATGACGGAAGATTTCTTGAAGCGTTTTCGATTAAGCGAAAAGAATGCCTGCAAGATGTTGAAGGATTTAGGAGACCCAAGCAAATTCGCAATTTTAAAAGCCCTAGTGGATGGACAAAAATACGGTAAGGAATTGGCCAATATTTTGGGATTAACCCCCGCAACGATTTCGTATCACATTCAAGAACTTTTAAATGATGGACTGATTCAATATAATCCCAGTGATAATAAGCGTGTTTATTATGACATTGCGAAAGATAAAATCCGTGAATTAGTGGATTTTGTCCATCAAGAATTAAATTTATAAAAGAGAAGACCTAGGTCTTCTCTTTTATTTTGCAGGTATTGATAGAACGTACACGGAAATAATTGTAAATGATGTATTATAGTGGATACTAGATGTAAATAGACCTGTGATGATTTCTCATGAAGGAGCCTAGTGCTATGAAATCGAAATTTATACTTACATTTTCTTTGGGTTATCTCGGTTTGCAGATCTTCTTACCAAGCAACACAGTTTATGGTTATGATGTTGATTGGATGAGTATGGATGAAACAGATCATGCTGCTGTACAACAAGCCACTGAAGTATATGATTATTTCGGTGATGAACATCGCGGTGATACGGGTATCGAACCGAAGATGGGGACACTTACTGGATCGTTTATTAAAATCTATTCTTTGGATCACGAATCGCTCATTAACAAAACGCCCATTAACTTAGATGATGCATCGATTTACTGTGAAGTGGTTACTACAAGGGGCATATCGCAGTCTTTGGAGTATAAAATGATGTGGTTTCCCTCGACTCATTGTAAACATCACCGCCTGGGAAATTATCAGTTGATTTGGATGCGATTGTTAGCACCGCTCTCGAAAACAATCTGAACTGTAATAACATGATTAATATTACAACTCCCTTAACCAGACAAGTGGCCTTTGCGTACTTTCCGAAAGATGATAAAATAATGCCCTTTTACGACGATTACAGTCCACGAATTGATGGATTGGAAAACCAAGTACTTTATACAATCGAAGACATAAAAAGTCCATTCTTAAATTATGAAGAACAAATAAAAAGAGATGCCACTGCAATGCTTTTTGAACCTTATTACCTTATGGATTTAATTCCAAGTAATTCGAAGTTTTATTTTCAGCCGCAGGTAAGAACAGGTGTCGAGTACGGCGTTTTTTATGTTATTTTTATCGTGGTTTTCTTGGAACGGAGTCACCAAAGTCAGAGATAGCCATGGATCTAGGCAATGTAAATAGTGTGATTTTGAACAAAATAACTGAGACATCCTTAGAATTGTCAAAAAAAAAACCATTTTATTCACGCAATGGTTTTTTTTAATGCAATCATTTTTAAAGATCAGAATGCTTAAATACTTCTAGAGATATGATGGAGAGGACACCGATTAGTGTTACAGCACCTATTAAATAAGGGATTGTATCCACTGTGGTTAATACACCAACAACACTCGTTGCACTGCTTAAATCTAAGTATTTGATAAAGGTATCCCCTAGATTAAACATTAAAATCAAAAATTGAATAATAATGGGTACAAAGATAATGGATAACGCCATAACAATTGTATTTTGAGTCAAGCATGCGAAGACAACGCCAATCAATAAGGTGGCATAGACAAAGAAGAATTTCATAATAAATATTTTGAGTAAGTGACCACAAAATTGCATTTCAAATATATTTCCCCAACCGTTCAAAAGACCTGCGAGGATGGTCGATATCGAGATGAACAATACTGAAAAAATGAAAGAAGCGATTAAAATAGTCAATGCTTTGGCGATAAAATATTGAGTACGGGAGATTCCGGTTGTAATCACGTTTTTATAACTTTTGTTTTTAAAGTCAGCCCCAATTACAACAATAGGGATTACAATTAAAAAATACATAAGGATGGTAATTTGTGATAGCATTGCCGTCGCAGTCACATCTGCTGTCCAAACAATTTCTTTAAATCCATCTAATGAACTCATTGTTTGTTCGTTGGAAACGCCTACCGTTCCTAGTGATTCTGTAGAAATCGATATTCCGATAAAAAGCAAAATTACAACGCTCATAATTACTATTGATTTTGACTTTCGTAAACGAAAAAGATCGGCTTTAATGGATTGGATAATATAAATCATTGTGTAACCTCCTGAATTAAGTTTTTAAAGTATTCTTCAAGGTTATCGCTTTCACGATATAAAGCGAGAATATTAAGATTGTGCTCGTAAGCAAGTTTATTAATATACGCAGGATCAATGTTTCCATAGATGCGAATCACATTTTTTTCAAATAGTTTGAAGTTGTAACGAGCTTCATCAAGAAGGACTGCTAGGGCCGACACATGATCAGTGGTAACCACCAGACAATCTTGACATGCTATGTCTAATTCGTCTTTAGTAAGTTGTTCAATCATCGTTCCATTGTGAATGAAGCCAAAGCGATTGGAAACTTGGTAAAGTTCGGTAAGGATGTGACTGGATATGAGGATGGTGGTATTATAATCTGTATTGATGCGATGAAGTAAGTCTCTAAATTCCATAATTGCGATGGGATCCAATCCATTGATGGGTTCATCAAGAATTAAGAAATCTGGATTCGCAATGAGTGCTATGGCGAGACCCAGTCGTTGTGTCATTCCCAAGGAAAAATGTTTCACTTTCTTTTTACCGACCTCCGCAAGTCCTACAAATTCCAACGTCTCTTGAATCACAGTGGCATCTTTAATCCCGCGAAGGGTGCAATAGTATTTTAAGTTATCGAAAGCCGAAAGGTTTTCGTAGCAAGTAGGGGACTCGATAATACTTGCCGAGCGGGATAAGGCATTATTATAATCACCGTTTAAGGATTCGCCGAATAAAAATACAGTGCCTTCGCTTTGACGGATTAATGTTGTGATGACTTTCATGAGGGTTGTCTTACCCGCTCCATTTCGTCCAACAAGTCCATAAATGTCCCCTTTATTAATTTCCAAATTTATATCGTTCAGAGCGTGTTGTGAACCATACGTTTTGCCAAGATGTTCAATTTTAAGTACGTGTTCCATAATGTTTCTCCTTTATTTGATACGTCTATGATATCAAAGCATGCTTATCCAAATCTTATTCAATTCTTAAAAATTCATTAAATCAATCGTGGTATACTTAAAACAATGGGGTGGTACAATGAAAAAAATACTAATTATTGAAGATGAACAAGAACTTAATCAATTGCTTCAAACCGTTTTAAAAGACGATTATGAATTGACTGCTGCGTATTCAGGCACTGAAGCACTGCTGCATCATTTTGAATCGTTTGATCTAATTCTTTTAGATTACATGCTCCCAGGTATGTGTGGTGATCAAGTTCTCCAAACGATTCGGGAAACCAGTAATGTTCCGATTATGATGATTACATCCGTATCGAACTCTGAAATGATTGTGTCGTTGTTATCGATGGGTGCAAACGACTACATCACAAAACCATTCGATATTAATGTCTTAAAAGCACGCATCGCTGTACAATTGCGAACGGAACACATTCGCAGTAAAAATCAGTTTATCAATCTAGCATATGATATGTCCTCGTTAAATTATAAAATTCACGGGCATGAATTGATTCTTACTAAAAAAGAGATTGATCTTCTCAATTTGTTACTAGAACATCCAAAACAAACATTTACCAAAGAAGCAATATACGAGGTAATTTGGGGTGATGACTATATGTTTGATGATAATTCAATTAACGTTCTTATTAGTGGTTTGCGTAAAAAGATTCGCCTCCTTGATCCCGACCACGAATATATCCAAACCATTTGGGGTGTTGGTGTTCGGTTAGCGCGGGTCGAATTATGATGTTCCTACTTATCTTAATGACTTTGGTCATTATCATCCTCATGGGTTACATTATTTGGCTCAATGTGAATATTAAACACATTAACGATACCTTAGCCTTTATTCATGAAGAGGAAAGTATGCGCGAGTTAACCCTCGGCACCAATAACAAACAATTGACGGCTTTAATAAATCACTGTAATGAGCTTGTACAAGATAAGAAGACACTTATGATGCAATTAAATACCAATGAAATTTCATTACAAAAATCGATTAGTAATATTATTCATGATACCCGTACACCACTTGCAATCGCATCAGGATATATCCAGGTAGTTGAAGGAGAAACTGACAATCTAGAACATCAACACCTTCTCCAAAATGCACATTTTAAAATTAATGATGTATCACGGCGCTTAGAAATGCTCTATGCAATCAGTTATAATGCGGAAAAGCCGTTATCAAACCGCGAACGCAAAGATATATCAAACCTTTTGAAACAAAACATCTTACACTATTACGATGCGTTTGAAGCAAAACAAATCAAAGTGGAACTCGATATTCATCCGAAGCTCGAGACGGAAGTGGATGTTAATGAATTTAATAATCTAACAAACAATATTATTGAGAATATGTTGAAGTACGGAAATCATAAGGCATCTATTACGGCGCGAGAATATGATGATGAGATCATTCTTACGTTTGAAAATATGATGAATCACGAAAAATTAGATACTAACCGTATTTTTGACCGCTTTCAAACTTTTGATCATGAGGGTACCGGCTTGGGTCTCTATCTCGTACAACAGATTGCAAAACGTCATGGTTGGAATGTAGATGTCCGAGCAGAACGAGGCGTTTTCACACTTAACCTTCTCATAAAAACACTCCCAAAATAGAGGGAGTTTTTTTATATTATATAAAATATCGGTATAACACGGCAGCAAGTATTGCGATGCCGAGCATTATTTGATAGAGATACTTTTTGGAGTGTTCCCTACGATACTTTAAGAAATTATTAACAATGAGGAAAAAAGCATAAATTAGACCAAAAGATATAAAAATGCTCATATTGCGTTCCTCAATGAATAACGGGAGAATAAATATATAGATTGTTGCAAAGAATAACAGAACTTTTTCAGTGATGTCAAAAAAATTACGATTTGATTCATGCATAGTTTATATCATAAAGATTTTTCAAATCTTCTTACCTCCTTTTCATCATCTTATCATGTTTTTATATGTATATATAAAACATGTATAGATTGTCTAAATCCAAGCATATTCTGATTTAAACGTATGCTTATGATGGGTCTGTTTAGATCATTTCGCACAGAAATAATCCTTAATAAATTGAAAACAAATATTATATCTTTTATGACGATAGGGAGATAAAAATGGAGCGATATGTAATTGTTAAGATAGAAAGGCGAAGCACTCGCGATATTGAAAGCCTTTATTTCTTGATGGAGGAAACACGATGAGAAAACCAATGCACGAATTATTGAATGATGCGAAAGCAAGAAAATATGGAATTGCTGCACCGAATTGTTTTAACTTTGAATCGATTCAAGCTTGTTTTGAAGCAGCACATGAGTTGCAAGCACCGATTATCTTAGATGTTGGAGCAATTCATGATATTGAAGCAATGAGCGCAATTGTCGATTTTTTTGAAAAGCGCTATCCTGATGTTATTTTTGCTTTAAACCTTGATCATGGGAGTCGTTATGAGGATTGTGTGTTATCCATTAAAAATGGATTCACATCGGTGATGATGGATCGATCAACGGAATCATTTGAAAAAAATGTTAAAGATGTTCAAGAGGTGGTACGCGTAGCGCATGCTGCTGGAATCAGTGTTGAAGCGGAACTAGGGCATGTCGGTGTCGGACAGGAGTATGCAATCACTCGTGATGAAGGGCTTACGGATGTAGCACAAGCCATTGAATATGTCAGCACAACGAATATTGATTGCCTTGCGGTTGCTGTAGGGACTTCGCACGGGACTTATGCCGGGGAGCCGTATTTAGACTTCAACCGACTCGAAGAACTTGTCAAAGCGATTGATATTCCTTTAGTACTGCATGGAGGATCCAGTACAGGTGATGAAAACTTGTATCGAGCTGTGAAAATTGGAGTACAGAAGATTAATCTATTCACCGATTTGGGGACTGCTTGGTTGGATTCTTTGCGTCAAGTATTAACTTCAGAAACAGATCCAGATTATATTCAAAACGATGTGATATTTAAGAACCAAAAACGTTCGGTGTACTCACTTTTAGATGTTACATGTCGACACGGATATAAGAAAAAACTGATGCATTATATGAAGCTGTTTGAATCTACACAAAAAGCGCTGTAAAAACAGCGCTTTATTTATCTAACAGAAGCGTTAACTCGGAAAGTGAATGAATTGTCATTGCATCCACAGAGGATTCAAACTGATAAGGATTAATCCAAACAGGCGTTAACCCTGCATTGCGGCTTCCATAAATATCGGCTTCAATGTTATCACCAACATACATCACTTCTTCGGGTCTTTTATCGAGGATATCCAGGGCTTCTTTAAAAATACGACGGTCTGGTTTATGAATATTACGATCGCCAGATACTAAAACAACCTCAAAGAGATCTTGCAATCCATGAAGTGCTTGGTCCATCTTCCGTCGTTGTCCGATGCTGTTGCCATTTGTGATAATGCCTAAGGTATGGCGCTGGGCGAGTTCCCGTAAAGTTCTCTCGGTATCTTCAAAAAGTGTAACATGACGAAATTGATGGTTAACAATAAAGCTGTGGAACGCTTGTTTGTTTTCAAAATGTGTGGAGTATTTTTGCGTGTAGTGTTCAAATACATAGGCTTTATCATGATACCCATAGTGATCCCAAAGCATTAAATCATCAAGGATGGTGGCATCAAAAACACCATGGTCAAACTGAATAAGTTCTTTGAATGTTTCCCGAATTGAGTGCTGGCGATCAATTAAGGTGTTATCAAGATCAAAAAGGATTGTAGTTATCATAGTATCACCATTTCTATTCTTGCAGTGAAAAAAATCACAGTGCAAGACGTATGCATTTATTGTTGCATATCAGTTGTTATTATTATATATGAAAGGAAGTAAAAGTTTAAATGATTACTCAAAGACAAATTGAAATATACGATTTAATTCTATCCAGTAATCAATTCGTAACGATGGAAGAGTTGTTAGAGATTACGAAAATGTCGGAACGAACGATCCGTTATGACATTTCAAACCTCCGAACAATTCTAAGCGAGTTTGATATAGAACTACGCTTTGCACCTACGAATGGATTTTACATTCCAATTAATCAACGCGTTCTCGCTGAGGCTAAGTTTTTGGAACTGAAAGGTGAATTATCAGGTATTAAACCCGTACAGATTGAGACACAGATCTATGAAGAACTGTTGTTGCTCTTTAGTACGAGTCGGTACTTAAGTGTTGAGGAAATAACAAGCACGCTCTTTATTTCCGAGCGGAGTGTTGCAGATTACCTTTCGGGCTTTGAAGCTTATTACCGAAATACATTTAAGATTAAGAACAAACGCTGTAAAGGGTACTACCTCGAAGGGTCCGAATTTGACTTAAGATGTTTGGTAGCGGCCATTATCGTACCTTTTATTAAAAATAGAAATACCCCGGAAGACTGGTATCACCACTTACCTGTTCCAATCCGTGCTTGTATTAGTATCAATCGATTAACGATTATTTCCAAAAACTATAAACGCTTTAATGCGAAATACCAAGTGTGGCTAAATTCCGAGAAATTCTTTAACATATTATGTTATTTAATCGTTCGACATTATCGTCTTGCTCGTTTTCTAACATTAGAAACAACACCGCGGCGATACAACGGTCATAAAGGTGAAAGTCTTTTAGAATATGCGAGCGGGATCCTTCAAAGTCAAGAAGATACGGATTGTGATTTTGAAATGGATAGTATGTTGGAATTGCTTCGAGTCAGTGATGTCTTTATCAACGATCAAGTCATCGATGAACCCAAAATTAATATGATGCTAGGTGAAATGATGATGTATCTTGAAGAACAAGCATCATACTTCAACCTTGAACACCTTCATGAGGATTTAATTCTTCATTTTCAAACATTAATTAATTGCAAAGCGATTCATTCCAATGAAGAAGAAAAGATGATTTTGGATGAGATTAAAAATAAATATAAACAATACTTTGAGTTAGCCCAAACGTTGAGCATGATTTTTGAAAAACACTTTCAACGGACTTTATCTGAAACTGAAGTAAGTTATATCGCAATTTATTTGTATAAAAACAGAATTGAAACTCATGGGCAAAAGAAAGTCATCGTCGTATGTTCAACTGGACGCGGACTATCGACTTTATTGGTAACACGCATTAAGCACGTTTTCCCTCAACTTGAAGTCGTGGCGCAAATGTCATTTTACCAATTAGAGAGTCTGAGGTTACTGGAGGATATTGACTTTGTCATTTCCACCATCCCGATTGAACAATCCATTTATCCAGTATTACAAATTTCAAATATTCTCTCTTCCAATGATATCGCCAAGATTCATCATTTCATAAATGATGATATGAGTGCCAAAGTCTTAAAGCGCTACTCAATGACGAATTATTTTGATGATATCAAAGATAAATTACCACGAGAGAAAAGCGAGTTAATTCAAATGTATTCGCAGATTATCAGTGAAGTAACACTGTCATTGATTGAATTGACTACAGAAATTTCAGATCACTACCCGATGAGTTACGATTCAATCTTAGGTCTTACAATACACTTAGTAATGGCGATTCCACGTTGGTTTGAAACGAAAGAAATTGAAGATGAATTTGCGGTGAATTCGATGTATGAATACATCGAATTATCCCATCCAGACCTCGTTAAGACGTTAAACGCATTCTTTTCGACCATCGAAGATTCCCTGTATATTTCCATTTCAAATGAAGAACGATTGGCATTCTATCAATACATATTAAGGAGAAAAAATGATGAATAAACTATTAGTTAAGAATGGTTTACTGATATCTCAAGCTGATGGATATCATGGTGATAAAAAAGATATTTTAATTGAAAATGGACTAATCACTGCCATTGAGGATTCCATTGAGCACGAAGACATTGAATCGATTGATGCTCAAGGCTGTATTATTTCACCGGGATTGATTGATATCCATACGCACTGTTTTACAGGCACAGCGGTAAATGGAATTGATGCGGATATCATCGGTGTTTCCAGGGGAACCACAACAATCCTTGATGCCGGTAGTGCAGGTCCCGAGAACTTTGAAATTTTTAATGAAGAAATTATTAAAAAGCACAAAACTAAAGTATATTCGCTGCTGAACATCTCGAAAAAAGGGCTCGTAGAATTAAGAGAGTTGGACGATTTAGAAAAAATTGATGAGGATATGGTGCGAGAAATGGTTCGTAAATACCCAACGGAAATTGTGGGACTTAAAGCACGTGCCAGTTCTAGCGTTTGCGGATCCCTTGAAATCATTCCAATTAAAATCGCAACAGATCTTGCTCATGAATTGGATAAACCAATCATGATTCATACTGGAAACTTTCCCCCATATTTGCAAGATGTCTTAAATTTAATGAAGAAAAAGGACGTATTGACCCATGCCTTCCATGGAAAAAAAGGTGGAATCTTAAATGAAAGTAAGGAAATCATCGAAGAAGCGGTAAAGGCAAGACAACGTGGGGTACTCTTTGATGTTGGTCACGGTTCCGCAAGTTTTAGTTTTAAAACCTTCAAGCGGGCGAAGTCACTCGGATTTTATCCCGATTTTGTCTCAACAGATTTGCACTGCGAAAACTATGAAGGACCAGTTTATAGTCAACATGCTGTGATTACAAAGTTAATCAATATTGGTGAGACCTTGGAAGACTGTCTCGAAAATGCAACTTCAAAACCTGCAGATCATTTTGGTTTAGATCGTTTAGGACATTTAAAGGTTGGATATTTCGGTGACTTAAGTATTAGTAAACTGGAAGAGGTTGATGAAGCAGTAGTTGATTCAATGGGTGATACGCTCGACTTAACCCAAAATTTTGTATCCGTAAAAACGGTAATTAGCCGTGTAGAAGGTAGTGAAATAATTGATAATGAAAAACTTTGATAAACAAGCATATTTAGAAGAAATTAGGCATTATTTAGATTCTAAAAATATCCAGTATACGGATGCCGTAGCTGAAGAAACATTTTTTGCTCACATGGGTAGTCTTATTGATCGTTTAATGAACGATGAAGTCATTGTGATGGAAGCAGATCAATACAGCGCAGTACTGGATGAGTTAGAGGAGGTAAGTCTTAATATCTCTAAAGAAATTGGCGAACCTTTGTTTAAGATATTTAAACAAGAAATATCAACCATGGAATTAATTTTAATCGCAACACATATTCAAACAAATATAAACAGTAAAGGAGACAGAATATGAGTGAAAAACAAATTGTAGTTGTAATCGGACACCGTATGGGTGGTGGTCAAGCTGTAGCACGAGGAATCGAAAAGGCAGGTGGTAAAGCAATTGTAATTCCAGGCATGGCAGCAGATATGAAACTTGGTGATGTAATGCATGAAAATAATGCAGACATCGGAATTAGTTTCTGTGGATCAGGTGGTGCTGGAGCAATCACAGCCCAAACGAAATACGGATATAAAGCAACATCGCACTTGCGTTCTGTGCAAGCTGCAGTCACAGCAATTGAACAAGGTCATAAAGTAATTGGATTAGGATTTATGGATGTTGAGGAACTTGGGGAAAAGGTTGTTCTCGCCTATCAAAAACTGCATAGCAATGAGTAAAGGAACACAACTGCTTCGAGAAACTATACTTGAACTGGTTGTTACCGGAGATGGTAAGACGATGAATGATGCCTCTGCTTCAATTTTTAAACAAATCCATAAACAAATATACAAAGAATTAGATTATCCAATTATTCAAATGGAAACACAAGAGGTATATTTCGATGATGTTCAAAAGGAAACAAAAAATAAATTATTGTTGCCTAAAAAAGATGATGTTAAATATATCGTAAAAGCTCGTGTTGTACTGAAGGTAAAATATTTAGAAATACAAAAGGAGAAAGAATAGATGAATATAGAAATTATTATTTACTCAATTATTATTGGTGCTATCGGTGGTGGATGTATCGCTGCTGGTGCTGCACGTATGTTTCATGCTCCAGAAATTCAAAGTATGGGAGCATTTAGAACACTTGGTGAGCTTAATGCATGTAGTGAAGATCCAATCTCACACTTCTCATTCGGACTTGGATTCTTCTTTAATGCAGCTGCTTCAGCATTAGCTAGTGGTGCATTGACCGGAGATGTATTCCACCGTATTGTCCCTAACTGGTCTGCGGCTGCATTAATGGCTCGTGGCGGTGATGAAAAAGATACACTTCATAACCCAGGTAAAATGTTCTTAGCTGGATCAGCAATCGGCGCTGTTGTAGTTACATTCTTAAATACAGCGGCATCTTTAATTCCTGAAAAATTATCAGTTATTGCAAGTGAAATTCTATCACCTGCCACATCATGGTTACTAAATCCAGTTATGCCTGCAATTTTCTGGTTAGCAGCTATGGACGCTGGGAAAACTACTGGATTATGGGGAAC
The DNA here is from genome assembly GCF_000373785.1 of Erysipelothrix tonsillarum DSM 14972. Lineage (GTDB taxonomy): Bacteria > Bacillota_I > Bacilli_A > Erysipelotrichales > Erysipelotrichaceae > Erysipelothrix > Erysipelothrix tonsillarum. Next base: position 372,694 of record NZ_KB892378.1, on the reverse strand, counting down.
AGTACTTGGTGGTGTTTCAACAGTCGTTTCAGGAAATGCTGTGCCAGGAATCGTATTAGGGATCTTAATTGGTAAGTCAGCGGAAAATAATGGATACAAGAACAATGTTGTTCGTGTATTGATTGCTATTGTAGTTGTAATGTTTGTTGCGATTGCATACTTCCGTGGATTCTTTGCGAAACTTGGATTCTAGGAGGAGATTATATGACAAAAACAACAATTGAAGTTAAAAATAATAAAACATTCGTAGACAAATTAAATGATTTCTTGATGAAGGATTCTGCATTTATACTCTTAATTATGGGTGCAGCCGCTGCTATTTTCGCAGGTACCTTTATGTATATTAAACTTGGAACTGGAGCATTCAATGATCTAGCGATTGTACAGATGCTTCGTGATGGACTTGACGGTGGTGATTATACTGCTGCGGCTGGATTTGCAGCTGGATTCTTAATTGCTCGTATTCTTGAAGGACCTCTTGTTGGGGTTTTAGATATCGGTGGATCATTAATGACAGGAGTTGGTATTGGTTTACCAGCATTATTCCTTTCCATGAATTTCGATTTGCCATTCAATAACTTTGGATTTGCATTAATCACTGGTGCGGTTTTAGGGCTTGTAATTGGTGCAATCATTATGGCGGTTCGTAAAACAATGCCAGAAGGTGTTGCAGTAGGTGGTACCGAAGTTATGATGGGAGCTGGAAATGCTGCCGGACGTTACTTAGGACCTATGATTGTTATTGCAGCTGGACAATTCAATGTATGGACAGGTATTGGAGCAATCGTTGGTTCAGTACTATTCTATAAATGGGATAAAGAAATCACTGGTGGAGCAATTCTTGGTGCTATGATTTTCGGGGCTATTTTCCTTTAGGATATGAAAAAAAATATTTATGAGAAGATTGGTCTTAAACGTGTTATAAACGCGAGTGGTCGTATGACGGCACTTGGTGTTTCAGCACTCAGTGATGAAGTAGGAAAGGCTGCCGTCGAAGGCGGTCAATCCTATGTGGTGATTGATGATTTATTTATCAGATCGGGCGAAATTATTTCACAATACACCGGTGCGGAAGCAAGTTTAGTAACTTCTTCTGCTTCGGCAGGTATTGCGATTAGTGTTGCTGCTCTTATCGCAAAAGATAATATCAAACACATTCGTTCACTTCCAAATTCTTCAGGATTAAAAAATGAAATTATTATCCCTAAGGGTCACATCGTAGGCTTTGGAGCACCGATTGCCACGATGGTACGTTTAGGTGGTGGGGTTCCGATTGAAGCGGGCCTTGTTAATGCTGTAACGGTAGCAGACATGGAAGCAGAGATTAATGAAAATACTGCCGGGATGTTGTACGTTAAGAGCCATCACACGGTTCAAAAAGGTATGATTGCCCTTGATGCCATGATTAAACTCGCTCATAAGCATCATCTTCCTATTATTGTAGATGCGGCTGCAGAAGAAGATTTGCGCCGTTATATTGCAATGGGAGCTGACCTTGTAATTTATTCAGGCGCAAAAGCTTTTGAAGCAACAACTTCAGGATTTATTACAGGTCGTAAAGATTTGATTCACAATGCTCACCTTCAATATCAAGGAATTGGTCGTCCCATGAAAATTGGTAAAGAAGGTATTATGGGACTACTTAAAGCGCTTGAGATATATAACACACGTGATGAAGCAGCCATAGTAACAAAAAACCATCAAGATGTTGCTTATTTAGTACAAAATCTAAATCAAATAAAAGGTCTTGAGGTTCAAGAAGTACAAGATGAAGCTGGACGTGAGATCTATCGTGCACAAGTTAAAATTACCAGCGGTGATGCCTTTGTGGTTGACCAACATCTTAAGGAAGGAAATCCTTCAATACATTGTCGTGGTCATCGTATTAACGAGGGTTATATTACCTTGGATACCCGTCCGCTTGTATCCAATGATTTAGAAGTCATTGTACAACGTTTTAAAGAAATTATGAAAGAGGTATAAGATGATTCCATATTTAAATGATCGAATTTGTATCAATGTTCTGGCGCATGATTTAGAAAATGCAAAAGAAATTTATGAAGCAGCAGAAGGCCATGTAGTTGTTGGGGTTCTCTCCATTAATTATCCAACGGTTGAAGAAGGCGTAACGGATATGAATCGTTATGCTGCAGCGCTTGATAACAATCTTTCTATTGGCTTGGGTGCTGGAAACCCAAATCAATGGAAAGCCGTAGGTGACATCAGTGAGCATGTTAAAGCAAACCATATTAATCAAGTCTTTACGGCCGTGGCATATACACGTGCTAAAGTCGGCGATAATCATGATTCGCATATCAATGCGTTGGTATCACCAACCGGAAAACCGGGCTATCTAGCAATTTCAACCGGTCCAACAAGCAGTCATTGTGATGAGCCGGCTATCGTCTCCATCGATACTGCAATTGCGATGGTTAAAGATATGGGTGGCAATGCACTGAAATTTTTCCCAATGAAAGGCTTGCAAGTTAAAGATGAACTTAAAGCCGTAGCAAAAGCATGTGCTCAAAACAATCTTTGCTTAGAACCAACAGGTGGTATTGATCTTGAAAATTATGAAGAAATCATGACCATTATTTTGGATGCAGGTGTTCAACATGTTATTCCCCATATCTATTCATCAATTATCGATGCGGATACTGGAAAAACTAAGGTTGAAGATGTTAAGACAATCATGGCTATCAATCGAAAATTGCTTAAAAATTTTTAAATAGCTCATTTCGATGTATAAATATATATATATATATTTCTAGATACGGTGTTCTTGACCTTATTGTTTTAAAGGATGTCTTATGAAAACGAAAAAAACAACATCAGAGTGTTGTTTTTTTTGTAAATGTGGTGGTAATAATAGATTTGCCTAGGGAGAATATGTTTTTTTAGAGTAGTCTTGTTATACATTTATCGATGTGGTGAGCACAGAATCATTAGCACAGCAAGCGGAAAACGAAACATCCGATAACGAAAACACATTGTTTAAGATTGATTATTCATAGCAGAAACTTTCGCTCACAGTATGGATTAACGGGTTTAAAACAAACTTTCATGGGGTAAAAACCAAGTCATTTGATACAAATAACCTAAAGTTTATAACATCTCCCAAAGTGTTAACCGTTTTCACCGTATATTTATGGTGTAATACATTGAAGAAAAAACCAATCGGTTAAAGCAATCGCATTAAAACCCTACTCGTTTTTCGAGATAAAAAGAACCTCATTGAGAAAAGTGGTGGTATTTGCGGTAATGCGGATTCCACTATCATCGGGAAGTGCATAACACGGTGCAAAAGGCGTTACCTTTTGAAGCTGTTCATCGGTATAGTGGGGAATGATATTGCTTGAAACAAGATTTAAGCCTTTATGTGTAGATGAATGATGTTCATGGACTAAGATGATTGTATCACCCAACACCATGGCACCAGCACTTGTGCCCATAATGACTTTATCACCCGATTTCAAAGCATCAACGAATTCATAGTCATGGATAAAGTGATATTCCGAAAGGACATCACCACCCATAAGATGTACCATATCAGCATCATTTAAAAGTGCTAATGCAACATCTTTTGAAATTCGATGATCAAGAACATGAACGGACTCGAGGGTGGGACAGATTGTTTGAAACCAATGTTTATGACGTGTGAAATAGTCATCAGTTGTCGCATAATCATCCGGATTGGATGCAATGACAACCATTTTTTTCATGTTAAAACAATCGTGCTTGAGATACTTTGCGGTCAAAGAATCAAATCCAACGCTTTCGTTGGATGGACCGCTAAACTGGTAGAATATTGACATATACGTCTCCTTTTCTATAAGTGAATGCATTCGTAATGCTCTTAACGTATTATAACCTATATTATGAGGTCAACAAAATGGACAAGAGGAGAAAAAGATGAAGAAAATTCTTGTAGTGATGCTTACATTCGTTTTATTAGTAACCGGATGTTCAAAATCAAATAAACCAAATGAGGAACAAAAAGCTGCATTTACAGCAGCAGCAGAACGTATGGCCAATGCAAAGTCAGCCGATATTGATTTCAATGTTCATATGGAACCAGAAAAACTTGAAGAAGGTGATGAACCCGTTGATGTTACCCTGAAAATGGCCTTCAAAACCGGAAAAACAGTTAATGATATGGATGCGGTTATTAGTATGAAAATGGATGAAGATCCTGATAATTCATTTAGCATCTATAAATCAGGTGCAGATCTTTATATGGAAATCATGGATAACAAAATTAAGACAAACCTCGGTGCAATTTCAGAGTTTGACGAATTATTAGAACTTCCTACTGAATTTGAAAAAGTAGCAAGTGAAGATTTTGATTTTGATAAATCAACAGTTAGTGTTGAAAATGGAAAAACAATCTTTACTTATGATTTAAAAGAAATCATTGCATCGGACGAATTTAAAGAAAAAATCGAGCAAGAAGAAAGTCTTGATCAAGTCGAAATTACGGGTGGTCAAGTCCTCATCACTTTAGGTGAAGAAATTGAAGATTTTGTCTTTAAATTTGATATGCAAGCAAAAGAAGCAGATGAAGAAACAAAGAAGAAAGAAAAACTTAAAATGGATGTAGCCATCAAGGTTAATGGTATTGATGATAACGTTAAAATCGACTTCCCAAGCTTTGATGATTATATTGATATCTCAACTATGTATTAATAAAGATTACTAAAATTAACTAATGATATAAAAGCAAGATACCGATAGTTCTTGCTTTTATATTGCATTGCAATAATCTTTTAAACTGATAAAATAAACGTAGTAGAAGGCAAAAATTAGCCTTGGGAGGTAGTATGAAAGTTTTAGTTACAGGCGGTGCAGGTTATATTGGTAGCCACACTTGCGTTGAGTTATTAAACCAAGACTTTGAAGTTGTGGTTGTTGATAACTTAAGCAATTCAAGCATCGAAGCCTTAAAACGCGTCGAAGCCATTACCGGAAAAACCGTTACATTCTATGAATCAAATGTTTTAGATAAACCAAGTTTAAATGCAATTTTTGAAAAAGAAAAGGTTGATGCTGTCATTCACTTTGCTGCATTAAAAGCAGTTGGTGAAAGTGTTTCAAAACCCCTAGAATATTATCAAAATAATATCACGGGAACTTTAACGTTATGTGAAGTAATGCGTGATAATAATGTTAAAAATTTAATCTTCAGTTCATCCGCTACCGTTTATGGTGCACCGAAGACCGTTCCAATTAATGAATCATTCCCACTTTCCACCACAAATCCATATGGCAGTACAAAACTTATGGCCGAAGACATTCTTAGAGATTTAAATGTTGCGGATAAAGCGTGGAACGTTGTGATTCTTCGTTACTTTAATCCAATCGGTGCGCATGAATCAGGTACGATTGGAGAAGATCCAAAAGGGATTCCAAATAATTTAGTACCTTATATTACTCAAGTTGCGGTAGGTAAACTGGATCACTTATCAGTATTTGGTGATGACTACGATACTGTTGATGGTAGCGGTGTTCGCGATTATATTCACGTTGTGGATATTGCACTCGGACATGTCGCAGCGCTTAAGAAAATGACAGAAGCACCAGAGTACCGTGTCTACAATCTTGGTACAGGTCAAGGTTATTCTGTTCTTGAGATGGTTAAAGCATTCAGTGATGTTGTAGGACATGAAATTCCTTATGAAATTAAGGAACGTCGTCCAGGTGATATTGCGGAATGTTATGCTGACCCTAAAAAGGCTCGTGAAGAGTTAGGTTGGGAAGCTAAACGTGATTTACATAAGATGTGTGAAGATTCGTGGCGTTGGCAGAAAACCAATCCAAACGGTTATCATAAATAAAGTGAAAGGAGTTCCATTATGTGGAACTCCTTTTAACGTGCTGATCTTAAATCAAGTCGTGACTCTATGTATTGAGGATTGACTTCATGACCATCGACCATAAATTTGAAAGATGTGACTTGATCATTGACACTCATCGCCATAAATCCATCTAAATGTGGTTCATCATAGTGGTAGACCAAATTTTTTGTAGTCGCGGTAAAGACGACTTGAGGATCGTTATCAATCATTTGATTTGAAACACTCATCTGTTCAAATACGACTGATTTCGAATAGATGTAGAAATATGCATTATCATCAGTATCACGAATAAAGTAATACCCTTCGCTTACATCTTTGATTTCACTTTTAATCGTGGAAAGGCAAAGTTCTGTATGGTGAACGGTTTTTATACCCGCATACATGTCTTCGACTGGTTTGCTTGCATTACAGCCAACAAGTGACAAAAGCAAGATGAAACAGAGCAAGAAATGCTTCATAGTGATTCCCCCTTATTAACTTCATTGTATCATTAAAATATTACAGTTACTTTAAGCATATTGCCTTCATTGTGTAATTATTACGATATTTGAAATTTGTAGGTACGAACTTAGATTTGGAACCCCACAGATAAGCGCTTACAAGGTATAATTAAAGATGTATAAGGAGGGCTTTTCAATATGCAATATGTTTATATGTTCTCTGAAGGTTGTGCACAAATGCGTGCAACACTTGGAGGAAAGGGAGCGAATCTCTCAGAAATGACGAATTTAGGTTTGCCCGTACCACAAGGTTTTGTGATTAGTACGGATGCTTGTTTGAATTATTACGAAGAAGATCATGCGATTTCGCAAACAATTCTTGATGAGATCTTTGCGAATCTTGAAAAGCTTGAGTCTTTGACGGGAAAAACGTTTGGTGGTTCGGAAAAACCACTGCTTGTATCAGTTCGAAGTGGCGCTCGCGTTTCAATGCCAGGGATGATGGACACGGTTCTCAACTTGGGTTTGAACGATGAAGTTGTTGAGGCTTTAGCGAAAGATAATGAAAAAATGGCCTACGATTCATACCGTCGTTTAATTCAAATGTACGCTGATGTTGTTATGGGTATTGATAAGACGATTATGGATCGAGATATTGCCCTGATTGTACATAAATACGGTGTCGATAGTGATCATGACTTAAGTGTGATTGCATTGAAAGAATTGATTCAACGTTTAAAAGAAACGTATCTTGCAGAAGTAGGAGAGCCATTCCCTACATCACCCGAAGAACAATTGGTTCATGCCGTGGAAGCTGTTTTTAGAAGTTGGAATAATCCACGGGCTCAATATTACCGTAAAATGCATGATATGCCGGATTCTTGGGGGACTGCGGTTAATATTCAAGAAATGGTATTTGGAAATCGAGGGAAAGATTGTGCAACCGGTGTTGCATTTTCTCGCAACCCAGCAACCGGAGAACATTTACTCTATGGAGAATTTTTATATAATGCGCAAGGTGAAGATGTCGTAGCCGGAACACACACGCCGCTCCCCATTTCAAAACTTGCGGAGACGTTACCGGAGGCATACCACGAATTTGAAGCATTGGCCGATAAACTTGAAAAGCATTATCATGATATGCAAGATATGGAATTTACTATTGAAAAAGGTAAACTGTATATGTTGCAAACGCGGAGTGGTAAGCGTACGGCACAAGCAGCTGTAAAGATTGCTTACGATATGATGCATGAAGGAACCATTACAAAACAAGAAGCGATTAATAATGTGGATGTATCCATTCTTGATGGTTTGCTACATCCCCAATTTGATGAACAACAACTTAAAACCATTGAGCCTATTGCGAAAGGACTTCCAGCATCTCCAGGAGCCTCCAGTGGCATGATTGTTTTTGATGCAGCTACTGCTGTGAAGTTCACCGAAAAAGGAAAACCTGTTATTCTTGTGCGTCTTGAGACGTCACCTGAAGACATTGAAGGCATGCATCTTGCGGAAGGGATTCTCACGAGTCGTGGAGGGATGACTTCACATGCTGCCGTTGTGGCACGCGGGATGGGAAAATCATGCATCGTGGGATGCAGTGATGTACAGGTAAATGAAGACAACAGTTGTATTATTGATGGAAAGCGTTATAAGATTGGCGATGAAATATCAATCGATGGTGGTACTGGATGCGTTTATCAAGGGCGTCTACAAACGCAAGAGGCTTCCATGTCCCATGAATTTGAAACGTTATTGGAATGGGCGGATGAGTTAAGTCCAATTGATGTTTATACCAATGCTGATACCCCAAATGATGCGAAAACAGCGATTGGGTTTGGTGCAAAAGGGATTGGGTTAATTCGAACCGAGCACATGTTCTTTGAGCGCGATCGTATTCGTGCCATGCGTGAAATGATCTTAAGTCGTACACTGAAGCAACGTGAAGCCGCCCTTGAAAAAATTCTACCCATTCAACAAAAAGATTTTGAAGCCATTTTCTCCGTTATGGAAAATCGAAGTGTAACGGTTCGTTACTTGGATCCGCCTCTTCATGAGTTTATGCCAAGTACAACACAAGAAATTGAAGAATTGGCGGAAACCATGAATTTGGGTGTTGCGGAAATTAAAGCAGTTATTCGGTCATTACACGAATATAACCCAATGATGGGACATCGTGGATGTCGTCTTGCTGTCACATATCCTGAAATTGCTTTGATGCAGACACGGGCATTAATTGAAGCGGCGATTAATGTGAATAAACAAGGACATCATGTTAATCCTGAAATTATGATTCCACTTGTGGGTGATGTGAATGAATTCAACTATCTTGCAACGCGTATTCGTGAGCTTGCGGATAAACTTATTGAAGCATCAGGAGTCGAGGTCCATTATCGTATTGGAACGATGATTGAACTTCCGCGTGCCTGTTTAATGGCAGATAAGATTGCGGAGCAGGCAGAATTCTTCTCATTTGGAACTAATGATTTAACGCAGATGACGTATGGTTTTTCCCGTGATGATGCCGGAACATTCTTAAAAGGTTATTATGAAAAAGGAATCTATCAAAACGATCCTTTTGCTTCACTTGACCAAGAAGGTGTCGGTCAACTGATTAAACTTGCGGTTGCGAAAGCACGTTCTGTGAAACCGGATCTTAAAATAGGCATTTGTGGTGAACATGGTGGCGATCCACGTTCCGTGAAATTTTTCCGTGATGCCGGATTCAATTATGTATCTTGCTCACCATATCGTGTGCCAATTGCACGAATGAGTGCAGCTCAAACTAAGTAACTTAATTCGAGGCCTCCTCGGCTGTTTAGAGCCGGTGAGGTCTTTTTATTCGGGTGAGACACAAATTACACTATCATCACTGATGAAGATATGGATAAGGGCCACGTTGAAACAAATGGATTGTTTATGGATGCGCATACCCCTACTGTACTACCATAGAGACGATGCCTTTTGGAAGTATCATAGTTTTCGAAATACTGTGAATCAAGTAAATATATGCAATTGGAATAGAATCTTCTATAAATTCACAAATTACCTTTAAAATCACAGTTTTGCTGAGGTAATTTGAAAAATGCTTGATAATTCGACAATTACCCTTACGTTAAAATAAAATTATGATATGATTTATGCGGTTAAAAGGAGAAGGAAATGAAAAAAATAATTGTAGCAGTATTATTATCACTTGTACTTGTAGGATGCTCAGCAGATAAAAACACATGTACGGTGGATGCAGATGGTGTTAAACGAACACTTAAATTAGATGTGAAAAACTCAGAAGTAGTTGGATTAGAAGAAGAAACAGTAATCCAAATGGATAAAACAACGCAAATGAATACTTATGATGATCTTTATAAACAATTTGCGGAATCAAAAGTTACAAATGGTGTTACTTTTGAGTATGAAAAATCCGATACAGCCGTAACCGTAAAAACAACCGTAGATCTTGCGGTAGCTGAAGGGGTTCAACTCGAAGACTATTTCTCATACCTTAAAAAATCAGGACAAAAAATTGTTCTTGATCAAAAAGATTTAAGTGTTGATGCAGTAAAAGCTGCACTAGCATCCGAAGGCGATTTTAATTGCCCTGCAAAATAATATCTTTAAAGCACCCTTTATACGGTGCTTTTTTTATTCCGTAAATGACTCATTTTATGTCATTATAGGGGAAGTTTTACGCTTTCGGTTATAATACGTTATAAGGAGGGTTTGCGCATGCATAACACAATACGTAATTTTAGAGATTTGGGTGGTATTAAGGTTGCGGAAGGAACGGTAAAAGTCCATAAGCTTCTTAGAGGGGGTCCCTTAAGTGATCTTGATCAAGAAACAATCGATACATTAAAGGATGAGTATCAATTAAAGACTGTGATTGATTTACGTTCAGATGTAGAAATTGAATCAAAGCCTAATATGGTCATCGAGGGTGTTGAGGATATTCAATTGGATATTATGACACAAGCTCAACAGAATGCAGACCCGAAAACAATGGCAACAAAATATCGTAAGGAAGTTTCAACAGAACATATGCGAGGACTGAATCGTATTTTTGTAGAAAGTCCTTACGCACGTGACAAGTATCGAAAATTCTTCCAGTATCTGTTAGCCAATACCGAAGGATCACTATACTTCCACTGCTCAGCAGGTAAAGACCGTACAGGCTTTGCAGCAGCACAAATTCTAAAAGTATTAGGTGCAAGTGATGAAGCAATTTTTAAGGATTACTTACAAACCAATACACTAACAGCGGATCTTGTGGAAAAGGATCTAAGAGGATTTAAAGAAAAAGAAAATTTAAGTGACGAGCAGGTTGATAATATAAGAGGCTATATGATTGTAGATCAAAGTTACTTACAAGAAGCATGGGATGCCATTGTAGAAATTTATGGAGACTTTGACACGTATATTAAAGAGGGACTTTTATTAAGTGAAGCTGATGTTGAAACGTTAAAATCGATTTATATTGAAAAGTAACGATTGCCAATGGCAGTCGTTTTTTCTTGAAGTGTGCTATAATGTTCACGAAAGTTTCACACTTTTTTTAATGTGGAGGAGTAGTGTTCATGCATTCTTGTACTAAAAAATTTGTAAGTATTATCGTGGCTTTGGCTTTAGTGGGTATTCAGCCGGTTTATGCTTTTTCTACACCGGATTATTCCAGTGATGAAGCATATTACCATGAGCTTTGTTCAAGTTCGAAGGCACGGGACAATCAAGACACGTGTGCAGGTTTTACCGAGTATATCAATAATAAACTTGCAGATTCCGAAACGTTGTTAAGAAGAATTCGAGAAGAAAAAGAGACCGTTTTAGAGGAAATAGAAGATAATAATGAATTGCTCGAAACCTATCAAAAGGAAATTATCGTATTAAAGGAACGCGTTACAGAGATTCAGGAGAGTATTAAACTGATTGAAGCGGATATTGTCGAGACGGAAGCAAAGATTCAAGTTTTTGAGAAGAAGATTAAAGTACTGGAAGAGAAGGTTAAATTAAATATTCGTGCGTCTCAATCATCTTTATATGTGAATAATTATATTGAATTTGTTTTTGGCGCTGCCGATTTTGTGGATTTAATTCGTCGTATGGAAGGTCTGACCCGGATTAAACAAAGTAATGACAGTGTCGTAAATGATTTAATTCAAGCTCGAAAACAATTTGATGAGGAAAAAGAACATTTGCTTTCGCAAAAAGAACAAATGGAATCCAAAGAAGCATCGGTTAAAAAGGAAGAATATGATATTAAAGTTTATCAGATGGAGGTTCGCGATTTAGTTCAGTCCTTAATGGCGAAGCATCAAGTCTTGGAAGACCAAAGTAAAGAAGTACAAGAAAAAATGTCTTTTGAAAACAAATTATTTTTGGATTTGAAAAATTTACCTAACGAGAATGGGTTTGTGCGACCAATCAAAACAAAGTACTGGGTATCAACGGGGACTTGGCATTATGCAAAAGGAGGGCGCCACATGGGTGTCGATCTTGCACATGTTGATGCACGCGTTGGTCTGGAAATTCTTGCTCCCGGATCCGGGGTAATAACGGGAACTCAAGGGGGATGTCCCACATATGGTTCATATCCACGCGGAAATTGTAATGGTGGATGGGGTAATTATTTAACAATGATGTTTAGCGTGAATGGAAAAATCTACGGAGCTCTTTTTGCACACTTAGAAGAAAACTCATTCAGATTAGCGCCTGGCTCAGTTGTAAGAGCGGGGGATGTCATCGCAACGATGGGATCTTCGGGTCTTTCGTCAGGACCCCATCTGCATCTTGAGATATATTATTTAGGTGATGATAGTATTGAAGCAGCATACGATCGTTGGGATGGAAACATAACGTTTGGTACCGGGGGTGCCAATTGGGGTAACGGCTGGGAAAAACGCTGTGAGATGAATAATCATGATGCACCCTGTCGCGAAAACCCTATGAAAATTTTTAATTATACTTACGAAGCAGAATATTGAAAAATCGAGACTAAACTCGATTTTTTTTATAGAATAATTCGTAAAATATAAAATAAAAAGAACAAAGTAATTGACAAATTCAGTGAACAAAGTTATTCTGTTGTTGCAAACGTTTTGCATTTAAAACAAATATATGAGCTTAGGTTTTAATTTATAAAGCGCATATTCTATTAGTGTAGTGAGTAATGAAGGTGAGGAAAAAAGATGAAAAAAATAGGATTGGTAATGTTAATCATGATGATGTTAGTGGGGTGTCAAGCACCGCAGGAAACATCTTCAGAGAAAATAAAAGTGATTACGAGTTTCTATCCACTTTATGATTTTGCACAAAAAGTAGGTGGCGATAAGGTCGAAGTTGAAAATATTATCGAAGGTGGAGAAGCACACGGTTATGAACCAAGTGCTAAGGATATTATCCGTATCCAAGAATCCGATGTTTTCATCATTAACGGAGCTGGATTTGAAGGGTGGGTACCTAAAACTTTGAATAGTGTAAAAAATGATAAATTAAAGGTTGTGGATACAAGTGAAGGTATTGAACTTCATGATGCCCATGATCATGAAGGACATGACCACGACCATGAAGGTCACGACCACGACCATGGTGATTTTGATCCGCACATTTGGATGAATCCCATGAATGCCTATCAACAAATGAAGAACATTAAAGATGCATTTGTTGCGGTAGACCCTGAAAATAAAACATACTACGAAGATAACTTTAAACATTATGGTGCTCAATTTGAAGCGCTCAATAACGATTTTAAAACACAACTCAGTAACGTTCCGAATAAAGAAGTCGTCGTGGATCACACCGCTTATGGGTATATGTTGGAGCCTTATGGCATTGAACAAGTTGCTATTGCGGGAAGTTTATTAAGCAGTGAGCCAACCGCAAAACAAGTGGATGAATCGATTCAATATATTAAAAACCAACAGATTAAAACGATATATATGGAATCTTTGAGTAATGATAAATTATTGAATACGATATCAAAAGAAACTGGAGTTAAAATTTTAAAACTCAATACGCTTGAAAACTTATCGAAGCAAGACTTGGATGCGGGGAATGATTATTTTAAAGTCATGAATGAAAATTTAGAAAGTCTCGTTGAAGGGTTATCACTCTAATGATGAAAGGACGAAGGAGTGTAAGTATACTAACTGTACTTGCACTTTTTCTTACCGTTACGTCAGTTCATGCTATTTCTGAAAAAGACTTTGCTAAAGACGAAGCATATTTTCATGACTTATGCTCGGGTCAGGCATCGCGTGAACATGAAGCATTATGCGGTCAATTTACAGAATATTTGAATGAAAAAATAAAGCATTCAGAGACACGACTTGTTGAGATTGAAAACCAACAGAATGATATTAATGCGTCGATTGAAAAACAGCAGGAGACTATTCGTGTATATCAAGAAGAAATCAAAGCACTTTCAGAAACGGCAACGGAACTCAAAGATTCTCTCGCATTGATCAACGAAGATTTAAAGCAAACTCAAGCGAACATTGATGTCTATCAAAAGGAAATTGATGTTCTTAATGAAAAAGTTAAGCGCAATATGGCTTCTTCACAGTCTTTTCTTTATGTGGATCCACTTGTAGAGTTTGTATTTGCATCTGAAGATTTTGTCTCACTCATCCGGCGTGTTGAAGGCATGGCACGAATTAAGGAGAGCAACGATGTTACTGTAAATAAACTCTTAGAAGCAAAACGTGTCTATGATTTAGAGTTAAGTCATTTAAAACATCAGGAAAAAGAATTAGAGACCAAAAAGAAATTGATTCAAGAACAAGAAACCATTAAAAAGACGTATATGGAGAAAGTACAAACAACGATTGCATCGTTAATGGAAAAAAATAAAGCTCTAGAAGTACAATATGATGAGTTACAAGAAAAGATTCAACTAGATAGCCGTTCGCTCAATCGTATTTCAAATTTAGAAGCGACACACGGGTTTATAAGACCGGTTGAACCAGGATATTGGGTTTCAGCTGGGACATGGACCTATCCTTGGGGTGGTCATCATATGGGCGTTGATTTGGCTTCTCTCACAGGTTCTGTGGGCTTAGACATTCTTGCACCAGGCTCGGGTCTTATTACAGCTGTCAATGGTGGATGTCCAACCTATGGATCGTATCCAAACGACTCATGCAATGGTGGGTTTGGAAATTATGTAACGATGATTTTTAAAACCAACGGTGTCGTGTATGGTGCGATGTTTGCGCATCTGATGGAAGGAAGTGTTCGTGTTGCGCCGGGAGATGTTATTTCCGGGGGAACGGTATTAGCTCAAATGGGTTCATCTGGATTGTCCATGGGACCACACTTACATCATGAAGTTTATTATCTTGGTGATGACTCGATTGAAGCAGCGTTTGAACGATGGGATCGTTCGGTAACATTTGGTACCGGAGGTGCATATTGGGGTAACGGATGGAATATGCGATGTGATGTGGATGGACGGAGTGCTCCATGTCGTGAAAACCCAATGACAATTTACAATTTCACTCTTGGAGGTGAATACTAATGCGTAAGCATGCTCCTAAATTCGTCATTGTTATTCTATTACTTGGATGCGCAATGCTGGGGCAGTATTATCAAAGTCACGCTGTCATGGCACAATCTCTTGATGGAAAACAAGATGTATTGTACAAAGGGGTTGTAACTAAAATTCGACATGAAAAGAATGAGGAGTCCAAGATGACGGATCTGTATTTAGAGGTTTACTCCGAATCATTTCCGTATCTCAATAAGACTGTAACTGTTGAGCAGTCTTTAAGTGATAATACGGTACAGGCTCTGTTACCATTACAAAAAGGAGATACGGTTCTTCTAAATCAAACCAGTGGTGAACAGGGAATGCAGTACACCCTTCACGGCCCGGTTCGTAGTATGCGAGTTCAGATTGTACTAGCATGCTTTAGTATTTTGTTATTATTGATTGCACGTCGTCAAGGGATGAAAACGCTGGTATCCTTTGCCTCAACCGCATTTGTCGTCATAACAGTTTTTGTTCCGGGAATTATCGCTCAACAAGAAATGTTTATGCTTGTAATGCTGGTTTCAACGTGCATAACACTCTTGTCGTTTATAACCCTTTCGGGTTTTTCTCAAAAAACTCTAGCATCGACTGTGGGTACTTTGGGTGGTGTCCTTATAGCCGTTTTCGCGGCTTGGATGATTATGAAATTTTTAAAAGTCCAAGGTGCTGCTTCTGAGGAATATGCCTTTATCGCAATGATGAATCGTGAACAACCATTTAACGTGAATCATATTCTTTTTGGAGCTGTGATGATTGGTGGGTTGGGAGCGATCATGGATATATCCATGTCAATTGCATCGTCAATGCGTGAAATAATTGAAGTCCATGACGGGTTGCAAACACGAGAACTTTTTAAAGCTGGGATGAATATCGGTGTTGATGCAATCTCAACGATGATTACAACCTTAGTCTTGGCATACACCGGGGGAGCACTTCCTTCGATTCTGCTTTTAAACCTTTATCAGCGAAGCGGAACCTATATTATAAACAGTTTGTGGTTTTCAGTAGAAGTGGTGCAAGCCTTGGCGGGATCGATAGGAATGATGGCTTCCGTACCGTTAACAGTTCTCTTTATTTGCTGGCGTCACAATCGTTTAACGCTGAATAAAGATTCAATAAAAACCATACTCTAAATCGCCGTATTACATAGTTTTTCATACCTATGTATGGTAAAATTATCATCAGTACAAACAGATGATAAGGGGTGTTTATATGAAAAAAACGATGGTACCAGAAGGGTATCAATCAAGACTGGGTGTGTATGACACTCAAACCGCGATTGGTTTTATCAAGCGTTGCTTCGAAGAGGCGCTCACAGGGAGTTTAAAATTAAAACGAGTTTCAGCGCCTTTATTTGTGGCACGAAATTCTGGTTTAAATGATGACTTAAATGGTGTGGAGCGACCGGTTCGATTTGACGTTCCCTCACTGGATGCAGAGGGTGAAGTAGTACACTCCTTGGCGAAATGGAAACGTATGGCGTTACATCAATATGACTTTAGAGAAGGAAATGGCCTTTATACCGATATGAACGCCATTCGCAGAGATGAGGAATTGGATAACATCCATTCAATCTATGTGGATCAATGGGATTGGGAGCGTGTTATTTCACGTGAACAACGTAACCTTGATTACTTAAAAGAAACCGTCCAAAGCATTGTGAATGCAATTGTTGAGACATCAAGTCGATTGCATACTAAGTATCAAGATGTGGATGTTATGATTGATCCCAATGTATCCTTTATTACGAGTCAAGAACTTGAAGATATGTATCCGGAATTATCATCGAAGGAACGTGAAAATGCATACGTAAAAGAGCATAACACGACCTTTATTATTCAAATTGGGGACACGCTCCGGAGCGGAAAACCCCATGATAATCGAGCACCTGATTATGATGATTGGTCACTCAATGGTGATTTGTTATTTTGGCATGAACCGTTAGGGATTGCACTTGAATTATCAAGCATGGGAATTCGTGTTGATCGTGATGCGATGTTATACCAACTTAAAGCCTCAGGTCAAGAAAGTCGTCTTAAATATGATTTTCATAAAATGATTGTTGAAGACAAACTGCCTTTAACAATTGGTGGTGGAATTGGTCAAAGCCGAATGTGTATGCTGCTGCTTGGTAATGCGCATATTGGTGAAGTTCAAGTAAGTTTATGGGATGATGAAACACTTGAAACATGTAAAAATAAAATAGAACTCTTATAGATCGTGGTGAGGTAAAGGGGTCGTTGATCACATACAAAGATTAATACTCATACCGTCATATACGATAAAAACCCTCTTGTGAATCTAAGGATTTCAAGAGGGTTTTATTATGATTTAAATTAGAAAGCAGGTGTAAGGGTTGCGCTGTGTTCTTCAGTTAAAAACTTACGTACAGCTTCACTTGTCATTGCTTTTTTCAGTGCTTCAATTTTTGCTTCATCTTTATTGTCTTCACGAGCTACTAAAGAAATCGCGTAATGACCGTCAGATTTTTCAAGTAGGAGCGCATCACTTGGTGTGAGGCCAACTTGTTTTATATAAGTAGGATAGTTGAATACAAGGTCGACTTCTTCATAGGCTTGGTTTAAAGTTAATAAATCAACTTCAATAAATTGATAGTTTTTCTGATCGACAACATCTTTAAGGGTTGCTTCATATTGAACACCGTCTTTAAGTTTAATGAGTCCAGCATCTTGCAAGATTAGAAGGGCACGTGCTTGGTTAACTGCATCATTAGGTATCGCAATTTTTGCATTATCTTGGAGTTCGTCAATATTTTTTAGATCTTTAGAGTAGAAACCGACAATTGCATCATAAATGGGTTGTATTCCAACAAGGGTACCACTTTGACTCTTGTTGAACATTTCCATAAAGGGCACATGTTGGAAGAAGTTGGCATCAATTTCTTTGTTATTGAGTGCAGTATTCGCTTGAGTATTGTCAGATACAGCTACGAGTTCAAGTTCGTAACCTTCCTTCTTCAATTCTTCTTTGGCGATTTCTACAACATCCGTCATGGGCATCATATGCGATGCTACCTTTAACACCTTGTCGTTTGGATCTTTCTTTGCGCCACATGCTGTAAGCATGAGCATTGCTGTGAATAATACAAGTCCTTTTTTAAACATCTTTTCTCCTTATCGCTTATCAATACGTTTCGCGATTCTATTTCCTGTAAATTGAATTATAAGCACGAGAACAATCATAATAAGAATGGTTGCATACATGATTTGCCACTCAAATCGCTGATAACCATATCGCATTGCAAAGTCACCAATCCCGCCACCTCCAACAACACCCATCACGGTAGAATAGTTTACATAACTAATAATGGAAGAAGTGAGGCCTAAAACAAGACCGGATCGTGCTTCAACAAACAGAAATTTAAAAACAAGTTGAAACGGAGTCGCTCCGAGGGATAGGGCACTGTCGATGGTCCCTTGAGGGACATCGAGCAGTGCTTGTTCCACAAACCGAGCATACAAAGCCGCGGCAACAAAACACATGGGTACAGCAGCTGCGTAGGTTCCCAGTGACGTTCCAATTAAAAATCGGGTCACAGGAATCATAAACACTATAAATAATAAGAACGGAAACGAACGTACAACATCAACATAACCATTCAAAATAAAAGAAACAATCCGATTTTCAAATAATCCATCTTTACGGGTAAGATAAATAAGTGTGCCTAGTGGTAATCCAACTAAGATTGCAGATAGGACTGAAAAACCTAATAGAATAAATGTTTCTCGGAGTGCTTTCAATAATTCTGGTAAAAATTCTAAGTAAATTTGAATCATTGTGTCAGATACTCCTTTGCATGGGCAGCATACGAGGTCTTTGATGATTTGATATCGTGTTGATTAACTTGAATGACTTCACGAAGCATTCCTTGTTCTAAAATCGCAACACGATCACAGAGCATCTTTGCCACCTCAAGCTCATGCGTGACAATCACAATTGTTGTGCCAAATTGTTGATTAATCTGTCTAAGAACCTCAAGGATTTCTTTAGTTGTATGAGGATCAAGTGCTGAAGAAGGTTCATCACATACGAGAATCTTAGGTTGTGTTACAAGAGCCCTTGCAATCGCAACACGTTGTTTTTCACCACCACTTAGTTGTGCCGGGTAGTGATTAATCTTCGATTCTAATCGTACAAAACAAAGGGCTTCCGATACAGCATTACAATCTTTATTCTTTGCAAGTCTTAATGGCAAGGCAATGTTATCAAAAACCGTGCGATTATTGAGGAGGTTGTAGTTTTGAAAAACGACCCCAATTTCTTTGCGTACTGAGCGTAACTCAGTCTGAGTAAGAGGTGTAAGATCAACTTGATCAATAAGAATGGAGCCTTCATCCGGTTTTTCCAATCCATTGATTAAGCGTAAGGCTGTTGACTTGCCTGCACCACTTTCGCCGATAATCCCGAAAATCTCGGATTGTTCTATTTTAAATGAAACATTGTCGAGTGCGTTGAATGATGCGTTATTATCATGATAATGTTTCGAAATATTCTTGAATTGAATCATAAAATAACCTCCCAACTCGTTAACCCACAATCATTATAGGGTTTTAAGCATGAATTTTCATTCCATATACTCAAAAATACTACGTGATTAAAATAACAAAAAGAGCATGGGAAAAGGCTTAGATACCCAAGTGATGTATAATATACCTATAGGAGGATGATTATAATGACAGCAATTTATAAAACAACCGCAATTAATGAAACGATTGTTCCCAACCAAACACGTATCGTTGATGGTTTAGCGCTCAGCATGACACCACCATTGGATGAGGCGGAGGGTTCAAATCCTGAACAACTTCTCGCCATGTCATGGGCCACATGTTTAAATGCAACAAGTCAAGCGTTGCTTAAAGCGCGAAAATTAGATCATAAATCCCGAGTTCGTGTAGACGTTGAGTTGCATAAAGAAGCCAATGGAAGTGGTTTTTATTTTAGTGCTTGCGCTTATCTAGCAATCGAAGGATTGACTCTTGAGGAAAGTGAGCGACTTGTGCGCCAAGCGCATGAACGCTGTCCTGTGTCTAAATTGATTCATGGTAATGAGCACGTTGCAGTTTTTGCGGAAGCGTATTAAACAGTTCATATGAACTGTTTTTTTTATATTAGGCATTATGTTATTTCATGTAAAAATAGTGAATGGTCCGTTGTTTTAAAAAGGACATGATATAATCTAAGGGTAAAAAGAGGTGGAATTATGATGAAATTAGAAAACGAGTGGCTGCTTTTAGAATTTAATGAAAAAGGAGCAGAAATTCGTCGTGTATATAACAAAAAAACCGAGAAAGAATTAATGTGGAGTGGGGATCCCTATTTCTGGGGACGCGTTTCGCCGGTACTCTTTCCTATTGTAGGAAAGGTTTACGAAGGAACCTATTATGTAGATGGTAAACCATATCATTTATCACAACATGGATTTTTACGGGACCAAATATTCGAAGTTGTGCGTCATACTGAGCATGAATTCGTGTTTGAATACCATAGTGATGATGCAATGTTAGATGTTTATCCTTTTAAACATAAAGTTCAAATTGCCTATAAATTAGACGGAAATCGTATTACAGTAACCTGGCATATCTTCAATAAAGATACAAAAAAAATGTATTATTCAATTGGTGCTCATCCTGCATTTTTATTGGATAAAGAAGGGGATTATGAATTTGTATTTACCCATAATGGTAACGTTCATCAATATGGACTTAAAGAAGGTTTTATTGATGGGAAACAATCTGTTGATTTAAAGACCATTGCTGTTACAGAAGAAAACTTTAAAGATACGACGTTGATTTACGATCATACCAGTGCTGTTAAACTCATGAATAAAAAAACAAATGAATCGGTATGTGTTGAGTATGATGGATTTGATTATCTCGCATTGTGGATGCCCCATAAAAACGGTGAAATGGCTCCATTTGTATGTATTGAACCTTGGATTGGTATTGCGGATGAATTTGGCGGTTATGATGATATTCGTAAGAAACTCAGTGTTAAGAGTCTGAATGAAGGTGATGATATTATGCATCAATATACGGTGACATTCGAATGAAACAAAAATTTATAAGATTTATGCAAGGCCGATATGGCACAGACAAGCTTAACCAACATTTGCTCTATTTGGGAGTTGTGATTGCAGTTGTTGGAATTTTAACACGACAAGGGTGGATTCAATTGGTGTGGTTTGCCTTACTCATCTATGTGTATTACCGAACCTTTTCTCGTAACATCCCAAAACGCTATCAAGAAAATCAAAATTATTTGACCTTTTTGAGTAAAATAGGGTCAAAATTCAAGCGTCTTAAGGAATGGCCAAAGTATAAGTATTTCACATGCAAGACATGTGAAACACGGCTTCGCGTGCCACGTCGCAAGGGAAAGATCGAAATAACTTGCCCTAAGTGCAAAACCAAATTTGACGCAAAATCATAAAACTTACTAAATTCGTGATAGTTTTCACAATGAAAACGCTTAACAAAGCACAACTTCACGAATTTAGTTTTATTTTTGTCTTTTTCTGTTCTAATTGTTTGAGTATGATTCGAAACCAACATACAATATGTATGTGAAAGAAATAACAAGGGAGGTCACATACCATGACAACTAAAAAAGTAGAATTAGATAACGAAGTAAATGAACTTGTTGCCAATGCCCAAAAAGCGTTGAAAGGCTTTATGGAATTAAACCAAGAACAAGTAGATTATATTGTTGCGAAGGCGAGTGTTGCTGCACTCGATCAACACGGTGTTTTAGCACAACTTGCAATTGAAGAAACAGGACGCGGCTGTTTTGAAGATAAAGCAACTAAGAACTTATTTACTTGCGAGCATGTAATTAATCATATGCGTCACCTTAAAACAGTAGGTGTTATCAGTGATGATGAAGTTACAGGAATCACTGAAATTGCTGATCCAGTGGGCGTAATTTGTGGGATTACACCTGTTACAAACCCAACTTCAACAGCTATTTTTAAATCACTCATTTCATTAAAAACACGTAATCCTATTATTTTCTCATTCCACCCATCAGCTCAAAAATGTAGTATTGCTGCTGCAAAAGTAGTATATGATGCTGCAGTTGCTGCAGGTGCTCCTGAACACTGTGTTCAATGGATTGAACGTGGATCAAAAGAAAAAACAGATGAATTAATGAACCATGATGGTGTTGCAACAATTCTTGCAACAGGTGGTAATGCAATGGTTCGTGCTGCTTATTCTTGTGGTAAACCAGCACTTGGTGTTGGAGCCGGAAACGTTCCAGCTTATATTGAAAAATCTGCTGACGTTGCACAAGCTGTGAATGATATTGTGTTATCAAAATCTTTCGATAACGGTATGATCTGTGCATCAGAACAAGCGGTTATTATTGATACAGATGTTTATGATGACGCAGTCGAAAAATTCAAAAAATATGGTATGCACTTCCTCTCAGCTGCCGATAAGAAAAAAGTTGAGAAATTTATGTTTGGTGTTTCAAGTGGAGATGCAAATGTTCTTGAAGCAAAACTCAATCCAAATGTTGTTGGTAAAGACGCAACGTGGATTGCCGAACAATCAGGTATTAAAGTACCTTCAAATACAATCATTCTTGCAGCAGAATGTAAAGAAGTTGGACCAAACGAAGTTTTAACACGTGAAAAATTATCACCTGTTCTTGCAGTTCTTAAATCAAAAGACAGCGACGAAGGAATTAGTTTAGCACGTCAAATGGTTGAATTTGATGGAATGGGTCACTCTGCAGCAATCCATACAAAAT
Source organism: Erysipelothrix tonsillarum DSM 14972 (assembly GCF_000373785.1). Classification (GTDB taxonomy): domain Bacteria; phylum Bacillota_I; class Bacilli_A; order Erysipelotrichales; family Erysipelotrichaceae; genus Erysipelothrix; species Erysipelothrix tonsillarum. The sequence goes on along the minus strand of NZ_KB892378.1, from coordinate 350,099 downwards.
CAAAAGAACTTTCAGAAAAATTCGGGGAAACAGTTCCTGCAATCCGTATCATTTGGAATTCACCATCAACCTTCGGAGGAATCGGAAACATCTATAATGACTTTATTCCTTCATTAACTCTTGGTTGTGGTTCATATGGACATAACTCAGTAGGCGATAACGTAAGTGCAATTCACCTATTGAATATTAAGAAGATTGGGAGACGTAATAACAATATGCAATGGTTCAAAGTGCCATCAAAGATTTATTTCGAAAGAAACTCAATTCAATACTTAAAATCAATGCGTGATGTAGAACGTGTATTCGTTGTTACAGACCGTGCTATGGTTGATCTTGGTTACTATAACTTGATTGTTGAACAACTCAACAAACGTCGTAATAAAGTACAAATTCAATTATTCTGTGATGTTGAACCGGATCCATCATTAAATACTGTAAAACGTGGTTATGAAATGATGAAAGCATTCCAACCTGATACAATTATCGCTTTAGGTGGTGGTTCACCAATGGATGCAGCTAAAGGAATGTGGATCTTCTACGAACATCCAGATGTAGACTTTAACGATTTAAAACAAAAATTCGTCGATATCCGTAAACGTGCATTCCGTTACCCAGATTTAGGCGAAAAAGCACAACTCGTATGTATTCCAACAACTTCCGGTACAGGTAGTGAGGTAACACCTTTTGCGGTTATTACAGATACTGACGCAAATAAAAAATACCCACTAGCTGACTATTCACTTGTTCCTACTGTAGCAATTGTTGATCCAATCTTTACGACAAATTTACCAGCTTCCGTAACAGCAGATACAGGTCTTGATGTTCTTACTCATGCAACAGAAGCATTTGTTTCTAACTTCGCGAATGACTATACAGATGGTCTTGCAATTCAATCCATTAAGATGGTATTTGAAAACCTTGAACGTGCTGTATACAATGGTAAAAATGATTTGGATGCACGTGAAAAAATGCATAATGCATCAACACTTGCAGGGATGGCATTTGCTAATGCGTTCCTAGGTATGAGCCACTCATTAGCTCATAAAATTGGTGGTAAATTCCACGAAATGCCTCATGGACGTATCAATGCAATCTTACTTCCATATGTTGTACGCTATAACGGTACACATCCAGAAAAACCTTCAATGTGGCCAAAATACAATGTATACCGTGCACACGAACGTTATGCTGAATTAGCTCGTATCCTCGGATTACCAGCAAGCACAACTGAAGAAGGTGTAGAAAGCTACGCTCAAGCATGTCACGACTTAGCAGTACGTTGTGGTATTAAAATGAGTTTCCAAGAACAAGGTGTTAATGAAAAAGCATTTATGGCTGAAACAGAAAACATCGCTTATCTTGCATACGAAGACCAATGTTCACCATGTAACCCACGTCTTCCACTAGTTAAAGATATGAAATCAATCTTAGAACATGCTTACTACCCAGCAGGAAAAATTCCTACTAAAGCAAAAAAATAATAAAATATCGAAACCATCATCACTCTCTACTGATGATGGTTTTTTTATATGTTTATGATGATTGAAAGATTCGATAACATCTTATAACCATTTAATTACATTATCACTTTAGCAACAAATTCTATTTCTATGCTAGAGGTATGTAAGGTATTAGGAGGTATACAGTGAAAACAAATCGTTTATTTAAAACAATAATGGTATTTCTACTTGTGTTCTCGTTATCGACAGGGGTTATCAGTGCAAACAATGACCAAACTCATAACGATGATGCAACTACAGAAATAACATCGGACAAAATGAATCATGAAGAAAAGAAAGAGATGACTCGAGGGAATGTTATTTTAGGGGATTTAGTCGGTGTTATTAACGTATCGAATCTAAATCCGCTTACGAATGATCTTTTTTCAGTTGATTTACAATTAAACAGTTTAAGCAACGGTATTCAAGCGGAAGAAGGGGTGAAAAACTATGCTGTTCATTTAACAATTCCAAGTTATTTAGAGATTGTTGATTTTCCCCAATCAAATGGACTTTATACCGTAGCACCTGCACAACCGCAACCGGGAGACCAGGTTACAATTTCATTTAATGATGAGCGAGCAATCGGTTCATTATTAAGACTTCATGCAGAATTTAAGTTTGAACCTGGAACAACAATTCCAGCCGATATTTTTAATCCCAATGTTGAATTAACTGCTGATAATATGAATGGTGTTGTACTGGATAAAACAGTAGTAACTCCGAAAAATATTGCAGCTCCTAAGGCTTTGGACGGTGCGACGACGGAAGAGGGAGACCCTGTCTTCGTTCACACATCTACCATTGATATTTTACCTGAAAACAGTGTTGGTGGATTAAACCGTGAAGATGTTGAAGTTATGATTACCTTTCCAAGCGAAGCAAATATTATATCCGTAATGTATGAGGGACAAAATTATCCCGTTGAAACATTGGCTGATGGAACGCAAGTTGCGAAAATCGCAATGGGAAATCATGATGTTTTGGATGATAAAAAAGTAGTAGAATTCACTTATTCATATCAACCTGTCGAAACAGGTCAAAAGAAACATAAAATTAAAATTGATTACAAAGCAAATCGATACGGACTGGATGAAGCGGTTCAGGATTATTACGAACTTGAAGAAACGGTAGGAGCAGGAACGTCGCAACCCATTTCTAAGAGTATGAACAAATCGGCTACGAATCCAATTTATCGACAAGCGCAAGAGACCATTGAATATAAGGTTCATGTTCAACCTATTTCAGGATTTAAAGACCTAACTTTAATCGATGATCCACAACAAGAAAATGAAGTCGACTTTTTTGAAGGGCAAAGATTCTCAGCAATCCGATGGGAAGCAAAGGCAGGAAAGAACCCTTTAAAAACAGGAAAAATTAAGACAGAGATTTTCTATGATACATTTAAAAATCCTGGGACGTGGAATGTCTTAAGTGTTCCTGCTTACCAAGGAAATATTGCTTTATCAAGTTTAAACCTAGATGCAGATGATTATGTCACACGTTTTAAATTTGTTTACTCGTATGAAGGCTCAAATATCATTCCTCCTGAATCGGGAAGTGTGGATGTTTTTGTGGAGTCACAAACAACTGCAGGCATAACAAACGCGGGAACCTCTTTCGATGATGGTATTACGAATACGGTTTATGTCTCAGGCGAAAAAGAAGTAAAGGGTGGCTATGAAGTAATCCAAAATAATTCGGATAGTCAACTATTGAGTCAAACAACGTATAAATACAGTGGACCCAATATTGGATTTGCAGGATGGGAATCACCTTTTTATCCTGGAACACTTCCTCATGGTGAGGAGTTTAACTTTGAACTTCGCTTTCATAATGTTGGTTCGGATAAACTTAATCAACCAGTAGCTTATTTTATTGTGGATGGAAATATTGAAATTAAAAATGTAACCGTTAATGGTATGCCAAATGCGGATATCGAAATTGTGGAAGATCCGCACAGTGACAAGCATGTGATTCGTGTAACCTATGACCAAGATATGCCAAATTGGGGATGGGGAAATGATTTTGGACGTGTTCGGATTACGGGAATGGGACGTTATGGAACTTCCGCTCAAATCAATACCTTTTTGGGGTCAAACGATCTGTCTCAAAAATTCGAAAAAAATAACAACTATTTTGAAAATGTACCCGTCTATGGGCGAATTCGTGTAGCCGAAGCTTCAAAATGGCGTACTGTAAATTTCGTTAATGATCTTCGTTTAGACCAGATTGTTCGAGCATCAACCAATGGTGGTGTTTATACACAAACGGCAAATGCCGTTCTAGGACAAACTGATGGATTTTACATGCTCAAAATAAAAAATAAGGGTCAAGCAAAAATTGATGAAATGCATGTTATTGCGATGTTACCAATTGCAAATGACAGTATGGTAACCAATGAAAGCAATAAGAAATCGGATTTATTTCCTAAAGTTGTAGGAGTTATAAACAAGAATACAGGAACTTTGTCAACTCAAGAGGAGGTTTATTATTCAGTTGATGCGACTCCACAAGCTAATCGTGAAGAACTTGTTGATTTTAATCAAGTAAGTTCAACTTGGGTGCTATGGGATACCGTTTCCCCGTTACCGGATGATACCGTAGCGTTAAAAATTGTGAAAAAGGATGGGTTGGATGCTGCAGAAGATGTAGCCTATGACATAAAAGTTGAACTTCCCACTCAATCAGATGATGTAAAGGTAGCTTGGATGGCGATTTCCGCAGGTGGGGAATTCGAAGAAAATGGTACCAAGTATCTCTTGCCTGGTGAACCGTTAAAAGCAGGTATTTACTTAAGTTCAGAAGTAGCTGATCGTGAACTTGAAGGAAAACTATTTATTGACGAAAATGGTAATGGTATCTATGATACAAATGAACCGTTATTAAAAAATCGTGAAGTTCGACTTTATGACTGGAATGACTCTCTTGTTAATACCTTTGATACCGATAATCAAGGGTCATACAAATTTAGAAGCTTATACCAAAAACCATACCGTGTAGAGATTGATACTCCAATTGCTCATCATCCGACGGAATTCCATATTGGTAATGATAAGACCATTGATAATGATTTTGCGTTCTCAATCGGAAATAAAGCGATGTCAGAAGCTTATGTTAATCTGAAAAAAGAAGCGGAACCAAAACACATTGATGCCGGGTTTGTTAAATTTGGGCACATCGGTGATTATGTATGGGAAGATGGCAATGAAAACGGAATTCAAGATTCAAATGAAAAAGGGATCAAAGACGTTTCGCTAACCTTAGTGAGCGTTTATGATGATCAAAGTGAAACCGTCGTAATGAAAACAAAGACGGATGCAAACGGTAAATATGAATTTAGAAATGTAAAACCGGGTAGTTATCGCGTTGATGCAGACTATGCGGATAAGCATTATAAACCTTCACCATCCCATCAAGGGACAAATACCAATCGCGATTCTAAATTTGATGAAGACTTCAAATCTGAAGTGTTTGTCCTCAACAGTGGTGGGTCGATTGATAATATTGATCTTGGCTTAATACGTTCTGTTGGAAGTATCGAATTTAAGAAAACGGATGCAAACAACAATCCTCTTGCTGGTGCACTATTTGGTCTATGGCATGATGGCGAAGATACCGATGTTGTCGCACCGATGATGCAAACGACAAGTGGTGTTAATGGCTTTGTTTTCTTCAACAACTTAATTCAAGGTGATTACCAGTTAAAAGAAATTGCAGCACCTACAGGATATGATTTAGATTCAACTGTATATCCAATTAAAGTCGATGGAACAGAACTCGAAGTCGTTCATGAAGATATTAAAAATGATGAAACTGTAATTGTTTACAATGGTAGAATTACCTTAACTAAAGTTGATGAACAAGGTCAAGGTCTTCAAGGTGCGGTCTTTGGAATATGGGAACAGCACGCACAAAATCAGGCACCAATCGCGACGGCTTCAAGTCAAGCGGATGGTCTTGTAGAGTTTATCAATATCGATCAAGGAACGTACACGATTAAAGAAATTACGGCACCCCAAGGATATATTCTTGGAAATGACACATATCAAGCCATTATTACGCCACAGAATCTGAATGTTGATTTAGGTAATGTGATCAATAAACGTGATATGCACATGACGGATGGGAGCATCCAGATTCATAAAGTTGATGAAACGGATCATGCCTTACAAGGTGCGGTCTTCGGACTATGGGATGGAAATGCGAATCCGGCGGTAGATCAACCGCTTCAAAAGCTCACTTCAGATAGTGATGGACTCATTGAATTTGAAAACCTTACTGAAGGAATATATCGAGTTGAAGAAATCCAAGCTCCTGAGGGATATCAAAAATCAAATATTTCCCATCGTATTGAAGTCTCGATTGATGATCCACACCATGATCTTGGGAAATGGGTGAATTTTGTTCAAACGAATAATCCTGAAACACCAAGTAATCCTGAAAAACCGGGGAATACAGAGAACCCGGAAAATACGGGTCATACGGATAAACCACAACAAATGGATAAGAATCCGCAAAACGGTTCGAGTAATTTAGTTAATACGGGAAGTTTACCGTCTACTGGAATTGCAACAGAGCCACTATGGATAATCGGAAGTATGATTACGCTTTTAGGCGGATTACTGCTTGTTATCATTACAAACAAAAGAAAGGAATCACATTAAAGTGATTCCCTTTTTTTTTTATTTGAAATCGTTCTCGAATTCATCAAGACTTTCTTTCAATAAGGTAACGGTGTATGCCATGCTTGGTCCACCACCGAAAGCAACTGAAACAAGTGCAGCTTCTTCGATTTCTGGACGCGTTGCCCCATGTTTTAATGCCTCATGTGTATGGTAAACAATGCAGTATTCGCAACGGTTATAAACGGCAATTCCGACACTGATTAATTCTTTCGTTTTTGGGTCTAATGCACCCGGTGCATAGCTCTTTCCAAGTAAGTTCATAAATGCCCCAACACCTTCGCGTTGTGTGCGTGATAACTCAGTTAATCCACCGGTAAACGCTTTATACATTTCTCTAACATCATATTGTGCCATGATCGTTCCTCCTCTATGTATATGCCAATGCTACCACATAAATAATTTACTTCAATTGTTTGTATCATAGAATTATTTGATGGTGGCGATTATCAAACCTTATGACGATTGTGTCGATACAATTAAAAGTGAACAAATAATACGAAAAGGAGCCTAAAATTGCCTAACTGGTAAATATATCGTGAAAAAAAGGACGAATGGTTCTTTAATTGTTGTTAAATTAAGATACAATATAGGTAATATTGGAGGTAACAGATGAAAAAAGTACGACTTAAAGATATTGCGAAACTTGCGAATGTTTCTGAAACAACGGTTTCTTTAGTACTGAATAATGCACCTTCAAGAATTTCAGAAAATAAAAAAATCGAGATAAAGACGATTGCGAAAGAGTTAAACTACCGACCAAACTTTGTAGCGCGTAGTTTATCAATGAATAAAACGCAAACGATTGGTTTAATTATTCCGGATATCGAAAATCCATATTTTTCCTCGTTTTCGAAACATGTTGAAGATAACTTAAGAAATAAAGGTTATTTGGTTTTTGTTGTGAATAGTGATGACCGAGCGGAGAATGATCGAACGCTCATTAAAGATTTGAAAGATCGTCAGGTCGATGGCTTAATCATATGCCCCTCGTTAGAGTCTTATCGCATGAATGAAGATATACAAGAACAATTAGATGCTATTGGTGTTCCGTTCGTACTGGTTGACCGTGTTTTTGAAAGTGTGGTTACAAATCAAGTTTCCTATGATAACGAATATGGCGGATATATTGCAACCAAATATTTAATTGATCAAGGTTGTAAAGAGATTGTATGTTTTACGGGTTCGTTACTGACCTATAATGGTCGTCAACGGTATGAGGGACATGTACGTGCATTAAATGAAGCTGGATTGAATGTTAAGAAAGCGAATCGTTTTGAAGGGGATTATCGTTATGAAACGGGATATCACTTTGGCCATGAGGTTGTGAAGCGAAACGATGTTGATGGCGTTTTTTCGTGTAACGATCTTATGGCGTATGGTCTTTTAAAAGCCATGGCTGAGTCAGGGATTAGTCAAGAAACTTTAAAAGTGGTTGGCTATGATAATCTAAAACAATCAGAAATGTTTGGAATCCAATTAACTTCTGTGTCTCAAGATATTGAATTATTAGCGGAAACGTCATGTATCCAGCTCCTCAAACAGATTGAGGATAAGTCTTTTTTTGCAAATACAATATTGAAACCAGAGTTAGTAGAATAAAGTGTGAATATGAATTCGCACTTTTTTTTAATAGATAGGTTAAGCGCTTTATCAAAAACTATTGACAGCGGTTACAAACCGGTGTAAACTTAAATTACAAGGAGGTAAAGCGCTTTATCATGAAGACTAAAGATTATATATTGGTAGAAAATGTGCTTACTCCGGCGCTTTATCGAGAAATGCATGAAGTATGTCACTTTAAAGAATACGATTTAGAGGATATAAAGATTGCTCTCGATCATGATTTATACGATGTTGTGGTATACGATGGTGACCGAGCGGTTGCTATTGCACGTGTCGTCGGTGATGGAAGAATTGTATTCTTTCTCAAGGATGTTATTGTACATCCGGATTATCAGCACCAAGGTTGTGGCGAATTGATTATGAAGGCTTTCTTCAACTACTTATCCAAGCACGCTTGTAAAGGTGCTTATGTGGGACTGATGGCTACACCAGGTGTTGAAAAGTTTTACGCTAAGTATGGTTTTATTGAAAGACCTACTGAAGGTTTAGGAAGTGGGATGGTATTATTCTATGAGTAGTAAAGTTTATGTATTGGGAAGTGTTAATGCTGATTTAATGATTTCAGCAAATCGTATTCCGCAGCAAGGTGAAACCATTGCGGGTTATGACTATTTTGAAGCAATTGGTGGAAAAGGTGGTAATCAAGCTGCTGCATGTGCGAAACTTGGCGCTCCAACCTATTTAATTGGAAGTGTTGGTCGTGATTATCATGGACAACTTGCATTAAATGCACTCAATAACTTCGGGATTGATACATCAAATGTTTTAATTAGTGAGGATGAGCATACAGGCACTGCAGTTATTATTAAAACGGATAATGACAATCGGATTATTATTAATCAAGGAGCAAATGCAAATATTAGTGTTCCTCGGATTCATGAAGCCTTAAAAGGAAATGAAGAAGATTTCTTCTTAACACAATTTGAGGTACCCTTATATGCCGTCTTTGAAGGTTTAAAAAGTGCGAAAGCTTTAGGAATGACAACGGTTGTAAATCCTGCACCCGCTGTGGTCATGAATGATGATTTCTATCCATTGATTGATTATCTTGTGGTTAATCAATCAGAGAGCGAAATCTTATCGGGAATATTCCCTAAGAATGCAGATGATTGTGAAAAGGCTGCAGCAATTCTCTTCAAACGTGGTGTCGGTTGTGTTGTGTTTACACTCGGTGGTGAAGGCAGTGTTTGCGTAAGTCAAAGCGATAGTATTCGTATTCGTTCATTTAAAGTAGATGTTGTGGATACAACCGGTGCTGGTGATACATATATTGGAACGCTATTATTTGGTTTAAGTAAAAATTGGCGAATTGAAAAAGCATTGACGTATGCAAGTGCAGCGGGAGCGCTCGCTTGTACAAAACAAGGTGCTCAGGAAGCACTTCCTACATTTGAAATGTTAGTTGATTTTATGAATCAAGGAGGAAATGATGAATAAAAGAAAAATTATTATTGATACCGATCCAGGAATTGATGATGCGGTCGCTTTAGCCATTGCACTCTTTTCTGAAGAATTGGATGTGCAGTTAATTACAACCGTTGCTGGGAATGTAAGTATTGAGAAGGTCACCAAAAACATTCTTAAATTATTACCATTTTACGGAAAAAATGTACCGGTTGCCATTGGGGCATCCCGTCCGCTTTTAAGGGAACCGATTGATGCAAGTGGTGTACATGGTAAAACGGGAATGGATGGTTATGACTTCCCGGAAGAAGATCGTAGTTTGCTATTAGATAAAAATGCGATTGAAGCAATGCGAGAAGTGATTATGAATAGCGATGAAAAAATCACGATTGTTCCGATTGGTCCACTTACCAATATTGCGCTTTTAATTCGTGAATACCCTGAGGTTATGGAAAACATCGATGAAGTTGTTTTAATGGGTGGTAGCGTTGGTCGTGGGAATGCGGGTGTTTACTCTGAATTTAATATTAAAGCAGACCCAGAAGCAGCTAAAATTGTATTTGAAAGCGGCATGAACATTGTTATGGCTGGACTTGATGTTGGGCTTAAAGCATTAGTCTATCCAGAAGACTCAGAAGTAATTAAAGATATGAATAAAGTAGGGAATATGTTCTATCATCTCTTTAAAACATACCGTGGTGGAAGTTTCGGAGTTGGATTAAAGATGTATGATAGTTGTGCGATTGCCTACTTACTCAAACCTGAAATGTTTGAAGTAGTTGAAACATTTGTTGGGATTGAGACACAGGGAGAATATACTTCAGGAGCGACTGTAGTTGATCTTAAAGGATATTGTGGTCAGCCTGAAAATGCTAAAGTAACAACAGATATTGATGCTGAGATGTTCAAATCATGGTTCTTAGAATCAATTCAAAAATGTAATACAGAAAACTAATATATAAAGGAGAAGAAAAGTTATGAATCCATTTATTATGTATGGCGCAGGACTAGTTGCTGTTGCTATCGTTATATTTATGCTGTTAAAGAAATTAGATATTAAAATCACCCTGTTTGGAGTGGGTATTTTATTAATGATTGTTGCAATTTTAATGGGGAATACAGTTATTGAAGAACCTGTACATATCCTTGTTGATCCCTTGCTTGCTATCATTGAACAATTTAAGAAAACATTACCAAGTTCTGGTTTTGTAATTCTTGTTCTGGGTGGTTATACCGCTTATATGAGTGCTATTGGCGCAAATGAAGTTACGGTTAACACACTTACAAAACCTTTAAAAGGGATTAAATCCCCTTATGTTTTAGTACCAATCGTATTCTTATTGGGTAACTTGTTATCCCTTGTTATTCCAAGTGCATCAAACTTATCAATTATTTTACTTGCAACACTTTACCCAGTGCTTAAAGAATCAGGGATGACAACACTGACGGCTGCAGCCATTATTGCAACAACAGCAACCGTTATGCCAACACCTCTTGGTGCGGATAACGTTGCTATTGCAGCTGAACTCGGAATGCCTGTTGCAGAATATGTATTCCAACACCATGCAATCGTTTCTGTTCCAACCTTACTTGTGATGGCAATTGTACATACATTCTGGCAAAAATACTGCGACAAGAAAATGGTTGCACAAAACAACGGTAACGTTGATATTAAAGTTGAAGCACCTAAGAAAATTGAAGGTGGCGGACTTTATAAATTTGTTTATACACTCTTACCATTACTTCCTATCTTAATCCTCCTTGTAGTATTTGCAATAAACGCTATTACAGGATCGAAGATTAACTTATCCGTTGAAGTGGTATCCATTATGTCCTTCATTATTGCGATTGTGTGTGAACTCGTTCGTAAACGTGATGGTAAAGAAGTCTTATCAACTACCGAAAACTTCTTTAAAGGAATGGGAAATGCAATGGGAATTGTAGTACTTCTTGTTGCTGCATCGACATTCGTTAATGGACTTAAAGCAATTGGCTTAATCAGTCAATTACAAACAGTAATGCAAACAACGCAAGCATCAGGATTTGTATTACCATTAATCCTAGTTCTCTTTACGGCATTAATTGTCCTTCTTAGTGGTAGTGGTATGGCGTTATTCTATGCTATGGTTCCACTAATGGTTCCACTTGCAGCAGCAGCTGGTATCAGTCCATTTGCAGTTACAGTTCCAATGGGACTTGCAGGAAATCTATTACGCGCGGTATCCCCAGTATCAGCCGTTGTAATGATTGTAGCGGGAACGACTAAAGAAGAACCATTTGATATTGTTAAACGTACTTCGGTACCGATGATTGCTGGAACGGTATTTATGTTTGTTCTATCAATGATTATATTCTAATAAATTAATAAAGATTCTCAAAAGAAAACACCAAGTTTAACCTTGGTGTTTTTCGTCTTTATAATTATAACTTAATATTTTTGAAACTGTATTGCGATCGATTAAGTCTTCTTGGACATAGTTTTCTAAGAATTCCACAAAGTAAGTTAGAAATTCTTTAGCATGGTTCACGCCATCTGTATAGTAGCCCTTAATCAACCGTCTTGTAATACCTTGGTGCATAATATATGCGAAGTTCACAATATAAGATACATTTTCTTCTTTAAAATAACCTGCATCTACACAGGGACCAATCGATAATTGATTCCGTCGATTCATATCTTGTCCAATTACAAGATCGTTAATGTGACTGGGTTGTGTTTTTTCATTAATTGGGAAAATTCTATTGTAAACATCAATTTGTGCAAGGATCTCATCAGATTTTGCGGAATCGAAGACATAGGCATAAATTTCGGGCTCTTGAAATGAGCATTCAGAGTAACAACGCCACATTAAGAGATACTTATCCAATTCATTAAGTTTCATGTCTACAATATAATCGAGGTAGTGAAGATAGTCTGTAATCGTATGAATCATCGAGAATGCGATGAGCTGCTCAAGATTATCAAAATAATTATACAAGGTCGCACTGTTATATCCTGCGATATCGGCTACTTTGCGAATGGTAATCGCTTGAATCCCCTCCGTATTTACAATTTCTTTTGCAGCGTGCATAAAATATAACATTGTTCGCTGTTTTTTAAGATCCTTATGGGTGCTTGTCATAACATCCTCCTTACTATGTGAATTATATCGCATATTTGACAAAAACACAGACTTTATGTGTTTTTTTTATGCTTTTTTATATAAATAGTTAAATATTGTTTACTTATATACTATACCATAATTAATCATTAGGTTAAAATGTAATCAAGTGATTAGATTGTTAATTAAATCACACAAATAAGGAGGAGCGTTATGACAGTAAAAGATAAGTCTCAAGGAAAAAAAGCGACTGTTGACAAGGCATTGTTTTTTATTCCGTTAGGGATTGTTATTATCTTTTGTGCATTAGTTGCATTGTTCCCAGAAGGATCAAGTAATTCATTTAATAAGATATTTGGCGTAATAACAGGAAAATTTGGGTGGGCTTTGCAATGGTTCTTTTTTGCAAATACGCTCATCATGGTCTATTTAGCATTCAGTAAATATGGAAACAAACGATTAGGTCATGAAAAACCGGAATTTAGTACACCCGTTTGGCTCGGAATGTTGTTTGCCGCTGGAACATCAGGGGTAGCAATTTATTGGGGATTTAGCGAGTGGTTCCAATATGCTACGGCTCCACCATTTGGTGCAGAGCCATTATCACGGGAAGCAATGACATGGGCATCTACCTATAGTTTCTTCCATTGGGGACCTTCAGCCTATGGTTTATATGCAACCGTAGCCGTTGTGTTTGGATTCTTTTTCTTTGTTAAACGCGAAGAAACAAACCGTCCAAGTACGGCATGTACTTCAGTTATCGGTGAAAAAAATGCGAAGGGATTCTTAGGAAAGGTTATTGATATTGTATATATGATGGGGATTATTGGAGCGGTATCCGCAGCGATTGGATTATCAACCCCTCTAATCAGCGCAATTATTGTTGATTTATTTAATATCGAATATACATTATGGATTGATGCAGGAATTCTAGTATTCTTTACCATCTTCTTTGTATTTGGAGTCTACGGAGGACTTCAAAAATCGATGAAGACAATCAGTAATATAAAACTTGCTGTGGTAATTGGTTTATTGGCATTTGTATTCTTAATTGGTCCTAAATCATACATGCTCAACACTTTTACTGATAGTATGGGTGTTCTTGTTAATGACTACTTTAAGATGATGTTCGCTTCAGAACCACACACGGCAGGATCATTCCCACAAACATGGACAATTTTCTTCTTTGCTTGGTGGTCAGCTTATGCATTGAATACGGGAATTTTCTTAGCACGTATCTCACGCGGACGTACGATTCGTCAACTTGTATTGGGTGCAACTGGGGCTTCCTGTGTTGGATGTTGGTTACACTTCATTACCTTGGGATACTATGGTATGAATGCATACGAAACAGGTCTTGTTGATGTAATCTCAATCTTCCAAAATGAAGGTGTTACATCTGCAATTATTGCCATTATTAAAACGATGCCATTGGCAACCGTCGTACTGGTTGTAATGCTTGGCGTTATGGCCGTTTCAACGGTAACTGTAATTAACAGTGCAGCATACACACTCTCCATTGTTTCCACAAACAATCTACCAGCTGATGAGGAACCGGCACGATGGAATCGTATTTTCTGGGCCATTGCACTGGGTGCACTGGGACTCGTATTGATTTTCATTGGTGGTCTTGGTCCAATCCAAACCATCAGTCTTTCAACAGGAATTTTAACCATGCTGATTATTATTGTTATCTTCGTTGCTTTCTTTAAATATGATGGGAAGAAATGGGATGAATACATGGACCGTAATATGAAGGAAGATGGTATTAATCCTGAAACGTATGAACCTTATGAAACTGTAACAAAAATCGAAAATGTGGAGGAAGTATAATGTTATTTGTAGAAGAAAAAGAAGTTGAATCGTATTTGGATATGCCCAAAGCCTTAGGCATTATTGAAGAAGCATTCAAAGCATGTTCTCATGATGAAATCTTTTATGTTGATCGTATCACATTACCAGTTCGTGGTAATGAAAGTTCATGCATTTGGTTGCCTGCCTGCATGAAGAATAAACCATTCTTTGGCATTAAGTATGCTGCCAGTTTTCCATCTAATGTTGCCAAGAACATTCCTACGGTTATCTCGCAAATCAGTCTGTATTCCGCAGATTCGGGTGAGCTTTTAGGAATTGTCGGTGCGAACTATCTTACATCAATTAAAACAGGTGGGGCAGCCGGAGTTGCAACTAAAGTTATGGCACGCCAAGATGCTAATAAATTAGGAGTGATTGGAACTGGAATTCAAGCCTTTACCCAAATCCTTGCAATCCAAGAAGTGCGCGATCTTCAAGAAGTCTATGTATATGACCTTGATGAAGCTCGTATGCATAACTTCATTGCACGACTTGAAAAAGCGAAAAATCGTGATTACAAGATTGTTGCTTACAATGATGCCAATAAACTGGCTCATGATTGTGATATTTTGTGTACATGTACACCATCAACCAAACCCGTGTTTGATTCATCTGTAATTCGAAAAGGAACTCACGTCAATGCAATTGGATCGTTTACTCCATTTATGCAAGAGATTGATGAAAACATGGTTGTCATGGCCGATAAACTTGTGACTGAACATGTTGATGAAATGTTGAAGGTTGCGGGGGACATCTTGATTCCTCTTGAAAAAGGTCTAATTGATACAAGTAAAGTCACCGGTTCGGTGGGTGATGTATTAATCGGTAAAGCAGTGGGACGTGAAAATGACGACCAAATCACGCTTTATGAAAGCAACGGATCGGGTGTGCTCGATATTGCGATTGCGACAGCCGTTTACGAACACTTCAATCAATAGTAACCATAAGCTCTGATTCGTCAGAGCTTTTTATATGTTTACACCAAAGGTAATGAATCTCTATCGTGGCTATGGTATAATTGAATTAAATAAATGGGAGGAATTTATATTTATGGCTACACCACACATTAATGCTGAAAAGGGACAAATTGCTAAAGTTGTTCTTATGCCTGGAGATCCACTTCGCGCAAAATTTATTGCAGAAACATTTCTAGAAGATGTTAAACAATTTAACGATGTTCGTAATATGTTTGGATATACTGGAACATACAACGGCGTCGAAGTTTCGGTTATGGGTTCTGGAATGGGTCAACCAAGTATTGGGATTTACTCATATGAACTTTATACACAATTTGATGTTGAAGCAATTATCCGTATCGGTTCTGCGGGATCCTATGTTGAAGGACTCAATGTCTACGATGTAATTCTTTCAGATAGTGCATACAGTGAATCATCATTTGCGAAAGTTGGATTTGGTTACGAAGAAGATGTCTTAGAACCAAGTAAAATCTTAAATGAACAATTACGCGCTTCAGCAACAAAATTAGGCATTCCAATGCAAGAAGGTCGAATTCATTCAAGTGATGTATTCTACCGCGATTCCGGTGTTACATGGCAGGAACTGGCAAAGAACCATGGTGTAACGTGTGTTGAAATGGAATCCTTTGCACTCTTTGCAAACGCTAAAAAATTAAATAAACATGCGGCTTGTGTACTTACAATTTCAGATTCATTTGTAACACAAGAAGTAACATCTGCTGAAGAACGTCAATTATCATTCACTAATATGATGAAAATTGCGCTTGATGCAGCAATCTCCATGAAATTCTAAGAGTTCAACTCATCGCATAGCGGTGAGTTTTTTTTAGGCTTTCACCGATAAATTACATTTGTAGTCAAAGAACTTGTTTTGAAAGGCATTGGGTGATAAACTACAATTGTAGACGAACAAGGAGGATGTTTCTATGGAAAAGAAAACATACAATATAACGGGGATGATGTGTGCCTCATGTCAATCTCATGTTGAAAAGGCGATTGCGCAGGTTGAAGGGGTAGAACACGTAGATGTTAATCTCATAACAAATCAGGCTGTGGTATCTTCAAGTCAAGAGATTCCGGAAGCTCAGCTTATTCAAGCAGTTGAAGAAAGCGGCTATGGACTCAATATCCCTCAAGAACTTGTTCTAAAAAAAGTTGATCTAAAAATCCAAGATATGACATGTTCCTCGTGCGTTGCGAATGTTGAGGGTGCTTTAAAGAGTCTTGAAGGCATTGAAAAAGCAAACGTGAATCTTATGACTGAGCAAGCACAAGTAACGTATGATCCACAAAAGCTCAAATTAATCGACATTATCAATGTGATTGAGGGACAAGGTTACGGAGCGATACGGCTAGAGGATGTTGTTGAGGAAACTGATTTCGTTCAAGAGCGAAAAGCAAAACAAGAGCAACGTCATCTTGTAATCAACCTTGTCCTTGCTGGATTGATACTCTACATTACCATGGGACAAATGTTTCGGTATAAACTCCCGCTTCCGGGCTTGCTGAATCCCGATATGCATCCTCTAAATAATGCCATCTTACAAATTATGCTTACTGCTCCAATTGTTTGGCTAAATCGCGGTACCTTTAAACGAGGGTTTAAAACATTATTGAAAGGTCATCCTAATATGGATTCTCTTGTTGCCATTGGAACTGGAAGTGCGATTCTTTATAGTTTATATGGTCTCTTTAAAATTATGGGTGGTGAAGGTCACTTTGTGCATCACTTATATTTCGAATCTGCTGTGGTGATCCTTGCCTTAATACGCCTTGGCAAGACGATGGAATCGCGCAGTAAGTCTAAAACTACAAGTGCCATTAAATCATTATTAAGTTTGAAACCCGAAAAAGCCTTGCTTGTTCGTGGTGAAGAAATCGTAGAGATTGATGCGGATGAAATTACGATTGGGGATCAACTGTTAATCAAGCCCGGTACCTCAGTTCCGATGGATGGACGCATTCTTGAAGGCTCCAGTTCACTGGATGAATCAATGCTTACTGGGGAAAGTCTTCCTGTTGATAAGACGATTGATGATGATGTCGTGATGGGAACGATAAATTTGAACGGACGCCTTATTATAGAAGTAACAGTAGACGACCAAAATACAAAACTTGCGCAAATTATTAAGTTAGTCGAAGATGCTCAAAATGAGAAAGCGCCAATAGCAAAGATTGCGGATAAAGTTGCGGGTGTCTTTGTTCCGGTAGTTATGGTAATTGCATTAATTTCTGCAATTGCATGGTATATTGGGACCAAAGATATCGAACGTGCGTTAACGATATTTGTGACTGTTCTGGTGATCGCATGTCCTTGTGCTCTGGGATTAGCAACACCGACTGCAATTATGGTTGGTACGGGTGTCGGAGCCCAAAACGGAATTTTTATTAAATCAGCCGAAGCGCTTGAAGAAGCGGCACATATTGATACGGTTGTGTTTGATAAAACAGGGACGCTTACTCATGGGAAACCAGTCGTTACTGACATTCTTACAGCACTGAATGAAAGTGAATTTTTGACTTATGTTGGTTCGCTTGAACGTGCTTCAGAACACCCATTGGCACTTGCGATGACTCAAGAAGTAGAACGAAGAAATCTTTCCTTTTTGCCCATTAAGGATTTCAAAACAATTTCGGGTCAGGGGATTCAAGGCATTGTCGACGAACAATTTATATCAATAGGTAATGAAAAACTCATGGATGCACAGCGTATCTCAACGCACCACTATATACATGACATTAAACGATTAGCGCAAGAAGGAAAGACGGCAATGTTTGTGGCTAATCAAAAAGAAGTTATTGGGGTTATTGCGGTTGCGGACACCATCAAACCTGAAGCAATTGAGACGGTAGCTGCTTTAAGCGCAATGAATCTTGATGTCATTATGTTAACAGGAGATCATCAGGATACAGCTCATGCGATTGCTCATCAAATTGGCATCAGCCACGTTCTCGCGGAAGTGATGCCGGAGGAAAAAGCAGAACAAATTAAATATCTCCAAGATCAAGGAAAAAAAGTAATGATGGTCGGGGATGGCATTAATGACGCGGTCGCTTTGGTTCAAGCCAATGTGGGGATTGCGGTTGGAACTGGAACCGATGTAGCCATTGACTCTGCCAAAATTGTTTTAATGAAAGATAATATTAAAGATGTTGTGAATGCTTTAGCTCTTAGCAAGGCAACAATGCGTAACATCAAACAAAATTTATTCTGGGCATTTGCCTATAATATTATTGGTATTCCTTTTGCAGCCGGATTGTTTAAAGTCCTCTTTAATGGTCCGCTTTTAGATCCGATGATTGCAGGTGCAGCCATGGCACTTAGTTCTGTAAGTGTCGTGTCAAATGCATTGCGTTTGCGAAGATTTAAGATTAAAATATAAAAGAAAGGCGGTAACTATGAAACATATAATTTTTGTAGAAAATATGAAGTGTGAAGGGTGTGCTAAACGCATCTCAGAAGAGTTGGATAACACCCGTGTTGAATATACCATCAGTTTAATTAATAAATCCGTAACCGTAGAAGGATCAAATGATACGGTTCATACGGCTAAACAAGCAATTCAAGCAGCAGGCTATTCCGTGAAATAGCCTGTTTTTTTTTGCATTTTTTAACAGACAATCACTTAATTTACAAAAAACAAACTTTTTTTTCTCACATTTAATTGGCGAAGAAATGTTAAAATTACCTTCCAAAACATAAAATTTATGTAATATATTAAAAAAAACAACAAAAAAATGAACCAAAACAGTTTCTAAGCTGTCTTATTATATGAAGGGACTATTATGTTCGAACGTAATAGTTAGGGAGGAGTAAAATGAAAAAAAAGATTAATAAGAGAAAAAACAGCTTATTTTCTAAACTATCAAAAAACAGTTTAAAAGTTATTTTAAGTTTTGCGATGGCATTAACCAGTATCATTGGTGTTAATCCGAACAGTGTTTTTAATGTTGCTGCGGATAGCCAAGACTATGATGCTGGATCTGTAGGACAGCTTTCAGCTGTCAAGTTTACGCAAGCAACTGCAGGCCAACTTGGAGCGATAGCACTTGATCAATCGGGTGCTGTTTGGTCCTGGGGATACAATATTAATGGTCGACTTGGACTCGGACTAACTTCGACGCAACAAAATTATGCAGGAGGTATGCGACGTTTACCATACTTTGTGGATAATGGCATCGAGGTAGTTCAAGTACAATCAGGCTATGAAACAAACTATGCACTCGACAGTGATGGTTATGTTTACACCTGGGGTCGTGGAAATGAAGGGCAAATGGGAAATGGAAATACAAATAACAATAATCCAACTCCTCTTCGTGTACCGGGCTTACCTAAAATTAAGGAAATTGTTGCAGGAAAAGGTGGTCAACAGCACCATATCCTTGCGCTTGATGTAAATGGAAAAATTTGGGGTTGGGGCTATAATGCCGGAAACCGAATTGGACTTACAAACAGCGGGCCTGCTTATCATTCTACACCTTCTGAAGTTAACGTACCGGATTCGGTGAAATTCGCACGTATAGAGGTGGGCGATAACCACAATATAGCGCTTGATGAAGATGGTGGTGTATGGACATGGGGTCATAATACCGGAGGTTCATTAGGAAATGGAAGCAACACTGGTACTGTGGATAAACCAACAAAAATAAACATTCCATCAGGAGTTAAAGCTATTGATATAAGCGCTAGTTTTAATTCGAGTCTTGTACTTGATGAAAATCATACAGTATGGCAATTTGGTAGAGTTTATGGACGTACTGGTGGAACAGGTCATGCTGTGAGTGTGAACACGCCAGAAGCAGTTCAAATCAAAGCATCTGAAATTAATGAGATGGGTTATACACCAATTCCACAAAAAATCTTTGCTGGAGAAAGTGTTTCTTATTTTATTGATCAACATGGCCGTAGTTGGTCATGGGGTAGTGGCCGCTATAATGGATTTGGTCGAGAAGGTGGGTTTATAACATCACAACTACAAATGGAGTCCCAAGCTGTGCAACTCCCTAAAGTATTTGGGGATGGAGATACTCAAAACTATGACTACAATCCAAAAACACCAGCCGACGGTGCTCAAAAGAATCGTGGTGGTAATTATGGTGGATATGGCTTTAATCAGCTTCACCCTACAATTTATGATGACAAATATAAAGACAAGCCAGAAGATGATATTTGGAAGGATCTAGCACTAAAACCACTTCCAAAAGTAAGACAAATCATTTCTTCCCGTTCTTCATATACAATGCTTGATGAAGATGGAAATATTATGAAGTGGGGATATGATGGATCTGGAGCTGTGGCTTGGGGTTGGGATTATGATCCGAAATATGACCAAAATGGTAGCCTAAAAACAGGTTTATATGATCGCTATACTTATGAAGTTATGTTTATGCGTGGTGCGCCTCAAATTGCACCGATTAAACTTGAAATTAGTGATACATTAGAAAAAATCTATAAAAAAGAAGATAATTCTCAAACAGACAAAGTAGAAATAACTGCAGAGATTCCTGCTTCTTATCACAGTGATTCATTAAATATTACAATTAAACCGGAACTACAATACATGAAATATGTTGTAATTCCGTACGATCCTACAAATACAGATTTCAGTCAACAAGATATATCTAAAGAAGTATTTGATGCACTTTATGACAGTGGAAAGTATGAAGTGGGAACACTTATTGATAGTGTGATTGAATCAACAGACAAAAAACAAATAATTAAAAAGGAACTTGAAATATCGGATAACAGTCGCGTGATTGTTATGATTGGAGATAAAGCATATGGTCGTCAATTACATACTATTGCTAAGCATACGGCTGACAACTTCTATACACCTACTGAACTCATGCATGAAGGTGTTGGTGTCGTTGATACTGTAGAAGAACAATTGTATGATGGCACTACAGATAATGTAGTTAAGACAAATACTGATCATGATCCTACACAATATGGTATTCCATTAGATGTCAATGGTAATGTAATTGCATCTCCGAAATTTGGTTACGATACAGTAGATATTAGTAAATATGCTGTATTACCAAATAACGAAGACATTTACTGGAATTTTAAATCTGGTCAAGTTTCACCGGTATCATTTAATTTGGATGATGTTAAATTCAAACTCAATGAAAAATTCACTCACAAATTCTTATATGAGAGAAATCCAGAAAATTGGATTACACTATCCTACGACAGTGAGGTTTTAAGTACTGGAGATCCTGTTACTGGATTTGTAATGCCAAATGATAATCCTGAAACAGTTAAAAAATTCATTGAAATCAAACGTACACCTCCAACAATTGAACCATATCAATTAATTGGATACCGATTTGATGGGGGAGCAATAAATGATTTAGATGATGGAAACTTTGTGCACACACCACTTGCATCAGCAAATATTACATTTGTTTATGATGTGGCAGAAATTAGTGGTAACAAAGGCGTAACAGATAGTGATGGTGATGGCGTTGCCTCACCTGGAGAGACACTTCACTATACAATTACAGCGCAAAATGAAAGTGATTTTAAAGCGAAGGGAATTTCGATTAAAGATACACTTACAGATGTTCTTCCATATATTGATGATGCAACTTCAGTAGTTGTAACAATTGATAACGGAGGGGTAATAAGCACACACAGCCTTGATGATTTAATCAACGGTATCACAGTAGATATTGATGCGCTTGGAGTAGCAACTGCGACATTCTCTGTGGATATTATTAAAACTTTAGATGTAACAACTGTTACAAAAATCAAAAACATCTCATTTGTTGATGATAAAAAACCTGAGGTGGAAATTCCTACAGGTAAGAGTAATGTTGTTTTAAACAAAGAAGTAAAAGATGCAAGTGGTGATAACTTTGCAAGTCCAGGAGAAACACTTCAATATATTATTACAGTGTTGAACGATGGAACAGCTAAAGCAAATGCAGTAATCGTTAAAGATACACTTTCTGAAGTGCTTCCTTATGTTAAAGATACATCTGCTGTAAACGTTGTTGTCAATAATAATGGTGTTGAAACAACGCATTCTGTTCAAAATCTTATTGACGGAATCGGTGTTGATGTTCTAGCTGGTAAAAATGTGACAATTACTTTTGAAGTTGTCGTAAAAGATGACCTTGACGTTAAGAACATCACAAAAATTGCTAACAAAGCAACTGCTGGCGATGAAGAAATTGAAATAGAGATTCCTACAGGAAAACCAGAAGTTAAATCTAATAAAACAGTTGCTGATGAAAATAATGATGGTTTTGCAAGCCCAGGAGAAAAATTAACATATAACCTGACTGCCGAAAACCTAGGGAATGTTGAAGCGAAAAATATTGTTATCAAAGATACACTCGATCATGTACTTCCATATATTGATCAAAGTAACGTTAGTGTGATCTTAAATAATGGTGGAGTTGTTTCAGTTCACACCATTGATGAAGTTAAAAACGGATTGACTGTAAATATCGAAGCAGGTGCTAAAGTTTCTGTTACATTTACAGTTACTGTGAAAAATGATCTTGATGTAACTACAGTTACAACTATTGCTAATAAAGCAACAATTGGCGATGATGAACCTGAAATTGAAATTCCTACAGGGAAACCTGAAGTTAAATCAAATAAGGAAGTCAAAGATGCAAGTGGCGATAACTTTGCAAGTCCTGGCGAAACATTGAACTATGTGATTACAGCCGAAAATAAAGGTGCTGTAAAAGCAGAGAATGTAACAATCCAAGATAAACTTGATAATGTCTTACCACATGTTGAAGATACATCTTCTGTTGTTGTAACACTAAACAACAATGGTGCTGTCTCAACACACAGTGTTAAAGACTTAATTGACGGAATCAGTGTTGATATCGAAGCGGGTGCTAAGGTATCCGTAAGCTTCGCAGTTGTAGTAAAAGCAAATCTTGATGTAGCAACAGTTACAAAAATTTCAAATAAAGCTACAGTTGGTGAAACAACACCTGAAATTGAAATTCCAACAGGTGATACCGATGTTCTATCTGCTAAAGAAGTAAACGATGCAAGTGGTGATAACTTTGCAAGTCCTGGAGAAACATTGAACTATGTCATTACAGCCGAAAATAAAGGTGCTGTAAAAGCAGAGAATGTAACGATCCAAGATAAACTTGATAATGTCTTACCACATGTTGAAGATACATCAGCTGTTGTTGTAACACTAAACAACAATGGAACCATCTCAACACATAGCGTACAAGACTTAATTGACGGAATCAGTGTTGATATCGAAGCCGGTGCTAAGGTATCCGTAAGCTTCGCAGTTGTAGTAAAAACAGATCTTGATGTAACAACAGTTACAACAATCTCAAATAAAGCTACAGTTGGAGAAACAACACCTGAAATTGAAATTCCTACTGGAAAACCAGAAGTTAAATCAAATAAAGAAGTAAACGATGCAAGTGGTGATAACTTTGCAAGTCCTGGAGAAACCTTAAACTATGTCATTACAGCCGAAAATAAAGGTGCTGTAAAAGCAGAGAATGTAACGATCCAAGATAAACTTGATAATGTCTTACCACATGTTGAAGA